>NZ_JBDUUF010000039.1:0-1062 GCF_039939235.1 Gordonia aurantiaca | reverse complement strand
GACAGTGTCCCGTGGGGTGGTGGACTTTGGGTCGGCGTGGGTTCACGCGTGGTGATCAACGAGTCATGGTGAATGCTAGGCGATTTGATGTTGTTTGGCCACGGGTTCAGCGGCGGCCTGTTTGGCGGCGATGACTGTGCGGAGCTCAGCCATGGATGCTTCGGACAGGTAGCGGCGGGTTACCTGCCATTCGTCGTGGGCTTCGATGACCACCGCGGTGGCCAGGCGCAGGAATGCTGCGGGGTTGGGGAAGATCTCCACGACGTCGGCGCGGCGTTTGATCTCTTTGTTGAGTCGCTCGATGGGGTTGTTGGACCAGATCTTCTGCCAGTGGGTGTGGGGGAAGGCGGTGAAGGCGAGCACGTCGGTCTTGGCCTCGTCCATCATCGCCGCGACCTTCGGGAAGCTGCCTGAGAGGGTGTCGGCGACCTGGTCCCATTGGGCGGCGACGTCGGCGGGGTCGGTGTGGGCGAAGATCGTCTTGACCGCCGCGGTGACCACTGGTGCCTGCTTCGCTGACACCGCGCCGTGCAGGTTGCGCATGAAGTGCACCCGGCATCGCTGCCAGGATGCCCCGGTGAACTGCTGGGTCACCGCAGCCTTGAGTCCGGCGTGGGCATCGGAGATCACCAGGTGCACCCCCGTCAGGCCGCGGGCCTTGAGCGAGGCCAAAAACTCCCGCCAGAACTCAAAGGACTCGCTGTCACCCACGGCTGTGCCGAGGACTTCGCGGGTGCCGTCGATCGAGACGCCGGTAGCCACCACCAGGGTCTGGGAGACCACATGCGCACCGACGCGCACCTTGGCGAACGTGGCGTCACAGAACACGTAGGGAAACGACGTGTGGGTCAGGCTGCGGGTGCGAAACGCCTCGATCTCACGGTCGAGGCCGGCGCAGATGCGTGAGACCTCAGACTTGGAGACACCGGATCCGACACCCAGTGCGGCGACGAGGTCATCGACGCTGCGGGTGGACACCCCGTGAACGTAGGCCTCCATGATCACCGCGTGCAGGGCTTTGTCGATGCGGCGGCGGCGCTCGAGCAGTGACGGGAAGAAGGA
>NZ_JBDUUF010000038.1:0-1067 GCF_039939235.1 Gordonia aurantiaca | reverse complement strand
CACCCGAACACACATACGACGTCACATCCACCGCAGCCTCGGTCGGCCCATACAGATTCACCACCCGAACACCAGGCACCAACCCCCGCAAACCCTCCACCGCCGACGCACCCAACACCTCACCCGAACAAAACACCTCACGCAACGACCCCAACCCGGCAACCGCCACACCACCCGAACCCCCCTCAACCGAACCCCCCTCAACCGAACCCCCCTCAACCGAACCCCCCTCAACCGAACCCCTCAGCGCCTCGACGAACACCGACAACATCGACGGCACAAAATGACACACCGACACCCCAAACCGCTCCACCACACCCGCCACATACCACGGATCCCGATGCCCACCCGGCTCCGCAACCACCACCGAAGCCCCAACCATCAACGGCCAGAACAACTCCCACACCGACACATCAAACGACACCGGCGTCTTCCACAACACCACATCATCCACCGACAACCCGAACAACGACTGCATCCACGCCAACCGATTCACCACCGCCTCATGCGACACCGTCACCCCCTTCGGCCGACCAGTCGACCCCGAAGTGAACAACGTGTACACACCCACCAACGGCGACACCACACCCACACGCTCCACCACACGACCCAACGCAGCCGCCCCCTCAGACGGCGAAACCACCACCCCCACACCACAATCCACCTCAACACACACCACATCCCCCGGCACCACCACACCCTCATCACCCGACAGAACCAACACCACCCCACAACCAGCCGTCCCCAACACAAACCCCACCCGCTCCACCGGCACATCCGGCTCCACCGGCACATACCGACCACCGACAACCACCACCGCATGCACCGCCACCAACAACTCCAACGACCGCGACATCACCACACCCACAGCCGAATCCACACCCACACCCAACCCCAACAACCGCTCCGCCAACGCCGCCACCAAACCACCGAACTCCCCATACGACACCACCCGATCCCCACACCACACCGCCACCGAACCCCACGACACACCCACACACCCAGCCACCAACGAACCCACCGAACACCCACCCCAACCAAAACCCACAACCTCACCACGCGACCAT
>NZ_JBDUUF010000037.1:0-1091 GCF_039939235.1 Gordonia aurantiaca | reverse complement strand
AACACCTCTATCAGGAGGTGTTCGATGGTTCGTCGTCAGCAGGCCGCGGACAGGGCGGTTCGTCCGAAGCTCCGCTCGCCGGGGCATCCGAAGTTTCAGAAACCCGTCGAGGCGGCGTTCTGGGGCGAGATCGCGAAAGGGCTGCTCGCGGAGGAAGCCGCGGGGGTTGTCGGCGTGGCGCCCGCGGTCGGCGCAAGATGGTTCCGACACGCTGGCGGCATGGCGCCATTCGACATCGCCCAGCAGCCATCGGGCCGCTACCTCTCGTTCGCTGAGCGCGAGGAGATCGCGATTCTCAAGGAGAAGGGCAAGGGCGTTCGCGAGATCGCTCGCGCCATGGGCCGCGATGCCGGGACGATCTCTCGTGAGCTGCGGCGGAACGCGGCCACGCGGGGCGGGAAGCCGGAGTATCGGGCGTCGGTCGCGCAGTGGAAAGCAGACATGACCGCGAAGCGACCCAAGGTCGCGAAACTCGTCGCGAACCCGCGGCTGCGCGCGTATGTCGAGGAGCGCCTGTCGGGGAAGATCACAAGCCCCGATGGCACGATCGTCACCGGTCCCCAGCCGCCGCGGTTCACCGGGAGAGGCAAGCCGCATCGGAAGGACAGGGCCTGGCCCTGGGCTTGGAGTCCGGAGCAGATCTCACACCGGTTGAAGATCGACTTCCCGGATGATGAGTCCATGCGCATCAGCCCAGAGGCGATCTACCAGTCGCTCTACATCGAGGGCCGCGGCGCGCTCAAGCGCGAACTCGTCTGGAACCTCCGCACGGGCAGGGCGCTACGCGTCCCCCGAGAGCGGTCGCGGCGCAAGACCTGGGCGCATGTCACGCCGGAGACGCTGATCAGCGAGCGACCGGCGGAAGCCGACGGTCGCGCCGTCCCCGGGCACTGGGAAGGCGATCTGCTGATCGGGTTGGAGCGCTCGGCGGTCGGCACGGTCGTCGAGCGCAAGACCCGTTACACGCTGCTCGTCCATCTCCCGCGGGAAGAGGGCTATCGGCACAAGGAGACGCCGAAGAACGGGCCGGCGTTGGCCGGCTATGGCGCGATCACGATGAAGAATGCTCTCGCCAACACGATGTCGGCGCT
>NZ_JBDUUF010000036.1:0-1355 GCF_039939235.1 Gordonia aurantiaca | reverse complement strand
GATGTTGCGGCGGTTGCGGCGGTGAATGGGACTGATCATGTGGTGGTTGGTTCCACGTTGGTGGAGTTGTTTGATGCTCAGGTTGCTCGGACGCCGGATGCGACGGCGGTGGTGTTCGAGGGTGAGCGGTTGTCGTATGGGGAGTTTGATGCTCGTGTGAATCGGTTGGCGCGCAGGCTGATCGAGGCGGGTGTTGGTCCGGATGTGTTGGTGGCGGTTGCTGCTCGGCGTTCGGTTGAGTTGCTGGTGGGTATCTATGCGGTGCTCAAGGCCGGGGGTGCGTATGTGCCGCTGGATCCCGATCACCCGGTTGAGCGCACTGAGTACGTCCTCGATACCGCGCGTCCGGTGGTCGTGCTCGCCGGAGCCGGCGTTTCGGTGCCGGGCCCGGCTGGAACCGAGGTGTGGCAGTTGGGGTCGATCGATCTCGACGGGTACTCTGCGGGGCCGGTCGGTGACTCTGAGCGCCGTGCGCGCCTGCGTGGTTCGAACATTGCCTACGTGATCTTCACGTCGGGTTCGACGGGCCGTCCGAAGGGTGTGGCGGTGCCGCACGACGGCATCGTGAACCGTTTGGAGTGGATGCAGGCGCAGTATCCGTTGGCCGCCTCGGACGTGGTGGTGCAGAAGACGCCGGTGACGTTCGATGTGTCGGTGTGGGAGTTGTTCTGGCCGTTGCAGGTTGGTGCCACGTTGGTGATTGCGCGGCCGGATGGTCACCGTGATCCGCTGTATATGGCGGATCTCATCGAGGCCGAGTCGGTGACGACGGCGCATTTCGTGCCGTCGATGCTCTCGGCGTTCACCGCGGTGGTGGAGCCGGGTCGGGTGCCGTCGTTGCGGCAGGTGTTCTGTTCGGGTGAGGCGCTGACCCCGCAGGCCGCGCAGGCCTTCGTGGCGCTCGGTGATGCGGCGCTGCACAATCTGTACGGTCCGACCGAGGCATCGGTGGATGTGACGTTCCACGAGTACAGCGCCGCTGACGTGGTCGACGTTCCGATCGGTGCGCCGGTGTGGAACACGCGGGTGCAGGTGCTTGATGATCGTCTGCATCCGGTGCCGGTCGGTGTGGCCGGTGAGCTCTACCTGTGTGGTGTGCAGTTGGCGCGTGGGTATGTGGGTCGCCCTGATTTGTCGGCCGATCGCTTCGTCGCCTGCCCGTTCGGCCACGGGGAGCGGATGTATCGCACCGGTGATCTGGTGAAGTGGATCGAATCCGCCTCGGGTGGGCTGGAACTGGTCTATATCGGGCGTACCGATTTCCAGGTGAAGTTGCGTGGTCTGCGGATCGAGCTCGGTGAGATCGAGGCTGCGTTGTTGGACCAGCCGGAGGTGGCGCAGGCCGTCGTCGTGGT
>NZ_JBDUUF010000035.1:0-1437 GCF_039939235.1 Gordonia aurantiaca | reverse complement strand
GGTCAAGTCCCAGGTAGTGGTGTAACTCGTTTCTGATCCTTCGTCGGGCTTTCAGGCAGGCAGTTCGATCAGCGGGTCGGTAGTGGCCTCCGGTGTTGTGGTGGTGTCGGTGGTCAGGGTCAGTCGACATCGGTTGAGGACCTCGAGGCCGAGGTATCGGCGGCCTTCGGTCCACTCGTCGGTCTGCTCGGCCAGGACCGCGCCGATGAGTCGGATGATGGCGTCACGGTTGGGGAAGATACCCACAACGTCAGTGCGGCGGCGGATCTCGCGGTTGAGTCGTTCGGTGGGATTGTTGGACCAGATCTGTCGCCACACGTCATCGGGGAAGCCTGTGAAGGCCAACAGGTCCTCTCGAGCGTCACCGAGATGGTCAGCAACCTTGGGGAGTCTGCCTTCGGTGTATTCCAGGAGTCGGTCGAACTGCTCGTGCACGGCGGTGGCGGTGGGCTGGTCATAAACGCTGTGCAGCATCGCTTTGACCGCCGGCCACATGGACTTGGGGCACACCGCCATCAGGTTGGCCGCGTAGTGGGTACGGCACCGTTGCCACACGGCGCCGGGCAGGTTCGCCGCGATCGCCTCGACCAGTCCGGCGTGGGCATCAGAGGTCACCAGACGCACCCCGCCCAGCCCGCGGGCGACCAGATCGGCGAAGAAGGTGTTCCAGGAGGCTTTGGTTTCGCTGGTCGCTACTTGCATGCCCAACACCTCGCGGTGGCCATCGCCGTTGACACCGGTGGCCAGCAGGACAACGGCTTTGACGACCTGCTTGTTCTCGCGGACTTTGATCGTCAACGCATCGGCGGTGACGAAGGTGAACGGCCCGACCTCGTCGAGGCGACGATGGCGGAACGCTGTGACCTGTTCGTCGAGGTCGGTGGCCATGCGTGAGACCTGTGACTTCGACAGCGAGTCGATGCCGAGAGTTTTGACCAGCTTGTCCATCCGGCGGGTCGAGACTCCAGCGAGGTAGCAGTCGGCCACGACGGTGATCAGTGCTGACTCGGCCCGCTTGCGGCGTTCGAGGAGCCACTCGGGAAAGTAGCTGCCCGAACGTAGCTTGGGAATGGCGACGTCGACGGTGCCGACGCGGGTATCCAGTGGCCGGTGGCGGTAGCCGTTGCGGCGGTTGGTGCGCTCTGGTGTGCGTTGGTTCCATTCGGCTCCGCAGACCGCGTCGGCATCGGCCGATAGCAGCGCGTTGATCATGGTTTGCAGCAGTTCACGCATCAGATCTGGTGACGCGTCTGCGAGGGCTTGGCCAAGAAGGCCTGCAGGGTCGACAATATGGGGTGCGGTCATCGCGATGACTCCTCGAGGATTCTGTGGAAGGTTGACTCGAAGGATCACGCGGTGGCCGCTCTGCATCCGTTAACGACACGACGTCGATAACGAACTCGGCCACCGAGTTACACCACTCTATGGGGCACTACT
>NZ_JBDUUF010000034.1:0-1460 GCF_039939235.1 Gordonia aurantiaca | reverse complement strand
CCCGTTACCTTCTTCGTAGTCCCGCACCGCGGGGCCACGGTCGCCAAGTTCGGTATGACTTCTTGCCCCTGTCTCTCTAATGATCCGGGGGGTGGTGTCGCCGAACCTGGTGACGTCGATGGACCGCTGATAGGGACAGGGCCGCCTGTTTGCATCGAGCACCGGGCAGGTCTCTTCGTAACGTGGGTGCCGGGTGTCGACGTCTGATCGGTGACCGTCCGGAGCGGAACGAAAGGCACGCTTCATGGACCCGACCTACGCCGTGTTCTGCGGCATCGACGTGGGCAAAGGCGAACACCACGCCGTCGGACTCGACCCCGCCGGCACCCGCCTGTTCGACAAAGCCCTGCCCAACGACGAAGCCAAACTGCGGACCGTGTTCGACCGCCTGGCAGAACACGGCCCGGTGTTGGTGATCGTCGACCAGCCGAACACGATCGGTGCCCTGCCGGTCACCGTCGCCCGCGCCTGCGGACACGCTGTGGCGTACTTGCCGGGGTTGACGATGCGGCGCGTCGCCGATCTGTACCCCGGCCAGGCCAAGACCGACGCCCGAGATGCGTTCATCATCGCCGACACCGCCCGCACGATGCCGCACACGCTGCGCCGGATCGATGTCGGCGACGAGACCCTGGCTGAGCTCGGGGTGCTCGTCGGGTTCGACGACGACCTCGCCGGTGAGGCCACCCGGATCAGCAACCGCATCCGCGGATTGCTCACCGGAATCCACCCTGCCCTCGAACGGGTTCTCGGTCCCAGGATCGCGCATCCGGCGGTCCTCGAAATCCTGTCGCGATGTGGCGGTCCGGTCGGCATCCGCAAAGCGGGCAAACGCCGACTCACCACACTCGCAACCAAGCATGCCCCGCGGATGGGCGCCCGACTGGCCGAGGAAATCCTCACCGCGCTCGATGCCCAGAGCGTGACGGTGCCAGGCAGCAACGCCGCCGAGATCGTCCTGCCGAAGCTCGCAGATTCCTTGAAAGAGGTTCTGCAACAGCGCAAGAGCATTGCTGAAGACGTGGAGAGGATGCTCGATGACCACCCTCTTTCCCAGGTCCTGATGTCGATGCCCGGCGTCGGCGTCAGGACCGCAGCCCGGATCCTGCTCGAGGTCGGTGACGGCTCGGCGTTCGCCTCAGCGGCGCATCTGGCGGCCTACGCCGGTATCGCCCCGGTGACCCACCGTTCCGGCTCGTCGATCCGTGGTGAGCACCCCGCCCGGTCGGGTAACCGCAAACTCAAACGGGTGTTGTTCCTGTCCGCGTTCGCCGCGTTGCACGACCCGACCAGTCGCGCCTACTACGACCGCAAACGCGCTGAGGGCAAGAAGCACAATGCCGCGTTGATCTGTCTGGCACGCCGTCGCTGCGACGTCCTCTACGCCATGCTCAAGAACAAGACCTTCTACCGCACCCCCGCTGCTGCCCCCGCTTGACGAAACCATAGGGACACCCCCC
>NZ_JBDUUF010000033.1:0-1468 GCF_039939235.1 Gordonia aurantiaca | reverse complement strand
GGTCAGCTGGCCGCGGCCGGTGGTGGTGGTGCGTGCGTCGCGGTGAAGAGTCGGTCGAACGCGGTCTGCCAGGGCCAGGCGTCCGGCAGGTGCAGGATGATGCGGCGCGCCGTCCGTGCCAGTCGTGCCGGCACTGAGATGAGGGTGCGGCGAATCGTCGCGGTCGTTGCCCGGGCGAGCCGCCCGCCTCGGTCGGCGATGAGTCCAGCGGCGCGAGTGAGGTTGAATGCGATCACGGCGAGGACGAGCCATGCGCTGTTCGCGGTGAACACTCCCGAGGGCAGGTGAGCGAGCGGGCCCGCCTTCAGGTCGGCGTGAACTTGCTCGATGATCGCGTGCCCGCGGTGGGTCTTGTCCGCCTCGACGGTTCCCATTGTCTGCTTGTCGGTGGTGGTGAAGAACGCGTGGTGCCGGTAGCTGTCGAACAAGGTCGGCTGCTCGACCTGCTTGGGGTTCAGGTCTGGGATCCGTCGGACCACCAGTCGTCCTTCAACCCGTTCGGCGATCTTCCGGGAACGGAACGCGACGAAGGGCACCTCGGCGACCTCGGCCTTCGAGATCCACCGGCCCGTGACCTCGTCACGGATCGCGTTCGGGTACTCGATCGTCTCCCACCCGTCCTCGGGGATCGTCGCGATCGCCGTCTTCACCGCGGGGTCCATCCGAACGGTGATGGACACGTCCGCGCCGGCCTTGATCGCGGTGCCGATGGTGGCGTGGCCGTAGAACGCGGAGTCCGCCCGCAGCAACGGCCGAACACTGCTGCCCAGGTCCATGCGGCGAAGCGTGGCGAGGGTGTCGGCGACGATCCTGGCCGCGCCTTTCGGGGAACCGGTCTTCCCCTGCCGCAACCGCTGGGCGAGGATCACCGGCGCTGAGGTCGTCGTCGACGCTGTCGCGACGAGGGCGTTGAGGCCGCGGACGCCGGAGTACCCGAACGACGCTCCCTGCTTCTGGTACCCGTGGACCTCGATGATCGTGTCGTCCACGTCGACCATCACCCGCTCACCGTCCCGGATCTGCAGCAGCGGCGCGGCCGATGCGAGGTTCACCAGCGTCCGTGAGGCGACGGCATCGAGCTGGCGGACGTGCCCGAACCGGAACTCCCGCAGGAACGAGCCCAGCGTCGACGGTGCATACGTCCGATCGAACAACCGGCCCATCCCGCCATGACGCAGCAGATTCATGTCGTCGATCGAGTCCGCGCCAGCGAGCATCCCCGCGACCAGCGCCATCACCTTGCCGCCGGCGTTCGCACCCTTGTCCGTCGGGACGCTCAATCGCGACTGCGCGAGCTCATCAAGCCCCGCAGAACGGGCAAGACGGAGCATCGGGACCAGCCCCGCGACCGACACGAGATTCGGATCATCGAACACAGCCGACACGGCAACGGGAGCATGCTTGAATTGCACCTACGAGATGCCTCTCAGACTCGGGAAATAGGACCTTAGACAAGCTCTATTCTTCC
>NZ_JBDUUF010000032.1:0-1507 GCF_039939235.1 Gordonia aurantiaca | reverse complement strand
GTGTTTGGTGATCGTGATGATGTCGTGCGTGCTCTCGGCGCTGTCGATGAGCGCGGAGAGCTTGTCCTTGGCTTCGCCGAGTGGCACTGTCGTCATGCCTTCAGTCTAGCCGCTAGACTGGCCCGAAACTAGCCATACTGTTGGCCGATAATGTACCTTATGTCAACTAAACTTGCCATCGTCGTTCAGCCCGCATTGGTAGAAGCGGCGTCGAGGGTTGTCGGATGACAACGCACCCGGGACTTTGACACGTCTCAACTACGTTGTCGCCCGACAAGAGTGTATGCGCATGTCTCAGATCACTTATCACCGTCGGATCGGTCAATTAGACGCTAGGCCAGGCGAAGTGGCAGGCTAGTGGCACCAAACCTGAACCGCGACAACCGATCGTCGTTGGTCAGCGACTTCCAACACGTGGCGCCAGTCTCATCTTGGCGGACACCCGACAAGTTTGGTGAGCTTGGCGTGAACCTACTCACCACCACCACCGCCTCCACCACCCCCGCCGTCACCACCCCCGCCGTCACCTCCTCCGCCGCTTCCGCCGTCGCCTCCTCCTCCGCCGTCGGAGCCGCCGTCGCCCCAGCCGCCGTCGGATTCCGCCCAGCCTCCGTTGTCGTCTGCCCAGACCAGGGCGGCCCCGCCGCCCACGGTGAGCGAAGCAGTGCCCACCTCGCGCGAACGGTGGGTCCGTGGCAGCAGCCCGGACGGGTCGGGTACGAGCGCGGACTGCGGCACCATGCGACCCATCAGCCAGCACTCGTTGTTCGTCCGGTCCACCACGATGACCGCGCTCGACCGAGAGCTGCGGTTCAGAAGGTACCCGTCCAACCGGGTAGAAATGACCGCCGGCATCCTGGTGCGGTCACCGAGGAGCGCGACGGTGGTCTCACCAGCGAGCGCGGCGGCCAGACCGCTGTCAGGGACGATTCGCTCCAACACGCCCAGTATGGCGACCCGCTGCGAGTTCCCGCTAATGCGCGAAGCCATCCAGTTGTTGGGCTGCTGCGCCACGAGAACCAGGTCGGGCGCAGCATCGGGGTCGAACCGGCGCAACGTGATCCCTCGGCGCACCCGGCGGGCGCCCTGCCGGATCGCAACAATCAGAGCCACGGCTGGGGCCACCACCAGGAACGCGGATAGCAGCAGCCAAATGGCGATGCCAAACAACACACCCATCCACTGCTTGTCGTCTGGGGTAGCACGAGAGACCTCGTTGATCCACACCAGCGGGCTCAACACCCTCCAGCCGCGTTCGTTGACCATGGTCCCCGTGGGGAGCATTAGCCAGATCGCAGCCGCAACGCCCAGCAGCAGCGGCCCGACAGCACTGAACAGGCTACCGATAGCGGCACGGGCGATAAGTGATCGATTCACTCGAAACTGAACCGTCCTGGGTCTGGTGGAGACCGTGATCTCACCAGGAGAATGCCGGTATGGCTGCACCAAGGAAGTTCGATCCAGAGACCCGCGAGCGGGCTGTGAGGATGTATCACGACCACCTCGC
>NZ_JBDUUF010000031.1:0-2130 GCF_039939235.1 Gordonia aurantiaca | reverse complement strand
GGTTCGGTGGACCGGTGTGGGGGAGTTGGAGTATGTGGGGCGTGTTGATTTTCAGGTGAAGTTGCGTGGGCAGCGGATCGAGTTGGGGGAGATCGAGACCGTCCTCACCCAGGCACCAGGGGTGGTGTCGGCCGCGGTGCTCGTGCGCGACGACCGTCTCGTCGCCTACGTGGCGGGACCCGGCACATCCGAACCGGAGGGCGCGATCGCCGCGATCCGCGAACACGCGGCACGACGCCTCGCCCCGTACATGCTTCCCGATACGTACGTCGTCCTCGACGAGATGCCGCTCGGAACCTCCGGCAAGATCGATCGCAAGGCCCTTCCGGCGCCCGATCTCACTCCTCGTCTGGTGGTCCCCCCTGCGTCGGACACCGAACGCCGGATCGCCGACATCGTCGCGCAGGTTCTCGACCGTCCCGTCGAACAGGTGTCGGTGACCGACAACTTCTTCGAGATCGGCGGGCAATCGCTGTCCGCTACCCGCGTGTCCGCGCGAGTCGCGCACGCCTTCGGCGTGCCGTTCACCGTCCGGGAGCTCTTCGACACACCCTCGGTTCGCGCGATGGCAGGTTGGGTCGATGCCCGTCGTGGTGACCTCGCCGCGGCAACGGGCGAGCGGGACGCCGCGATGCCCGACCTCGGCGCGCTCCCGCGCCCGGCGCGGCCTCCGCTCTCGCCGGCGCAGGAGCGGATGTGGTTCATCAACCAGTTCGATCCGTCGTCGCCCGCCTACAACATCCCCTTCGCGCTGCGACTGACCGGGCGCGTCGACGTCGCCGCCCTGCGCACCGCACTGGCCGACGTGATCGAGCGCCACGAAGTGCTCCGCACCCGCTACCCGCAGGACCTCGACGGCCTGCCGTGGCAGGACATCCTCGCCGCCGACGAGGTGGGCGTCGACCTGTGGTGGCGGGACCGGGAGGTCGAGAACCTCCCGAACGTCGCCTTCGACGTCGCCCGCGATCTCCCGATCCGTGCCGGCGTGCTGACCCACGGCCCGACCGGCGAGCACATCCTCGTCGTCGTACTGCACCACATCGCAGCCGACGGCGAATCGATCCGTCCGCTGGTCGACGACCTGCTCACCGCCTACCGGGCCCGGACCTCCGGACACGAACCGCGGTGGGAACCGCTGCCCGTGCAGTATGCGGATGTCGCACTGTGGCAACGCCATACCCTCGGGGCGCTCGACGATCCGGACTCCGAACTCGGACGCCGGGCGCGATGGTGGGAGCAGCAACTCGCCGACCTGCCCGATGTGCTCGCCCTACCGACGGACCGGCCACGACCTCCGGTCGCCTCGCACCGCGGTCGTTCCGCCGACATCGAGATCCCCGACGATCTCGCCCCGATGATCGAGGACTTCGCGCACCGCCACGGCGTGACAGTCTTCATGGTGCTGCACGCGGCGGTCGCCGTCGTCCTGTCGCGCCTCGCCGCCACCACCGACATCCCGCTCGCCACTCCCGTCGCCGGCCGCGGCCGCGCGGAACTCGACCACCTCGTCGGCATGTTCGTCAACACCGTCGTCCTGCGTGCCCGGATCGATCCAGGCGCCGCCTTCGCCGAGGTGGTCGAGCAGATCCGCACCACCGACCTCGATGCCTTCGCCGCGTCCGACGTCCCGTTCGAGTACCTCGTCGACCGGCTCGCCCCGACCCGCAGCGAGGCCTTCGCCCCGCTCGCACAGGTGATGCTCACCCTCGAACAATCTCCGATCGGCGAGATCTCCGTCCCCGGCCTCACCGCCGCACCCGTCGACGCCGGAATTCCCGCCGCCCGATTCGACCTGATGATCGGCCTGTCGACCACGCACGACGAGACCGGCCGGCTCGCCGGACTCACCGGGCGGATCGTCTACGCCACCGACCTCTTCGACGACCGCACCGTCCGTCGGCTCGGCACCCAGATCGTGGACGTCCTGACCGCTGGGATGTCCGACGACCGAGTGATCGTCGGCGACATCGACCTCGCCGACGCCGGCGAGCGCGCCGCCATCGCCGAATGGTCGCGTGGTGAGGTTGTGGGTTTTGGTTGGGGTGGGTGTTCGGTGGGTTCGTTGGTGGCTGGGTGTGTGGGTGTGTCGTGGGGTTCGGTGGCGGTGTGGTGTGGGGATCGGGTGGTGTC
>NZ_JBDUUF010000030.1:0-5263 GCF_039939235.1 Gordonia aurantiaca | reverse complement strand
ACCCTCGAACACCACCGCCGTCGCATCCGGCGTCCGAGCAACCTGAGCATCAAACAACTCCACCAACGTGGAACCAACCACCACATGATCAGTCCCATTCACCGCCGCAACCGCCGCAACATCGTCCGCCCCCGCGATGTCGATGTCGCCCACCACCGTCTGCGGATCGTCGGCGACCGCCGACAACACCCGCGTGAACATCTCCGCGAAACCGGCCACCGTCGAGGAATCGAACAGGTCGGTCGCATACGTGAAGGTCGCGTCGAGATGTCCTGCCGAGCCGTCGGCGTCGGCGGCGTCGGCGGCGTCGGCGGCGTCGGCCACGGTGAGCTGCAGATCGAACCGGGCGACCCCGAGCTCGGCCGGCACACCGCTGACGGTGAGGCCCGGCAGCTCGAACGCCGCCTGCGCGTTGTTCTGCAGCGTGAACATCACCTGGAACAGCGGCGAGTACGCGGTCGAGCGTTCGACGTCGAGGAGATCGACGAGCTGCTCGAACGGCATGTCGGCGTGGGTGAACGCCGACAGATCGACCTCACGCGCGGCGTCGAGCAGCGAGTCGAAGGTCGCCTCCGGTTCGATGGTCGTCCGCAACACGAGGGTGTTGACGAACATGCCGACCAGGTCGTCGAGCACCTGCTCACCACGACCCGCCACCGGGGTGCCGATCGCGATGTCGGTCTCACGCGACAGCTTCGACAGGGTCAGCGCGAAGGCGCTGTGCAGGACCATGAACAGGCTCGCACCGTGTGAGCGGGCCAGGTCGAGCAGGCGCTCGTGGGTCTGCGCGTCGATGCGGAACGTGTACTCCGCGCCCGCGGTCGACTGCACGGCGGGCCGGGGCCGGTCCATCGGGAGGTCGAGGACCTCGGGCAGTCCGGCGAGCTGCTCACGCCAGAAGTCGGCCTGCTTGCGCGCCAGCGACTCCGGATCGTCGAGCGAGCCGAGTCGCTGCTCCTGCCAGATCGCGTAGTCGGCGTACTGCACCGGCAGCGGCGACCACTGCGGGGCGTCGCCATCACGCGACCGGGCGCCGTAGGCGACCATGAGGTCGCGCGCCAGCGGCGCCACCGACGCGCCGTCGGAGGCGATGTGGTGCATCACCAGCACGAGCACGTGCTCGGTGGGCGAGATCTCGAGCACCGCCATGCGCACCGGCGGTGCGGCGGTGACGTCGAATCCGCGCGACACGAGTGCGGTGACCTGTTCGACGACCTGCTCCTCGGCGACCGGGGTGACCGGCAGAGACAGGTCGAGGTCGCCGGTCGCGCAGATCTTCTGGAACGGCCCCTGCGCGTCGGACGGGTAGACCGTCCGCAGCACCTCGTGGCGTGCGACGACATCGGACACCGCGAGTTCGAGCGCGGTGAGGTCGAGGTTCCCCGACAGCCGCACGACCAGGGGGATGTTGTAGGCCGCGCTGTCGGTGTCGAACTGGTTGAGGAACCACATCCGACGCTGTGCCAGCGACAGCGGGATCCGGTCCGGCCGCTCGATCGCGGTGAGCGCGGGCCCACCCGCCGCGGAGAGGTTCTCGACCCGGGCCGCGAGCTGCTCGGCGCTCGGCGCGTCGAAGAGCTCGCGCACGCCGACGTCGGCACGGAAGGCCTCGCCGACGCGGGCGGCGACCTTCGTCGCCGACAGCGAGTTGCCGCCCAGATCGAAGAAGCTCGACGTGACGCTCACCCGATCGACACCGAGCACGTCGGCGAAGATCCCGGCGACGATCTCCTCGGTCAGCGACCGCGGTGCCACGTACTCGTCCGTCTCACCGACGAATTCGGGCATCGGCAGGGCACGTCGATCGAGCTTGCCGGCCGGGGTGCGCGGGACCTCGTCCAGGACCACCACGTACGACGGGACCATGTAACCGGGCAGGAACTCCGCCGCGTACGACCGCAACTCCTCCTGGTCGACGGTCCGGCCGGTAGCGGGGAGCACGTACGAGACGAGCACGGTGCCGCCGTGGGGCGCGGTGACGCCCTCGGTGGTCACGAACCCGACGGTCTCGTGGCGTGCGAGCACGCCGCTGACCTCGCCGAGTTCGATGCGGAAGCCGCGCACCTTGACCTGGAAGTCGGAGCGGCCGAGGTATTCGAGGCGGCCGCCGTCCACCCAGCGCACGACATCGCCGGTGCGGTACATCCGGTGTCCGGGTTCGCCGAACGGGTTGGGCACGAACCGATCTGCTGTCTGGCCGGCGAGGTTCCGGTAGCCGCGCGCCAGCGCCGGGCCCGAGACGTACAGCTCGCCGGGCACGCCGACGGGAACGGGCTGCAGGCGCGAGTCGAGAACCAGCGCCTCGACGCCCTGGTTGGGCGAACCGATGCGGATCGGCGTGCCCGGCTCCATCGGGCCGTCGATGGTGACCGAGATCGTCGCCTCGGTCGGGCCGTACATGTTGAACATGCGACGGCCGGGCGCCCAGCGCTCCACCAGTTCCGGCGGGCAGACGTCGCCGCCGACACCGATCATCTCCAGCAGCGGCAGGTCGACGTCGTCCACCGAGGCCAGCGCGGCCGGTGTGATGAACGCGTGGGTGACGGCCTGATCGCGCAGCAACGCGGTCAGTTCCGCGCCGCCGTAGATCGACGGCGGCGCGACGACGAACGTGGCCGCCGAACCGAACGCCAGCAGATACTCGAGCACCGACGCGTCGAAGCTCGGCGAAGCGAAGTGCAGCACCCGGGCACCCGGTCGCACGTCGCAGCGGTCGCGCAGTTCGTCGGCGAAGTCGCCGACGCCGGTGTGGGTCACGACGACGCCCTTGGGCACGCCGGTCGAACCGGACGTGTAGATGAGGTACGCCGGGTGATCGGCACGCAGCGTCGCGCGGCGTTCGGAGTCGGTCACCGGGGCATCCGATCGTGCGGCCAGATCCGCGGCGATCTCCGAGTCGTCGAGGACCAACCAGTCCACGGCGTCGGCGGGCAGACCCCGGTGCGCGCTCAGCGTCACACCGATGCGCGCACCCGAATCGGACAGCATGTGCGCGATGCGGTCGGCCGGGTAGTTCGGGTCGACCGGCAGGAACGCACCGCCGGCCTTCGCGACGGCCCACACCGCGAGCACCGACTCCACCGACCGGGACAGTCCGAGCGCAACCGCGCTCTCCGGCCCGACCCCCCGCTCGATGAGCAACCGGGCGAGTCGGTTGGACTGCGCGTCGAGTTCGGCGTAGGTGAGCTGCCGGTCCCCGAAGACGACCGCGGTCGCCGACGGATCGTGCTGCGCCGCGGCGCCGAAGACGTCGGCGAGGGTCCGCGCGGGTGCGGGTGCCTTGCCGCGGACCGGCACCAGTGCGGCCCGTTCGGCCTCGTCGAGCAGGACGATGTCACCGACCGGACGATTCGGCTCCGCCGCGATCGACTCCAGCAGGGTCACCATGCGCGAGGCGAAGCCCGCCACGGTCGACTCGTCGAAGATGTCGGTCGCGTACCCGAAGGTCAGGGACATGCCGGTGGCGCGCCCCGCCTCGTCGAACTGCTCGGCGTAGGAGAGCTCGAGATCGAACTTCTCCACGTGGGTGTCATCGGCGATGCCGCTGACCGTGAGACCCGGCAGTTCGAAGCGTTCCTGGCCGACCTCCGCGCTGGAGAGCACGACCTGGAACAGCGGCGAGTGCGAGGTCGACCGGGCCGGCTGGACCAGATCGACGATGCGTTCGAACGGCAGGTCCGCGTGGGCGAAGGCGTTGAGATCGACCTCGCGGGCGTGGTCGAGCAGCGCGTCGAAGGCGTTGCCCGGTTCCACCTCGGTGCGCAGCACCAGGGTGTTGACGAACATGCCGATCAGCGCCTCGAGTTCGGGACGCCCGCGTCCGGCGATCGGGGTGCCGACGGCGATGTCGGTGGTGCCCGACAGGCGCGCCAGCAGCGCCGCGAGCGCGGAGTGCATCACCATGAACAGCGTCGCGCCGCGTTGCGCCGCGAGCTCGCGCAACGCCCGGTGGACGGACTCGTCGACAGTGATCGAGACGGTCGCACCGACCTGGTCGCGGTGCGCCGGGCGGGGCCGGTCGGTGGGCAGGGCGAGCACATCGGGCAGCCCGGCGAGCGCCTTGGTCCAGTACTGCGCCTGGCGCGCGGCGATCGACTCGGGGTCGGTCTCCTCCCCCAGGACCTCGCGCTGCCACAGCGTGAAGTCGGCGTACTGCACCGGCAACGGCTCCCACGCGGGTTCCTCACCGGCCGAACGCGCCATGTAGGCGACCATCACGTCGCGCGCCAGCGGCCCGGTCGACACGCCGTCGCCGGAGATGTGGTGCACGACGAACGCCAGGACATGGTCCTGTTCGGAGAGCCGGTACAGCGCGACACGCAACGGCACCCGTTGCGCCACGTCGAACGGTTCCATCACGAAGTCACGGATCACCGAGGCGATCCCGCTCTCATCGAGATCGATCGGGGCGAGCTCCCCGATCACGTCGTCGACGCCGACGATCACCTGATGCGGCCCGTCGGGCGAGCCGGGGAACACGGTGCGCAGCGACTCGTGGCGCCCGACGACGTCGCGGACGGCCGCCGCCAGGGCGTCGACGTCCAGGCGGCCGGTCATCCGGACCGCGAGCGGGATGTTGTAGGCCGCGGACCGCTTGTCGAACTGGTTGAGGAACCACATGCGCTGCTGGGCGAGCGACAGCGGGATGCGGTCGGGTCGCGGCTGCGGCACGAGCGGCACCTGGGTGGCGCCGACCGCGGCCTCCGCACGCTGGGCCAGGGCCGCGACGGTCGGGGCGTCGAAGATCTCCCGGACGCCGAGGTCCGTGCCGAGGGCGGCGTTGATCCGCGCGACCGCCCTGGTGGCGACCAGCGAGTTGCCACCGAGGTCGAAGAACCCGTCGGTGGCGCCGACCCGGTCGAGGCCGACGAGCTCGGCATAGATACCGGCGATCGTCTCCTCGACGGGTCCGCGCGGCGCGACGAACTCGCCACGATCGACGTCGATGGTCGGCGCGGGCAGCGCACGACGGTCCAGCTTGCCGCTGGCGTTCAGCGGCATCGCCTCGAGTACGACGAACGCCGTGGGCACCATGTAGGACGGCAGACGCCCGGCGAGCGACTCACGCAGCGCCGCGGTGTCCACGTCGTCGCCGACGACGTAGGCCACCAACTGATCCCCGGTGTGGGGATCGTTGTGGACCACGACGACGGCCTGCGCCACCTCCGGCTGGTCCAACAACGCAGCCTCGATCTCACCGAGCTCGATCCGCAGACCACGCAACTTCACCTGGAAATCGGTACGCCCGATATAGACCAGTTCC
>NZ_JBDUUF010000029.1:1703-4203 GCF_039939235.1 Gordonia aurantiaca | reverse complement strand
CAGTTCGGATTGGGGTCTGCAACTCGACCCCATGAAGTCGGAGTCGCTAGTAATCGCAGATCAGCAACGCTGCGGTGAATACGTTCCCGGGCCTTGTACACACCGCCCGTCACGTCATGAAAGTCGGTAACACCCGAAGCCGGTGGCCTAACCCCTTGTGGGAGGGAGCTGTCGAAGGTGGGATCGGCGATTGGGACGAAGTCGTAACAAGGTAGCCGTACCGGAAGGTGCGGCTGGATCACCTCCTTTCTAAGGAGCACACGGCATCACACGTTTCTGCCGGCGTATGTCCGTGCGGCGTGTGTGTGTTCGAGGGTGAAACATCAGGCAGGTTTGAGTAGCCGGCACCGTTGGGGTGTGGGTGGAAGGACTCGGTCAGATCCGTGAGGGCTGGTCGGTTTGTCGTCACACTATCGGGGTTCTGAGGGAACACACGTTTTCCTCTGAGCTGCAGATCGGGTGTGTGTCGTTGAGGTGTCCTGTGGTGGGGTGCGGAGGCATGGGCCTGTCTGTGGTGTGTGTTGTTTGAGAAGTGCATAGTGGATGCGAGCATCTTTATTTCGCGCCGGCAAGACTTGTTCAGCTTCTTTTGTGGGGTTGAGGGAGTGTTGTTGGTGTGTGATTGAGCAGATTTTTTGTGTGTTTTCTGGTGATGTCTACATTCGATCCTCGCGGTGGCTGCTGTCTGTGGATGGTGGTTGGTGTTGGGGGTTGTTTGTAGGTGTTGTTGTAAGTGTGTAAGGGCGTTCGGTGGATGCCTTGGTACCAGGAGCCGATGAAGGACGTGGTAGGCCGCGATAGTCCTCGGGGAGTTGTCAAACGAGCTGTGATCCGAGGGTGTCCGAATGGGGAAACCCAGCACGAGTGATGTCGTGTTACCACCAGCTGAATGTATAGGCTGTGTGGGGGGAACGTGGGGAAGTGAAACATCTCAGTACCCATAGGAAGAGAAAACAATAGTGATTCCGTGAGTAGTGGCGAGCGAAAGCGGAGGAGGCTAAACCATGCGCATGTGATACCGGGTAGGGGTTGTGCGTGTGGGGTTGTGGGGTTCATCTTCCCGGATCTACCTGTCCGGGCGTGAGTCAGAAAACTGTGTGTTAGGTGAAGTGGCCTGGAATGGTCTGCCGTAGACGGTGAGAGTCCGGTAGCTGAAAGCACATGGTCTTGCGTGATGGATTCCCAAGTAGCAGCGGGCTCGTGGAATCTGCTGTGAATCTGCCGGGACCACCCGGTAAGCCTGAATACTTCCTGGTGACCGATAGCGGACTAGTACCGTGAGGGAAAGGTGAAAAGTACCCCGGGAGGGGAGTGAAATAGTACCTGAAACCGGACGCTTACAATCCGTCAAAGCCTGTGCCTCTTTTGGAGGGTGGGTGATGGCGTGCCTTTTGAAGAATGAGCCTGCGAGTTAGTGCTCGGTGGCGAGGTTAACCCGTGTGGGGTAGCCGTAGCGAAAGCGAGTCTGAATAGGGCGAAAGAGTCGCCGGGTCTAGACCCGAAGCGGAGTGATCTACCCATGGCCAGGGTGAAGCGACGGTAAGACGTCGTGGAGGCCCGAACCCACTTCAGTTGAAAATGGAGGGGATGAGCTGTGGGTAGGGGTGAAAGGCCAATCAAACTCCGTGATAGCTGGTTCTCCCCGAAATGCATTTAGGTGCAGCGTCGCATGTTTCTTACCGGAGGTAGAGCTACTGGATGGCCGATGGGCCCCACTAGGTTACTGACGTCAGCCAAACTCCGAATGCCGGTAAGTGAGAGTGTGGCAGTGAGACTGCGGGCGATAAGGTTCGTAGTCGAGAGGGAAACAGCCCAGATCGCCGGCTAAGGCCCCTAAGCGTGTACTAAGTGGAAAAGGATGTGGGGTCGCGAAGACAACCAGGAGGTTGGCTTAGAAGCAGCCACCCTTGAAAGAGTGCGTAATAGCTCACTGGTCAAGTGATCCTGCGCCGACAATGTAGCGGGGCTCAAGTACACCGCCGAAGCCGCGGCACTCACACGTTGGCCTGTCGGTTCTCTACGGAGGGCCGGCCAGGTGTGTGGGTGGGTAGGGGAGCGTCCTGCATCCGTGGAAGCCGCAGAGTGATCTAGCGGTGGAGGGTGTGGGAGTGAGAATGCAGGCATGAGTAGCGAAAGCAGAGTGAGAAACTCTGCCGCCGGATGACCAAGGGTTCCTGGGCCAGGCTAATCCGCCCAGGGTGAGTCGGGACCTAAGGCGAGGCCGACAGGCGTAGTCGATGGACAACGGGTTGATATTCCCGTACCCGTGTATCCGCGCCCATGCTGAATCAGTTGTACTAACCATCCAGATCCTCTTCCGGTGCCTTCGGGTGCTGGTGTGGGGTGATGCGTGGGACCTCGGCTGGTAGTAGGCAAGCGATGGGGTGACGCAGGAAGGTAGTGGGGCCAGTGAGTGGTTGTACTGGTGTAAGCCTGTAGGGCGAGGCATAGGCAAATCCGTGTCTCATGTGCCTGAGAGGTGATGCGTAGCCGTTGAGGC
>NZ_JBDUUF010000029.1:0-1603 GCF_039939235.1 Gordonia aurantiaca | reverse complement strand
AATTCCATGATCCTATGCTGCCGAGAAAAGCCTCTAGCGAGTTGGTACACGGCCCGTACCCCAAACCAACACAGGTGGTCAGGTAGAGAATACTAAGGCGATCGAGTGAACTGTGGTTAAGGAACTCGGCAAAATGCCCCCGTAACTTCGGGAGAAGGGGGACCTGCACTGGTGATCATCCTTGCGGTGGGAGCTGGTGTGGGTCGCAGAGACCAGAGAGAAGCGACTGTTTACTAAAAACACAGGTCCGTGCGAAGTCGTAAGACGATGTATACGGACTGACGCCTGCCCGGTGCTGGAAGGTTAAGAGGACCGGTTAGTGGATTCGTCCGCGAAGCTGAGAATTTAAGCCCCAGTAAACGGCGGTGGTAACTATAACCATCCTAAGGTAGCGAAATTCCTTGTCGGGTAAGTTCCGACCTGCACGAATGGCGTAACGACTTCTCTGCTGTCTCAACCACAGACTCGGCGAAATTGCAGTACGAGTAAAGATGCTCGTTACGCGCGGCAGGACGAAAAGACCCCGGGACCTTCACTATAGCTTGGTATTGGTGTTCGGTACGGTTTGTGTAGGATAGGTGGGAGACTGTGAAGCGGGCACGCCAGTGTTCGTGGAGTCGTTGTTGAAATACCACTCTGATCGTATTGGACTTCTAACCTCGGACCCTGATCGGGTTCAGGGACAGTGCCTGGTGGGTAGTTTAACTGGGGCGGTTGCCTCCTAAAAGGTAACGGAGGCGCCCAAAGGTTCCCTCAGCCTGGTTGGCAATCAGGTGTTGAGTGTAAGTGCACAAGGGAGCTTGACTGTGAGACGTACATGTCGAGCAGGGACGAAAGTCGGGACTAGTGATCCGGCACCGGCAAGTGGAAGCGGTGTCGCTCAACGGATAAAAGGTACCCCGGGGATAACAGGCTGATCTTCCCCAAGAGTCCATATCGACGGGATGGTTTGGCACCTCGATGTCGGCTCGTCGCATCCTGGGGCTGGAGTAGGTCCCAAGGGTTGGGCTGTTCGCCCATTAAAGCGGCACGCGAGCTGGGTTTAGAACGTCGTGAGACAGTTCGGTCTCTATCCGCCGCGCGCGTAAGAAACTTGAGGAAACCTGTCCCTAGTACGAGAGGACCGGGACGGACGAACCTCTGGTGTGCCAGTTGTCCCGCCAGGGGCACCGCTGGTTAGCTACGTTCGGAAGGGATAACCGCTGAAAGCATCTAAGCGGGAAGCCTGTTCCAAGATGAGGTTTCTCACCCCCTCAGCGGGGTTAAGGCCCCCCACAGATCATGGGGTTGATAGGCCAGAACTGTAAGCACAGCAATGTGTTCAGGTGACTGGTACTAATCGGCCGAGGACTTACCAACAACACCACAACACCACCAGACCTCGACGAACGGTCTGAACAGTGTTCGCATCCACTATGACACTTCTGAAACAACACACACACAAACAAACAACGACTGTTGTGGTTGTTTCACAGAGTTACGGCGGCCATAGCGGAGGGGAAACGCCCGGCCCCATTCCGAACCCGGAAGCTAAGCCCTCCAGCGCCGATGGTACTGCACCTTAACCAGTGTGGGAGAGTAGGACACCGCCGAACACAATTTC
>NZ_JBDUUF010000028.1:0-6102 GCF_039939235.1 Gordonia aurantiaca | reverse complement strand
CAAGACGATCGCCGCCCTGGCCCGCGTCGCCGAGGCCGGCGCGCAGATCCCGGTGCTGGAGGAACTGCCCGGCGGCGGCGTCGGCGAGGCACCGCTCACGCCGATCATGCACTGGATGATCGACGACCTCCGGCACTACGACCGGTTCTCGCAGGCCGTGCTCGTCTCGCTGCCCGGCGACGTCACCGAGACCGCGCTGCAGGCAACGATCCAGGCGGTCCTCGACCACCACGACGCGCTGCGGTCCCGACTGGTTCGGACCGCCTCGGGTGCCCGTGTCGAGATCGCTCCGCAGGGCGCGGTGTCGGCGGGCGACCTGCTCACCCGCGTCGCCGTCGACGCACAGCCGGGCACGGACGCGTTCGCCGACGTCGCCCGTGCGAACCTGCACCGCGCGGCCGCCGAACTCGACGTCGAGAACGGCACCACCATGCGGTTCGTGTGGTTCGAGTTCCCCGGCGGCACGCCGGGCCGCCTGCTCGTCGTCGCCCATCACCTGGTCGTCGACGGCGTCTCGTGGCGTGCCCTCCTCCCGGACCTCGCCCTCGCCTGGTACCGGGTCACCGAAGGTGCGTCCGTCGATCTCTCGGCCGTCGGCACCTCCTTCCGGCGCTGGGCCACGGCCCTCGTCGAGGAGGCGCCCGCCCGTTCGGAGGAACTGCCGTTGTGGCGGCGGATGCTCGCCGAACCGGATCCGGTTCTCGGCTCGCGTCCTTACGATCCCGAGCTCGACACCGTCTCGACGATCCGGGACCTCCGGGTGGAGCTCGACGGAGACGTCGCCGCGACCGTGCTGGGTCGCCTGCCGTCGATCGTCCACGGCTCGGTCAACGACGGCCTGCTCGCGGCGCTCGCACTCGCCGTCGCGCGGTGGCGGCGGGATCGGGGAGTGGTCTTCGACGACGTCCTGGTCACCCTCGAGGGCCACGGTCGCGAGGAACAGGCGGTGCCCGGCGCCGACCTGACCAACACGGTCGGCTGGTTCACCAGCTCGTACCCGGTCCGCCTCGGCCTGACCGGCATCGATCTCGACGAGGCGTTCGCCGGCGGTGCCGCCGCCGGTTCGGCGCTCAAGCGCATCAAGGAACAACTGCTGTCGATCCCGGATCACGGTATCGGCTACGGCATCCTGCGGTACCTCTCCGAGGATTCGGCGTCGGTCCTCCGTGACCTGGCCCGCCCGCAGATCGGCTTCAACTACCTCGGCCGGGTCTCGACCTCCGGTGACGAGGCCGCGGCGTGGGCGCCCGACACCGGCGTCTCCGACCTCGGTGGCGTCCGCGACGACGAGATGTCGGCGCCCGCAGTGCTCGACATCAACGCGTCCGCGGTGGACACCCCCGAGGGCACCCGACTCGGCGCCACGTTCTCCTACGCGAGCGACGTGCTCACCGAGGAGCAGGCCCGCGAGATCGCCGATGCGTGGATCGAGGCGCTGCGCGCTCTCGCGGCGTACGCCCAGACCCCGGGCGCCGGTGGCCTGACCCCGTCGGATCTGCCGCTGGTCTCGCTCGACCAGGCCGGCGTCGAGCTGCTCGAGGCACGCCATCCCGGCCTCGCCGACGTCTGGTCGCTCTCCCCGCTGCAGGAGGGTCTGCTCTTCCATGCGCAGTTCGCGGGCGAGGACCTCGACGCCTACATGGTGCAGACCGTCCTCGACCTCGAGGGCGACGTCGACCCCGATCGTCTCCGGGCGGCGGGCCAGGCCCTGCTGCGCCGGCACGCCAATCTGCGGGTCGCCTTCGACACCGTCGCAGGCGAGCCCGTGCAGATCGTGCCCGCCGATGTCGAACTCCCGTGGGAGCACGTCGATCTGAGTGAAAGCGATGATCCCGAGGCGGCGTTCGCCGAACTCCTCGCCGCCGATCGTGCGCGGGGCTTCGACATGGCGACACCGCCGCTGCTCCGGTTCACGCTGGTCGACCTCGGCGGGTGCCGTCACCGGATGCTGTCGACGAACCACCACGTGCTCCTCGACGGCTGGTCCACGCCGCTGCTGCTCAAGGACCTGCTGTACCTGTACGCCACCTCGGGTGACGCCTCGACGCTCGCGGCGCCCGGCGAGTACCGCGACTTCCTCGCATGGCTCGCCACCCGGGACCGCGACGAGTCCCGCGCCGCCTGGCGCGAGGCGTTCGCCGGGCTCGACGAACCGTCCCTGCTCGCCGCCGGCGAGGGCGACGGCTCGCTCGACTCGGCCGACCGGGCCCGGTTCCTGCCCGTCGAGGTGACCGCCCAGCTGACCTCACTGTCCCGCGAGCTCGGCGTCACGATGAACACGCTCGTTCAGGCCGCGTGGGCGGTGGTGCTCTCCGCACTCACCTCCCACCGCGATGTCGTCTTCGGCACGACCGTCTCCGGACGACCCGCCGACCTGCCCGACGTCGAGACGATGATCGGCCTGTTCATCAACACGCTCCCGGTGCGGGTGACGGTCGACCCGTCGCTGACCCTGTCGGAGCTGCTGGGCCGGATTCAGACCGAGCAGGCCGCCCTGCTCGACCATCATCACCTGGGACTGGCCGAGATCCAGCACGCCGTCGGACCGGCCGCCGCGTTCGACACGCTCACGGTGTTCGAGTCGTACCCGGTCGACCAGGAGGCGCTGGCCCGCGCCACCGACATCGACGGGATGCGCGTGACCGGCCTGCGCGGCATGGACTCCACGCACTACCCGCTCACGCTGGTCGCCAGCATGACCGACCGTCTGCACCTGCAGATGAAGTACCTGACCGGCATCTACGGCGCCGACGACGTGGAAGCGCTGCTCGACCGGGTGTCGCGGGTGCTGACGGCCTTCGTCGAGACCCCGGGACAGCGGATCGCCGCGCTCGACATCCTCGACGACGCCGAACGCCGTTCGGTCCTCACCGAGTGGACCGAACCCGGCGTCGAGGTGCCGGCGACCACGCTCGCCGCGGTCTTCGCCGAGCGCGCAACGCAGTTCGCCGACCGGACCGCGGTGAAGGCCGACGGCGACGAGCTCACCTACGCCGAACTCGCCGATCGGGTGAACCGCCTCGCGCGGGTGCTGATCGCCGAGGGCGTCGGCCCCGAATCGATGGTCGCGGTGGCGATGCCGCGGACCACCGACCTCGTGGTCGCACTCCTCGCGGTCATCTCCGCCGGCGGTGCCTACGTCCCGGTGGACGTCACCTATCCGCAGGACCGGCTGGCGTACATGTTGTCCGACTCCCGTCCGGTGGTCGTGCTCTCCACGACCGGCGACGCGGCGTCGTTGCCGGACAACGACGTCCCGACGATCCTGCTCGACTCGGACGAGATCGCCGCACGGCTGGCCGAGGTCCCGGCCACCCCGGTGACCGACGCCGACCGGCGCGGCGTGCTCACGCCGCAGCACCCGGCGTACGTCATCTACACGTCGGGTTCGACGGGCCGGCCCAAGGGCGTCGTGGTGCCGCACGAGAACGTGCTCACGCTGATGACCGACACCCAGATCAAGTTCGGGTTCGACGAGAACGACGTCTGGACGATGTTCCACAGCTACGCCTTCGACTTCTCGGTGTGGGAGCTGTGGGGGCCGCTGCTCTACGGCGGTTCGCTCGTCGTCGTCGACTACGCGACCTCGCGGTCGCCGGAGGAGTTCCTGGAACTACTGCGGCGCGAGCGGGTCACGGTGCTCAACCAGACGCCGTCGGCGTTCTACCAGCTCGCGGAAGCCGAACGCGTCGAAGGGGAGAAGTCTGTCTCCGGCACGGCCGGGGAGGACACCGACCTGCACCTGCGGTACGTGATCTTCGGCGGTGAGGCCCTGGACCTCGGTCAGCTCGACCGGTGGTACGCCCGCCACGACGAGACGATGCCGCGTCTGGTCAACATGTACGGCATCACCGAGACGACGGTCCACGTCAGCTACCTGCCGCTGGACCGGCGGTTCGCGGCCGAGTCCAAGGCGAGCGTCATCGGTCGCGGCCTGCCGGGCATGGGCGTCTACGTCCTCGACTCCCGCCTCCGGCCGACCCCGGTCGGTGTCGTGGGCGAGATGTACGTCCACGGCGGACAGCTGGCCCGTGGTTACCTGGGCCGGCCCGACCTGAGCGCCACCCGCTTCGTCACGAACCCGTTCGGGGAGCCGGGCGAGCGGATGTACCGCACCGGCGACCTGGCCCGCTGGAACGCCGACGGTCAGCTGGAGTACCTGGGCCGCAGCGACTTCCAGGTGCAGCTGCGCGGCTTCCGCATCGAGCTCGGCGAGGTCGAGTCGGCGTTGCTGCGCTACGACGGCGTCGCGGCCTCCTCGGTGCAGGTGCGCTCGCACGAGAGTCTCGGCGATCATCTGGTCGGGTACGTGGTGCCCGAGGCCGGGGCCACGATCGAGGTCGACGAACTCCTCGACTTCGTCGGTGGATTCCTGGCCTCCTACATGGTCCCGTCGGCGATCGTCGTCATGGAGTCCTTCCCGCTGACCGCCAACGGCAAGCTCGACCGCCGTGCTTTGCCCGAACCCGACTTCCTCTTGGGCGCAGCGGAATTCGTCGCGCCACGCAACGCTGTCGAAGAGGCGATCGCGCAGGTCTACGCCGACGTCCTCGGTGTCGAGCGGGTCGGCGTGCACGACGGATTCTTCGACCTCGGCGGCAACTCGCTGGTCGCCACCCGCGTGATCGCGCGGATCAACGAGGCGCTCGGCGCCGAACTGAGCGTCCGCGCACTGTTCGACTCGCCGACCGTGGAGGCGCTGGCCCAGCAATTCGAGCACACCGATGCCCGACGCGCCGGCCGTCCGGCGCTCGTCGCGACCGAGCGTCCCGACCGCGTGCCGCTGTCGCTCGCACAGCAGCGCATGTGGTTCCTGAACCGGTTCGAGCCGGACTCGGCGGCCTACAACATCCCGCTGGCCATCCGGCTCTCCGGCCGCCTCGACGTCGACGCGCTGCGCGCGGCGCTCCAGGACGTCGTCGCCCGGCACGAGTCCCTGCGGACCGTCTACCCGGACTCGGTCGACGGCCCGTCCCAGGTCGTGCTGCCGGCCGCCGACATCGAGGTCGACCTGACCCCGGTCTCGGTGTCGGAGGACGCCCTGACCCCGGCGGTGTTCGAGGTCTTCGGCGCCGGATTCGATGTCACCGCCGCACCTCCGCTGCGGGCGCGACTGTTCCGCGTCGGCCCGGACGACCACGTCCTCGTGGTCGTGGTGCACCACATCAGCGCGGACGGCATGTCGATGGGGCCGTTGGCCCGCGACGTCATGCTGGCCTACACCTCGCGGGCCGCCGGTGGGGCGCCGCAGTGGTCGCCGTTGCCGGTGCAGTACGCCGACTACGCGATCTGGCAGCGTGACCTACTCGGCTCCGAGGACGATCCCGAGTCGCTCATCAGCCGTCAGATCGGTTTCTGGACAACGGAACTGGCCGGTCTTCCGGACGTGCTCGACCTGCCGACCGATCGCCCGCGGCAGGCAACCCGCACGATGCAGGGCGGACGTCACGCCTTCCGTCTCGACGAGAACCTCCGCCGGGCCGTCGACGAACTGGCCCGCAAGAACGGTGCGACGCCGTTCATGGTCCTGCACGCGGCATTCGCGCTGACCCTGTCGAAGCTGTGCCGGGAGACCGACATCGCGATCGGCACCCCGGTGGCGGGTCGTGGTGAGCAGGTGCTCGACGACCTGGTCGGCATGTTCGTCAACACGCTGGTGCTGCGCGCCGAGGTCGACGCCGACGTCACCTTCGGCGAACTGCTCAACCAGGTCCGGCGCCGCGACCTCGCCGCCTTCGAACACACCGACGTGCCGTTCGAGCGGCTCGTCGAGGTGCTCGACCCGGTCCGGTCCACGGCGCATCATCCGCTGTTCCAGGTGTCGCTGGCGCTGCAGAACCAGGAACGCACCGAGTTCGAGCTGCCGGGGCTCGCCGTCTCCGGCTTCGATCCGGGCGTCGAGGTCACCCAGTTCGATCTCGCCCTGACCCTCGGCGACGCGATCACCCCCGACGGGTCTCCCGACGGGATGTACGCCTACTTCACGTATGCGACCGACCTGTTCGATTCCTCGACGGTGGCCGGTTTCGCGGAGATGTTCACGCGGGTGTTGTCGGCGGTCGCCGACGATCCGCAGACGGTGGTGGGCGACATCGACATCGC
>NZ_JBDUUF010000027.1:0-6241 GCF_039939235.1 Gordonia aurantiaca | reverse complement strand
TCCTCGAGGATTCTGTGGAAGGTTGACTCGAAGGATCACGCGGTGGCCGCTCTGCATCCGTTAACGACACGACGTCGATAACGAACTCGGCCACCGAGTTACACCACTCTATGGGGCACTACTCGGCAGATCGCGATGGTCCGCCAGGGCACCGAGATCGTCGGGCTCCTCACCCTGCTCGAACTGCGCGGTGTGCGGATCAGCGGTGGTGAGCCGACGATGGAGCGCGAGATCATCGCCGACTTCGTGCGGCGTCGCATCCCCATCGAGGATGTCTGGCAGGGCAATCGGGCAAGCCACCAATGGTGGCAGCGTGAGATGTTCGAGGCCTGCGACCGGCTCTGCGAGCCGGCCTTGCGCGGCGGTGAGTCTCAACTCATCGCGCAGACCGTCCTGGCGATCTTCAACGCCCTGTCGATCCGGATCAGCGAGGACTATGCCGAAGAGGCCAAGCGCTGGGTGTCGACCCAGGCTGCGCTGGAGGACGAGGCGGTCCGGCAGGTGCTCGCCGAGGAGTTCGTGGGTGACGAGGCGCGGATCACCGCGGTGCTGCGGTACGGGCTCACCGGCTGGTCGCATCTGGCCGCGGTGGCCTGGATCGCCGACGAACGTGGCACCGATGCAGACCTGCACCGAGTCGCCGAGGGGTACCTACGGCAACTCGGTGCCACCCAACGGGTGGCGATCAGGCAGGGCGGGGCGATGGTCTGGGCCTGGGGAGGTTTCCGCTCCGGATCCGAGGTCGGCCACTTCGAAGATCTGCCCGCGCCACCGGTCGGGGTGCGGATCGCCTTCGGTGCGGCCCGCGACGGTGTGGCCGGCTTCCGCCAGTCGCACCTAGAGGCGCAGCGAGTCTACTCCCTGGCGGTAGAGAACTCCGGCATCGACGGCTGCCTGCTGACCTACCGGAGTCTCGGCTCATTGACCCTGCTGCTGGAAAACCGTACGGCCGCAGAGCAGTTCGCCCGTGACGAGCTCGGTGGCCTCTTCGGTGCCGAAATCCGGCTTCGGGAGCTGCGGGAGACCCTGCGCGCCTATATCGAGACCCGCAGCCCGCAGGCGGTGGCGCGGCGCATCCATGTCGCCCGCAACACTGTCGGCTACCGGATCCGGCAGGCTGAAGGGATCCTCGGGCACGCTGTCCTCGAGCGACCCTCGGAACTGTGGTGTGCACTCGTCATCGCCGATGTGCTTGAAGGCTCGCACTCCGTCGACGGCTGACGCTGTGTGCAAGCCGCGCTCGAACTGGCAAGGCGCCGACCGAAAACTGGGCTCAAAGCCATAAAGAATCCATTGTGACTAATGGCATACGCCGATAACGTTGTGATCAACGTAATTCCTACCGGTCTTCGAAATCATCGGCACCACCCGCGAGGACCGAAGTTTTCAGGTGCCGGAATCAACGCAGGCAGACCGTTTTCGCGGTCGGTGACATCACCGTTCCGCCAAGAGATCAAGTGAGGAAATAATGAGTGACAACGCACTTCTCCGCCCCAACCGGTTCGGTATCTTCCTCCCGCCGTACAACATCGCGGGAATCAGCCCCAACGTACTGCTCAAGCAGGCGATGGATCTGGTGGTCCACGCCGACGAGTTCGGGCTCGATGAGGCATGGATCGGAGAGCACCACTCCGGCGGTGCCGAGATCATCGGCTCGCCCGAGGTGATGCTCGCGGCGCTGTCGCAGGTGACCAGTAACATCCGGCTGGGGACCGGCGTGAACTCGCTGTCCTACCATCACCCGTTCAACCTCGCCGAGCGCCTCATGCTCGTCGATCAGCTTTCCAAAGGGCGGGCCATGATGGGCTTCGGTCCAGGTCAGCTAGTTTCCGACGCCTACATGATGGGCGTCGACACCAACCGGCAGCGCGAGATGATGGCGGAGTCGGCAGAGGCGATCGTGCGCCTGATCAACGGCGAGATCGTCACCATGGAGACCGACTGGTTCAAGCTCGACGAGGCCCGGCTGCAGGTGCTGCCCTACAACCGCCGCAAGCCGTTCGACATCGTCGTGGCCTCGGTGGCCTCGCCGTCCGGGCCGCGCACCGCCGGCCGGCTGGGTACCGGCATGCTCACCATGTCGGTGGCCGGTGCCGGCGATTCGCTGCGCAGCGCCTGGTCGGTCGCCGAGACCGAAGCGGAATACGCCGGCACCACTATTTCCCGTGAGAACTGGCGGTTGTCTAACTTCATGCATCTAGCCGATTCTGAAGAACAGGCCCGTAAGGACTTCGAATACGGTTTCGCCGAGATGTGGGATTACCTCGGTCAGATCTCGGTAATTCCCAAGGCCGATACCGATGATCTCAACGAGAAGATCGACGCCGCGCTGGAGACCGGGATCATTTTCCTCGGCACACCAGACTCGGCCATCGAATACATCGAAAGTCTCGTGGAGGAGACCGGCGGCTTTGGTTGCTTCCTCATGAACACCAATGACTTCGCCTCTCCGGCCGCTCAGCTGCGCTCCATCGAGCTCATGGCCGAGCGGGTCGCACCCCACTTCCGGGGGCAGTTCGACGGAGTCGACGCGTCGCGGGACTGGACGTTGGCCAAGCGCAACGAGACCGGCGAGACCATCTGGAAGGACCAGGCGGTCAACGCCATCGAATTGGCTACCAAGCAGTACGAGGAGGAGGTTGCCCGCCGGGCGCAGGCAACCAGCTGATAGGTCGGATCGATCCGACGGAGTCCCATTGCGATGCAGTGGGACTCCGTCGCTGTCAGTCGGTCAGAACTACCCGGGAACTCCTCACCTGACTGTGCGAATCGAATCCCGGTGAGCGAGAAGGTCGCGGCCGAAAACAGACCGCGCCCCGCTCGACGAGCGGGGCGCGGTGTTCAGGGCAGCTGAGTGGGGCCTCAGAGGTCGAGGATCAGCTTCTTACCCTTGCAGCGGGAGACACAGATCATCATCGTCTCGCTGGCCTCCTGCTCCTCCGGGGAGAGCACGACGTCGCGATGATCGGGACGTCCCTCGAGAACCGGCGTCTCACAGGAGCCACAGGTGCCTTCGGTGCAGGAGGTCGGCACGAAGATGCCGGCCTCGGTGACCACGTCGAGGATCGACTGGTCGGCGGGGACCTGCAGGGTCATCTCCGACGCCTGCAACTCCACCTCGAAGGCGGTATTGGTCGACTCGTCAAGCTCAGCGGGCGAGAAGTGCTCGATGTTGAGTGAGCCCGCCGGCCAGATCCCGCACCTCTCCTCGACCGCTGCAAGCAGCGGCTCGGGGCCACAGCAGTAGACCAGCGTGTCCTCGGCGGGGGTTCCGAGCAGCGATTCAAGGTCGATCCGGCCGTTGGAGTCCTCTGGCCAGAACAGCACTCGTTCGCCGTGGACCTCCAGCTCGTCCTGATAGCTCATGGTCGCCGCGGAGCGGCCGCCGTATACCATCCGCCAGTCTGCCCCGGCCGCCTCGGCTGCCCGCACCATCGGCAGCAGCGGGGTGACCCCGATACCGCCCGCGATGAACAGGTATCGCGGCGAGGAGTGTAGCGGGAAGTGGTTGCGCGGCCCCTGGATGCCGAGCTGTGTTCCCGCGGTGAGCTCGTCATGGAGCCACCGCGATCCACCTCGGCCCTCCGGTTCGCGCAGGATCGCGACTCGGTAGGAGCTCCGGTCGCCCGGGTCTCCGCACAGTGAGTACTGGCGAACGAGGCCGTCGGGAAGCACGAGGTCGATGTGTGCCCCCGGTTCCCAAACCGGCAGGTCGGTGCCGTCGGGAGCGGCCAGGGTGAGTTCGACGACTCCGTCGGCGACCTCGCGGCGCTCGGTGACGACCCCGGTGAAGGCCAGGTCGGCATTGGGCTCTGCGTGCATCTCGACCTCGTCGGTGATTCGCGGAAGGGTGATGGTGTCAGTCATGGGTAGAACCTGGGATCAGTCGCGCTGGATGGTGATGGCGAATTCCGGGCACGCCCGGACGAGTTTGCGGGCGACCTCCGGAGGCATGTCCGGGGCATCGTCGCGTACCACACCGCGGCCGCGCTCGTCGGCGGTGATGTAGTCCGGTTCAAGCAGGTAGCACCGGGCATGCCCGACGCAGAGTTCGTGGTCGATGTTGACGTTCATGGGGCTGTTCTCTCTTCTGTGTCGGGTCAGTTCGCGGGAGGGGCGATGACCTCGTCGACTTCGACCTCGAACTCGCCGAGACCACGCGTCGGCATGGAGTGGACTTCCAACGTCTGACCGGGCACCAGGCGCAGGCCGGGCATGCCGTCGAACACCGAGGTGAACGCGACCTCAAGGAAGGTCCGGGCAAGGTTGGAACCCAGGCAGCGGTGGATGCCGGCACCGAACGAGACGTGCCGCTTGTCCTCGCGGTGGACATCCCAGGTGTCGCCGTTGGGGAACTGCTTCTCATCACGGTTCGCCGATCCGGGCAAGTTCCAGATCTTGTCACCGGGCTCCAGATCGACGCCGTTGAGGGTGGTCGGCTTGGTGACGGTGCGTTGAGTGAGGGTGACGTTCACGAACAGTCGCAGCGCCTCCTCGATGGCCTCCGGCAGCAGCGAGCGGTCATCGATCAGCTCCTGCAGGTCGTCCGGGTGGGTGGCCATGTGGTGGATGGTGCCGCTGAGCACGGTGCCGGTGGACTCCAGTCCGCCGAGAGTCAGCGCGGTGAGCACCTTGAGCAGGTCGGCATCGTCAGGCACCTCGCCGCCGGGCCGACAGGTCGCCAGCACGGTGACGATGTCGTCTTCGTCGCGGGGGTTCTCCCGACGCTCGTTGAGGATCTCACCGAGGGCAGCGGTCAACGCGGTGCTGGCCTCCACAGCGCGCTCGGGGACGAGCAGTGCATCGCGGGCCCAGTCCTGGAACTGATCGAGCGAGGCGTCGTCCGCCGGCACGCCGAGGATGATGGAGAACACCGCGCGAGACTGCAGCGGGCGCACGAAGTCGGCCATCACCGGGAACCGGGTACGACCTTCGAGCTTGCGCAGAAGGTCTGCAGCGATCTCCTTGATGAGCGGCACATGCTTCTGCATCTTCTGCACGGTCAGCAGCGGCTCGACGATCTTGCGCCACTCGCTGTGCACCGGCGGGTCGGTGTCCAGGGGGACGAAGACAGCGACGTCGGTGGGGTCGTCGTAGCGGCGGTCGGCCAGATGCGAGGCGCCGCGGCCGGACTGGTATGTCCGCCAGTCGCGATGCACCTTCCAGAAGTCCTGGTAGCGGGTCACCAGCGGGACGGTGGTGTTGCCCTGTTTGTGGAAGGCCATCGGGTAGTTTTCGCGCAGATCCTTGAGGAGCGCCAGGTTGTTCTCGTTGTAGTCGTCGGACCACATATCGATGAACGGGCAGGTCGCCGGGTCCGTCGTGGGCTCGATCGCGACACCGTCTTTGGAAACCATCTGTCTGACTCCATACAGGTGTTGGGCTGTTGGGCTGAAGGGGGTAGGGCTAGTGGGTTGCAAGGGGGTGGGTGGAATGGGGCGGCGTTAGCTGCCCAGCCCCTCGGGGATGAGGCCGGCATCGGTGCTGTCGGTGAGCGCCCCGCCGAGCGCGCGGAACAGAATGATCGAGTCGTAGTACTCGGTGAAGCGCGCGATCTTGCCGTCGCGCACGGTGAAGCGCGAAATGTACTCGTTGTGATAGTCGACGCCCGAGCGGAGTTTCATCGCGCTCTTGTATGTCGCCACGACGATGTTCGGGTTGCCGGCCAGGGTGTCGAGTTCAAGGTCGTGGAGGTTCTCCGAGCCGTCGATCATGTGGTCGCGAGCCTGGGCGAGCACCTCCATGTAGGCGGCTTTGCCCACGGTCTCGCGCTCGAAGGCCGGTGGCCGGAAGGGCAGCTCGAAAACCACGTCGTCGGTGGACAGCTCGGCCATCTTGTCGATGTCCCAGGTATTGAGAGCATCGGTGTAGGCGCGGACGAGCTCGATGTTCTTGCGGCGGATTTCGTCTGACATAAAGACCCCTAAAGTCGTACAACTTGAATTCAGTTCGGGTGATGCCGACCACTGTAACAGGAATCACGGATGTGACAAGGGCAACGGCGAAGCGTTAGGCGTGTGACGTACTGTGCCGGGCCGCAGTGTCCGCATCTGACGCGAGGTCATGGGTGCCCGGGATGCGGTTTGGGTCTTCTGTAATCTTCGCGGGCGTGCTTCAACCTCGATCCACCGATGGGGAGGCTTGCTGAGTTGGCGTCGTAACGCAGAAATGCCCCTCTGACCGGGAAGAATAGAGCTTGTCTAAGGTCCTATTTCCCGAGTCTGAGAGGCATCTCGTAGGT
>NZ_JBDUUF010000026.1:0-8985 GCF_039939235.1 Gordonia aurantiaca | reverse complement strand
AACAGGCCGCCGCTGAACCCGTGGCCAAACAACATCAAATCGCCTAGCATTCACCATGACTCGTTGATCACCACGCGTGAACCCACGCCGACCCAAAGTCCACCACCCCACGGGACACTGTCCTCGAACTCCGCCAGATTCGCGAGTCGAGTCCCCGATCGCGGAGTTGGACGGAACTCGCGATTCTGCGTCGAAACGCGCGACTTGGGGGCGATCAGGGCGATTCGGTGTCCCCAGACCGGGTGACACCAACACATGGACTCACGCGATGACCTTGGCGCAGAACGTTGTCCACAGTTCTCGGCACACTGTTCACAACCGGTCACCCGTCGCGTGCCCGAAAGCGTTCTCCGTTAGTCTCAGCGCATGGCCGGGGGGGACAACGCAGTCGAGCTGCGTACCGACGAGCAGCTGCTGCATGCTCATGTCGCCGGCGATCCGCATGCGTTCACCGAGCTCGTCAATCGACACCTCGATTATCTGTGGTCGGTCGCGTTGCGGACCAGCCGGGACGTCGAGGATGCCGCTGACGGACTCCAGGATGCGCTGCTCGCCGCACATCGGATGGCTGCGGACTTCCGGTCCGATGCCAAGGTAACCAGTTGGCTGCACCGGATCGTCGTGAACGCCTGTCTCGATCGGATCCGGCGCAACAACTCCCGTCGGACCATCCCGCTGCCGGAGTGGGACGACCTGTCGATCGCGGACCCCGCCGACGAGATCTCGTCGGTTGACCTGTCCGTCTCGATCGGCCGGGCCCTGCACTCGCTGCCGGAGGGTCAACGTCGAGCGATCGTCGCCGTGGACATCGAGGGGTACTCGATCGCGGAGGCCGCCGCGCTCCTCGGCGTCGCGGAGGGCACCATCAAGAGCCGGTGTGCCCGCGGGCGCCTCCGGCTCGCCGAGGTCCTGGGGCACCTGCGCCCAACACATGACTCGTGATCTTCTGCGCCAGAGCAAATTTCCGACTCCCGCGTATTCGACGGAACCGGATGGTCACCGCGTGCGTCCAAGTATCGAGATCACACCGACGAGCCCACGCACGCCCGACTCCGGAATGGAAGACTGAACACCATGACCCCGCGGGGACCAGACGACGCCACCGCCGGTGAACCACCGGAACCCCCCTTCCCGGCGGAGATGCTTGCCGACCTCCATGCCGGGCTCTTGCCCGAGCGCACCGCGGAGCACATCCGTTCCCGCCTCGACGACGACCCCCACGCCCGCCGCGTCCTCGCTGCTCTCGACCGAACCGTCGACGAGCTGCGCGGATCGCCGCCCGCCCCTGTGCGCGTGCCCGACTTCGTGCGGGCAGACGTCCAGGCCACCCTCGCCTCGCTGAACGGCCCATCCGATGCGGCTCCGGCACCGGTTCCGTGCCGGGAGCAGACCGCCGAACCGGACGACCTCGCCGCCCGTCGTCGACGCAACCGTGTCCTGCCCGCACTGATCACCGCGGCGGCACTGGTCATCGTCGCAGCCGGCACCGTCGGGGTCCTGTTCGCGGTGTCGTCGCCCGATTCCGGAACGGCTCCGCCCCAGGCCCGGTCCGCCGCCACCGCGTCCCTGGATCCGAGCGGTTCGGCGTCGGCGTTGTCGGTGATCGGTCGCACGGACGGCGCGCCCTTCGGCTCGGTCGCCGCTCTCCGACGCTGCACGTCGGCGCACCTCGTCTCCGAATCCACCGCCGTCGTCGGTTCCGGTCGCATCGTCTACCAGGGCGAACCCGCAGCCGCGATTCTGCTGTCGACCGGTGTCGCGGGGCGCTTCGACGCCTTGATCGTGGGTCTCGACTGCGACACCGGGAACCCGTCACTCCTGGCGCGCGGGGTCATCGGGAACTGACCGACGCACGGTTCCCTCGTTCACCAGGCATTACTTTCCGTCACAAGGGCACGTAAGCTGCGTCACCACGCCGGTGAGGCCGCCCGTGACCGGGAACATCTCCGCTTACTCTTGTGTTGTAGCAGCGTGACAACGCCGGGACCACCGGCGGATTCCGCACATCCCACCAGCACGGAGGACGTATGAGCCAGGCAGAGACCCAGCAGATCCACGAACTGATCATCATCGGATCGGGTCCTGCCGGGTACACCGCGGCGATCTACGCCGCGCGCGCCGAACTCGCTCCGATCGTCTTCGAGGGCACGCAGTTCGGTGGCGCACTGATGACGACCACCGAGGTCGAGAACTTCCCCGGCTTCCGCAACGGCATCCAGGGCCCCGAACTCATGGACGAGATGCGTGAGCAGGCCATCCGCTTCGGCGCCGATCTCCGCATGGAGGACGTCGACGCCGTCCGCCTCGAGGGCCCGATCAAGGAGGTCGAGGCCGGTGGCGAGACCTACCGCGCCCGCGCCGTGATCCTCGCCATGGGGGCGGCCGCCCGCTACCTCGGCGTCGACGGCGAGCAGGAACTGCTGGGCCGCGGCGTGTCCGCCTGTGCGACCTGCGACGGTTTCTTCTTCAAGGACCAGGACATCGCCGTCATCGGCGGTGGCGACTCGGCGATGGAGGAGGCCACCTTCCTCACCAAGTTCGCCCGTAGCGTCACCCTGGTCCACCGCCGCGAGGAGTTCCGCGCGTCGAAGATCATGCTCGACCGTGCCCGGAACAACGAGAAGATCCGCTTCGTCACCAACGCGGCCGTCCGCAAGGTGATCGGCGACGGCTCGGTCAAGGGCCTCGAGATCGAGGACACCCGCACCGGTGAGGTGAGCACCCTCGACGTGACGGGCATGTTCGTCGCGATCGGTCATGATCCGCGCAGCGAGCTGGTGCGCGGCCAGGTCGAACTCGACGACGCCGGCTACGTCGTCACCCGGGGCCGCACCACCTACACCTCGCTGCCCGGCGTGTTCGCCGCGGGCGACCTGGTCGACCACACCTACCGTCAGGCGATCACCGCCGCCGGTAGCGGCTGTTCGGCCGCCATCGACGCCGAACGCTGGCTCGCCGAGCAGGGTGAGGCCCCCGACCACACCGTCGACTCCGACGCGAAGTCCGTGTCCGACGTCGACTCCGTTCAGGCGCCTGCCTGATCTCCCGCAAGCTTTCTCAACCTCTTCTTGTCCATCTAGGAGGACACAACATGGGTGCACACACCGTCGTCGTCAACGACACCACGTTCAAGGACACTGTCCTGGACGCCGACAAGCCGGTCCTGGTCGATTTCTGGGCCACCTGGTGCGGGCCGTGCCGTATGGTCGCGCCGGTGCTCGAGGAGATCGCCCGCGACCATGGCGACAAGCTGACCGTCGCCAAGCTGGACGTCGACGAGAGCCCCTCGACCGCCCGTGACTTCCAGATCATGTCGATCCCGACCATGATCCTCTTCGAGAAGGGCCGGCCGGTGAAGACCATCGTGGGCGCCAAGGGCAAGGCGGCACTGCTCCGCGAGCTCGACTCGGTGGTCGGTAAGACCGCCTGACCTGCACAACTCATCCCGCACACGACAAGAGTCCGACGGGTGAACGACCTGGTCGTCCGCCTGCGGACTCTCGTCGTTGGTAGTCTCGGCGCGGGTCCCGCCCCATCGGGGCCCTCCGCCAGAGGCAATCGCGGGTCCGACCGCGGTGAGTTTGGTGTAGTGAACTTCAGCTGAGAGAATGCAGGCTGATGCCGACCGGTGCCGCTTACGCGGATCACCGGAACTCGCGAGCAGGACATTCCCTGCGGCGATCCGTATGAGGGGTGACGACATGCCATTGTTCCGACTCGGGGATCACGGCTCGGCAGTTGCCGAGATCCGCGCAATCCTGGTCGGGCTCGGACTGTTGCCCGAGGGTGGGAAAGACATCTTCGACGAGGAATGCGACCGGGCGATTCGCGCCTTCCAACAGCAGCGCGGCCTGATCGTCGACGGGATCGTCGGTCCGGCCACCTACCGGGTGCTGCGCGAGGCTTCGTACCGCCTCGGTGCACGCGTGCTCTCCTACCAGCTGTCCGCCCCGATGGTCGGCGACGATGTCGCCCAGCTCCAGAGTCGCCTGCAGAACCTCGGCTACTACACATCACTCGTCGACGGCATCTTCGGACCCAACACCCACAACGCGGTCTGCCTTTACCAGAGTGAATACGGCCTTGCCTCCGACGGGATCTGCGGCCCGGCGACCCTGCGTTCCCTCGAACGACTCGGCACGCGGGTGACCGGTGGCTCACCGTACGCCATCCGTCAGGAGGAAGAGGTCCGGCGCTCCGGACCGCAGCTGTCGGGCAAGCGCATCCTCATCGATCCGGGTTCGGGTGGACTCCATCCGCTGTCGACGGGCGCACTCGCCGAACGGGAGTCGGATCTGCTGTGGGATCTCGGGGCCCGCCTCGAGGGCCGGATGGCCGCCGCCGGCATGCAGACCTTCCTGTCCCACGACGGCCGCGGCCGACCCACCGACAACGAGCGGGCCCGCGTCGCGAACCTGATGGACGCGGATCTGATGATCTCGCTGCGCTGTGCGCACTACAGGAACGAGCGCGCCAACGGCGTCGCCACATTCTACTTCGGCAACAACCAGAACTCGTTCTCATCGATCGGTCGCAACCTCGCCGGCTTCATCCAGCGCGAGATCGTCGCCCGCACATCGCTGACCGACTGCCGCACCCACGAACGTACGTGGGATGTCCTGCGGCTCACCAGAATGCCGGTGGCACTGATCGACGTCGGGTACATCACCAACCCGCACGACGCGGCGATCCTCGGTGATTCGGACTGGCGCAACGTCATCGCCGACGCGATCCTGGTGGCCGTGAAGCGGTTGTACCTGCTCGACCAGGACGATCGACCTACTGGCACTTACACTTTCGCGGAGTTGCTGGCCGCGGAGAACGCGTCGCACTGATCTTACGACCGTGCCTCGCCTGACCGGCTCCCACCGGAACGGCGGTGCGCTCCCGGCTGGTCAGGTCCATCTCGGCCATCATCACCAGCTTCTCCAGCGCGCTCTCGACCTCGAACTTCCAGCCGAGACCGGAGTCGAGTTCCAGACGGAAACGCGGGAACCTCGGATGCGATGACACGACGTCGAATCCGGAGTCCTTGAGGAAGGTCGCGTCGATCATGCACTCCGTGCACAGGTCTGACTGCGGGCTCTCGAGGATCTCCCGCGCCACCTCGAGCAACACCTCGTCGGTCCAGGCGTCGAGATCGGAGCGGGCACCCGTTCGGGGAGGCCTCACCGACGCCCCGGATCCCGTTTCGGCCGAATCCGATTCGGCCTCTACGGTGCTCTTGCCTACGCTGAAGTCGGCACCGCCGCGGACCAGGCCGAAGGATTCGACGGCACGCACACCACGGCGGATGAGGTCACCGATCACGGCGTCGAGAAGGATCGTGGCGGCCTCTTCGTGGCCCGGTTCCGTGCGAAGGCTGGTGAGCAGCACCGCATCTGGGCTGACCGGCGAGGTGGGGAAGTGCTGGGAGCGCGGCACCCGACCGGGCGGCGCGTAGAACGCCGTGCCGACGACCGCGTTCGTCGTCGACTCGATCGCGACCTGGCCGCAGGTTCCCCACTCGAGGAGCAGACCCGATATCCACGCTTCCTTGTCGAATTCGCTCTCGAACGGCTCCCCGTCGGTGGACGGCTCCACCTCCCAGAAGACACAACGGCGGCTGTGCTGGGGGAGGGACTCGAAGGATCCGAGTTCCAGGCGCACGATCGACACGCTCATGTCACCGAACTCCGATCAGACGACGCCGTTCAACGAAAGACGTTGCTCCGCAACCCATCTCGCTGTCCGGGCGCCGACCCGGTACGTCAATCGTCACTGTGACATTACTTCCGCGTGTGTCTGGTAGGGAAAACGCGCCGCAAGATCACTTCTTGGGGTCGATGAACTCGACGATGCGCTCGAGATCATCGACCGACCCGAATTCCACGACGATCTTCCCTTTCCTTTTCCCAAGACTGACTGTAACCCTGGTGTCCAGACTGTCGGAGAGTCGTTCGGCGAGGTCCTGAAGACCCGGCATCTGCATCGGTTTACGCTTCGCGGCCGGCGTCTTCGCCTCGGGGCCGTCTCCGCGGTTCATCAGCGTGACCGCTTCCTCGGTGGCGCGCACCGAGAGTCCCTCGGCGACGATGCGCGCGGCAAGTGCCTCCTGGGCCTCGGAACCCGCCTCGAGCGCGAGGAGCGCGCGGGCGTGGCCGGCCGACAGCACGCCGGCCGCGACGCGTCGCTGGACCGGGATCGGCAACTTCAGTAGCCGGATCATGTTGGTGATCAGCGGTCGCGAGCGTCCGATCTTGGCAGCGAGTTCCTCATGCGTGACGCCGAACTCCTCGAGCAGCTGCTGATAGGCAGCCGCCTCTTCGAGGGGATTGAGCTGGGCTCGGTGGATGTTCTCGAGGAGCGCATCGCGCAGCATGTCGCCGTCGGGCGTCTCCCGGACGATGGCCGGAATGGCCTCGAGCCCGACCTCCTGGCTCGCGCGCCAGCGACGCTCGCCCATGATGATCTGATACTTGATGCCGTCCGGAGTCGGCTCCTTCAGGCGTCGCACCACAATCGGCTGCATCAATCCGAACTCGCGGATCGAGTGCACGAGTTCGGCCATCTGCTCGTCGTCGAAGACAGTGCGAGGCTGCTTCGGGTTGGGCTGGATCTCGGATGGAGGGATCTCGCGGTACACCGCACCGGTCTCTTCGGGGGAGAGGGGAGCGGTGCCTGCGGCGCCATCGCCGGACCGTGCGGCTGCGGGCGACGGTCCCTTGCCGATCACGACGTCGGCGGCGGCGTTTCCCAGTCGCGGGGCATGATTCTGGTCCTCGGCCGGACCGGTCGGGATGAGCGCCGCCAGGCCACGACCGAGTCCGCCACGACGCGTTGCGGTGTCTCGTTGACTCATGCCTCTACCTCCACTCGGAACAGCAAGACCGGGGTGTTGTCAGTTCGTGCGCTCATATGGCCGGAACGCTCATCGCTCGGCGTCGGGGGATCCGCGCAGGGCCAGTTCGCGCGCAGCGTCGAGGTAGCTCATCGCGCCGCGGGAACCCGGGTCGTACTCGATGATCGTCATCCCGTAGCCGGGCGCCTCGGACACCTTCACGCTGCGCGGGATGATCGTTCCGAGGACCTTGTCCCCGAAGTGGCTGCGCACTTCCTCGGCCACCTGATCCGCGAGCTTGGTGCGGCCGTCGTACATCGTGAGGATGATTGTCGAAACGTGAAGCTCACGGTTGAGATGCGCCTGGACGAGTTCGACATTGCGGAGAAGCTGCCCCACACCTTCGAGCGCGTAGTACTCGCACTGGATCGGGATCAGCACCTCGCGGGCTGCCACCATTGCGTTGACGGTCAGGAGACCGAGCGAGGGCGGGCAGTCGATGAACACGTAGTCGATGTCGTACTCGGCGAGAACCTCGTCGGACAGCGCGTTGCGGAGCCGGTTCTCACGGGCGACGAGCGACACGAGTTCGATCTCCGCGCCGGCGAGATCGAGTGTCGCCGGGACGCAGTAGAGGCCCTTCTGATTTGGCGACTCCTGGATCGCCTCCTTGAGCGTCACCTCGCCGAGGAGGAGCTCGTACACCGACGCGATGTCCTGTGCTCGATGGTCGATGCCGAGCGCCGTGCTGGCATTGCCCTGAGGGTCGAGGTCCACGACGAGCACTCGCAGCCCGTGGAGGGCGAGACCCGCGGCGAGATTGACGGCTGTGGTGGTCTTGCCGACGCCGCCCTTCTGGTTGGCCACGGTCATGATCCGGGTGTGCGCGGGGCGGGGGAGCTGTCCGGCGCCCCCGGGGGTCAGCACCTGGCTCGCACGCGCGGCCGCCATCGCGATGGGGGTGTCGACGTACGCTTCGTCGATGATCGGTGCGGCACCGGTGGTCGCTGTTTCACGTGAAACGTTCGGGTCTTGATCGACCACGCGGGCACTCCTTTGACCGACCTGATGGGCGTTCGGGTCGTCGAACCCGGCAGTGGTGGCTCCGGTTCCGACAGATACAGAATCGTCGACGGAGGCAGCGGGACGCGTGTCTCCGGAACGCTTCTTATTCTGCGCCTTGCGCGGACTCCACACCAATTCGGATCTCCCTCTGTGTGCCACCGTCGTCGTTGTTACAAGTCGACGGCTGGTAGGTCTGTGTCGGTCAGCGACGCCGCGATTTCTTGGAGCCGGCGACTTCGGTCTTGGTTCCGATTACCACGGTGGTCGGCGTCTCCAGGGACTCGCCACACGTGGAGACCCTGAGACCGCTGATGCCGGCTCGGCCAACCGTCGCACGATCTCGCTCGATCTCCTCGGCCGCCGACGATCCCTTGATGGCAATCATCCGCCCGCCGGTCCGGATCAGGGGAGCGGACCACTTCGCCAGACGTTCGAGCGGCGCGACGGCACGGGAGGTCACCACATCGGCGAGGCCGACCTCGGCGCGTACAACCTTCTCCTCGGCACGCCCGCGGACAACCTGGACGTTCGTCAGACCGAGTGTCGTGACGGCTCGCTCCAAGAAGGTGCTCCGACGGAGTAGGGGTTCGATGAGAGTGATCTCGAGGTCCGGTCGGGTGATGGCGAGCGGCAGGCCCGGCAGACCCGCGCCGCTGCCGATGTCGAATACGCGAACCGCGTCATCGATGACTTCCGAGATGACCGCACAGTTGAGAATGTGACGATCCCACAACCGAGGTACCTCGCGGGGACCCATGAGCCCATGGTCGATACCATCGGTCGCCAGGATGTTCCAGTAGCACTCAGCCAACTCGAGTCGATCACCGAACACTCCCTGCGCCGCGCTGGGTGGCACCCGCAACGCCTCGAGGTCGTGTTGGTCTTCAGGTTGAGCGTCTTCCGACACCGGGCCTCCGTTTCTGAATGCGGTCAGCCTCTAGTGTTTCACGTGAAACCGACGCCGATGCAACGGTCTCTGGGTAAGTCCCCTGGGTTGGTGGGGTTTCGGGGCTGGAGCCGGACGGGATGGACTGTGCCCGGTGTGTCTTGAGGGCTTTGGGGTGGGTCATCGCGTAGTGGTCAGTGAGTTACCTACCAAG
>NZ_JBDUUF010000025.1:0-10635 GCF_039939235.1 Gordonia aurantiaca | reverse complement strand
ACGACCGAGAACGAAGTGGACAACCGGGATGAGACGCCCGGAACTCACCCCTGCCCGCAGCCGATCACGCCGCGCCCATCACGCCGACGCCACCCGCCGAAGGCTCATCGGTGGATCGAGGCTAAGGCTAGCGGGGCGCCGCCGCCGGCGAAGCCCCAACAGGCGGGTGACCGCGACACCCGCCTCACACAGTGCCAGTTGCCACCGACATCCGCTGCCGCTGCGTCCTGCGGCGGCGTGCGATGGCCTCCCGGATGCGGACGCGGATCAGAACTACGACGCTGACCGGCCCCATGAGGAGGAGCTTGAGTGCGTTCCAGATAAGCAGGATCACAAGGATGTTCAGCCAGCCGGGTGCACCGTCGGCGATGAGGTTGGTGCAGATGCTCGCGGCGAGCAGGTAGGGCACGGCCAGGAGCATCACGGGGAGGCCCCACTTGAGCCCGCGGCGGGTGCGGATCAGGTCGAGCACGATGTTGGTGGGCATGTAGCGCCGCAGGAAATAGCGGGTGCGGACACTCAGAGCCCAGAGCAGGCGGATCATTGCGCTGTCCTCTCATTGCACGGTCAAGTGACGAGACAGTGCGTAGAGAGTGGCCCGAGGGCCTGTCCGAGAGGACGCTAGGTCAAGGAGGAATCTGCCTCCCTTCCAGGGTAGGACTCAGCCGCGACATTCGTAAGAGGCGCACCGGCGAGACCAGCCGACCGCGCTACGGCCTACAGCCTCGGGCCGACCCGCTCCGACCCGGTGCGACGAGTGGGTTCCTGTGCTTGCCGTTCGGCGTCGGCGAGGCCTCGGGCTCGATCGAGCGCAGCGCGGGCTCGGGCGGCGTCGATCTTCTGCGTATCGCTCTCGGGCCGGGCGCCGAGGGCGGTCGTGTCGGTGATGCCGTAGCGGTCGCGGTACGCGGCCACGACGCGGGCGGCCTGTCGCCACGCGGCCGCGGCGCGGACCTGTGGGGGCACGGTCCCGAGCGCTGCCGTCCAGCTCTGCTGCTCGGTGAGCGCGGTGCCGAGGAGCGCGTCTGCGCAGGTCTGGATGAGGTCGCGCCGCTCGATGAGGGCCTGCCGGAACTCGGGGTTCATAGTCCCGGTCGCTTCGGGGATGAGGCCGGCGATCAGATGCGGCGCCTTCCGGGCGCGCCCGGACCCGGCGGGCCGGGTGGTGGCCCGGGCGACGCGGTAGTGGAGCACGGCGGCGATGTCGTCGGCGTCGCTGAATCCTCGTGCGGCGACCAGACGCGGCAGCAGATTCTCGATGTCGTGGTGGTTGGCCTCGGCCCGGCGCAGCTCTGCGGTCAGGGCGCCGAACGCGGGCGAGCTGATCGTGGCTTCGGCTTCCTCGTCGGTGAGTCCGGAGGCCTGGATGAGGTTCGCCCAGCGGTCGTGTTGCGCCGCGGCGGCGATCGTCTCGTACTCGGCGGCGAGCTGACCGATGTTCGCCCATGCCTCTTGCTCTGCGGTGATCGTCTCGTGTGCGGAGAGCTCGGCTCCGACGTGCTGGAGAACCCCGAACAGCACCGACTTGGCCGTGGCCTCAATGTCGTCGCCAGGATGCGGCCTTTCGTGGGAGTCGTCGGGCTTGTCGACGGCGACGTAGGTCATGTTCAGCTCGCGACCGCGGGTGAGGGCGACGTACAGGTTCTCCCTGGTCATGGCGGCGTCGACCAGGACATGCGAGCGGTCGACGGTGATGCCCTGCGCCCGGTAGGAGGTGACGGCGTAGCCGAGGTCGAGGTGTTCGGCCACATAGTCGGCCGGGAGCACGACCGACCCGCCCCACTTGCGGGTAGCGCGGCGGAGGGTGAGGGAGCCGTCGTCGCGGACCCCGGTAACCGTCCATCGGTCGCCGTTGCGGACCCAGCCGCGGCCGGCGCGCAGGCGGCGGTCGTTGTGCCGAGTGATGACCGAATCCCCGGCCGCGGCCCTCGTGCCGTCGTGCAGCTCGACCTCGCGTAGCGCGTTCACGGTGCCGTCCAGGATCAGATCAGTCCGGGCGCGCTGGTTCAGCGCGAGGACAGATGCGTTGGAGTCGGTGACCAGCACCGTCGCACGTCCCGCGAGCCAGTCGGCCCGCCATGCCGCGTAGGCGGCGTCGACCATCGCCTCCGTCTCGCCGCCGATCACGCGGCCGTGCTTCATATAGGTGGCGATGACCTCCGTGTGCCCGTGCCGCAGCCCGAGGGACGCGGCCTTCTCCCACGGGTTCGTGAAGCGGTGGATGTCGACCAGCTCCGGCGCGTCATCGCGGTCGTGGACGAGCAGCGAGAACGCACCAGAGGCTGTTGGGGACTGGAGCTGGGCGTAGTCCCCGACGAGCAGCACCTTCGCCCCGGCCTCGGCGGCCAGGGCAGTGATGCGGTCGAGCGAGAGCGTGCCGGCCAGGGATGCCTCGTCCACGATAACGAGCTGCCCTGCCCGGAAGGTCGCGCCGGTGCGCTCGTGGACCTCCCACCACTTCGCGGTGTTCTCGGTCTGGATGCCAAGGTCATCGGCCAACACCTGCGCGGCGACCGCGGAGGGCGCGAGCCCGACCACCGAGCCGGGGCCGTGCTCGCGCTCCCACGCGCGGCGCAACGCCGACATGGCCGTGGTCTTGCCCGCGCCGGCCGGGCCGACCAGGACATCGACGAGGCGGCCGGAGACAGCGATCTTCGCCAACGCCGCGGCTTGGTCGTCGCCGAGTGTCTGTCCCTTCCGGTCGGGCCGCGCTGCGATCCGCTCGACCACCGCAAGCGGGACGGTCGGTCCGGTGGTGGTGCGGGCGCGCTCGAGGAGGCGGTCTTCGGCCGCCAGCAGCACTTCGGAGGAGAACACGGTCGAGTGCTTCGGCCGGAACACGCTGGTCCCGTCCGGCCGGCGGAACGCGACGGGGCTCGACGCGAGCTCCGCCGGAGTCAGTCGAAGCGACGCGGCCTCGGCGGCGTCCACGACCAGGCCGACGACGGCCTCCCGATCCTCAATGGTGGCGAACCGGTAACCCATCGTTTGCCGGGCCGCCTCCGCGGTGAGATTCCAGCGCCGCCAGGTGGACCGCTTCTCACCGACCGCCTCGACCACGGACTGCCCGAGGGACTCGATCACGTCCACGGGGAGGTCGTCGGCACGCAGCAGCAGCGGCTCCTCGTTCGCCGCCACCCGCCGCGCCCACGCGGTCGCGTCCGACGAGCCGAGGATCTGGCCGGCGCGAGCCCGCCAATCGGCAGTGAGGTCCGCGAGCGAGTGGATCTCCTTCTCCGGTCGTGTCGTGAGGGTGGCTTGGGCGCGGAGTTTCATGATCGTCGCCGGCGACGGGCTCCGTCCGTGCGCGGTGACGTAGCGGTCGATGAGGCGATCCGTCTCGACGTCGATGTGCCGCGACCGCGTGGAGAACTCCGCGACCAGTTCCTCCGGCACGCCGACGATCGCCCACGCCGGGTTCCGGTCCCGGCCCATCTGACGGGCCTCCCACGTCACGCCGAACATGCGGGTCAGGTGGTCGGCGAACACCGCCTCGTGCAACTCCGAGAGGGCGACGGTCGCGGCGTGCATCGGACGGCCGTCGAGCGAGCGCCATTTGCCGTCGAGGACGGTCTGCACCTTGTTCGAGATGACGACGTGCGTGTGCAGGTGCGGGTCGCCGGCCCTGCTGTCGTAGTGGTCGTATCCGGTAGCGATCAGCCCGGTCACATCGACCTGTGCAATTGCGCCGTCGCGGCCGGTTGCGCCCGTGCGGGTGGCTGCAACCTCCCGCTCCATGTACGCAACCACCTCCGCAACCGCTGCGTGATGCGCCTGCCCGATCAAGGCCTGCGTGCCCGCGTCCGCGACCGCCCAGAGGACGGATGCGGACTTCGGGATCGAGAACGTGAAGTCATAGCCTGCCACCGCGCGCCTCACTCCACGGTCGGCTTCCTCGGACTCGATCGCGGTGATCGCCTCGGCGCGGGCGAGGGGGCCGAGCCCGGGATCGAGGCTGTCGACGCGGGCCGCGACGCGGTCTGTGACGGGCTGATACTCGGGGTACGCGCGGCCCAACGGAACCCCGGTGATCGGGTCGCGGCCCATGCCGACGAGGAGCTGGAGCTGGGCTTCGGAAACCTGATCGCCCTCCACGATCTGCCCGCCCCCGAGGCCGGCGACGCCAGCTCCGAGCCACCGGCCTGGCGGGGTGCCCTCGGCGTTGTAATACCTTGTCAACGGCGTCGAGAGCGACCTGTCGCCGTCCGCCGCGGCGACGGTGCGCAGCAGGTACTTGTAGCCATCACCCGCGCTCATCACGCGCATTGAAACCGTCACGCCAGATAGGTGAGCGAGACGTTGGAGGTCGCGAGAGGCGGGGCGGGCGCTGCGTCAGGCGGTCGGCACTTCCTTGTACACGAACTCGCCGATCCCGTCTTGGATGACGAACTCGTCTCCAGGAAGGTCCTCGTACATCTGTCCGATGCCTTCCGCCGCACCCGCCGCTTTGCAGTGTGCCCCGTCGGATTCGGTCTGGATGAGGTAGGCGGTCTGGCATTCGCAGGCCGTCATGAATGCGTAGAACCTTCCCCGCAGCGCGTCTTCCATCAGAGCGACCGGGTAGTAGAGGAAGTGCTTCCTGCATAGAGCCGGAACCCTGACCTTGCCATCCACGATTGTGCTCTGCGGCAGCTCGGCCGCGTGAGTCCAAGGTCTGAGCTCCACATGCTCGACGGCCGATTGCAGCAACTTGCCGTCGGCGAAACGCAGGAACGACACCTCCGTGCACGGTTCGCCCGCCGGAGCCGAGAGTAAGCCAAGGGGCGGCCACAGCTGCGGCAGCCCGAGCCCGCTCGTCGTTTCGATCTCCAACGCGGGCGTCGTGAAACGCAACCCCTGCAACGCGAGTTCTCCGAGCACGATCGTCATCAAGTAGCACTGCGGCACATCGGGCTCCGCCAAGCCGGGGATGCGCACGGTCAGCGGCATCACGCGAATGGCCCAGAATCCGGATGGACCCTCGTACCGGCCCGCCCAGAAGCGGCTTGCATCAAGGGGTTGCATGGCCTCCCGGCGCTCGTAGAGTGCCCGATACTCGGCCGGCGACAAGCCATAGCCGGACTCCCGCTGTTCCTTGCTGGAGATGAGCATCGCAGTCAGCGCGGTCTTCTGAACCCACATCGCGATCGCACCCTGGTCCGCCGGCTCGATCGTTGTCGCTTCGCCGAGGATCAAGGGCGTCAGCACGCGCTGAGCGATGGCTTCAAGGTCGCTCATCCAGCCGTTATTGCAGGAGGCGCAGAAGCTCTTCACCGTCTGCCGAAACGGCGGCTGCTCTCCCATGTCGCGCGGTATTCCGTTCAGCGGTCCCGCCCTGTGCTGGACGGGGCTGAGGTCCAACCCGATCTTGCTCACCCACTGTCCGAAGACGTGTTCACGGGTGAGTGATTCTGTCGAGCCGCAGAAGGCACAGGGGTCAGGCACACGGCCATTCTCACTCGGCGCGCCGGCAAGTGACCTCGATCTGCAAGAGGCGTGGTGGCTCAGAAGCAGTCGGAGGAAAGGGCCCCGGTGAGGCCTCACGGCGGGAGCGAGGCCGGAGCGTGGAGGCCGGTCGAGCACCTGGCAGGTGACCAGCCTGGCATCGCGTCGAGGAGACGCCGGCCGGGGATCACCGATCAGCCGGAGTCCTCATGCGCGAGCCGAACAACGAGCCCGACGACCACCGTCTGCGGGTCGGTTCGCTGTTCTCCGGCTACGGCGGACTCGACCTCGCCGTCGAGGAAGCCTTCGACGCCCGCACAATCTGGTTCTCAGAGATCAACGAACCCGTCGCCCGCGTCTTCGCCCACCACTGGCCCGACGCCCCCAACCTCGGCGACATCACCGCCATCGACTGGAGCACCGTCGAGCCCGTCGATGTCCTGTGTGGCGGGTTCCCCTGCCAGGACGTCTCCACGGTCGGCAAACGCGCCGGCCTCGCGCCCGGAACCCGCTCCGGCCTATGGGCACACATGGCGACCGCAATCGAGGCGCTGCAACCCGAGCGGGTCGTGATCGAGAACGTTCGCGGGCTGCTCTCCGCACCCGCCCGACGCGCAACCGAGCAAGGAGATGACGATGAACGACGCAACCCCGAGCCCGCAACCCGTGCGGGCGCAGCCCTTCGCGGTCTGGAACTCGACCCGTGGGGTCTGGGAGACCAGCCAACTCGACCTCTACGGGCGCTTGGCGCCGTACTCGGAGACCTGGCCGACCTCCGGTACAACGCACGATGGATCGGCCTACCCGCTTCCACCATCGGCGCACCACATCCCCGATTCCGCATTTTCATCCTCGCCCACGCCGCTGTTCCGAACACCGCTGGCCTCGGACTCCGCACGCGGCGGGGAGGCACTGGATCAGGTGAAGGCACGGCGCGGAACAATCGCGCTGAGCCATCAGGTGATCGACCTAGTGACCAAACACGGGCGTGGGCCCTCGCCGGAAGCGACGTTCGTGCTGATCGAGGAGTTCTTCGAGGCTGGGGACGCTACGCCGCAGCCATCGCCCGATGGGAACGCATCACCGGCAGGGCGGCGCCCGCTCCCGCGATCCTGAACGAAGGTACAGGGCCTCGCCCAGCGCCCGCATTCGTGGAGTGGCTCATGGGTCTGACCGAGGGCTGGGTCACTGATTCCGCACTCGGCCTCACCCACGCTCAACAACTCACCGCGCTCGGTAATGGAGTCCTGCCAAAACAAGCGGCGGCGGCTGTGCGTCGCCTTGGAGGCGGCACGCTTTCAGAGGGCGGACCGGCCGGCTTCTAAAGTGCCGACTGTGTGCGGTGTGGTCGATGGCTTGAGGTCTCAGTGGTGGTGACGGCGCGCAACACGGCTGGCGGGGAAGCTGGGCTCGCGCGTGGGGTCGTCCAGCTTGGTGAGTCCCCAGCTAACGATGCGGTCAGGGTGGACACGGATGATCGTGCGCCCGCCGGTGGTGGGGTCTGTGTCGGGCAATGTGTCGGCGCGTCCGCGGATTTCGATGCCACGTGGTGCTCCTTCGACGGGCATGTCATCGACCACGAGCGCGACGTTTCGGTTGCTGACCACATTGCGGTACTTCCGGCTAGCGGCCAGATTCCATCCGATGACGTCGATGGTGTCAGTGGCGGGGTTGTAGTGCAGCCCGACGGGCGAGTTTTGCGGCAGGCCGTGGGAGTCGACCGTCGCCAGCCGAGCCAGTCGTTGCGTGCTCATGTACGCGAGTTCGGCGGTGGTAAACACGCTGTCCCGGTGGTAGCGGTCAGGTTGTGGATTAGTCATGGCTAGTCGCCCGCGGGGGGCCGATTGGCCGGGTTGGCGGTCACGTAGGTGAGCGAGGAGGGCACGCAACTGTTCGGCGTAGTGGTTCTCGAAGTCTGGGCCCTTGGGGTCGAGGTCAAAGATCGCCCGGATCACCTGCGGGAGGGCGACGGCAGCGGTGACGGCGCCGATCATGACAAGCAGTACGACCGCGGGGTCGAGATCGTCGGGTATCTCTCCGCGCTGCTGGCGGGCGATCATGCTGGTCAGGTCGAGGCTGGCCGGAGGGAGAGTCGCCGGGTGGTCTGGGTCTTCGGACAAGCCGGCCCACAATAGAAGCCGAGTAAGGCGCGGGTCGGCCAGGGCGTGTCGGACGTAGCGGGCCGCGTTGTCCTCCAATGGCAGGTTCGGGTCGCTGACGGCCGCGTCGCGGGCGAATTGGGTGTGCAGCACCTCCTGGTAGAGGCCATCCTTGCCGTCGAAGTAGTAGCTGATGAGCTGCTTGTCCACGCCGGTGCGGGCAGCGATGTCCTGTACCCGAGCTCCGGCGTATCCACGGGCGGCGAACTCATCGAACGCGGCTTGAACCAACTCGCCGCGAGTGCGGTCGGCGTCACGTCTGCGTTCTTCGGGCCGCCGCCGGCGCGTGGGTCCCTCGGTCGTTTGCGCACTGGTCGGTTCGTTCGGGGAAGCCGCTGAGCGGCGAGCTGCGGTCACGAATCCAGGGTAGCGCAATCCCCCAACAAGTGGATACTATCCACCGTATGGAGAATTATTTGAAGGTGGCCGCATGACGAACAGCGAGAACACGCCGAATCCGCAACCGACCGTCGCAGCGTCAGAGGCTGGGGTGCCGCGCGAAGTCTGGGTGGTCGCCGCTGCAGTCGTCGTCGGGCTGGGCATGGCCCTGCTGGACACCACGATCGTCAACGTCGCCCTGGACGCGATCGCTCGTGAACTGCATGCCCCACTGGCCACGATCCAGTGGGTGTCCACCGCCTACCTGCTCACCCTGGCGGTGGTGATCCCGCTCGCCGGGTGGTCAACGGAGCGATTCGGCGCCCGCCGGGTCTGGCTGGGCGCGGTGTTCGTGTTCGTACTCGGTTCGGCGTTGTGCGGCGCATCGTGGTCGATCGGCGCCTTGATCGCGTTCCGCGTGTTGCAAGGCATCGGCGGCGGGCTCATCATGCCCGTCGGGATCGGCCTGATTGCGAGCACCGCGGGTCCTGCGCGAATGGGACGGGTGATGTCAGTCGTCGGCGTGCCGATGCTGCTCGTCCCGGTGCTTGGGCCGGTCATCGGCGGGGTGTTGGTCGATGAGACCTCGTGGCGCTGGATCTTCTACATCAACGTCGTGCTCGGTGCCGTCGCGCTATTGCTGGCCGTCCGCCTCCTGCCCAGTAATCCGACTGAGGCCACAAAGCCGAGCCTGGACTGGCTCGGGCTAGCCATGCTGGCACCGGGACTGGCTGGCATCGTGTTCGGACTATCCGAGGTCCAGTCGCATGGCGGACTTGGTGCTCCGGTTGCTTGGGCGCCTATCGCCGCCGGCATCGTCCTGGTGATCGGATTCGCCACCCACGCCCGACGAGCACGACAGCCGCTCGTTGATGTCCGCCTGTTCGGCCGACCACCGTTCGCCGCCGCCGCGGCGACGCTCTTCTTCACTGGCGCTGCGCTTTACGGCGGGCTGTTTGTCATGCCGCTCTACTATCAGCTTGCGCGTGGAGCCTCACCACTTGTCGCCGGTCTGCTTGTCGCTCCGCAAGGTCTCGGCGCCGCGCTGGCAATGCCGTTGGCGGGCCGACTCACCGATCGTCATGGCGGCGGCATCGTTGCCGTCACCGGGCTGACCCTGGTCACCGTCGCCACTATCCCGTTGATGTTTGTGACCGAGGGCACCAACTATGGCTGGCTGGCCGTCGTGCTTCTGATTCGCGGCTTGGGCATCGGAGCCTCGTTAACACCAGCCACCGCCGCTGCCTACAGCACCCTAGACCGCGCCGAGATACCCCGCGCGACCGGCGTCGTCAGCGTCCTGCAACAACTCGGCGGCTCAATCGGCGTCACGACCCTCGCTGTCGTCCTGCAAGCGCACGTCCAAGGAGCGGGCTTGAACCTAGCGGACGCCTACGCCAGCACATTCACCTGGGCGGCCGTACTGGGCGCCGTCGCCCTCGCCGCAGCCATCATGCTCGCGATCACTGCACATCGATCACGGCGGGCCAGTCAAGATCAACCGGCGGTCTCCCCGACGAAGCCATGACGACACCGACATCACGCAACGCGCCGTGGCGCGCGCCGTGGACACGCTATCCAACCGTCGATTCGCCGACCGCCGGGGGGGCCGCCGCGGCCTGTCCGCCGGTAGGCGGCTATAGGCAACCGCCCTTGCGCTTCTGCATTGCCGGGCGACGAGCCCGCGCGACGCACTGAACTTGTAGCGGATACACGGTCATACAGAGCGACAGCGATCGGGATGTCGAGTACGGATCGGCGCTCCGTTGCTCCGGAGCCGTATGTTCCGATTGTTGCTCGGAGCCGCACGTTTGACCGGCCGGTCACCCCTGTCGCCTACGACTGTGTGACGGTGGCCGTGGTCCGATCAGGTTCCGCGATCGTGTTCAGTGAATTCGGTGCGCGGCCCGTGGCTCTTGGCGATGTCATCACCCTCAACTCTCACACGTTGTGCGGGTACGAACCCGAGGGATGGACCACGCTGACGACCCTCTACTTAGATCGCGACTACCTCGTCGACCAGGTGTTCTGGCAGCACGCCGCGCTGCTGGCCGACCGGCTGGACGCCGACGACTTCCTGGATCAGGTCTACAGCGTGCCAGCACAGGTTCTTCGTCTTGGCGATGACCGTGCGAGTCTGTTGATGCCGTGGCTGGACGAGCTCACTGCGCTGAGCCTCGACGGCCCTGGCCCAGACCGGTTCTACCGTATGCAATCACTGGTCTTCGCCGTCCTCGATGTCCTGATCCCGTTCGTCCAGACGACGCCTCCTCCTATACGGACATCAGAGAGTCAACGCGCCCGGATCATCCCGGCCGCGCCGCGCCTGCGACAGTTTCTACCGCTGCGCGTCGAGGCGGCTCAGGCACGGGACCTGCTGCGGGAGTCGCCGGGCGCGCCGTGGACTCTCGGCACGCTGGCGGAACAGGTTCACCTTTCACAAAAGCAACTCTCGCGCGTGTTCGTGGAGGCATACGGCAAGACGCCGCTCGCGTACTTGACCATGCTGCGGGTGGAGCGGATGGCTGAACTGCTGCGCGATAGGGAGCTAAGCCTCGATCCACCGATGGGGAGGCTTGCTGAGTTGGCGTCGTAACGCAGAAATGCCCCTCTGACCGGGAAGAATAGAGCTTGTCTAAGGTCCTATTTCCCGAGTCTGAGAGGCATCTCGTAG
>NZ_JBDUUF010000024.1:0-12867 GCF_039939235.1 Gordonia aurantiaca | reverse complement strand
CTGACCCTGACCACCGACACCACCACAACACCGGAGGCCACTACCGACCCGCTGATCGAACTGCCTGCCTGAAAGCCCGACGAAGGATCAGAAACGAGTTACACCACTACCTGGGACTTGACCATCTGCCGCGGTCCGGTCCCGAGGTCGGACACCTGCTTGAGGATCTGATCGGCGTTGCGGTGGGCGCAGGCGATGGCCCACCGCACCGGACCGTCACCGAGCTCGGCGAGTGCGGTGGTCATCAACGTGGAGCCGGAGAGCTGACTGGAGGGCTCCCCGTCATGATCAAGCCGCAACAGCCAGCGGGAGTTCACCCTCCGGTCGCCTGCTCGGCCCTCAGCCGGTACACCGTCAGGTACCACCAAATCCACGCTTGACCTCCGACGGCGGTTTCGACCGACCCGTGGCTGCGAAGCGTAATAGTCCGCCACCATTGAATCAACCCTACTTCAGTTCATGACTGGATCGAGCTCATTCTTCGGCGAGCGCACGGAACCGGCTGCCATGAAAGACAAGGGGGGAAACCCCCGGCCGGGCAAGCATGCGCTCGATACGCAGCAGGACAATGCGGTGGTCACCGGCGGGAATCTCCGCGTCGAGCACGCAGTCAAGCCACAGGGAGGCACCCCCGATGAAGACCGCCCCAGCGTCATCGGCGGTCCAGTCGATCCCGGCAAACCGGTCATCCTTCTTGGCCGCCAGGGCTCGCGCCGTCTCACCGTGATGCTCGGCCAGGACACTGACCCCTAGCCGCGCGGCGCCACGCAACAGTGGCCAAGTGGTCGAGCTATCCGCGACGCAGACCGAAACCAGCGCCGGAGTGATCGACACCGAGGTGAACGAGCTCGCGGCGATGCCCACGGGCCTCCCGTCGACACTTCCGCACAGTGCGGTGACACCAGACGGGAAGTGTCCGTACGCATTTCGCAGCACGGATTCGGTGAGCTCGACCCTGTCGAGGAACGGCGATGCCGCCGGTTCGTCAAGGACCTGCACATCGGACTTACTCATACGATCTGACCTCCCAGGTGGAGTGGAGCCGGGGGCGAGCAGAACCGGCGAACGGGACCTGCTCACACCCAGACCCTAAAGTGATCTGAGCCACTACCGCTCGGGCGATGAGCGCGAAAAGACGCTGCGGTTTGGTGCCGCCGCGCAATCAGCGCGACTGCGCGGCGGCGGCAGCGAGAACGGCGGGCGCCTGATCGAAGTAGAAGACCTCGATATCGGCAACCTTCCCGTCTCGGACGGTAACCCGCTCAGTGACAAGGAAGTCGTACTCGACTCCGGTCGCGCGCAGTACCGCCCGGCCCTCGACCCGTGTATAGACACAGTTCCGGTCGTAGAGGGCCGGCTCGAAGGAGATCCGCGGCCCGTCGATGAATTCCCATACCGCGCCCACGTCTGCCATGAGCGCGTCGAGGCCGGTGCGACCGGTGTAGACCTCGCGGTAGGGCATGCCGGGCGCTTCCCGAATGGCGAAGTCCGGCTGGGCGTAGCGCATCGCCTGGTCGAAGTCACCGTCGTCGAGTACCGCGCTCTCGAACTTCATCACCACATCCAGCGCCGACACGGCAATGTCGCCCCCGGCTGCGCCGACCTCGACGACCTCCGGCCCAGCAGCCCGCATGAGCTCGACGTTGTCCCAGTAGAAGACATCGATCGAGGCGATCTTGCCATTCCGGATGAGGTAGTTCTCCGCGATCCGCAAAGTGATCGGCACCCCGGTGCGGCGACCCACGACGTCGAGGCTGACCGAGACGAGCACGCGATCCCCGCCGAGCGGAGCGATGTCGAGGTCGATGGGGGCAACCATCTCCCAGGTGCTGTTGAACGCCTGCGCAAGCGCGAAGAAGCCATCATGGCCGGCATGGTCGCCGGGATAGGGGGTGTTGGCGGCCTCCCTCACGATGATGTCTTCGGACAGGATCGTCAGCACGTCGTCGATGTCGCCGGCGACGAAGGAGTCTTCGAAGCGCTGGATGAGCGCGACATTAGAAGCGGCGATCGAGTGGGCAGCGTCGGACATTGTGGGGCCCTTTCGGTGAAGAGAATTGCTGTCGAAACCTCATCGACGCGCTCACGCTAGGCGCTGAAAGCCATGTGCGGCAATGGGTTCCAACCATCCGACTGCAGTGTTGGTCCCGCCGCTTAGTTGTCACCGGAAGCTTAGGCGCCGAGCCCAAGAGATCGTGCCCGACCTCACACATACTGACGTCAGTGGCCTTCGCCACACCGCCGGTGGCCCCGTTCCCCGGCTCCCTTCCGCGACGGTGTCCTGGGCGCCCTGCGCCCCACTCGTCGCCGGCCCGTATCTCGACCGCGAGGAGTTGTCTTGTCCGACCAATTGCGAGCGACCAACATGCAAATCGTCCGGCGCTATGTCGACGGCATCAACGCCTGGGACTTCGACGGGATGCGCGAGATCATGGCTCCTGACTTCGTCTTCGAGCAGATGTTCGCGCCGCCCGGCATGCAGAAGCGCTATGAGGGCCGCGACGCCCTACTGGACTTCCAGCGCAGCCTCACCGGTCTCATCATCACCGAAAACCTCCACGACCTCGAGCTCGACACTCTCGCATCGGATCCCGGGGTTGTCATCGCGACCTACCGCAGCGACATGAAGCTGTCGGATCCGAACATGTCCTATACCAACGACTACATCTGCCGGTTCACCGTGCGCGACGGGAAGATCACCCACTTCCAGGAGTACTTCGACGGCTGCCGACTGGTCACCAGCTTCGGCGGCACCGTGACCGAACCCCAGATCGGATGACCATGAATGTGACGACCCGCCGCGTCGACGCGGCGATCAACACGCTGCGTGCCGGCCGGCCGGTGCTGGTCGCCGACGATCCCGGCCGGGAGAACGAGGGCGACCTGGTCCTCGCGGCCGAACACATGACCACCGAGCACATGGCATTTTTTCTGCGGCACGGCAGCGGCATCGTATGCACCCCGATGCCGCGGGAGCACGCTGAGCGCCTGGATCTGCCGCTCATGGTCGAGGACAACACCGACAACCACCAGACCGCGTTCACCGTAAGCGTCGACCATCGCGACGCCGGCACCGGAATCTCGGCGGCGGACCGGGCGCTGACCGTTCGGGCGCTCGCCGACCCTGACATCTCGCCGACCGACTTCCGGCGGCCCGGCCACATGTTCCCACTCGTCAGCCGCGACGGCGGACTCGCCGAACGCCACGGCCACACCGAGGCCTCGGTCGAGCTCACCCGGCTGGCCGGCTGCGAGCCGGTGGCCGCGATCACCGAGCTCGTCGACGACGCCGGCCTGCCACTCTCAGGGCACCGGATCACCGAGTTCGCCCACCGCTACGACCTGCCGCTCATCACCGTCGGCGACCTGCTGACCTACCTGGCGCACACCACCTCGGAAACCCCGCGGCAGCCGGATGTCCGGCGAACCGGGGAGGCTCGGTTACCCACCGCCCAGGGCGATTTCACCATGATCGCCTACCGCTCGGAATCTACGGGGGCCGAGCATCTGGCACTGGTCTCCCCCGGTCTCGACGCGCTCGCCGATGCCTCGGCGCCACCGCTCACCCGCATCCACAGCGAATGCCTCACCGGGGACGCCCTCGGGTCGCTGCGCTGTGACTGCGGCGGCCAGCTCGAAGCGGCACTGAGCCGTATCACCGACGAACGCGCGGGTGTCCTTATCTACCTACGCGGACATGAAGGACGCGGCATCGGCCTCGGCGCCAAAGTCGCCGCCTACGCACTGCAGGAGGCCGGCCTCGACACCATCGACGCCAACACCGCCCTCGGACTCCCGGTCGACGACCGCGACTTCTCCCCAGCCGCGGAGATCCTCACCGACCTCGGCATCCCCGCCATCCGGCTGCTGTCCAATAACCCGGCCAAGGCCACGGCGATGGCCGCCCACGGCATCGAGGTCACCGAAGTCGTGGCTCTACCGCCACGCGTGACCCCGGAGAACATCAACTACCTCGCCACCAAGCGCGACCGGCTCGGCCACACCATCGCCACCCGGCTCGCCGCGCCGCTGCGGCCGACGCTTGCCCGCGGACTCGGCTGAGGCCCGTTCCGGCCAGCTCCCTTCCCCACTTCCCCTTCGATTCACCACCACTGAGAGGAATCATCATGAAACTAGGTGTCGTGCTGCCCGTCGCAAACGGCGGTCACATTCTGTCCAAGGCCTCCGAGCATCCTCTTCCCACCTGGGAGTTCGAGCGTGAGGTGGCATTGACCGCCGAGCGTCTCGGCTATGACTACATCTTCTCCCAAGTCACCCTGCGCGGTTGGGGTGGAGCCACCGAGCATTGGGACTATCAAGCGGATTCTCTGACCCTCATGGCCGCCCTGGCCGCCGAGACCGAGAGCATCGGCCTCGTCGGATCGGTGGCGATCCCCACCCTGCATCCGGCCATGGCGGCCCGGATGTGCTCGAGCATCGGTCAGATCTCCGGCGACCGCTTCGACCTCAACCTGGTTACCGGCTGGAACAAGCCGCAGTACGACCAGATGGGCCTGTGGCCGGGCGACGACTACTTCAGCAACCGCTACGACTACGCGGAGGAGTACGCAACCATCCTCAAGGAGCTGTGGACGACCGGCCGCAGCAGCTTCAAGGGCAAGTACTACCAACTCGAGGACTGCCAGGTCGGCATGGTGCCGAACCGCCCGGTGGGCCTGGTCTGTGCCGGCCAGTCCGATCGCGGTCTCGACTTCACCGCCGAATACGGCGACACCAGCTACATCCTCGGCCTGGGCACCGGACCGGAGGGGGTAGCCCAGGTGATGTCACGGGTGGACGCCGCCAGCGCGCGCGCCGACCGCACCCTCGAGGCGCTCCTGGTAGTCCTCGTCGTCCTCGATGAGACCGATGAGGCCGCTCAGGCCCGGGTCGAGCGCTACGTCGCCGAAGCCGACGTCGAGGCGATCGCCAACATGCAGGGCGAGGCCAGCCTCGACTCCGGTGGCGGCTCGGCGGCAGAGCTACTACAGAACGCCGGCAACGCCACCTTCCAGAACCTGGAGAAAGTCGTCGGCTCACCGGAGACCGTGGCAGCCTACTTCAACCAACTCGCCGAGATCCCCAATCTCGCGGGTGTCTTCATCGCCTTCGACGAGGTGCTGCGCGGCACCGAGCTCTTCGCCGAGAAGGTCATGCCGCTGCTGCACTCCCACGGCGCGAAGGTCGCCGCCGCGGCCGGTACTGCCCGATGACCGCCCCGCCCACCCCATCTTGCGACTTTCCGGAGGAATCATGACCATCACCACCCCAGCCCGCACCGATGTCGTCCGCGAGGCCGACGGCTACGACCACGCGACCGTCTACAACGGCGACCAGCGGCTGCATGTCGTCGTCCGCGGCGAGGGCCCGCTTGTACTGCTCGTCCACGGCTTCCCGGAGGCGTGGTTCTGCTGGCGCCACCAGATCGACGCCCTGGCCGCTGCGGGCTATCGGGTTGCCGCCCCGGATATGCGTGGCTACGGCCGCTCGTCGAAGCCGCCGGCCGTGGCGGACTACACCGTTACCAAGCTCGTCTCCGACTGCGAGGCGATCGTCGGTGCCCTCGGCTACGAGACCGCTACCATCATGGGCCATGACTGGGGCTCGATGGTCGCCTGGACGGCAGCCTGGACTCGACCGGAGGTGTTCACCGCCGTCGTCGGCATGAGCGTGCCTTTCGGCGGGCGAGGACTGATCCCCATCGGTGGCATCGATTCCTTTGGCACCCGCAGGCCGTCAGTAGTGCAGCGCGAGATCGCCGGCCCGGACAAGCTGTTCTACCAGGAATACTGGTCGCAGGATGGTGCACTGGAGGCCGAGCTGGAAGCCGATCCCCGCGGATTTCTACGCGGCCAGTACTTCTCGTTCTCCGGCGGGCCCTACCCTGCCGACCACCAGGCCCCCGATCCGCTCGCCACGACGCCCGAGCAGATCGCCGAGCAGATCCGCAACGGTGGAGTTTGTATGACCCCGGGCGCGAAGTTCAGCGACGGCCATGTCATCCCGGAGAGCGACCCGGCCTGGCTCGCCGCCGATCTCGACGACTACGTCGCAGAATTCGAGCGGACCGGGCTGCGTGCGCCGCTGCACTGGTACCGCGCCATGGATCTCAGCTGGGAGGAGCTCGCACCCTTCGAAGGTGAACCGATCAAGGTGCCGGCCCAGTTCATCGGCGCCGACCTAGATGTGGCCACGGCCTGGGGCGCCGAAGCGGTCGCGGCCTTCGACCAGACGGTGCCGCAGCACCGACCGTCGGTGATCCTGCGCAACTGTGGCCACTGGTTCAGCCGAGAACAGCCTGAGGAGACCAGCGCGGCGATGCTCGCCTTCCTAGAAGGGCTGAATCGATGAGCGCCGGAATGCAGACCACGGTTGACACCGCGGCTGTCGAGGCGGTGCGTCACACCCTGGCTACCGCGGCTGTCGCCACGGACCGGATGGACTGGGAGCTGCTGCGCAGCTGCTACGAGCCGGATGCCGAGATCGATCTCGGTGGCTTCTTCCAGGGGTCGATCAGCGAGTACATCACCGGCAACAGCAGCCCCGAGGGGCTGCCGTCACTGGAGTCGACGTTCCACTCGTTGTCGACGTCGGTCGTCGAGCTGCGCGGCGGCGCATCCGCAGTGGCCGAGACGTACGCGACCTGCTACCACCAGGGCCCCCTAGATCATGCCTGGTGTCAGGGCTTCGTCGTTATTTTCATGCGCTTCCTCGACGAGCTCGCCGAGCGGGACGGAACGTGGCGGATCTCCCGGCGTCGCGGCGCCTTCGAGTGGGGCCGTAACGAGACCACCGGCGAGCCGTTTCCGCTTGATCCATCGACGCTGAGCCGACGCGACCGCAGCGACGTCCGCTACGCCCTGTTCCCCGCCTGACCGGGCCCGACGGCTCCGGAGGATTCGCATCGATCCTCCGGGGCCGTCGGCTATTTCAGCGATTCTGAGGTGTGCACGCCGCGCACCAGTTGTCCCCGATAGGCTTACGACGCACAGGATCCCAGGTCATTTCCGCTCACTGATGACTCAGCCGCCGAGCACCGAGGCGTCGCCACTCGTCCAGGTGACACGCTGTGTCCGACGTGCGATCCGCCAGCCGGCCGCCGTGCGATGCACCTCGTCACGGTAGGTGCCGGCTACGAGGTGCTGGCCTTCCCCGCGGACATGCTGGGCCTGGAAGTAGCAGGAGACGGTTCCGGAATCGCCGGCCACGTCGATGACATGGGTGCCGACCAGGTGTTGGCTGGCGTCGAGCGGATCGAGGGCCTTCGCACACACCTCGGCAATGCTCCGCCAGCCCCGTACCTCGCCGACGTGGGCGAAGTCCATGACACCGTCTTCGCCGAAGATGCCGGCGAGCGCCTCCCATTCGCCGGCATCGAGTGCCGCAGCATAGCGCGTGGTGAGCTGCCAGATTTCGAAGCCATCGATGCTGTACGCACCGGCCGCGGGGATCATCTCGGTCATGGAATCACCTCTCGTTGTCCATCGAACAGGCGATATTCTACGTCCTGAACTGAAGTCAGGTCACCACTTGACGAGTATGACCGGCATCACTACCGTCGGCCTAAGTGAGTTCACTTCAAAACAGGAGACACCGAATGTCAGCTGCCTCACGCGCCTTGCGAGCCACCTCGGAGATGCAGATCCATGACGACGTCAGCCTCGACGACCTGCGCGAGATCCTCGCCGCTGTGGTCCGCAACACCGAGGCCGAGCCGGGTGACCACAACCGCGGCCACAACTTCTACCTCGATGAGGAGAAGCGGATCCTGTTCGCGCATGAGCTCTATAGCGACGCCGACGGGATGCTCAAGCACCTCAAGGAGATGGACCAAGAGAGCGTCGGCCGGCTGATGTCGTCGGTGGACGTCCTCGACCTGCGCATCTACGGCGCCACCAATGAGGAACTCAAAGGCCTGCTGGACGGCTTCGGCAAGGCCCGTTACTTCGATTTCATCGACGGCTTCGTCCGCTAGGAGACCCCAATGACCACACAGCAGCAGTACGAGTACGAGAAGTTCTTCGGCCTCGACCCCGAGCAGCTCAAGTGCCCGCACACCGCCTTCGAGCGGGTGCGTAGCGAATGCCCGGTCTCGCGCAGCGACAACCTAGGCTTCTGGGTCGTCGCCGACCACGAGAACGCTTCCAAGGTCTTCCGCGATGCGGTCACCTTCTCCACCAAGAAGATGCTCGGTGAGCAGGTCTCCGACGAGTGGCAGAAGATGATCGACATGGCCGCCGCCCGACCGGAGGCCAAGGCCGAACTCGGCGAGGATTACGGCACCACCGATCGCAAGATCCTGCTGTTCGCCGACCCGCCGGAGCACGGCAAACACCGCAAGCTCATTATGGGCGCACTAACTGCCCGGGCCATCAAGTCCTGGGCGCCGCGCATCGAGGAGACCGCTCAGATCCTCGTCGACGGCATCGAGGCCGGCAGCGAAATCGAGTTCGTCGACGAGTTCGCCAACGTCTACACCATGAACGTCATCGCCGACATCCTCGGCTTCCCGCGCGAGATGGTGCCGCAGATGCTCGAATGGCAGGTCGGCTTCAACTCGATGGTGGGCAACCCCAATCTCACCGAGGAGCAGATCGAGGCGCTCGTCGATGTCCGATACGGCTTCGACAAGTATTGCAAGGAGCAGATCGAGGACCGCATCGCCCACCCAACCGAGGATCTCATCACCCGCATCGTCAAGCTCAACGACGAGAGCGATGAACCACTCGCGCGCGATGATCTCTACCAGCTCATCCAGCTAGTCATGGTCGGCGGCTCGGAGACCTCCGCTACCGCAGTGTCGAAGATGGTCGAGTACCTCGGCCGCAATCCGGGACTGTGGACCGAGCTTCGCGAGGAACCCGAGCGCATCCCGCTGTTCATGGAGGAGATGCTCCGGCTCTACGCCCCCGTGCAGGGCTCCTTCCGCGCGGTCACCGAGGACATCGAGCTCGGCGGTCAGCAACTCAAGGCCGGCGATATGCTGTGGGTCGGTATGGGCGGACCCAATCGCGACCCCAAGGTCTTCGAGGATCCCGACGACTACATCGAGGGCCGCCAGCAGCTGCTCGCAAAGTACGTCTCCTTCGGTGCCGGACCGCACACCTGCCCGGGTACCACGCTGACCCGGTTGGAACTCCGTACAGTCCTAGGCAAGCTCATCGAGCGGTTCAGCGGCGTCGAGCTCATCGACGACGACGCCCCTTCCAAGCAGAGCTTCAACTTCTACGGCCCCGCACAACTGCGGGTTCGCTTTCTCGAGTGATTCTGTCCACCAGTCTGTTTCATTAGGAGTACGGAAATGTTCCCCAGGAACTACACCGAGTTCTTCATCGACGGGAAGTGGCAGAAGGCCGACGGTACCGACGAGTTCACCGTCATCTCGCCGGCCACAGGGGAGGCCATCGGTTCGGTACCGTCGGCGTCACGCTCCGACATCGATGCAGCGGTCGAGGCGGCTCGCAAGGCCTTCTACGAGACCGATTGGGCCACCCGTCCGGTGGCCGAGCGAGCCGCACTCTGTGAGGCACTCGCGACCAAGCTCTACGAACACAAGGACGATCTCGCCGAACTCATCGTCGACGAGCTCGGCTGCACCCGGATGCTCGCCGATGTCTATCAGGCCACCGCTCCCACACTGCACTGGAACTACAACGCGGAGGTCGGACGCACCTACCCGTTCACCGAGCTGCGCCGGGCCGATCTGGGCCCGCTGGCCGGCGGGTCCGCGGGCGGCATGATCATGCCCTACGAGACTCAGAGCCTGGTGGTCAAGGAGCCTGTCGGGGTGGTGGCGACGCTAGTCGCCTACAACTTCCACATGCCCGGGACCTCGCAGAAGGTGGCACCGGCACTCGTAGCCGGCTGCACCGTAGTGGTCAAGGTGCCCGAGCCCAATCCGCTCGCGGTCTTCGCCATGGCCAAGCTCGTCGAGGAGGTCGGCTTCCCGCCCGGCGTCTTCAACGTCGTCGCCGCCGGACCCGAGGCGTCCGAACATCTGATCGCCCATCCCGACGTCGACATGGTGAGTTTCACCGGTTCGACCACAGTGGGCGCCAAGATCGGTGAGGCGTGCGGCGCCCGGATCCGGCCGGCGGTGCTCGAGCTTGGTGGCAAGTCGGCGGCCATCGTCTTGCCTGATGCCGATCTCGACACCACCGTCCCCACCCTGCTCAACATCAGCGTCATCCCCAGCAGCGGACAGTCCTGTGTCTGCCAGAGCCGCTTCCTTGTGCCGCGCAGCCGCCACGACGAGATCGTGGAGCGGTTGACCACCGCGCTCAAGGACGTGGTTGTCGGCGACCCCCACGATCCGAACACCCATATGGGGCCGATGATCACCGAGAAGCACCGAGAACGGGTACTCGGATTCATCGAGCGCGCGAAGCAGGACGGAGCCACCATCGCTTTCGGCGGCGGGGTGCCCGATGGACTCGACAAGGGCTGGTACGTGGAACCGACTCTGGTCACCGGCGTCACGCCGGACATGGAGTTGGCACAGGAGGAGGTCTTCGGTCCGGTCGTTGCGGTCATCGCCTACGACGACGAGGACGAGGCGATCGCCATCGCCAACAACTCCAAGTACGGGCTGGCCGGCAGCGTCTTCACCACCGACGTCGCACACGGCTTCGACGTGGCCCGACGGATCCGGACCGGGACCTTCTCGGTGAACACCTTCGCGGCCGACTTCAACGCGCCGTTCGGCGGGTTCAAGCAGTCCGGCATCGGCCGCGAGCACGGGGTCGCCGGCCTGGAGGGCTACCTCATCCCCAAGACCATCTCGGTCGACCCGAGCCAGTCCATCCCTGAATCGGTGGCCGCCACCGCCGACATGGTGACCGAGGGCCCCCGCAAGGGTGCCTAACGCCACTCACCTTCAACCCGAAACTTGTTAGGAGACAACCATGCTCAACATCGAGAACCAGCCGGTCTACCTGTTCGCCCTCTACCGCTGGGCCGGCACCTCCCCGGAGGAGTTCCGCGACCACTACCTCACCAAACACGCCGACATCGGCCGCTCCATTCCGGGCGTCGCCTGGTGGTACACCTTCCTCAACAACAATCCGATGATCAACTGGGGCATCCCTGAGGGCGCACCCAAGCCGGACGCCTTCTCGATCATGGCCTTCGAGTCGGAAGAGGCGCTGCGCAAGGCTCCAGAGAGCGAGGCCTGGGCCAAGGCCAACGGCGACAACGACGGCTTCGTCCAGCACATCGACGTCTACGAGGTCTCCCGCGTCCCGCTAGTGCCTGATAGCAAGTAACACCACCCAGCCCGAACTCGCCGTGTCCCCCACAAACTCCCGGGGATGCGGCGAGTCTCATTTCTCTCGAAGGGATCTTCCCCATGTTCAACGTCCTGATGCTCGCGAAGGCTCGCGTCGGGCTGTCTCGTGAGGCCTTCATCGACGCCCACGAGACCCGCCACGCACCGCTGCTCGCCGAGCGAGCACCCGAACTGCGCCACTATGCGCGCCGCTATCTCACCCCGGTCGGCGGGCCCACCGCCGACGCCACCGCACTCCCCTACGACGTGATGATCGAGCTGGGCTTCGACTCACCGACAGAATTCTCGGTCTTGGCCCGCCGGCTCGCCGAGGGCGATCCGGATGACGAGATCGCCCGCAGCAGAACGGATCTGTTCGAGCCGGGGTCGGCCGCGACGGCCGAGGTCGACGAGCACATCACAGTGACCCCGCCCGCCGGGACCGACACCGACCGGATGTTTCAGGCGGTGACCTTCCTCAGACAGCGACCGGACATGAGCCGTGCAGAGTTCATCGACTACTACGAGACCCGGCATGCGGTGCTGGCTGCCGGGCTACTCCCCGACGCCCGGCACTACGCGCGCCGCTACCTCACCCCGATTCCCGATCCGGCGACCGGCCGGACCCGGACGATCCGACACGATGCCGTCAACGAGCTGTGGTTCGACTCGGCCGATGCCTTTGCCGCGACGATGTCCGAACTGTCTCGACCGGAGACGCTGGCACAGATCACCGAGGACGAAAAGCAGCTCTTCGACCGGGAGGCCACCCGACTGGTGACCATCGAACTCCATCGAACCCGCTGAGCCGACGCGACAGCGCCAGCCCAACTGGTCGGTGGTGCCCCGGATTAAGTGCCGTCAATCGCCGCAGCCACTCCGTTCAAGATCGAGGACCGGGCGGTGACCGCACCTGAGACGTCGCTGTTCAGCGGACATGACCGTGGCGTTCCCGTCAGTGAATGTGATCGCCTGATCCCGTAGGAGATACGCCAGCCGTTCTCGGTCCGGACCACCGTGTCCCAATAGGTACCCCCGAGCAGGTACTCCGACCTTCCCTCAGCATCGGCCCGAACGGCCACGGGACGCCCTTCACTCAGCACTGAACTTAACTGGGTTCATTCAGTAGGCCACCCGGCATGCGTGCCGCGAAAGGTTTTCTGGTGGAAATGTCGTCGAGATGCTCGCGTCCGAACGGCGATGGCCCCGCCGGACGTCGTCCGGCGGGGCCATCCAATGCCGCGGTGCGGCAGGGTGATTACTTCTTGGTGACCGGTTTTACTTCTTGACGAGGTTCTCGTTGGTCAGCGTGGTGATGCCCTGTTCGGCCTTCTCGACCAGCGAGGCCGGCGGCAGGAAGTTGTCGCCGTACTTGCCGGCCAGGTCCTTGGCGCGCGCCGAGCTTGTCAAGATGTTTGTGTAAGAACGTGACTCCTGATTTTCTTGTGGTCGGTGCGGTTTAGCCGAGGTGCGGTTCGATTGAACCGTCCTGGGTCGGATGGAGACCTGGTTTAGGCCACCTCCGCTTCGGAGGCGACGGTCTCACGGTAGCGCGTCTCGTACTCGACCGGCGGGCAGTAGCCGATTGCCGAGTGCAACCG
>NZ_JBDUUF010000023.1:0-14655 GCF_039939235.1 Gordonia aurantiaca | reverse complement strand
CTTGGTAGGTAACTCACTGACCACTACGCGATGACCCACCCCAAAGCCCTCAAGACACACCGGGCACAGTCCATCCCGTCCGGCTCCAGCCCCGAAACCCCACCAACCCAGGGGACTTACCCTCGTGCTGCCGCTCCTGCGCCCGTCGCTCATCTACGGCGGCGGTATCGCCTTCCTGCTGGGTCTCGGGCAGTTCACCGGGCCCCTCCTGCTGGGCCAGAACAACGGCGTCAACGTGCTGACCACCGACATGTACCGTCGGGTGTCGGAGTCGCCGGCGGACTTCGCCGCGGCTGCTGCCGCCGGTTCGCCGCTGGTGATCCTCGGCATCGCGATCGTCCTGGTGCAGAAGCTCTTGCTGGGCAACCAGAGTCGCTTCGTCACCCACGGTGGCAAGGCCTTCAAGCCGACCGTCGGCCGCGCCCGCTGGGCCAGCGCGACCCTCATCGTCTACGCGGTGGTCGCGCTGATCATCCCGCTGGTGGGCCTGGTGATCGTGTCGCTGACGCCGTACTGGTCGGGCTCGCTGACATGGAGCCTGTTCACGCTGGACAACTTCCGTGAGCTCTTTGCCAACGCCGCGGTGGTGGAGTCGATCGTCACCAGCGTCCTCACGTCGCTGGGCGCCGTCGCGATCTGCATCCCGATCGGTTACGCGATGGCGAACCTCCTGGTGCGCGGCCGCCGGCACAAGGTCCTCGGCCTGGTCGGCGACCTCATCACCGCACTGCCACTGGGCATCCCGGCCGTCATCTTCGGTGTGGGCTTCCTGTTGACCTACAGCGAGCCGCCACTCATCCTGTACGGCACCCGCACGGTCATCGTCCTCGTCTACGTGGTGCTGATGCTGCCCTTCGCGGTGCGGATGCAGATGACCGCGATGCTCTCGCTGGGCAATGCCTACTTCGAGGCATCGGCGACCAGCGGCGCCTCGCCCATGGTCACCAACCTGCGGATCATGTTGCCGCTCATGCGTCCTGCGATCCTGAGCGCCGTCGCCCTGATGTTCATCCTGCTGACCCACGAGTTCGCGGCGTCACTGCTGGTGCGGGCGTCCACCACCCAGGTGATGGGCACCCTGCTCTACGACATGTGGCAGAACGGGTCCTACCCGCAGGTCGCCGCGATGGCCCTGTTGATGACCGCGGTGACGGCTGCCGGCGTGGGCGCGGCGATGGTGGTCGGCGGGCGCAACGTCCTCAGCAATCTGTGACACGTTTCCCTAGGAGTACGAGATGAGTGTGGGTGCGGACCGGCTCACGGGCAAAGTCGCCCTGGTGACCGGTGCCACCGGCGGCATCGGCGTCGAGATCGTGCGCCGCCTGGCCGCCGAGGGTGCCTCGGTCGTCCTGACCGACATCCCCGGCGCGCCGCTGGAGGAATTGCGGGACGGGTTGCCGGATCCCGACAGGCATCTGGCGGTCGCTCTCGACATCGCGTCGGAGGGCGGGTGGAAGAGCGTCGTCGGCGTTGTCGCGGAGCGCTTTCCGTCCCTGGACCTGTTGGTCAACAACGGCGCGGTCGGAAGCCTCGCCTCGGTTGTGGACGAGGACCTCGACCGCTACCAGCGCGTGATCGATGTGTCCCAGACCGGCACCTGGCTCGGGATGAAACACGCCGGCGCACACATCGAGTCCACCGGGGGTGGGGCGATCGTCAACCTGTGCTCGATCCTGGGAACCGTCGGTGGACTGGGGAACAGCTTCAGCTATGCCGCCGCCAAGGGCGCGGTCCGGACCATGACCAAGAACGCCGCCCTGTACTGGGCCAAGCGCGGTGTCCGGGTCAACTCGATCCATCCGGGCTTCATCGGCACCGAGCAGCTCCTGGAGCGTTACGAGGGAACCGAGCGGCACGCCGCGATGATCGCGAACACGCCGATGGGCCGGCTCGGTACCGCGGAGGACGTCGCGGCAGCGGTCGCCTTCCTCGGCGGCGACGACGCCCGCTACATCACCGGCACCGAGCTGTACGTGGATGGTGGCTGGACCTGCGCCTGAGCCGGACCACCACCTTTTATCAACGGAGGAACACATGAGAACTCGCAGACTCGTCGGCGCGCTCGCGGCGGCGACCCTCGCCCTGACGGTCGCCGCGTGCGGCGGAGGGTCCGAGCCGTCCGGCCCCGTCGACGGCCCCTGGGAGAACGTTGTCGAGGCCGCCAAGAAGGAGGGCAAGGTCACCCTGTACTCCACCCAGGCCGCGCCCCGTCTTGCCGACCTGGAGAAGGCGTTCGAGAAGGAATACCCCGAGATCGATCTGGAGGTCGTGCGCGGCGTCGACGCCGACCTGCTCTCGAAGATCGATGCGGAATCGCGCTCCGGCAAGGGAATCGGCGACGTCGCTGTCATCACCGACGTCTCGTGGATGAAGGCGAATGCGGACAACGACGTCGCCGTCCCCGTCGTCGGGCCCGCCTTCGATGCCCCGGACTACAACCGTGCGACGAGCATCGTCGACGACCGGTTCTTCCTCGAGGGTGCCGTCATCCTGGGTCTGGGCTGGAACACCAAGGCGGTTCCGGGCGGGATCAAGGATCCCCGCGATCTGCTCGATCCGTCGCTGAAGGGCAAGATCGGCATCGTCAACCCGGCGACCTCGCCGACCTACCTCGACTACTACGCGCATCTCGAGAAGTACTACGGCGGAGAGGACTTCATCAAGAAGCTGGCGGCGCAGAACCCCCGGATCTACCCCAGCAACCAGCCGCTCGGCCAGGCCGTGGCCTCGGGTGAGGTGAGTGTCGGCCTGATGACCGATCCGATGTTGCAGGCCAAGAACTCCGGTGCCCCGGTGGACTGGACCGCCGGACCGCATGTCTGGGGTGCCAAGTGGTACGGCCTGGTGCTCGGTTCGTCGCCGCATCCCAACGCCGCCCAGGTACTCGCGGACTTCATGGTGACGCCGGCAGGCCAGGCGGCCACCACGCCCGGTTACGCCTCGGTCCTGCCGGGCATCGAGGGATCGGTCGCAGACGCCCAGAAGGTTGCCGACCAGAACCTCGACGTCACCACGGGTCAGGGTGCGCAGAAGTACCGCTCCGAACTGGAGCAGATCCTGCGATGAGGTCGCGGCTCCCAGGGGCGGTCGGCCGGTTGCGGCGACTGTCCCTGGTGGCCGCCGCGACGGCGGCCCTGACCATCACCGCGGCCTGCGGCGCCGAGCAGCCCTCGCCGGTGACCGTCTCGGACGATTGGGACGAGGTGGTCGCGGCCGCCGAGCGGGAGGGCAGCGTCCACCTGTATTCGACGCAGCACCCGGACAACCTCCAGAAGCTCAAGGCGGCGTTCGAATCCGCCTACCCGGGGATCACCCTGGAGTTCACCCGCGGCACCGATGTCGAGATCAATCCGCGTGTGGAGGCAGAGAATCGCACGGGTCGTGGGATCGCGGACGTCCACATGTCGTCGGACTTCGCCTGGATCACGCGGGCGGCGGACTCGGGTGAGTACTCCGTCGAACCGGTTGGACCGGACTTCGACGCCCCGGCCTACGAGCGGGCGCGCAGCGTGATCGACGACCGGTTCTTCCTCGTCAGCGGTGCCGCCTTCGCCCTCGGATGGAACACGCACGCGCTGCCCGACGGTCTCGACCGACCGGGAGACCTCCTCGACGAATCCCTGCGCGGGCGTATCGGGGTGGTCAATCCGCAAGGATTCGCCCCCGTCGTGGACGAGTACCGGTTCTTCGACGAGAACTGGGCGCACGACTTCACCGAACGTCTGGCCGCGTTGAGGCCCCGGATCTATCCCGGCGCGCTGGCCGTCGCGCAGGCCCTCAACTCCGGCGAGATCGTGGCGACGCCGATGGTCCCGCCGCTGGTGCGGGAGCAGGAATCCGGTGCCCCGGTGGGCTGGAAACTGCCGCAACCCTATTGGGGGACGCCGTGGTACTCGCACGTGCTGGCCTCGGCGCCGCATCCGAATGCGGCGCAGGTGCTCGCCGACTTCCTGGTCACGCGTGACGGACAGATCGCATTGTCCAAGGGCTACGCCTCCGCACTGCCGGACATCCCCGGGGCGGTGGCCCGGGCTCAGGACATCCCGCTACCCGACGTCGACACTCTCACGTCGGAGTCGATCGACCGGTATCAGCAGGAGTGGCATCAGAAGTTCGTGTCCTGATCCGTCCTCCGCGCAGATGCCCTGAGAGGAGATCCGATGACCGTCGGAACCGCCTTCCCCGAGTTGTTCTCGCCGATGGAACTCGGCGGGATCACCCTTCGAAACCGGCTCGTGGCCCTCCCGGCCGGTACGAGCCTGGTCGAGCACGGCGTGCCGACCGCCGGCGACACCGATCACTTCGAGCGACTCGCCGCCGGAGGGGTCGGGATGATCGTCGGTGGTGCGACCGTCGTGCATCCGACCACGACCCTCCGGTCACGCAAACTCGTGGAGGCCTACCAAGACGAGGTCGTACCCGCCACCGCGAAGAAGGTCGCCGCCGTGCATCGCCACGGATCGCGCCTGATCGTTCAACTGGTCCACCTCGGACGGGAGTTCATCGGCGGCGAGTCCGATTCGCCGCCGGTGGCGCCGTCACCGATCAAGACCTATCGGGACGCCTACCCGCCGCACGAGCTCACCGTTGCGGAGATCGAGGACATCGTCGAGGGCTGGGCGACCTCGGCGCGGAACCTGATGGCCGCCGACGCAGACGGACTCGAGATCCACGCCGCGCACGGGTATCTCGTCGCACAGTTCATGTCACCGCTCACGAATCGCCGGACGGATTCCTTCGGCGGCAGCTTCGAGAACCGCATGCGATTCGGCCGGTTGGTCGTGGAGGCCATGCGTGCGCAGATGCCGGCCGGGAAGCTCCTCGGGGTGCGTCTGAGCGGCGAGGAGGAGATACCCGGCGGCATGACGATCGACGACTGCGTCCGGATCGCCGAGTACTACGCCGGCCTCGGGGTCGACTACCTCAGCATCACCCACGGAACGCGCGGGACGTACGTCAAGGATTCGAGCCAGCCGGACGCGGTGGCGGTCGGGTCCGCGGCGCGGGTGCGCGCCGCGACCGGCATACCGGTCCTGGTCGGCCAGCGCATCCGCGACGCGGCGACCGCCGAGCACATCATCAAGCGCGGTCAGGCCGATCTCGTCGGGATGGCGCGGGCGCTGATCGCCGATCCCGAGCTGCCGAACAAGTCGGCGGAGGGCCGGTTGTTGGAGATCCGCGGGTGCCTGGGTATCAACCAGGACTGCCGGGCATTCGATCCGCATCTGCACTGCGCGGTCAACGCCGAGGTCGGCCGCGGACGCCACCCGAACCTGGGTGTGCGGGCGCCGGAGAGCAAAGAGGTCTACGTCATCGGCGGCGGGCCGGCGGGCCTCGAAGCCGCTCGCGTCGCGGCCGAGCGAGGCCATCGTGTGACCGTGTTCGAGGCCTCCCCCGAGCTAGGCGGAGCCGTGCGAACCGCCGCGCGTGCGCCTCATCGCAGCACCCTGATCGACATCATCGACTACCTGGGTCACGAGATGCGGCGTCTCAAGGTCGACGTGAATCTCGCCGCGCCGATCGAGCACGACGACTTCGGAGAGGTCACGAACGTCGCGGACCATGTCGTCGTGGCGACCGGGTCGCGGCCGGCGCCGCCGCCGGCATGGTTGCCGCCGGAGGCCTCGGCGACCGTGGACCAGACGATCCTCGGCGAGCTTCCCTCGATCAACACGCGCGATGCGGTCGTCGTCGACGACGGGGACGGGTTCTGGCCCGCCTACAATGCGGCCGAGGCCCTCGCGCAACAGGGTTGGCGCGTCACGCTCATCACGCCGCTCGCCTCCCTGTGTTCGCGTATCCCGGCCGAGAGCATCCCGCCCCTGCTCCGACGCCTCGCCGGCGCCGGGGTCACGCTGCAGGTGGCGCGGACGCTGGAGCCGGGGGCCGGCGGCACGTTGCTGAGCCGCCCGGTCTTCGGTGGGGAGCCGGAGACGCTGCCCGAATCGTTGGTGGTCTGGCATCAGCCCCGGATCCCCGTCTCCACCTTCACGTTCGACCCGTCCGACACCACGATCAGTCAGATCGGTGACTGCGTGACCCCACGACGCATCGGGCACGCGATAGCCGAGGGTTATCGCGTCGGTGCCGAGATCTGAGAACAGAGGAGAAGAAATGTACGAGGCCCAGTTCGAGGGCAAGATCGCGGTCGTCACGGGCGGCGGATCGGGAATCGGGGCCGCGACGGTGCGTGAACTCGCCCGCCGCGGAGCCGAGGTCGTGTACGCCGCCGATGTGTCGGCAGAGGGGGCCGAGAAGGTCGCGTCCGGTGTCGAGGGTGCCCGGGCACTGCAGTTGGACGTCTCCGATTCCGCGGCGGTGGCCGATGCCTTCGCCGGGATCGTCGCCGAACACGGCCGGCTCGACGTCGTGGTCCACGCTGCGGGTGTCGACGATCCCATCTCGAAGGCCTGGATGCTGGAGGCCGCGGAGCAGGGCGAGCCCGTCGACGTCACCTCGCGGTTGACCGACGAGATGTGGCGCCGGGTGATGTCGGTGAACCTCGACGGCACCTTCCACGTGTTGCGGGAGTCGGTGCGCGCCATGAAGGGCCGGGGAGGCGGGGCCATCGTGACGGTCGGCTCGTCGTCGGCCTTCGACACCCTCATCGGATACCCGCACTACTCCGCGTCCAAGGCGGCGGTGCACGCGGTGAGCCAGTCGGTTGCGAAAGAGGTTCTGCCGTTCGGCATCCGGGTCAACACGGTGGCGCCGGGCCCGGTCGACACGGGGATGGCGGCCCGGACCCCGGCCCGCGTCCGGGCGGCGATGGAGGCGGGGCCGGCCCGCGGTTACGCCAGCCCGGAGGAACTGGCCGACACGATCCTGTACCTGGCCTCGCCGGGGGCGGCCAATCTCGTCGGCGCGGTGGTCCTGAGCAACGGCGGCAGGTTCACGGTCTGACATCTGGCCGATGACGGAACGGGCCCGTCCGGTACGACGAACCGGGCGGGCCCGAGCTGTACGCGCCGGAGACCCGGATGCGCAAGAGGATGCAGAGTGGCCAGGGCAGACGAGCAGGCCGAGCAGACGAGAAAGCCTGAGCGGAATCGGTTTCCGCTCAGGCTTTCTCGTGTATGTGGTGTCGGGGCTCTCAGGCCTTGACCATCCGGACCAGTGATTCGGTGACCGTCTTGATCAGGTCCTCGAGAGAGATCGGGCCGTCGGGCCGGTACCATCGCCAGACACTCACGAGTGCGCCGAGCACAAGCCGTGCGGCCATCTCCGGGTCGCCGGGAACGAAAGCGCCTGATTCCATTCCGCGCTGCAGCAACTCGGTCCAGTTGTGCTCGATCTGCGCGACCAGCTCGCGGGACTGGACACGCTCGATCTCCTCCTTTTCCGACTGCCGCGGGGTGCTGAGGATGTCCATGTGGTTCTGCAGGATTCGACGCTGGAGCGCGTCGATGGGCTCGGCCTGCAACGAGGCCGCTATCGCCGCGCGCAGCGCCGCCTCCGGATCGCTGATGCCCGCGGTGCCTGCCTCGAATCGTCGGACCGACTCGGCGAGTTCGAGGCGCATGATCGTGAGCAGACAGTGCGCCTTCGACTCGAAGTAGTGGTACAGCGCGGTCTGGCCGATCCCCACCTCGCCGGCGACCGAGGCCCACTTGGTGTGCTCGTAGCCCACCTTGCCGAACTGTTCGATGGCGACGGTCAGGATGCGCGACCGTTTGGATCGAGGTCCGTCCTCACGAACCTTCGAGTCGACTGGCATTGACTATCCCCTCCTGCTCGGTTTCGCCGTTATCCATGGTCGCATGACTTGAACTCAGGTCATGCGGATTTGTGCACACCGGCGAGAATCGACGAGGCGATGCGCGCGCGCTGTGTGGTGGCGTCCCCGGAGCCCGCCTCGTTGACGAGCACGCGCCGATAGTAGCTGTGTGCAGGGTGCTCCCAGGTGAACCCGATGCCACCGTGCAGCTGGATGGTCTCGGTGCAGACCCGGATCGCCGACTCGGCGCAGACCGCGCCCGCGACGGAGGAGGCGAAGGCGACGGCGTCCCGGTCTCCGCCCGCGTCGACCAGGCCGGCGGCATATCGGGCCGCCGAGCGGGCCCGTTCGACGTCGAGGAGCATGTCGGCGATCCGGTGCTTGATCGCCTGGTATGAAGCGATCGCACGACCGAACTGCTTGCGCGAGGTCGTGTACTCGAGCGTCATCTCCAGAAGTCGGGAGGCGATGCCGACGTTCTCGGCGGCCACGGCGATGGTGGCGCGGGCCCCGAGTTCGGCGAGGGCCGCGGCGGTGCCGACCTCGTCGGTCAGCGGGATCGCGGGCGCGGCGTCGAATCGGAGTGTCGCGAGAGGGCGTGTGGGGTCGAGGGATTCGGGGGTGGTCCGGGTGACGACGTCCTCGGAGAGGGGCACGGCGAACAGGCGGCGCCCGTCCGCGGTCGTGGCCGTCACGACGGCGACGTCGGCGATGTGGCCGTGCGGTGCGTGCGTCGCCGTGCCCGACAGGCGCCACTCTGCGGGCGAGCCCGCCGCGGCGGTCACACGGTCGGTGTCGGGGGAGAGGGGCGTGGCGGTGACCACGGCGCTGCCCTCGAGCGCTGCGGCGCGGAGGTCGGCGAGCCGGTCGTCGTCCCCGAGAAGGAGTGCGGGGACGCCCACCGCGGCCGAGGTCAGCACGGGCTCCGGACGGAGTGCGCGGCCGCATTCCTCGAGGACGGTGCAGAGATAGGCCAGTCCGTATCCGAGGCCGCCGTCGGACTCGGGGACCGCCATGGTGGTGACCGCCATCGACGAGGCCAGTTCGGACCAGAGTCCGCGGGAGTAGCCGGGTTCCGTTTCGACGATCCGGCGCACCTCCTCGATGTCCCCCGCCGACGACAGCAGCGAACGGACCGCGTCGCGGAGGTCGTTCTCCTCCTCGGTGGGCAGCAGCGGGATCGTGGTGTCGATGGACCAGGGGCGACCGGCCTCGGCCGGGTGGTCCGCGTCCGGGGAGACGTGCGGTGCGGCGGACAGGGTCTCGGCCGTCCCGGGGTGAATGCTCATCGCTGATCTCCTCTGCCGAGCACGGATGCGCTCAGTAACTGAACAGAACTCAATTCATATTCGTTCGAGGTTGTCGCCCCTGTCAAGCATCTGGACAAAACAAGTCGAACTGAAGTAAGTTCAATTGCGAAACTGCCGTGGTGGTGCGAGAGGAAGCGATGTCAGACCGCGAGGATGCCCTTCATGAAGTAGGCCATCCGTGCGGCGAACTCGGGACTCTGGATGCCGCGTCGCATGCGGACCGCGTCGTTGACGATCGACAGGGCCGCGTGGACCGCGACCGCGCCCTGATCGCGCTTGAGGTCGGCATCGACCTGGATGAGCAGATCGATCCATCGGGCGACGTACCGGCGCTGGATGTCGAGCAGGTCGGCGGCGCTCGCCTGGCCCGCGAGCACCGACGAGTTGTTGAAGCTCACCGACAGGTCCGGCGTGCTGGTGATGACGGTGACGTACGAATCGACCAGCGCGGCAAGAATCTTCGCCGGGTCCTCGGACCTCGAGTGGGCGGCCATCAGGCCGGCCTCCAGGCGGGCTCCGCTGCGATGTCCGATGGCCACGAGTATCGCCATCTTCGACGGGAAGTGCTTGTACACGCTGGGGCCGGCGATGCCGACCGCGCGACCGATCTCGTCGATCCCGACCTCGGAGTACCCTCGCTCGGCCCACAGCGACGCGGCGGCATCGAGGATCTCGTCGCGTCGGGTCCTCGACATACCGCTGATGACCGGCGGGGCGTCGATCGGCGGTGCGGCCGACGGGGTCAGGGTGAGCAGGCGGCGGATCAACTTCTCGATCTCGTCGCGGGCCCGGGTGCTCGACATCCGGGTGCGGTGGACGGTGAGGCTGCCGCTGACGCTCAGGATCGCCCAGGCCAACTGCACCGCCTCGCGCTCGGTGAGGTCGGGGCGCTCGGCGAGCAGTGCCGAGGCCCACTTCCCGATGACCTCGCGGGTCCGGAGCGCGACCTGCTTGTTCTGCTCGACGGTCAGATAGTTGCTCGTCCATCGCCACAACGACGCCGTCTGCGGGCGCTGGACGGCGAGCGCGCACACGTCTTCGATGAGTGCCTGGGCGTCGTCGCCCCCGCGAAGCGCCCGCTCGGTGCAGGCCTCGAGGTGGTCGACCCCCGACATCACGGCGGCGGCGAGCAGCGACTGCTTGTCGTCGAAATGCCTGTACACCGTCGGTGCGGTGACCCCGGCCGCGCGGGCGATGTCGGCGACCGAGACCTGCGGATACCCGCGGTGGACGAAGAGCGACGCCGCGGCATCGACGAGCTGTCGTTTGCGGTCGGCGCCCTTGGTGCGGGTGGCTCTGCGGTCAGGCATGGTGAACTGACCATAGCGCACATCTGAAGAATATCTAGGCCTCTTGACCTTGGGGTATAGCCAAATAGGTGATTCCGCGTTAGCCTCTGGATGTAACCAACTGGTGGTTCGTGTGAAAGGAACTCTTTCGTGCCTGATCAAGCATTCATCTACGAGGCGGTTCGTACGCCTCGTGGCAAGCAGCGCGGCGGCGCGCTGCACAGCGTCAAGCCGGTCGACCTGGCCTCGGGTCTGATCGACGAGGTCCTCGCCCGCCACGGCGGTCTGGATCCGGCCGACGTCGACGACGTCATCCTCGGTGTCGTCTCGCCCGTCGGCGAGCAGGGTGCTGTCATCGCGCGTACCGCCGCCCTGAACAGCGGCCTGCCCGAGAGCGTCCCCGGCACCCAGATCAACCGCTTCTGCTCGTCCGGCCTGGAGGCCTGCAACCTGGCCGCCGCCAAGGTCGCCTCGGGCTTCGACGACCTGGTCCTCGCCGGTGGTGTCGAGTCGATGTCGCGCGTCCCGATGGGTAGCGACGGCGGTGCCCTGTTCACCGACCCGGCCACCGCATACGACCACTACATCGTCCCGCAGGGCATCGGCGCCGACCTGATCGCCACCATCGAGGGCTTCTCGCGCGAGGACGTCGACGCCTACGCCGCCGAGTCGCAGGCCCGTGCCGAGAAGGCCTGGAGCGCCGGCTACTTCGCCAAGTCCGTCGTCCCGGTCAAGGACATCAACGGCGTGACCATCCTCGACCACGACGAGCACCGTCGTCCGGGCACCACCGTGGAGAGCCTCGGCAAGCTGAAGCCCGCCTTCGCCGCGCTCGCCGAGATGGCCGGCTTCGACGACGTCGCGCTGCAGAAGTACCCGAGCGTCGAGAAGATCAACCACGTCCACACCGGTGGCAACAGCTCCGGCATCGTCGACGGTGCCGGCCTGGTCCTCATCGGCAGCGAGGAGGCCGGCAAGCGCAACGGCCTGACCCCGCGCGGCCGCATCGTCTCGTTCGCCGAGGTCGGCAGCGAGCCCACCATCATGCTCACCGGCCCGACCCCGGCCACCGAGCTGGCGCTGAAGAAGGCCGGCCTGACCGTCGAGGACATCGACGTGTTCGAGCTGAACGAGGCCTTCGCCTCGGTCGTCATGAAGTGGATGAAGGACCTCAACATCCCGCACGAGAAGGTCAACCGGAACGGTGGCGCCATCGCCATGGGTCACCCGCTCGGTGCAACCGGCGCGATGATCTTCGGCACCTGCCTCGACGAGCTCGAGCGCACCGGCGGCCGCTACGGCCTGATCACCCTCTGCATCGGTGGCGGCATGGGCGTCGCGACCGTCATCGAGCGTCTCTGACCTTCACAGAAAGACTTTCTGAAACACCATGAGTGACAACATGATCAACTGGGAGAAGGACGCCGACGGCGTCGTCATCCTGACCATGGACGACCCGAACCAGGGCGCCAACACGATGAACGCCCTGTACCAGGAGTCGATGGCCGCGACCGTCGACCGCCTGGAGGCGGAGAAGGACGACATCACCGGTGTCATCCTCACCTCGGCGAAGAAGACCTTCTTCGCCGGCGGCGACCTCAAGGACATGACGAGCGACCGCTCGGATGTCTCGAAGGAAGAGATCGCCACCCAGATCACCGAGACCACCAACGCCATGAAGAAGGTGCTGCGTCGGCTGGAGACCCTGGGCAAGCCGGTCGTGGCGGCCATCAACGGCGCTGCCCTCGGCGGCGGCCTCGAGATCGCGCTGCACACCCACCACCGCATCGCCGCTGACGTCAAGGGCAACCAGATCGGCCTGCCCGAGGTCACCCTCGGCCTGCTCCCCGGTGGCGGCGGCGTCGTCCGCACCGTGCGCCTGCTCGGCATCCAGAACGCGCTGATGAACGTCCTGCTCCAGGGCCAGCGCATGAACCCGACCAAGGCCAAGGAAGTCGGCCTCGTCGACGAGGTCGTCGGTTCGGTCGAGGAACTGATCCCCGCCGCGAAGAAGTGGATCAAGGAGAACCCCGAGGCCCAGCAGCCGTTCGACGTCAAGGGCTACAAGATCCCGGGTGGCGCACCGACCAACCCGGCGTTCGCCGCCAACCTCCCGGCTCTGCCGGCGCTGCTGCGCAAGCAGATCAAGGGTGCGAACATGCCGGCTCCGCGCGCCATCCTGGCCGCTGCCGTCGAGGGCGCCTACGTCGACGTCGACACCGCCGACATCGTCGAGACCCGCTACTTCGTCTCGCTGGTCACCGGCCAGGTCGCGCAGAACATGATCAAGGCGTTCTTCTTCGACCTGCAGCACATCAACGGTGGCGGCTCGCGTCCCGAGGGCTACGACAAGTACACCGCCAAGAAGGTCGGCGTCATCGGTGCCGGCATGATGGGCGCGGCCATCGCGTACGTCTGTGCCAAGTCGGGCATCGAGGTCGTCCTCAAGGACATCGACCTCGAAGCCGCCAAGCGCGGTAAGGGCTACTCGGAGAAGCTCGAGGAGAAGGCCCTCTCGCGTGGCAAGACCACCAAGGAGAAGAGCGACGCGCTCCTCGCCCGCATCCACCCGACCGTGGACGCCGCCGACTTCAAGGGCGTCGACCTGGTGATCGAGGCCGCCTTCGAGTCGGTCGAGGTCAAGCACAAGGTGTTCCAGGAGATCGAGGACATCGTCGAGCCCGACGCCATCCTGGGCTCGAACACCTCGACCCTGCCGATCACCGTTCTCGCCCAGGGCGTCAAGCGCTCCGAGGACTTCATCGGCATCCACTTCTTCTCGCCGGTCGACAAGATGCCGCTGGTCGAGATCATCCGCGGCGAGAAGACCTCGGATGCGGTGCTGGCCAAGGTCATCGACTTCACCCTGCAGATCCGCAAGACCCCGATCGTCGTCAACGACAGCCGCGGCTTCTTCACCAGCCGCGTCATCGGCACCTTCATCAACGAGGCCATCGCGGCCGTCGGCGAGGGCGTCGAGCCGGCGTTCATCGAGCACGCGGGCACCCAGGCCGGCTACCCGGCCGCGCCGCTGCAGCTGATGGACGAGCTGACCCTGACCCTGCCGCAGAAGATCCGCAAGGAGACCGAGGCGGCTCTCAAGGCCGAGGGCAAGGAAGTCCCGCAGCACGGCTCGAACGCGGTCGTCGACTGGATGATCGAGAACGGCCGTACCGCCAAGAAGGACGGCAAGGGCTTCTACGACTACGACGAGAACGGCAAGCGCACCCAGCTCTGGCCGGGCCTGCGCGAGCACTTCAAGTCGGGCTCCGTCGAGATCCCGCTCGAGGACATGAAGGAGCGCATGCTCTTCGCCGAGGCCCTCGAGACCGTCAAGTGCTTCGACGAGGGCGTGCTCAAGTCGGTCGAGGATGCCAACATCGGCTCGATCTTCGGCATCGGCTTCCCGGCGTGGACCGGTGGCGTCGTCCAGTACATCAACCAGTACGAGGGTGGTGTCCCGGGCTTCGTCGCTCGCGCCAAGGAGCTGGCCTCGAAGTACGGCAAGCACTTCGAGCCGCCGGCCTCGCTGGTCGAGAAGGCTGAGCAGGGTGTCACCAAGCTGACCAACGAGAACCTCGTCGTCAGCTGAGACCCGTAGGAAGGGCCCCGGCCGGAATCCGTTCCGGCCGGGGCTTTTCCGTGGTCAGCGTGTGGACTTCGCTATCGCGGCGTCCCTTTCCCGCTCATGCTGGGGCGCTCACTTGACGTGGATACGGCGGGTGCGGCTACGGAGCCGGATGATGGGGTTCGGGGCCGCGTCGGCCAAAGCCGATCACCTTGCCGGTAACGAGTCGGGCGACCAGCAGATCATCGGCAGTGGCCGCAGGACCGTCGACGAGAGTGGGCCGCCAGCGGTCTCGGCCGTGCCGTCGACCAGACGCATGAGGAGGTCCCGTCGATGATCGATGAGGAAGCCCTCGGCGGCCCAGACGGGTTTCGCTCCTTTCGTGCCACTTTGTGGTCTTGAATACGTTGGTGGCGGAACCGAAGCGGGTAGGGACCAGGTACTCGGTGTCCGGAGACATCCGCCAGATTCCGCGCGATGCCGACCACAGAGTCGCCGGGTCGCCTGCCAGGCTCATCCCGATTCTTGTTCGCCGGCGGGCGGCGAACCCGCCGGCCGGTCGGGGAACCGCCGGCCGCCCGCCGACGTACTGCAGTTCTGCGACTACGCTGACGTCAAACCGCACCCCATGAGTTGTGGCGGAATCAATTAGGTGCGGTAGGCGTGGGCGCGGTGGTCGATCTTGACGATGACGATGGTGTGGTTGGGGTCGTCGATGCGTAGCAGGATGCGGTAGTCGCCGCGGCGTGCGCTGTGGAGGCCTTCGAGGTC
>NZ_JBDUUF010000022.1:0-15723 GCF_039939235.1 Gordonia aurantiaca | reverse complement strand
ACCTACGAGATGCCTCTCAGACTCGGGAAATAGGACCTTAGACAAGCTCTATTCTTCCTGGTCAGAGGGGCATTTCTGCGTTACGACGCCAACTCAGCAAGCCTCCCCATCGGTGGATCGAGGCTAAGTGGAGCCCCGTCGGACGGAGTGGGTGGTCACTGGTGGTACCAGCTCCAGCCGACCGACCTCTTCGCCGCCCAGCTGTGTGATCCGGTCGGGAAGATCAACAAACCCGCACCGTGGTGAGGCGGACCGCATATAGCCACACAGGGGCATACGGCGCCATATGTCTTGGATTTGCGCAACAGGGCGAGCCCGAGGCACAATATCGGCATACCGCCCGTCCCCTCTGGGGGCGGGTTTAATTTTTCTAGAGCGGAGCCGACCTCCTAGCCGCTGGCTGTAAGGCCCTTAGAGAGCGCGGATAGGTGCAGACGTCTTTGGGCTGAGAGCAGGTGCTCACTGATAGGGTTCGAGGCATGTCAGGCGCTTCGTCCTCGGCCGCTTGCGCGGCAGTGACCTGGTCGTCCCGCTAGCGGCGGGACGACCAGGTCGTAGCAACACTTCTTTTGGAACGTCCAGCCGCTTCGTGAACCAGTCCGGAGCGGCCCCTTGTGCTGCTCAGTAACTCTTCAGAGCGACGGAGCACTCGATGCTTTCAGGCATTTCTCCTACTTCTCGCGGGCAAAGTCCCGCCCCTGTACGCGTATGGCTCGTGTTGTGTGCGATGTCTATGCTGCAGTTCTTCATCGCGGTCGACGTGACCGTGGTCAACATCGCGCTGCCCTCGATCGGTGCGGAATACGGCGTTGGCGGACACTCCCTGACCTGGGTCGTGATCGGTTACACGATTACCGGTGGTGGGTTGCTGATGCTCGGCGGCCGGCTCGGCGACTTGGTTGGCCGCCGCCGTACTCTCCTGGCAGGCACGACCCTGTTCGGCGCGGCGTCCCTTCTGGCAGGCCTGGCCCCCTCATTCCAAGTACTGGTAGTAGCTCGTCTCCTGCAGGGTGCCGGTGAGGCCGTCGCGCTGCCCGCGGCGATGGCGACCATCGTGCTGCTGTTCCCCGAGGGGCGCCGCCGTTCCCGCGCCTTGAGCGTGTGGGCGGCCGTGGCTAGCTGCGGGTTGGTGCTCGGTTTCGCGCTATCCGGGATCATCACCGCTTACCTGGGGTGGCGCTGGATCTTTCTGATCTCGGTGCCGTTCATCGTGGTCGTGGTCGTGGCTGCGCTTTTACTAGTGCCGGCTGACCGATCCGTACCCAGGGGGCAAGTTCGGTTGGACTTGCCCGGTTCGTTCCTGCTTACGGCGGGCCCGCTGCTCTTCGTGTACGCCGTGGTCGAGGCCGGGGAGCCCGGTGCAAACCCGTGGCTGATCCTGGGCGCGCTTGCCGGCGCGGTGGCGGCCGCAGCCGGGTTCGTGCGGGTCGAGTCGAGGTCGCAGAACCCGCTGGTCCCGATGGCCTTTTTCGCTGACCGGTCCCGGGTACGGGCGAACTTGACCACGATGGTGCTCAGCGGAGCGCTGTCGACCTCGTTCCTACTGTTCACCTTCTATCTCCAGGACCGATTAGGCATCGGGCCGCTCGGGGCAGGGTTGACTATGTTGCCGCTGGCGGTGGCGCTGATAGCGGCCTCGATGCTCGTGCCGCACCTGCTGGAACTCTGGGGTGCGCGTGTGTGCGTGATGATCGGGCTCGCCTGCGCCGCAGGCGCGATGGTCGCGGTCGCTGTCGTCACCGTCCTCGGTGGTGGGGCGGCATGGTTACTCCCGGCGATGCTGTCGATCGCGGCGGGTATGGGTTTCGGTCTCGTCGGCCTGCAGTACATCGCAGTCAGCGGAACTACTGACGAAGACGCCGGGATCGCCTCGGGCGTCCAGCGCGCGGCCGACCAACTCGGGGGCGCGACCGGTGTGGCCGTCTATGTGGGAATCGGGTTCGCACCGACTCTGCACGCTGGCGATCCGTTCCTCGTCGCTGCGGTGCTGGCTATCGCAGGGCTTGTCGTAGGTGCGGTGGTCATCGGCCGGTCTCCGGCGCCTGTCAAGGCCGACGCATAGATCGAACATCACGACGCTCGCCTCTGTCCCATTCGCCTGTCTGCCACAGGGGCGGGCGTGCCTGTTCCTTTGCCGCCAACACGCAGAAGATGCCGTGCCTGTCCTTCCAAGCTTCATCACCGACCCGTTGTGGGACCAGTTCCGAACGCTGCTTCCCGAACGAACCATCACTCATCCTCTGGGGTGCCACCGCCCTCGCATCCCCGACCGGGTCGTGTTCGACAAACTCCTTGCCCGCCTCGTCCTGGGAGGCTCCTACCAACAACACGCGGATGCGAACTGCTCGGCGACCACGATGCGTGCTCGACGCGACGAATGGATCCGCGCTGGCGTTTTCGACGCGATCCACCGGCTCGCGCTTGGCGCCTATGACCAGGCGGTCGGTCTCGACCTTGACGACCTCGTGGTTGATGGATGCATCGTCAAGGCACCGTGCGGGGGCGAGAACACAGGCCGCAGCCCTGTTGACCGAGGAAAGTCAGGTCTAAAACGATCACTGCTCGTGGAAGGTGGCGGCATCCCAATCGGATGGGTGCTGGCCGGAGCTAACCAGAACGATTCTCCTCTTCTACGTCCCACGCTCGAGAAACTCGACGTCTTTGGCTGCCATCTACCGCAGAACATCACCGTTCATTTGGATGCAGGCTACGACTCCATGACCACTCGAAGTCTCCTAGAGGAGCTGGGATGCGATCGGCGAATCAGCCCAAAAGGCGCGTTCGTGCCGATCAACCACACCCGCCGGTGGGTAGTCGAACGCACGAACGCTTGGCATAACCGAGGATTCGCGGCCCTAGCGAAGGTGACCGACCGGAGAGCGCTAGTCCAGGATGCGTGGATCGCGTTAGCCAGCGCGATCATCATCATCCGCCGTCTGGTCCGTCGAGCATGGTCCATCTACAGATGGGATACACGACCCGCCCGCAGCCCGTGACTCATGCCCTATCCGCGCGATCCCTTACAGGCTATTTACTCACCCGCGCTCACGACCGTGTCCAGTGCTCGGGGTACTTGTGCGGGTGCGCACCACCGGAACAGCGGTCGGGCTCAAGACTCGACGCGCACTGTGGCTCGGTGTGAGAACCTGGCCCTGGAACTGAAGGTCAGTCGCTGCAATGGCGGCAGAGATGTGCCGAGCCTGCCGGGTGTGGCCCTGCGCGGCCATCGCCTCACCGATCGCCTTGCTGGCGGCCAGCACCTGCTTCATCGCGGTGAGCCACAGCAGTGTGGTGTCGTCGCGGCTGGCGGCCAGCATGGTTGCAGCAACGCGACGGGCCGATGTGTACGACCGGACCGCTTGCGGTTGGGTGGGGCGGCGGTGACCGGACACAGCGCCGAGTGCGTCGGCAAGCTGGTTCAGACTCTGCGCCTGCTCACCCGAGAGACCTCGCGCAGCTGCACCAACGGCGCCGGCAGTATCGGCGGCCACCGCGTGCCATGCGCGCGAGTGCGGGTCGTTGATCGACGTCACGGCGCGCTGCCAACGGCGGGCATCGTCGTGGAGCCTGTGCGCGAGCGGGTTGTCATCGGCGCGTGCCGCCGATGCACGGTTGGAGCGCGACCATGCAGAGGCCGCGAGGGCACGATGGCTGTCGCTGTCGGGCCACCGCTGCCGGAGGTCTTTGAGGGCCAGGCCGTCGCCGAGGTAGCTGGCGTTGCGCCAGATCTCTTTGCCGTCAGCGCCGCGCGCAAGCCGGGTGTGCAACGCGACTGCGTATCCGGTGACCTCGGTCGTGGAGCCCTTCGCATAGCGGGGCCGGGCGAGGATGTCGGGATGGTTACGCAACGCCTTGGCGTAGTCGGCTTCGGTGGCCGCAGACTGGGCCAGCGGGGTAAGGATCGCGCGCAGCCGCGCCGCAACCTCTGCGTCGGAGGTAGCGCGTTGGGTGTCGTCGGCGGCACGCTGATGCGGTGCCGTCTGCTCGCGTGGTGTCGTGGCGCGTTCGTCTGCGTGGTCCCAGGCCGACAGCGCGTCGGCCCGAGAGTTGGTGTCGTCGATCCATCCTTCGCGGAGGCGAGGGAGTGAGAGGTCTTCGGCGAGTTTCTTGCCGCCGTGCATGATCGGCTGGCCGTGCTTGTTGGCGTACTCGGTGGCCGGCAACCCGACGCTGAATCCGGTGACGGCGCGAGGATCGGTCTTGTCGTAGCGGGCTGAGCGGATGACCAGTCCGTCGGCGCGCACCAGGCGCACAAACTCGGCTTCGCTCTCCGCCGCCGCTGCCGCAGCACGTACCCGCCGCGCCAGGGTGACCGACGGTGACTCAGCGATCCGCGGTTCACGAACGACGTTGCCCTCGGCGTCGAGCACCGGTTTGGTGGCACCGTCCTGGGCGTGTGCACGACCCCGGCTGGCCATGTCCTTGTTGTAGCTAGACAGCACTTCGAGGCCGTACTTCACTTCGAGTTCGCGGGCGACTCGCTGCGCGCGGGCGAAGTCACCTTCGTTGCCGCCGCGGATCGGGTGCGGCCGCCACTTGGCGACCACACTGCCGTCATCACGAACTCGGGACGCGGCGATGTGAATGTGGTCGCCGCCGTTCTTCGTCAGTCCATGACGAATGGCTACCCAGCGAGAGTCGGCGGCCTTCGGATCGTCAAACCCCATGCCCTCCATGAAGTCATGAACGATCGCCGACCACGTCGCATCATCCAAAGCTTCGGCGTCGGGAGGCAGCGACAGCGAGCAGTGCCAGACGTTCTCATCGCGGGTCGCTTCAGCGATCGCGGCACTGCCTTTGACGCCACGCTCCTGGGCGGCTTTCAGCGCGGCCGTGTCGCGGCGAGTGACCTCGGTACCGAACACCACCCGAGCCTCATCGAGGGCATGACCGAGTTCGTAGGCGTGTTCGCGGTTCATCTCCGCGCCCGCACCGCCAGCGGCGAACACGCTGCGCGACGATGCTGCCACCACATGCGGGTTGGAGTGCTCGTTGGCCTTGCCCGGACCTGCCAAGTACATGACCAAACCCTGCATCCGCGCACCCGATGAGATCGCCGGCATGATCGGCATCAGACAGTCCAGCCTTCGCCCTCGGCGGAAGTGATCGGCCCGCTCGGTCGCTCCCCGTTATGGGTCGGGGAGTGGTGCTGACTCGCAGGAAACGACACCGCGAACACTTCACCGAATGCGTCGCGGACCCGATCCGCCGTACGCAGCACCGCGCTCACCGCAGGCTCGAAGTCGGGCGGGATGTCCTTGTCGGTGTTGGCGTGCCGCGCGATCTGGTTCATGTTGACCGCGATACCCGACAGCAGGTTGCGAATCCCGGTCGCTTCTTTCCACGCCGCCAACTTCTCGGCGTGATTGATGCCGACACCGGCCTCTGCATTGACCGCGCGAGCCATCAGAAACTCTTGCACCGAACCGAATCCCGCATCCTCGGCCCGATTGAGCAAGTCCTGCTTCTCAGCAGCCGTCACCTTGATGATGATTCGGTCATCTCGACCGCCTGGATGGTTGCGCCGCCGACGCCGCAGGAACGCACCTGCCGAGTCTTCACTCCGACTCATCGGTGCCTCCTCTCTGCGTCTCTTCCCGGCCTCACGGGCCGTCCGCCCAGCGCAGCGACCCCACCACCGTGGGGACTATTCGATCCTCACCGTACCGACGACAGGGACGGTGAGCAAGGGTTTAGGGCACCTAAACCATAGCTTGCTCCGCGCAGTGGGTGCTTTTCAGCGTGAGCGCGCGTGCGCGCGGGATCAACGAGTCCACGCGCAGCGTGGTCCTTATCGCGCCGCCAGGCGGCGGCCTGCGGACACGATGGCCCGAGAAACGTCGGCCTCTACAGGGCCGGGAGCCGCCATCGTTTGATCTCATCGGCCTACCAACGCGGGTGGCTGCGAAAGACGGCGTTGCGGGCGGCCACCGACCCCGGCATTCCAACCGTCGTGATCGACTAGAGGAGTTAGTCACCCACTGGCCGCGACCGTGTCACGAAGGTTTGAAACTCGGACATGGCTACGTCGCGCCGCTTAACCGCTACGCCGACCCACCGGGTCAGGATGTCCGTTACCCTCAACCCATGCCTTGGAACCTTAAGCACGTCAGGGAAGGGAGCTACGTTCTCGTCAATCGAACTGGAACCCCGGCCCGCGACATCACGATCCGCGCGCTTGACGACGATGCAAAGCTGTGGCAACCCGGCCTCGGAACCCACGGCTCCGAAGGAATCACCGACACCGCACTAATCGTGGACGAGGGCGAAATCGTGGGCCATTTGGAGTTTGCCCTGGGCGATGTCCCATCCGGCGTGATTGACATTGAGTGGACGCGGCCGATTGGGACACCGCCCATGTGGCCGGACGCGGAAGACGAACCGAAGGCACGAGTGACGGAACGTCTCGATGCACGCCAAGGCCTGACCTCCCAAGCCCCTAAGTAGCTTCAACACCAACGGCGACGGCCCTGGATGTGATCGCGCGGTCTCTCGTCTGGCCGCACCCATTTGGCCGATTGGTGTCCTACACCCCTATGGTCAGCGGTCGCGCCCCTCGGCCCCTCGGTCATACCCGGTCCTGTGGCGATGGTGAGTGCTACCCGATGTCCCGCGCGCACCCGAGGTGGGCGAGCGTCGGGATGTGCCGCGGCTGGCAATCCGGGTCGCGCGCTGCGCGCCGGTCTCGCGTTCTTCCGCACGAGCTTGCGGTGGTGTGAGGGGTTCGGCGATCCGCGCGAATACTGGGATCATGGTGTCTGGGACGGGCTCGAACGTGCCGCGGTCGGGGTGGGAGAGCATGGCTGCGTTGACCCACTGCTCGGGTGTGACGCGGCTGTAGTCGAGGTGGTAGCCGGCCTCGTCTGCGAGTTGGGACATGAACACCTTTGCCGCGCGGCCGTTTCCTTCGCGGTAGGGGTGGCTCATGTTGATCGAGGCGTAGACGGTGGCGGCCTCGACAGCGAACTCACCATGGTCCAGGTCGGTCCAGTCGACGACGGCGATGTGGTCGCGGGCGTGGTCGAGGTAGCGGCCGATCTGGTTCGGGTCGGCGAACGGCAGACCGTCTTTGCTCAACGGATAGGTGCGCGGAACCCCGGCCCACTCATAGATCGGGGAGAACAACGCGGCGTGGATGGTGTGCAGATGCTCGGCGTCGTAGGTGCGGGCGATCGGGATGCGTCCGTCGACGATCATCGCTTCGCGGTGCGCGGTGATGGAGTACTCGGCCGCGGCGAGCGCGTCGGGATCGGTGAGGCCGAGTTTGTTGGCCAACACGGAGGTGCCGGAGATGAACGTGGCGTCCCAGTCATCCTGCGCGGTCACTCACCCTCACCTTTCCAGACACGACGACGGCACCACCTCGACGAGGCGGTGCCGTCGTGAACAACTACACGGTTTGTGCGGGCGGTCAGCCGAGGGCGTGTGCCGCTCGCGTACCGGTCGCCATGGCGACAGCTTCGGCGATGACTTCGGCGTCGGTCAGCTCGCCGCGCGCCGACCGGGTCAGCAGGTCGACGTCGGCTCGTTGCGGGTCCCAGCCCTCGAGGACGTTGTTGTCGATTGCCTGGACGACACCACGGACCTGGGTGTCGGCGAGGCCGGCGAACAACTCCGGCCAGCGGGTGACCCATCGTGACTCGATCATCGCCGCACCTGCCTTTCTTGGATGTCGCGTCGTACTCAACAGTTTACCGGTCATCGGCGTGTTCGAGCCGGTCACGGCGTAGACCGTCTCTCCTCCAAACAGTGAGGGACGGTTTTCCCGAACTCGCGGGGTGGGTGGTCAGAACAGGGCGATTTGGTCGCGGGCGGCGAGTTCGGCGGCGCGTTGGTGGGCTTGGTCGGCGGCGCGTTTGACGGTTGCCTCGGGGAGGGCGAGGGTGTGGGCGATGTCGGCCCAGCTGTGTCCGTGTTCACGCATGTCGGCGGCAAGGTCCTGGATCTCGCGGTCCCGGGCGTCGAGATCGTCGTAGTCGTTGTCAGTCATCGCATGTCCTGTGAGCTTTTTGTGTTCAGATGCGGGCGAGGGTGTCTCGGATGGCGAGCCAGCGGGTTTCGGCGGCTTGTTGGTGTGTGGTGAGGGCGGTCCAGTGGCCGGCGAGTTCGGCGGTGGGGCGTTCTTGGGTGACTTGCTGCATGCGGGTGAGTAGTGCGGTGTAGCCGCGGCGGTACCAGGCGTCGATGAGGGCGGCGGCGAGGTAGGGCAGGTCGGCGCTGTCGGCGACGGGGCGGCCGTGTCGGGGGGAGGCGATCTCGAGCATGATGCCGCGGGTGCGGGTGGTCAGTCCTCGGTCTGCCAAACGCGCATTGACCAGGACCGGGGTGGCGGGGCTTGCCTCGTCGAGGAGGGTGACGACGGTGTCCCAGACGGCTTGATGAGCGTCGCGCCAGAACAGCACGCTGCCGGCGGGAAGAACGGTGGTGGTGTCTGCTTGACGGTCGGTGTGGGTTCCGATGATGGCCTCGACCACCGACCGGGCGAGCTGCGGCGGTGCCCAGACCAGGGCGGTGAGCATGTCCACCTCGAGACGCAGCGCGTCTTCGAGGGCTGCGTGGTCGGCGATCGCGCCGGCGAGAGTCAGGTCCTGGCCGTCGGCGACGGTTTCGAGCTCGGGGAGGGGCTCGACCGCCCGGGTCTGGGAGTCGGCCTGGCGCTCGACGTCGGGGGTGTCCATCATGACGGTCACCTTCCGCTCCTCTTCTGTGCTGTGCTGTGGGTTTCAGGCTGCGTTCGTGGCGAGCTTCTTGATGCGGTCGGGGCGGAAGCCGGACCAGTGGTCGTCGCCGGCCACCACGACGGGAGCTTGCAGATAGCCCAGGGCCATCACGTGGTCGCGGGCCTCACTGTCCTGGCTGATGTCGATGATTTCGTAGGAGAGACCGGCCTTGTCCAGGGCCTTGTAGGTGGCGTGGCACTGCACGCAGGCGGGCTTGCTGTAGACGGTGATCGTGGTGTTCTCGCTCATGTCGTGGCCTCGTTTCCCTGTGTCGCGAGCATTTACTCTTACCCTTCATCATAGTTTGTATTGCGTTGTCGCGCAACTCTTTTCGCTGTTCAGGTGCACTTTTCGGGCGTGTCTGGTGGTGGTGCTTTGCCTGATATTTGCCGCCCGTTCGCGCGGGTCGTGGCGGGTCAATGGAGTGCAGGGGAGAACCTGGTGCGAGATAAGCGGGAGGCGAGCGGGAGCGAGTCGGAGCGCGTGCCAGGTTGTTGCCGGAGCGCAATTGACGCGCTGCGGTTGCGCGTCATGACGATTGGGCGGGTTCAGGCAATGATCCGCAGGTGATGGATCGTCGGGTGGCGACCAGTGTGGTTGCGCGGTAGCGCATCCGGTGTGGCGGGTTCGATACCCGCCACACCGGACCCCGCCCCCGGGGGGCTGGCGTCCGGCTAGCGGGGGCGGTTGGGGCGGTGTCGGTCGATGTCGGGCCAGCGGCCGGGGATCAGCCCCTGGGCGCGGTCGCCAGGTTCGCCGGCGAGGGTGGCTGCGGTGGCGAGGATGTGCCAGAGCTGCGGGCCGGGGTGGCGGTGGTGGTCGCGTTCCTGGGTGATGATCGCTTGCTGCCAGCTCATCCACTGTCGGGGTGAGCCGTGCTGCTCGGGGCGCAGGAGCGGGCTGGTGGCTGCGGCTGCGCGGCGGGCGGCTGCGCCGACGGCGGGGCCGGCCTTGACCAGCGTGCGGCTGCGGCGTGGGTGGTCCTCGATGAGGGTGTCGAGAGTCCAGGCGAGCAGGTCGACGTCGAGGAGCATGCTGTGGCCGTGGCGGAGTCGGGTGCTGGCGGCGAGGTTGGCGGCGGTCCAGGGGATGCCGGCGCGGGTGGCGGCGTAGTCGTCGGGCACGGTGGCGGGCATGTAGGTGTCGTGGGCGTTGAGTGTGGCGGTCATGATGGCGGGCCTCTTCCTGGTGGTGGTGATCGGTTGCGGCTCGGGGCGTTCGGTGTGCCTGCCGAGCCGCAACCGAGGTGTCGGGGCTGGTTGGTCGTGTCTTCTTCTGTTAGCCGGAGATCAGTGGGGTGGCGGTGGTTTCGCGGTCGGTGTCGGCGGCTGCGATGCGCTCGGCGTGTTCGGTGAGCCATTGGTGGGCGGTGCGGCTGTCGTCGGCGAAGCGGCCGGTGATCAGGGTGTGGTTGGGTGCGGGGTAGCGGGAGGGCTCGAGGCGGCGCAGGCCGTGGGGGCGGTCGGCGCGGCCGGGGCGGCAGTCCTTGGTGGTGAGGGCGGCCTCGCCGAGTTTGGCGGTGAGCCGCATGGTGAATCCGTGGCGGTAGATGGTGGCGAGCTCGACACCGAAGGGGTAGGCCTCGATGACCGGGGTGGCGGCGTAGACAGCGACGTTGCTGCCGGTGACGGTGCGCACCCTGAGCAGGTGGGTGCGGTCGCGGAGGGTGACGAGGTTGGGTTCTTCCTCCTGCCACAGCTGGGCCACTCGGTCGAGGACCTCGATCGCGGTGGTGGTGGCGATGATCTGGGTGTCGAGGTCGAGGGCGGCGCCGGCGGGTGCGATGTATCCGCGGCTGAGGCGGGCGGTGAAGTGGCTGAACGGGGCGGTGATGGTCATGGCGTTGTCTCCTTGCTGTGGGTTTGGGGCGGTCAGTAGAGGTCTCGGGTCTCGCGGCGGCCGGCGGCGCGGTCCTGGCGGTTGGCCTGGCGCTTGGCGGCGCGGATGGTGCGGGGGTTCTGGTGGGCGCGGCTGGTGCGGCTGAACACGTCGCGCTGGGTGCCGTTGCGGGACTGGCGTGCCATCGGGGTTCCTCCTGCGGTCGGCTGGTTTGTTTGACACCTGCCATCTCTTTGCCGGCGGGAGGCCGGTGCAAGGGTGTTCACAGTCGAAAAAGTCATCCGGGCCGTAGGCCTGAAACCCGTAGGGCGGATTAGTTTTTCGCGGCCCTTGTCGCCGTGCCGACCAGAGGTAGGAGAATGGAAGGGGGCAACAAACCCCCGCTATGTGCGGCGGATGCCGCACGATGATTCGAGTCCGGCCCGGCAGGGCCGGTCCTTGTGGGTTCGCCGGGCGCCAGCTCGGCCAACAGGGCTGTTCGGCGTAGCCGATCCGCTGTGCCGGCGGTTACCGTGAGTGGTATGTCTGCTGTTGAGCGTGAGTTGTCTGGTCTGTGGGTGCCGTCGCTGTCTGAGGTGCGGGCTGTGGCTGAGGGCCGTCCTCGCGCTGAGGCTGCACGGGTGGATCTGTTGTGGCGCGAGGCGATGCCCCCGGGGGTGGAGGCTCATATTTTCTGAGCCTCCCCCCCTGGGGCCGGTCTAGGCGAAGTCCTCCGGGGTGGGGAAGTGGCCTCCGAACAGCTCGTCGGCCGCTTCCGCGGCGGGGATGATCTCGCGGATCACCTTGGGGTTGACTCCTGCTCGCATGGAGTGGTCGAGCAGCTGGGCGAGGCGGGGCAGTTCGCTGTCCTCGGCGATGTGGTCGAGGACCACGTTGACCGACGTGCCGTTACCGGCGAAGTAGTAGCAGGCGGCGGCGATGGTGAGCATGTTCGCGCGGTCGCGTCCGCGCAGGGGGCGGGCGAGTTCGACGAAAACGGCGGCGGCCGCGGCGGCATCGTAGGCGCCGGTGCGCAGGAAAGCATCACGGTAGACGAGGTGCCGGTCGATCATCGCGGCGACCTGGGCCGACAGCTCGGGGGTGATGTCGGTGGGCCAATTGACGACGGCCTCGACAACGGCCTTGGCGGCGAGTGCGGGCTGAATCTCGACGCCTTCGGTGTCGATGGGGTCGGTGAGGGTGGCGATGCTGGTCCGCAGCTCGTCGCGGGTGGCCTCGATGCTCTGTCCGCTCATGACGCGGCGGGCCGAGGCGAAGCTGTCGCGGTAGTCGCCGCTGATTCCGGTGTCTCCGGTGATGAGGTCCCGGTAGGGGGCGGGCTGGTCGCAGCGGGCGACCACGGCGCGGTGGTCGGTCTCGATGCCGTAGCCCATGAGGGCGTCGCTCATGATGCGGACGGCGGTGTCTCCGGCGGTGTCGTCTGCGGTGATTGCGATGACTGCCGCGCGGGGCAGGCCGTGGGTGTAAACGACCTCGGCGAGGTAGTCGGCGAATCCCTGGTCGGCGCCGGCAATGTCGTGGCGGGCGGTCATGCCGATCTGGAGACCGCGCTCGTGCTCGGTGATACCGACGACGACAATCGACTCGGCGGGCACGAATCCGATCAGGCCGGGGATCGCGGCGATGACATCTGCGGTGGTGAGGATGCGCTGCATGGCGGGTGCCTTCCTGGGTGGTCGGCCCTGGCGGGCCGGTGCTTTGCTTGACACCTGCCATCTCTTTGCCGGCGGGAGGTCGGTGCAAGGGTGTTTACAGCGAAAAAGTCATCCGGGCCGTAGGCCTGAAACCCGTAGGGCGGATTAGTTTTTCGCGGCCCTTGCGGCGTGCCGACCAGAGGTAAGAGAATGGAAGGGGTCAGCAAAGCAGGCCCTTGAATGCAGCGCGGGCGTAGCCCGCTTCCGATCAGGTGTCAGCGCAGCTGGCAGTCGATGCCGGCGAACGCCGGCACCTCACACGAGACCGACTGCGGGCGGATCGGCTCGACGGGAACACACCGGACACCGTCGGATCGGTCGATCAGACACGGGGCCAGTCGAACAACGAGCGGTAGAAAAGCTCACGTGGATGCAACTGCGGTTCGGCCTCCCCAGGCTGAGCCTGCACACAGCCGAGGATAGGGTGAGGCGCAGAAGCGGCCGCGGGCCTATTCCGCAGGATCAGCTTGGTGAACGCTTCTATTAAGCCGGTCCCCGCTCCCATCAGCGTGACCGCCGTTGTGGCTAGATCGGCGACGGTGGTCGGAGCGCCGAACACCCCAACCGAGGGCGCGCGCCAGACACCGAGACTGTCGTAGTGATCCTGTGTCAGCTTCGGATTGGCGCCCGGAACAAGCTCAGGCATTGCATCGAGGTTCAGGGCAATGTTTTGGGTGCTGCCGTAGCCACGTCCGGCATGCTGGCTGATGGGCAGGATGCCGTCGTGGATGTGGTTGCGGAGCACCTTGCACACCCCGGCGTAGGCATGGAGCCGTTCTACCTCTATGAGCTCGGCGCCTGGGTACTCCCGCGTCAAGTGATCGGTGATGTAGCCGCCGGCGTCGAGAGAAAACCGGTATTTTTTCGGGTCTCGAGTGGGGTCGATCATCAGCGGGTAGCGACGTCCGTAGATGTCAAATGCTGCGGCCAGGTACAGCAGCTGCCGGTCGAACGCTTCCGCTGCTTCCTCCACGACGTCAACACTCCGCTTGCCACCAACCGGGTTCGATAGCACTGCGAGCAGTTGGTCAAGTGCCCGCGTGGCTCGGCAGAGTCGGACCCGGATCGAGTGGACTGCGGCAGCAAGGTCGGAATCGCCACTCTGCGGAGCGATAATCATGTGGAGACAGTCGAAGTACGGCATCAAGGCGCCGACACCCCAGCCGTAGAAGTTCTCGATCGTCGCCGTGGACTCCGTATGCTTCCACGCCCCGCCGCTGCCGAGTCCGCCACGACGCACTGTCACGACCGGGTTGCTAGTCATTCGCAGGTAGTGCCCGATAAGTGCAACCGCGTCATTGGGCGTCACGCTTACGACGATGTCGTTGTCGGCGACGTCGCAGCGTCCGGCCGTCGGGGCCGAAGTCACGATCGCATCAATGCCAACTACTGCTGAGGCCGCCGCGTACGCCGCTGCCCGATTCCGCTCTGCCAAAGTGAGGGGCTTCGCAGTGGGAGGCGCAAGCTGCTCGTCGAGCTCTTGATAGAGGGGGAAGAAGTGCGCTGAGTACGAGGAGTACTCCCTCTCAGATTCGGTCAGAACGCTGAACTCGACGGTATCGAGATGGCGAGAGGCTTCCTCAACCGTGGTGAACCCGATCTGCCGCACGATTGGGTCCTGAAGAATCCGTGCCCAGTCTTCGGGGACCTCTTCACCACTAGGCACCAGCAACTGGATGTCCAGCTCCTCCCGGCCGAGAAAGGTAGAGAAGATCCCAGTGGGCGGAGTGGGAATGGTAGCGACGTCGATGCCAAGTCGAAGGGGTCGTGTTGCCGGCCTCAACGGGTAAAGCGGACTGTGGTTGTCATCGTCCTTGGCTGGCGGTCTGACATACCTCATGAAGCGGTGATTGGGCTGACCTTCTGGGACGCTGATCGTCACGCATGCACCCTTTCATCAGGACTGACACCGAGAACGAACTCGAAGGTAACTGATGCGCTGATCGTCCGCGGAATTCGTGTGCATTTTCGTCACTGGTGACGAAATCCTTTGCGACACAACGCAAACCGATAATTTATCTTATGTCAAGTAAGGCACTGCATATTGCATCAGATGCATCACCTCGCCACTCCTCCTGGTCCTGGCCGCGGTCACGAACACCATTGTTTCGCAGCGGCATTCGAGCAAGCGTTTCTCTGCTGATGTCTCGCCCGCGGACTGGATCACGCGAAGTCGTGACGCGACCGACGACGTCGCGTCGGGCCAGGCATGGAAGGCACTAGCACTGTTCGGCCCTCCTGAGTTCGAGGCCTACGCGCGAGTCCGCTTCATACCGGATCGATCCAGACCGTCCCCATCAGGCCGTTCCGAGCGAGGACTTCACACAGGCCGTCTACGCGGGCTACGAGCACGCCATCGTCGCCAGGACGTGCAGAGCTCTGGCTGCGGAGACGCGCAGCTCCGATGACTGCTACTTCGCGATCTGGGCCGGCTATCCAGGTGTGCTGTCTCCCTTACCGGGGGCGCCCCGGATGCACATCCCCAACCGCGACTATCACCTCTACGTCGGCACATTGTCCGACCTCAAGGCGTGGGAGCAGCCACTGACACACGAGACGCCTGCGCTACATCACGACCCGCCGGCCTTCGTATGGCCCGCCGACCGCGCCTGGTGCCTGGCCAGTGACGTGGATCCCGCACTGGGCCGGGATCGGAGCGGACACAACCACCATCCGTGCCCTCACGACCCGCGACGACATCGATGTCGTGACCGCAGACCGCTACGGCCGCCAGCCGTTCTACGACTAACCCCACGGAGCCGAGAACGGATGCACGTCGCGGACTCTGATTACTGACCGTAGGTGTATCGCAGGTTGGCGTTGATCAGGTTGCCGATGCGTTGGCACAGATGACGGAGCTGACGGTCTTCCGGATAGGGCTGCTCGGTGAGCAACGTCCACCGCAGATCGGTACCACTGCGCCCGCCACTCAGATCGAATACGACCCGAGCATCTGGCCGCTTCGTCCACAACGACGACCACACCACTCGCGTGGGTCGGTCGGACTCGACGACAGTGGGCGCAATCTCATCGTCCAGAAGGTGAAGCCAAGGGCGGGAAGGCTGCCGATTTGGGCTCACGAGGTCATCGAAGACCACGTGCGGCGGCGCCGGCTGATTCTTCTCTTTCGACGCGACAGCTTCCACACGACAAGATTCTCAACGCCTCACCAGACGTGCAACCACATTATGCAGCGACCGAATATGCAGGGTTACCACTAGTCCGTAGCCAAGGGCCGCCGTGAGCGCACATCCTGACCGAGGACACCCTGCATCTATTTAGCCTCGATCCACCGATGGGGAGGCTTGCTGAGTTGGCGTCGTAACGCAGAAATGCCCCTCTGACCGGGAAGAATAGAGCTTGTCTAAGGTCCTATTTCCCGAGTCTGAGAGGCATCTCGTAGGTGCAATTCAAGCATGCTCCCGTTGCCGTGTCGGCTGTGTTCGATGATCCGAATCTCGTGTCGGTCG
>NZ_JBDUUF010000021.1:0-16952 GCF_039939235.1 Gordonia aurantiaca | reverse complement strand
GCACGACCGAGAACGAAGTGGACAACCGGGATGAGACGCCCGGAACTCACCCCTGCCCGCAGCCGATCACGCCGCGCCCATCACGCCGACGCCACCCGCCGAAGGCTCATCGGTGGATCGAGGTTTAGTGCCTCCCGAGATCGGCCTTTGGGAAGCAGCACTCGACAGGCTCCTCGACGAGCGGTGACCATCGTGCGCGGCGGCCATCTCCCAGTGGCCGGAGTGGACTTTTCCAACACGATCTGGCATATTCGAACGTATCGAAAGGTGTTTCGTTCTGTTCGCATAGTGAGGTGGTTCGGCATGGCAACGCAAACCCAGGCGCTCGCTTCTGAGACGTTCCTGCCCGAGCATGCTGAGCAGCTTGCGCCGGTGCTGAGTTTCCTGCAAGCCCATGAACGGTCAGCGGGGGCTACTGCCCAGCCTTCATACGCCCTGGTCGGGGTCGACGAGCACGATCGAATCGAGCTGCCGGAGAACCTTCATCAGGTCCTCAAGCGGGTAGTTGAGGCAATGTCTCAGGGCCGAGCTGTCACCGTGGCGCCGCAGAGCATGACCCTCACGACGCAGCAAGCCGCCGACCTGCTGGGCGTGAGTCGGCCTACAATCGTCCGGTTGATCAACGACGGACAGATCGCTGCCGAGCGGGTTGGCAATCGGCATCGGCTGCTTCTTGACGACGTGCTTGCCTACCGGGATGCCCGTCGGACACGGCAATACGACGCCATCGCGGCGACGTCGGTGCCTATCAACGTCGAGGATGACCCAGAGGCGATCCGACGGCAGCTGCGCGAGGCCCGTAAAGCAGTTGCAGCACGTCGCAAGACAGCGAAAAGAGCTGGCTGACACAATCGACCCATGTTCGTAGCCGTTCTCGACACCTGTGTGCTGTGGCCGAGCCTCCAGCGAGACGTTCTGCTCTCACTCGCAGCTGAGAACCTATATCGCCCCCTGTGGTCGGACGCGATCCTCGAAGAACTCGAGTTCCACGAGGCACGCAAACTCGTTGACCGCGGCGCCGATCCGGAAGACGCCGCGGCACGAGCAGCGCACCTCGTAGAGCAGATGGCAGCTGCGTTCGACGATGCCTGTGTCGTTGGCTGGGAGGTGCTCGACGGTTCATTTAGCCTCCCGGATCCAGACGATGAGCACCTCGTGGCAGCAGCTGTCATCGGTGGTGCCGAGGCAATTGTGTCCAACAACATCTCAGACCTCCCCCAGGGGAAAGTGCCCGCTCAGATTCAGGTGATCAAACCACCTGTGTTTGTTGCTGACACGGTAGCGGTCTCGCCCGACGCTGCGGTCCGTGCGCTGCGGACGATGATTGGTCGACGCACCAACCCTCCTGAAACCCTCGAGCATGTACTCGAAGTACTGGAGCGGCGATACGGCATGGTCGACGCCGTTGAGATGATCCGAGCCGCCGCGAGCTAGATCCAACGAAAGTCGTTGGCGTGCAACCAATAATAGTAATTATGTCAAGTGACACTTGTCGAAGTAGAATAGCGGCGCTTGACGCACAAGCTCCTGCTCGGCGAACCGTTTGGCGATGGCGGCGCCGATGCCGCGCGAAGCACCCGTGATGAGCGCGGACCGTCTCCGGGTCACTGAGCCCTCCGGTCGATCCCGCTCGATGCGAACGTCGGCCACCACGCCTGCAACGACGACAGGTTCACCACGGCGATCCCGTGCTCGTCGGCCAGCGCGTAGAGCTCGGCCGCGCGCGCCAGACCGTCGTCGCAGTTCGCGCTCACCACCCAGGCGTAGGTCGCGGCGGGATGCGCGCCGTTGCTGAGGGCCAGCGCGACCGCGCCCTGCGTCATCGTGAACTCAGCCTCGTCGCCCACGCTGACCGGGACGACATGCCCGGGGCGGGTGAAGTCGACGGGCGACGAGTCCGGGTCGGACAGGGCTCGGATCGTCCGCGCGCGTGCCGCCGCGGAGATGCCGGTGCCGTTGTCGCAGAGGTCCACCGCCACGCGTTGACCGGGGCACCGGGAGTGCGCGAAGCCGTAGACCAGCGGCAGCATCATGCGCTCGCAGTTGTCCTCGGTGAGCGCCACGCAGAGAAAGCCACTCGTGTAGCGGACCATGAAGGCGATGCTCTCGGTGGTGGCGAACTCCGCGGGCAGCACGAGGGCCCCGCCACGCTGATCGGAAAGGTCGTCGACGACGATGGCGAGGTCGTCTCGCCAGGTCTTCGAACTCGGTCGCTGCGTCAATGTCGTGGTCATCGGACACCTTTCGTGAGAGGGGTGGGACGGTGATAGCCGCTGGCATGGAAGACGAGTGGCTCGATCGTCGGATCCATGTCCATCGCGTGGATCTCCAGCAGCACCATCAGGTGATCGCCGGCCTCGATCTCATTGGCGACCGAGGTGATCATCCAGGCGCTGGAGTCGTGGATGAGGACGCTGTCACCGTCGTGCGTGGTCCAGCCGACGCCGTCGAACCTGTCACTGTCCTTCGACGACAGCGACCGGCAGGCCGACGTGTGGTGCGCGCCGAGCACCGAGACGCCCACGCGCTGCAGCCTGCGGAGCGACGGCCAGGTCTGCGAGGTCTTCTGGATGCACACCGACACCAGCGGGGGCGCCAGCGAGACGGAGGTGAAGGTGCTGACCACCATGCCGTTCGGCTCGCCGTTGTCGATGCCGCACAGCGCCACGACTCCGGAGGGGTAGGCGCCGAACACCGAGCGCAGGTGCTGGGGGTCGAAGCGGTTCTCCCCACCGAGCACGTCCCCGCCACCCGCGTTGTCGGCACTCATAGTTCCAGCACCAACTTGGGAGACTGGGCGCGGGAGACGCAGGTCATGATCACATCGCCGGCACGGCATTCTTCTGCGGTCAGGATGGAATCGCGGTGGTCCGGCACTCCCTCGAGCACGCCTGCTTCACACGTTCCGCAGGTTCCTTCGCGGCACGACGAGGCGATGACGACGCCGCCGACTCGTTCCAGCGCGTCCAGGATCGTCTCGTCCTCCGCGACGGTCACGGTGATGCCGGAGATGGAGCATTCGACGTCGAAGGCGACATCGCCCGGACGGGTGGCGCCCTGGCCGTCGCCGTGGAACCGTTCGACGCGAAGCGTGCCGCACCCCAGCTCGGACGCTGCCGACTCAGCCGCGTCGAGCAGGCCCGACGGCCCGCAGCAGTAGACGAAGGTATCCCCGTCGGCGCCGTCGATGATCCCGGAGATGTCGATCCGTCCGACCTCGTCCTCGGGATACACGACGACGTTCTCGCCGTACTGCTCGACGAGGTCGCCCGCAAAGGCCATCCGATCGCGGGTGCGCCCGCCGTAGTGCAGAGTCCACTGCGCACCGCGGGCGTGCACCTCGCGGATCATGGGAAGGATCGGCGTGACCCCGATGCCCCCGGCAATGAAGACGTAGCGCTCGGCGGGCGCGAGCGCGAAGTTGTTCCGCGGGCCTCGTACCCGGACCCGATCGCCGACGGCCAGCTGGTGGGCGAGCTGCGACCCGCCCCGACCGTCCGGTTCGAGGAGGACCGCGACACTCCACTCGTCGTCGCCCGCAGTACCGCAGAGCGAGTACTGCCTGATGGTCTCCGGCTCCAACTCCACGTCGACATGCGAACCCGGAGTCCACGCGGGTAAGGCCGTCCCGTCAGCGCTGCGCAGACGCAGGAGCACCACGTCACGAGCGGGATGCTCCACTGACGCCACCTGCACGTCGATCCACTCGCCCGCAGAATTCGATCCGGACGCGGTTGCTGCGGAGGGGTCCGCCGTCGTCGTATCCAGGGGTGCCACCGTCATACCCACTGTTCCCTGGTGTCGACGACGCGCCGGGCCTTGAAGGTCGTCGGCTCGAAGGTTCCGACCGGCACGAGCGCGACGGGAATCCGGATGCCGATGCGACTCTTCAACAGCGCCTGCACCCGATCGATCAGGGCGTCATCCCTGAGCGTGACGCCGGCTCCCGCGTCGTCCGGCGACCGCTCCACGTCGACCGAGATCTCGTCCATCGTCCCGGTGCGGAAGACGTTGATACGGAACTCCCCGTCCAGCTCCGGGAACTCGCGCAGGACATTCTCGATCGCGCTGGGATAGATGTTGGCACCGCGGATGACGAGCATGTCGTCGAGCCGCCCCAGCACCCCTTCGGGCATCCGCGGATACGTTCGTCCGCACACGCACGGCCCCTCGTCGACGTAGGTCTCGTCGCCGGGAGCGAAGCGGATCATCGGCTGGGACTCGCGCCACAGGTGCGTGTAGACGATGGCGCCGCGCTCCCCGGCGGGCAGTTGCTGGGTGAAGTCGTCGCGGTCGACGACCTCGGCGTAGACCTCGTCGTTGATGAGATGGGTGCCGGTGCCGGTTTCGCACCCGACGTTCGTCTGGAACGGATACATCTCCGACGTGGAGCCGGCGTCGACGACGGTCGCCCCCCACCCCGCGGCCAGTGCCTGGCGCGTGCCCGGCAGGCTGCCGCCGGGTTCGCCGCCAGTGATGAGGAGTCGAACTGCGGTGTCGCGCAGGTCGATTCCCATCCCCTCGGCCACCGAGATCAGGTGCATGCAATAGGAGGGAGTCGCCGTGAACACCGTGGTGCCGAGTCGCAGCAGCATCTCGATGTGCTTCTCGGAGTCAGTCACGCCCAGCGGGAACACCGTCGCGCCGAGCCGCTCGGCGCCCTGCAGCACGCCCCAACCGCCGAAGAAGAGGCCGAATGGGAAACCGATCTGCACGGTGTCGCTGGGGCGGACGCCGGCGCACCACTGAGCCATGGCGTGCACCTCGGCCGCGCGGTCCCAGTCCTTCTGCGAGACCGCGTACATCGTCGGTGTTCCCGACGTGCCGGACGACCCGTGGATCCGGGCGATCTCCGAGCTCGGGAAGTCCCGGGTGTAGCTACCGAACGGAGGGTTCGCCGCCTGATCGGCCACCAGCATACTCTTGGTGATCACCGGCACCTTGGCGGTGAAGTCGTCCAGCGACTTGACGTCGTCGGGGTGAAAACCCTGGGCGTCGTACAGGTTTCGGTAGAAGGGCAGCTGTTCGTAGACGTTGTGAAGTTGGTGGTGGATGCGATTGAGAATGGCTGCGCGCCGGGATGCCGCGTCGGCGGTCTCACGCTTCTCGTCCCAGAACCGCGGGTAGACGGTTTCCCCAGGCTGCCTCATTTCACTGGCCCCTTCGTCTGTAGTTCTGACTCTGTCTATTCATCGACGGCATCGCCCTTGTCGGGTGAGACGACTAGTCCTTGCGCCAAGGCGACATCCCAATAAGAGTGCAGTCCGCGTACATGCTGACCGCCGTCGACAGGTATGAAGTGGCCGGTGACACGACCGGCCAATGGCGACAGTAGAAACATCGCCACGTCGGCGATGTCCATCGCGTGCTGGTGGCGCGGAGGCGCGATCAGCGTCCGGTCGAGGAACTCCTGACCGATCTGGCCCACGGTGAACCCGGCACCAAGCGGAGTGTCTACGGTTCCTGGTCCAATGGCATTCACCCGGATTCCGTGGCGGCCTAGCTCTCCGGCCGCTACCTTCGTGAACTGCGCGACCCCGGCTTTGGCGGCACAGTAGTGTCCCAACCCGTCGGTCGCCGCTATCGCATTCAGCGAAGAAATGTTAACGATCGCACCACCCTCTGCGGCATCCACCGACTGCTTAATGAAGGCCTGGGTACACAAGAAGGTCCCCTTAAGGAGAGTGTCGACAATAAGGTCCCACTCTGCTTCCGAGCAATCTTGGATTAACGATAGCGAAGCAGTGCCAGCATTGTTCACCAGGAAATGAACGGTGCCGTATCGCTGCGCGGCAGCGAAGGCTCGCTCAACGTCTGCCTTGATCGAGACCGACCCTTCGACCCAACACAGCTGTGGGCTTCGGCCCAGCTCTACCGAGGCCGCAGCGATATTGTCGGCATCGACGTCCAGGACGACGACGTTGGTACCTGCGTCGAGCAGTCGGCGAGTAATTGCTTTGCCGATCCCACTGCCCCCGCCTGTGACCAGGGCAGTCTTGCCAGCAAATTCTGCGGTGTCGATGAGTGCAGCCTGAGTCAGGTAGTCTTCATTTCGCACGTCCATCGGATCGCTACCCCGCACTCCCTCGGGCGTTCCACCCACCGTCTACTGGCAGCACCTCACCGGTGCAGAAGCTAGCGTCGTCACTGAGTAGGAACGCGCCGGCCGCAGCGATATCCTCCGGTTTGCCAAGTCTCGGAATCAGATGTGCAGCGATGAAATTGGCTCTCATGCTGTCAGTGGTATTGGCCAGAATGGGAGTGTCAATGGTTCCCGGGCAAATGCAGTTCACCCGCACTCCGCGCGGACTGTACTCCATCGCCGCCTGCTGAGTGAGGCTCACCACGCCGCCCTTCGCCGCCGAGTACGCCGCCAAGTTTTCCAGCCCCTTCAGTGCAGCCATCGAAGCAATGTTGAGGATGGCGCCCTTCCCGGATTCCACCATCGTCGGAATGACCGCCCGCATGCCCAGCCACACCCCCTTGAGATCGGTGTCCACGACGTATGACCAGCCAGCCTCGTCGAGGTCGACGACGGTGTCGGGGCCCAGGGTGTTGGTGACCCCAGCAATGTTTGCAAGTGCGTCCACCGCGCCATACGTCGCTACGGTCTCCTTGACCAGCCGTTCCCAGCCATCAGAAGTGCGAACATCCATTTCTACCTGTACAGCGCTACCGCCTGCGTCGGCGATTAGATCGACGGTCGTCGTATCGGCCTGCAGATCCCCGATCACCACTTTGGCGCCTTCCGAAGCGAGGCGAAGAGCCAAGCCCTGGCCGATTCCCTGCACACCGCCAGAGATGATGACAACCTTGCCGCTAAACCTGTCCATTCTCTTACTCACTTCCCCAGCGCAACGTTGGCTAGGCGCTCACGCCGAGCCATGTTTTCACGCTTGGTGAACTGCGGAGTCACATACCGAGCAAAGAGTTCCAGCGAGCGGTTCCATTTGTCGGTGGTCACCCAGTCGCGACGATTGATCAGGAAGGTGCCGAACCCGCCGGTCTGCTCCTCGAGGTCGCGGATCTGCTGGATGCAGTCCTCCGGGGATCCGATGATCCAGGGGATCTCCTCGGCCATCCATTCAAAGGTGAGTTCGGCGTCGGGCATTGCCTCGTCCTTCTTCATGAGCGCTCCCAGACCGAGGCCGAGGAGGTACTCGTATGAGCGGTGCACGCCCTCGCGGATCTCGGCCATCGCCTGGTCCTTGTTGTCGGAGACGTAGACCTCGCGGGTGATCCGCCAGTTCTGGCGCGCCTCATCGGGATCGAGTCCGTTGTCCTTGGCTGCCTTGGTAAGAGCATCGGCGTGCGCTGCCAGGTCGGGCGCGTGCGGATAGCCCTTGTTGTCGGTGGGGGCGAAGTAGACGCTAAGCGCCTTCCACCCCTTGGCGCCGCAGCGGGCGTAGTTGTGCGTGCCGGTCAGGCCGGCGATGGCGAACGGTGGGACCTCCTGGTACGGGCCCACCTGTAGCTGGCGGTTCTCGTAGTCCCAGTACTCGCCCTTGTAGGTGACCGGATCGCTGGAGGTCAGGAGCTGCCAGATGATCTCCAGCGCTTCGCTGGTCCGAGGCGCCGCCTCCGCGCGATCGAGCTGGAACAGCGCCTGATCGGTCGGCAGACCGCCACCGCCGAATCCATACTCCAACCGGCCGTGCGTCAGATGGTCCAGGAAGGCCATCCGCTCGGCCACCTGGAAGGGGTCCTGGTAGGGCAGGTTGATGACGCCGGTCCCGAGGCGGATGCGGCTCGTAAGCGCCGACGCCTTGGCCAGGAGCAGCTCCGGCATCGGGACGTTCTCGAAGCCACCACTGTGATGCTCGCCGATCCAGTACTCACTGAAACCGAGCTTCTCTGCGTAGACGATGTTGTCGATGTCGCGGTCGTACGACAGCGTCCAGTTTTCGACGGGGGGATGCTCTGGCATAGCAAACAGACCGAACTTCACTGCAGACCTCTCTGGATTGCATCGCCTGGCTTTACCAGACTTACATTTGGTTAAGATGTCGCCGATAGTGGCGTATGCCACGTTTGCCTGTCAAGCGTTTCCCAAGTAACCGCAGGTCACGTAGCAATATCTGGTTTACGCTCGATGGTTGTTAACCAACCACACATGCTGTTACCGTGTCGCTGTGACCACTTCCAGCGATGCCATCACCCAGGTCAGCGGAGATCCGCGGCCGCGAATCTCCGTCGCCCCCAACGGGTCTGCGTCCGTGCTCGGCAGCCGGTGCGGCACCTGCGACCACGCAGTGGCCTACCGGTGGAGTCGCTGCCCGAAGTGCGGTGGCCCGCTGGTTCCCGCGGAGTACGCCGGCACCGGCGTGGTCTGGAGTACGACGACGGTCCACCTGGCGATCGGCAACCACCAGCCGCCCTACGGCCTGGCCTACGTCGACCTCGACGACGGCCCCCGCGTGCTTGCCCTCATCGGCGGCGGCGAGCCATCCCTGCGCATCGGCGACCGGGTGACGCTCAGTTCCACCACGGACGACAACCTGCAGGTGGACGGGGTGCAGCGATGAGCACGGTCTCGATCCTCGGCGTCGGCGTATCCCGACTCGGCCGGCAGCCCGAGCGAGCACTGACCGACCTGGCCGCCGAAGCGGTGCGTGCGGCGTTCGACGACGCCGGCGTCGGATCCGTCGATGCGGTGTGGGTGGGGACGGTGTTCGGCCCACCCGGCGTCGCCCAGCGCGTCCTACGCAGCGTCGGGGTCACCTCGGTACCGATCATCACCGTTGAAAATGCCTGCGCCAGTGGAACAACGGCATTCATCGAGGCGCACGAAGCTGTTCGCGCCGGGCGGTACGGGCGGGTGCTCGCTCTCGGTATCGAGCAGATGAGCACGACCTTCGACGGCCCGATCACGCCGGAAGCGACCGACCCCGAGGGAGCCATCGGACTGGCGATGCCGGCACTCTACGCGATGAGCGCATCCCGGTATCTCCACGACGGCGCGGTGACCAAGAACCAACTGGCCGCGGTCGCCGTCAAGAACCGGACCCACGCCCAGCACAACCCGCTGGCCCCGTTCACCAAGCAGATCACCGCCGAGGAGGTCCTCGCATCGAGGATGATCTCGAACCCGTTGACCCTCCTGCAATGCTGCCCGGGCAGCGACGGGGCCGCTGCGGCTGTTCTCTCCGCCGCGACCGGCGCGCCCGACGAGGTCGTCGTCCGCGGTGCCGCCATTCGCAGCGGGCGGGTGTGGGATCACGCCTCCCCGAATGTGTGGGGCTACGACATCGTCCACGACACCACCCGCGAACTGCTCGATGCCGCGGCGATCGACTCGGTCCACGACATCGACCTGGTGGAACTGCACGACGCGTTCACGATCGGCGAGATCGTGACCACCGAGGCGATCGGCCTCGCACCGATCGGAGGCGGCGGTGCGGCCGTGGAGCGCGGCGACACCGCCCTGGGTGGTTCGACGCCGGTCAACCCCTCGGGGGGACTACTCTCGCGCGGTCACCCGCTGGGCGCCACCGGACTAGCTCAGATCGCCGAGGTGGTCTGGCAGCTGCGCGGGCACGCGGGCGGCAGACAGGTCGACGGCGCCCGACTCGGCCTGGTCGAAACGATGGGCGGCGGGGTCTCTGTCTTGGATGGGAACTCGTGCGTGATGACGATTCTGGAGAAGCGATGAATTCCTCAAACGGTCCGATCAACCCGGTGGACCTGCTCAGTCCCCAAGCGCTGGCCGACCCGTATCCGTTCCTGGACGATCTGCGTCGCAACGATCCCGTTCACTGGAGCGAGAAGTATCGGTCCTGGTTCATCACCCCTTATGCGGAGGTGTCCGACGCCCTGCGTGAGCCGCTCTTCACGTCCAACCGGATCACCCCCTATCGCGAGCGGGTGCTCAGCAGGTCCGGAACCGACCCGCTTCTGCGGGAAGCCTTCGAGGTCCTGGACGGGTGGATGGTGTTCAAGGATCCGCCGGACCACACGCGTCTGCGCCGCCTGCTGAGTCGGGCCTTCACCCCGCGGTCGGTGGGGCGGCTCAAACCGTTCGTCGAACAGCTCACCGACCAGCTGCTGGACCAGGCCATCGAGCGCGGCGACGGGAAGATCGACCTCATCGCCGACTTCGCCTATCCGCTGACGGCTTCGGTGATCGCCGAGATGCTCGGCGTGCCGGTCGAGGATCGCGACAAGTTCAAGGACTGGTCCGATCAGATCGCCGGCGTGGTCTTCGGAAGCCTCGAGGATGAGGATCGTCATCGGCGCGGAGCCGAAGGCATCCACGAGCTGACGACTTATCTGTCGGCGATGGTCGAGAAGCACGAGAAGTTGCCGTCGGACAATCTCATCTCGACGTTGGTCGCGGCGCGCGACAACAACGATTCACTGAGCCACGACGAGGTGATCTCGACCGGTGTTCTGCTGCTGTTCGCGGGCCATGAGACGACGACCAATCTGATCGGAAACGGCATCTCGGCCCTGCTGGAGCATCCGGAGCAACAGGGCCATATCAATCGAGACGATCCCGCTAGTTTGAATGCACTCGTCGAAGAGTTGTTGCGGTTCGACGGACCGGCGAAGAGTGTCGTCCGATTGGTGACCGAGGATGTGGTGTGGCACGACAAGCAGATGCGTGCCGGTGACCGGATATTCATTGTGTTATCCAGCGCAAATCGCGATCCGAACATGTTCGTCGAGCCGAATTCCTTCGACGTCACCCGGCCTCCGGGTCGGCATCTCGGCTTCAGCGCCGGTCTGCACTTCTGCCTGGGCGCGCCGCTCGCGCGTCTGGAAACGTCGATCGCGGTGCCCGCGGCGATCGACCGGTTGTGCAACCTCGCACCGGATCCCGAGGCGCCGCGCGTGTGGTCACCGACCCTTTTGACGCGCGGAATGTCGGCGTTTCCAGCGCGCTACGATCCTAGCTAGTCAGACTTCCCCTACCGATCGCGAGGAGATGGCATGGCCCGCCCCAACCGCTGGGCAGAGGTAGTGGAAGCTGCCGGCGAGGAGTTCCGGATTCGCGGATATGACAGTGCAACGCTGGAAGATATCGCGGCGCGTGTCGGCATCCTCAAGGGCAGTATCTACAACTACGTCCAGAACAAAGAGGAACTGCTCTTCGCTGTGATCGAGCAGCCGGCGAAGAGAATCCTCGAAGAGCTGACCATCCTCAAAGCAGATACCGACCACTCGGTCGCCTATCGTCTTCAGCGACTGTTCCAGATGCAGGTCCGTGTTTTCTGCGATCACTACCCGGCCGCCTTTGTCTATTTGCGGAATATCGGCCGTTCCGATTTGTCCGAGAAATTCGGCGCCTATGCCGAGCTCGACACCAAGTACATCCGCATGGTCGAGGACCTGATCGCCGAAGGCGTGGAACGCGGCGAACTGAACATCTCCTCAGAACCGCGAGTGGCGGCGCGGGCGATCATCGGCATTCTCGACTGGATGCAGCACTGGTTTGTTCCGCATCACGACGAGCGGGATCAGGCCATCGCTGATGATCTGTTCGCTATTGCACTCGGCGGCCTGCACTCGAGCGGCGGAATCGCCCACATGCTGAGGGATTAGCCGAAGACAGTTCCCAACACCGCCGGGCAGTCCTGCCGGGCGAGATAGAGAGCACCATGGATATCGACGGTTCCGTTGCTGTAGTCACCGGCGGCGCATCCGGTCTAGGGTGTGCGACCGCAGCGCGGCTGCAGTCGCGAGGAGCTCGGGTGGTCGTGATCGACCTCCCGGCCAGTGCTCCCACCTCCCTTTCCGAGCTCGGTCCGGACCTGACCTACGTGAGCGCGGACGTCTGCGATCCGGTCGCCGTCGCCGGTGCCATCGACCAGGCCGCATCGCTTGGGCCGCCGCGAATCCTGGTCAACTGTGCGGGCATCGGCGATCCGACCCGCATCCTGGCCGGCGGAGAGCCCGTCGATCTGGATCGGTTTCGCCGAGTCATCGAGGTGAACCTGATCGGCACCTTCAACGTCATCAGACTCGCGGCCGCAGCGATAGCCCGCACCGACGAGGTTCGTGGCGAGCGGGGCGTGATCATCACGACCAGTTCGATCGCCGCCTACGACGGTCAGATCGGCCAGACGTCATACGCCGCGTCGAAGGGCGGGTTGGTGTCGATGACGCTGCCGCTGGCTCGCGAGCTGGCCCGGGACTTGATCCGCGTGGTTACCATCGCACCGGGGATGTTCCACACCCCGATCCTGGACGGCTTGTCCGACGCGATCCGGGCCTCGCTCGCTGCCCAGGTCCCGCATCCCAGCCGACTGGGCGACCCCGACGAGTACGCGGCGCTCGTCGAGCACGTCGTCGGCAATTCGATGCTCAACGGCGAGACCATCCGACTGGATGGAGCGATCAGGATGGCGCCGCGGTAGTCGCTGCACCAGCCCGGGGCTGCTGCACGATCGTGTGCCCGTTGACATCGATGACTGCGGTGTGGATCTTGATGAACCAAACCGGTTGCGGTGAAGTCGAATCCGGATCGGCGGCGGGCGAACAACGCTTGCTCGACAACACTCGTCACCAACGGTGTGTGCTTGCTCGCCATGACTCGCCACCCGAGGATGCGTCGCGAAAACACATCCACGAGGAACGCGACGTAGACAAACCCCGCCAATGTCCACACATACGTGAAGTCGGCCACCCACCACTGATCCGGATGTGTCGGTGTATCCCATTGTCGTTCAACATGATCAGGGAATCGTGGCGCCCTATCGTCTCGGTGGGTCGTGGTGGTGCGATGGCTGCCGCGTACAGCACCGGAGATGCCGCAGATCCCCATCAGCCGGCCGACCTGATCACGACCCATCACGTGACCGGCGCGCCACATCGTGTGATACATCTTGCGCACCCCGTACACACCGCGGTTCTTCTCGAACTGCTGGTAGACGGCATGAGCGGCGTAGGCCTCCTCGAGCATCGCTGCCGAGACCAGGCCACGCTGCTTGTGGGCATAGTAGGTGGATGGGGCGAGCGGTTGGCACACGCGCCGGCCATCACGAAGATCCTCATCACCATCGGGTTGATGCTCGTCCTGGAGGCGATCGTCCGGATCATCTGGACCAACCACCAGGAGACCGTCGAACCGTTCCTCGTCGGTGGCGGATTCGAGGTCGCCGGAGTCCGAGTTCAGTCGATAAGTCTCCTGCTCGCAGCGGTCGCGATCCTCGCCACGATCGCACTGCACCTTCTGTTCACACGAACTTCGTTCGGGCACATCACCACTGCGCTGCGAGACACCGACCTCGGCGCCCAGTCGATCGGTCTCAACCCCCGGCTGTGTGGATCGGTCGCCTGGGTCTGGCCGGCATCCTCGCCGCAACGAGCGCCATCCTGGTGCTGCCGATCACCCAGCTGTCGCCGACATCGCTGACGACCCTTCTGGTACCCGCACTGGGAGCGGCGCTCGCTGCGCGTTTCACCAGCTTCCCGGTCGCCCTGCTGGTCGGGGTCGGCGCGGGAATCCTGGAGGGTCTGGTGACCGGCCTCGTCAACGCGCAGGTCGCGCGGGCCATCCCGTTCGTGGTCACCCTGGTCGTCCTGCTGCTCATCGCACGGACCGACATGGCGCGGGGAACCCGGGAGGTCAAGGCGGTGTTCCACGTCGGCAGCGGACGTATCCGCTGGCCGTGGGTGGTGACCGGGGCTGTCGTGATCCTGGTGACGATCTTCACCGCGGCCGGAACGGTGGTCGACGCGCTCAGTCTCACCGCCATCTTCGGCCTCGTCGCCCTCGGGATCGTCGTCTCCACCGGTTACACCGGACAGGTCAACGCACTGCCGCTCGGCGTCGCCGGGGTAACGATGATCGTCTTCGGCGCGGTCAGCCATTCCGGTGCGTCGCTGTATCTCTCGGCCCTCGCCGCGCTTGCGACGGCCGTCGTCGTCGCTCTGGCGCTGAGTGTGCTGTTCGTCAACGCCAAGGTGTACGAGGTGACGATCGGCTCGTTGGCGATGGCCTCGATCCTGCAGACGGTCGTCTTCTCCGTCGACTGGTTCTTCAACGGCCGGACCGGTTGGACGATCGGTGACACGTCGTTGTTCGGCATCGAAATCAGCAACATCACCGACCCGCACGCCTTCGCGGTCGTCGCCTGGATCGTGCTGCTGCTGGCGCTGGTTCTCGTCGCCAATCTCCGTTCGTCGGCCACCGGCCGCTACGTGTTGTCGGTGCGGCAGGACGAACGGCTCCCGGCGGCGCTGGGCATCGTCTCGGCTCGATCCAAGCTGATCGGTCTGGTCGTCTCCTCGACGCTGTGGGGGCTCGCCGGAGTGCTGTTCGCCATCCAGCGCGGATTCATCTCCAAGGGAGACATCCGTCTCGAAGGGTTCGGTTACTCCGAGTCCCTGGCCCTCATCGCGTTCGTCATCCTCGCCGGGGCAGGCTATCTGACCGGCGCCGTGCTGGCGGGAGCATTCGCGCCGGGTGGGCTGCTGTCGAATCTGCTGTCGTTCACACACCGGACATCAACGACTGGCTGTCGTTGTTCTTCGCGGCCAACATGATCTGGATACTCACCACCGAACCGGACGGGGTGGTCGGTCAGTATCTCCGCCTTCGTGACCGACTGCGGCGTCATCGTGTTCGGGACGATGTGGTCGATCCGCCCGTCCCCGGCGGCGAGCCGGGTCGAGAGAACAGGAAAGTCGATGCCACAGCTTGAAGTTCGGAACCTGTCGGTCGAGATCGGCGGGCACCGAATCCTCTCCGATGTCTCGTTGACCGTCCCGCCACGAACGGTGGTCGGTCTGCTCGGCGCCAACGGGGCGGGCAAGAGCACCACGATCGATGCGATCACCGGGTATCAGAAGACGGTCGCCGGCACGATCTCGATCGACGGTCGTGCGGTCGACCGCTTCGGTGCGGCTCGCCGGGCGCGAGTCGGGATCACCCGCACGTTTCAGGACTACCTTCTGTTCGAGGACCTGACCGTCGAAGAGAACCTGTTGTGCGCGGCCGAGATCGGTGTGCGCAAGATCCTCGCGCGCGACCTGTTCCGCTTCGGCCGGCCGTCGGCCGCCGCGCTGGAGACGGTCGAACGCGTCATCGAGACACACGGATTGGCCAGGTACCGGACGAGTCGCGTCGAACAGTTGTCCCTCGGCTGGCATGCCCGCGTCAACCTGGCCCGTGCTGCGGCGCAGAGACCGCAGGTCCTGCTGCTCGACGAGCCGGCAGCAGCGCTGAGCCTCGATGCGCGGCACGCCGTGGTCGACACGATCACGACGCTCCGCGATCACGACGGTCTGCCGATCCTCCTCGTCGAACACAACCTGGACGTGATCGGTGCCGTCTGCGACCTCGTCTACATCCTGGAGGACGGCAAGGTGGTCGCGTCCGGTCCGACAACCGAGGTGCTCGACAGCGATGAGGTCCGCGCGATCTACTTCGGCGAGCAACCGGATGATGTCGAACTCGAGACTGCGGGAGTCCCGGTATGACCGCCGCAGCGGTCGGTACGTCGACATCGGTCCGAGCCGAGGGACTGAACGTGTCCGGCCTCACCGTGGACTACGGGAACGGCGCAGGTCTCTGGGACTTCGATCTGCATGTGCAACCCGGTGAGGTCACTTGCGTCATCGGGCGCAACGGAGCGGGGAAATCGAGCGCACTGCTGGGTATCTCCGGGTTCGTGACGCCCGACCGTGGCACCGTCGAGGTCGACGGCACCCAGCTTTCGGGTGCGCCGTATCGACGCTGCCGGGAACACGTGTCGCTGGTGGTGAAGGGCCGATCGCTGTTCGGGAGTCTCACACTCGCCGAGAATCTGGCACTCGCCAGGATCGACGCCGACGAGTTCTTCGGACTGTTTCCCCAGCTGGGGTCACGCCGGGACGTCCCGGCGGGCAGCCTCAGTGGCGGTCAGCAGCAACTGGCGGCTGTCGGCCGCGCCCTGTTGCGCGACGTCCGCGTGGTGCTCCTCGACGAACTGACCTTCGGGCTGAGCCCCGCCGTCCGCGGGCTGATCGCCCGGGTCGTACGGGAGGAGGCAACCCGTCGACAGCTCGCCGTGGTGGTCGTCGAGCAGCACGTCGAGACCGCTCTGGCCATTGCGGACCGCACGCTCGTGCTGTCCGAGGGCCGGACCGTACTCGACCTGAGCACCGACGAACTCGCCGCACAGACCAGTGACGTCGAGAACACCTACCTCCATCCCTGAACGCACTCGCCTGTGCGTCCCGTTTCGAGAAAGTAGTAGTGGCACATCCATGTTCAGAATCAAACTCCCCGTCGCCGCGGTGGCGTCCCTGGCCGTCGCCGCGGGCCTGCTGACGGCGTGCTCGTCGGAGGACACCTCCGACACGATCAATGTCGGCTTCGTCGCGCCGCTGTCGTCGTCGCCGTTCCAGGATCGATCCGTCAGGCCCCGGGCAGTCAGCGACAGCACGATCTGATCGACACCGTCCAGCCGTCGCTTCCGCTTGGGCACGATCACGGGCTCGAAGGAGCCGTCCCGGTCCCGGGGGACTTCGATCTCGACCGACCCGATCTCGGTCAGCACCGTCTTCACACGGGTCCCGTTGCGCATGTTCTCGCCGATCGGGGTCCCGCCGTGCCCGTGACCGAGATGTTCGGTCAACTCAGCGTTCAGCGCGGTCTCGAGGACGTTCTTCGTGAGCTGACTGAGCAGGCCACCCGGCCCGGTCAGGCTCACGCCCTGTTCCTTGGCCTGCGCAAGCAACCGCTCCGCAAGCTCCTTCTGATCGATGATCTCCCCAGTCACGGGATCAATCATCGCCTCGTCCAACAATTCGGTCGTGTCAGCCACGGCCATCTCCTCACGGATCAGGCCAGACCCCACCCACCGTTATTCAGACAGTCCCATGTGTTGTGGCGGAATCAGTTAGGTGCGGTAGGCGTGGGCGCGGTGGTCGATCTTGACGATGACGATGGTGTGGTTGGGGTCGTCGATGCGTAGCAGGATGCGGTAGTCGCCGCGGCGTGCGCTGTGGAGGCCTTCGAGGTC
>NZ_JBDUUF010000020.1:0-27654 GCF_039939235.1 Gordonia aurantiaca | reverse complement strand
GCTCGTCCATCTCCCGCGGGAAGAGGGCTATCGGCACAAGGAGACGCCGAAGAACGGGCCGGCGTTGGCCGGCTATGGCGCGATCACGATGAAGAATGCTCTCGCCAACACGATGTCGGCGCTCCGGCGCAGCTGGCGCGCTCGTTGACCTGGGACCGCGGCAAGGAGATGTCCGCTCACACGCAGTTCCGCGTCGAAACCGGCATCCCGGTGTTCTTCGCCGATCCGCAGTCGCCCTGGCAGCGCGGCACGAACGAGAACACCAACGGGCTGCTGCGTCAGTACTTCCCGAAGGGCACCGACCTGTCCCGCTGGAGCGCCGAAGACATCGAAGCCGTCGCATTCGCGCTGAACACGCGCCCTCGGAAGTCGCTCGGATGGATGACTCCCGCTGAGGCCTTCAACGAGCAGCTATTGTTGCTCCAACAAGCCGGTGTTGCATCGACTGGTTGAGCCCGGTCAATTCCGATCGCGAAAATTCGTACACGCCTTGAACACTCATGGCCTAGCAGGGTCGATGGGCAAAGTCGGAGCGTGCGGGGACAACGCGGCGATGGAGAGTTTCTTCGCACTCCTGCAACGCAACGTCCTCGACCGCCAACGCTGGGACACCCGTGAACAGCTGAGGATCGCGATCGTCACCTGGATCGAACGGACCTACCACCGCCGGCGCCGCCAAGCCCGCCTCGGCCGGTTGACGCCCGTCGAGTTCGAAGCAATGATCAACACCGCCGCTACCGCGCCATGACACCCAAACTGTCACCTATCCGTGCAGCAGTCCCCTGCGTGGGTCCGAGGGGTGCTTCAGTGCTCACGCGAGGAGTTACTCGACCGCGCATCGGCGTTGCTCGTCGCTGCCGGAAGTGAATATTCCTGATCTCGGTGTCCCGCCTGCCTCCGTCATGCGTAGAGGCAGGCGGACAGGCGAGTGTGTGCCCGGTATCAGACCAGCGCGTCGACAAGGCGCGCTTGACGCCCGGAAGATCGCGGGTTCGACCGGTCACCGGTGTCGCGACGACATTCCTGATAGTGCTTCGTAAGCGTGACGATGCCGATGTTCATCGCGACGATCAGGATGAGTAGTCCGGCCACGGCCACGTAATTCACGATTGTCGGGTAATCCGAGTGAAGCGCGAGGTACAGCGGCCAGCCCGTGGCCGCGAACATCATCGGCAGTGAGAACACCGGGATGAAGAAAGCGGTGGCGAGCCTCTTCCATCCCTTCAGGGGAAAGGCCAGCGCGAAGAGCAGGAAACCACCAGCCAGTGGAACGGATGCCATCGCAGCGACACCACCGAAGTAGTTCAGCGGCGCTTCGCCGTAGTACCGCCATCCGTGGATGAAATGGTTCACGATCTCGACGACGACAACCGACGAGACGTCGACGATGGAGATCGTGTAGAGGACTTTGGCCGACCATCCGGCCTGCATACCGCGGGCGATCACGTACGGCAGCACGCCGACCCAGGCGATGTACCCGATTACCAGGAACAGGGGAATCTCCCGGTCGAATGCGGAGAAGGCGATGATCGCGTTGTCCGCGTACACGATCTTCCCGAGAACGTCGAAGATCGGTTCGTTCAGTGCACACACCATCGCACTCACAACGCAGACGAGCGGGAGGAGATCACGTCGACGGTATGACCAGTACGCGGCCGCTGACGCCGAAGCCAGAGCCGTCACGCCGAAGAACGTGAGCATCACCCACGAGGGTAGCGGCGACACCAGGGTGGGCGGCGCTTCGATGGCCATGTGTACGGAATTCGCATGAAACAGGTTGGATGACATCGAGTTCGTCTTTCCTTGGGTCAGACTTCCCGGGGGGGTGAACGGTGTGGTCAGGCATCCGGTCCACAAGTTGGTGACTCGAGCCTATTTGTGGCCGAGCATGGCGCCGATCCCCCCGACATCGGTGATCAACCAGCCGTTGTCGCCGTCGATCGTGACCGAGTACGTCGCGGTGGACTGCACCCCTTCCGGAGCCTGGGTGTTCTTCGTCAGCACGCTGACGAAGCAGTCCACGACATACTTCCCACCGTCGACAGAACGGACCGTGGCGTCGATCGGAGTCGACGTCGAAGTCCACTGCAAAGGCGCAGTGATCTGTTCCATGGACGTCGCTGCCTGAGTCAGCCTATCGGCCAGCTCCGGGGAAGTGCCCTTGGTGAGGCGCTCTTTCCACTCGGCGGTGTTCTTGAAGTCCATGGCCGCGGCCCCGACGGCGTAATCCATGGCGACCTGCTCCGCCCGCGCCTCATTCGCTTCGCGGGTGTGCACCGCGTCGAGCTCGTTGCTCTTGGCCACCAGCATCCAGGCGGTCGCCATCAATGCGATCACTAGTCCGAGGATCAGGACCGAAAGTGCAAGTGTCCTGACGCTCACGGAACGGCCGGCGATGCCACGGCCCCGTGTCGGCGCCGTCTCATGACTGAGCGCTTGCACCTTACCGTCCTCCGGCTTCGACGTCGCTGGCTCAGTCACCACAGCGGTATCTTCCGTGTCCTTCACTTCGGTCGCGTTCATGTCTGGATCCTTCTGTGCGTCGGGGTTTTCTGGCATGGCTCACTTCCCTCTCGGACTGACCTCGACGCTCAGCGCACCACCGACCGCGGTGGCGGTCATCGCCCTGTCGAGAAGCGTTCCGAGATTGATGCTGCGGAGCGACTGGGCACTTGACTGGGCAGCAGGCAGGAGGTCGACGGCGAGGATCTTGATGTCCATCGCAGATCGGTCGAGGAACGCCTGGATGTTGCTCAACAGCGGCCCGGTCCCGAAAGCCAACGCATCAGGCAGAGGAGCGAAGTGGGTGAACGACACGGCCGCAGACATGACGTCGTCGAATCCTTTGCCGAACGATGCCATGTGCGGAGCAGCGCCTCCCAGACCCGGAGGTATGAATCCGCTGTCGAGCAACATGGTTTGGGCATTCGTCAACACTTGATTCAACGACCCACTGGTGTCCTGCATCATCGCGGCGGTGATGATGCCGGCCCGTTCTATCGTCGCGATCGTTCTCGACCCCTCGGGCAACCCGCGATCGATTTCAGCGAAGATTGACTGAATCTTCTTCTCGTCCACCTGGTTCAAGAGGTTCGTGAAGCGTTGCGACAGCTCCTTGATCGTCGCCGGGACAACGACTCGGGACGGATCGATATGTTCCCCGTCGGCGAGGTAGGGTCCGCTCTCTACCACCGGCGACACCGACACATATGTCTCGCCGAGGGCGGAAAGATTGTCGACCCGGAAGTCGGACCTGGTCGGAATCTGGACATCGTTCTCGTACTCGAGATCGACTCTGACGCCTTCCGCGTTCGGCCTGAGTGCCGTGACTCGTCCGATATCGGAGCCTCGCAACAGAATTCGCGAACCTACCACGAGACCATTGCTGTCACCGATCGTCATCGACGCGGTCTTCTTGTCGTCGAGCTCCAACGGCAGGCCGAGACTGCTCATGTAGACGAGAGAAATTGCCGAGATTGCCAGCATGGCTGCCAGCGAGACCACGGTACGCGCGCTCACCGAATCGCTCCGAGCATGCGCATGAGGTTCTCCACATCAGCGAGCCGACGCTCTCCGTTGGCCTCAACAGTGGTGACATTTACGGACGGCCGTTCCAGGAACGGCACGATCGTGCGGCGGAGAAACGCACCGACCTTCTGGGAATCGGACAGCACATCCGTCCCGGTGTTTCGAACCGCGGCGATCGCACCGTCCACAGAGTTCAGCATCGGCACCAGCCACACACCACCTGAGAATATGCTGCCAATCGACGGCAGCAGTGTCCCGATGTACCTGATCACCTGATTGGACAACCGGTCCCACAGCAATAGACCGTTCGGGCTCAGCATGGCCGTGATCTTCTCCTCCCTACGATTTAGGGCGACCGCTGTGTTGTCCATCCCTTCGAGCAGGCGATCGATCTGCTCCGTTCGCCGCGCCATGTCCTCCAGGTCAGTCGCGACGGTCGAGGCGAGATTCCGAAGGTCCTTGAGGTTCGGCATCACCGAGTTGATCTTCGAGATGGACGTCTGAAGCTTCTGGATGTTTCCGCCGTTGACGAAGTTCGCGAGAAGTGCGAGCGTGTCCTCGAGCTGCGGTGGCGAATTCGTTTGGCTTTCAGGGATGGTTCCACCAGGAGACAGTTCGTCTGCCGTATCCGAACCCGATCGTTCGATGGCCACGTAGGTGTCACCGAGCAGCGTGTCCTGGCGAATCGTCGCCGTGGCCGAAGACGGTATACGTGTCCCGGAATCGATGTTCACCGTGACCGAGACCGCCCTGTCGGTCAGATCCACGTCATCGACCTCACCGATGACCAGGCCATCCATGGTCACATTGGCACCGGTCGGTAAGTTCAATGCGCTCGCGAACTCGATCCGAACCGGATAACCGTTTGAGACCCCCCCGTTCGGAGACGGCAGATCATCGGGTCGCAGCGAACAGGACGTAACGACCATCACCAAGCCCATGATCGCGACTGCGATCGACGTCGACCTCATCCTCACGACTCTCCTCGCCCTCATCGTTCGGCCTGCCCGAGTACGGCATCGAGGACACCGAGATCGCTGATCCGCGCGCGGTTGCCGGCACCCGCACACGAGGTGGGACGGACCGCATTGAGCGACTTGCACAGCGCAGAGGCACTCGGTGTCTTGACCTCGATCCAGGGATGCGCGATGCGAAACTGCCCGGGGTCAGCACGAACCAGGTTCGCGATCGCGGGGAGACCGCCGAGTAGGCGCTTGAGGTCGTCAGATCGTCCGGCGGCAATCCGCAGGCCGATCGACGCGTAGTCAAGACCAGCGTTGATATCGTGGCCGTAGTTGCGCTGTGCATCGTAGAGCACCGCGATCAGCGGTCCCAGTCCGTCGATGAACGTCGCGACACCGTCCCAAAGCCCCGTTACAGCAGCCTCGAGATCTTTCGGCATCACGGCGAGCACGTCCTTGAGCGTGGACCAGTTCTGCAGGGTGGTCGTGCTGAGCGGCGCCATGCTCGTGATGATCGAACCGACATCGGCAACCATCTGGTCCGGATCGGTCATCGCCCCGGACGCGTGGGTCAGCAGCTGGTTGATGTTGTCCCCTTGGCCCTTGAGTGCTTTGTCCAGCTCGGCGACAACGACGTCGATCGACTCTGTGTCGTCCGGGGACAGCGCCTTCAGGAAGTCCGCTGCGGATCCGGTGATCTCCGACAGTGACTTCGGGGTCGAGGTGCGATGGATGGCGATGCATTCCCCAGCGATGAGTTCGGGCCCAGCTTCGTAATTCCCGACCAACTCCAGGCTTCGGTCCGCCAGCACCGACTTCGAACGGATCACGGCCTTGACGTCACGGGGAATTGCCCGATCGACGTCGAGTTCGAAATCCACTCTCACGCGATGCCCCTGGGGTTCAATCCTGGTCACCGTACCGATGCGATATCCCATCTGGGTCACGGGGTTACCGGTGTACAAACCGATCGAGTCCGTGAAATAGGCACACCTGGAGGCATTCTCGTCTGTGGCGGCCCGGACATACGCGACCATCCCGGCAACAAGCGCGACGACCACTGCGAGAACTCCGAACGTGAGTGCTACCAGCCTTCCTCGTCTCATCAGCACGACCTCCCGGGCACAGGGACGCAGACATCGGTCGCAAGGATCACGTCTCCCAGCGCCTGCTGGAGACCTCCCTTGCCGACCAGTTTCTCGAGGGCTCCGCGTACTGCGGTCAACTGGTCGATCACCGGGTTCATCTGGTCCTGCAGTTTCTTGAAGCCGTCTCGGAGGGTGGTGACCGCAGCCAACAACCGGTCTTTGTTGTCGTAGTAGAACCAGGTGACCGGACTTAGGCGCACGACGATCTCACCCAGGCGCGTGTAGGTCTCGTTGAAACCCGCCCAGGTGGCGTGGTAGCGGGCCAGCACCAGTTCGATCTTCTTGATGAGCGCGAAGACGTAGTCACGATTCAGGTTGAACGTCTCGAGGTAGGACTGAGCCAGTTCCAGCGTCGTGGACACCTGCCGCCGCTGCCGGTCCATGATGCCGGCGATCGTGTCGAGCCCGTTGATCATCGACCCGATCGACTTCGTGTTGTCCGTCAGACCGGACGCGATCTCCTCGATGTCCGCGTGCAGGTCGCCGGCCCGTACGGAGTCAGTGATGGGCGGCACTTCCTGAAGAACATCGGCAATCGAATAGGGCACGGATACCCTCGACGTCGGAATCACCGACGTCCCTAGCGGGTCATCGCCTGCGGGCTCGATCGTCGTAAAGTACCCGCCGACAGCCGTGAGCATCCTGACCGTGACGCGGCTTCGATCGCCGACGAACACATCGTCGTCGACTTTTGCGGTCACCGTCACGGAGTTCGGGCCCAGCTCAATGGTGTCGATCTTGCCTACGCTGACGCCAGCGACCCGGACGTCCTGGCCGGTGGAAATCGCGGCCGCGTCTTCGGTCTCGAATCGGATGATCTGCTGTCCCGGGGGCCGCCAGTACACCAGGATGGTGGCCGCCAGCACGACAAGAGTCACCGCCACCGCGACGATGCCGATGGTGCGTTGGTGCTCGGCGATATCCCTGAACCGGAGCTTCTTCAGACCTTGCATACCGTCACCTCAGTCCCGTTCAGCAACATGATCACGTCGGCCGGCAGATCTGCTTTTCCCTTGGAACATGTCCGCCCGCCGGCAACGCTCAGCCCGACGCGTGGAGAACTCGCGACGCTGAGTGCACCTGGAAGCACACGTAGCGCTCTTCCGAACGCCTCGGCCGAGCCGAACGCATCAGCGATCATCTTGTTGAAATCCATCCCCTCTTCGAGTCCGAGGTTTCGCAGAATGTTCGCGACGGGGACGGTGAACTGTGGTCCGAGACTTGCGGTCGAATTGAATTCGTCCAGCACGGAGATGGCCGCATCGACGGGTACCTCGATGGAATGAAGGATCTCGATGATCTCGTCCGACTTCCCGCCGAGGCCATCGGAGATCCGGGCGAGATTGGTCACCAGAGTCGAGATGACCTGCTGGCGGTTCTTGACATGGTCCCCCAGCTTCTGGATGCTGTCGAGCATCGGCTGCAGACCTCGTCCATCGCCCTCGAGAAGAGCCAGAGCATTCTGGCTGATCTCGTTGATCTCGTCCGTGTCAAGGGTCTTCAGCACGGGTTGAAGACCGTTGAACAGTTCGGTGATGTCGAACGAAGGTGTGGTGTTCGGCAGAGTGACGTGGTCAACCGGACGGCCTCCAGGTGTCGTGACCATGTCGATGTAGCGAATGCCGGTGAGGTTCTGGTACTTCACGGCGAGTTTCGTGTTCGTGGTCACGGGATGTTCGCGGTCGGCGGTGAACTGCACCTTCGCCACTGTTCGGTCACCTCGTCGTTCGACGGTGATGCTCTCGACCTTGCCCACCTGGACGCCTCTCACCCGTACGTCACCGTTCGGCCGCAAGCCCGAGACATCGGTGAAGTCAGCGGTGTAGGTCTGTGTGGAGACCTTCACCGGGTTCGTCGCGGCGTTCATGACGAGAACGAAAAGAAGTGTCGAGATAGCTGCCACGACACCCACTTTCGCGAGGGTCTTCACCGAAGACATCGGCAACCTCATCGGCTCCATCCCCTTTCGACCAGACCGCCCAGCGCGAGCGGCGCTGCGACCAACGGCAGGTCGTCCAGCACGAGTCTCAGGCGTAGGCTTGGACGCTGGGGGGTACCACCGAATACTGCGGTCAACCTGTCCACCACCGCATCAAGCCTCGGCCCCGTCGTCCCGAGCGACACTATTCCGGGAACGGTGTCCGCATAGAGCTTGACGATCTCTACGGCAGGAATAAGCTCGGCGCTGTGGGACCTCAAGAGCTTCCCCACTGCTGCGAACAGCGCACCCGAACCCAACTCGAGGCCCGCACTGGACTTGTCGAGCGTCTTTGTGTCGACACCGATCGACCCATCCGGTTGGCGGTTATACCTGCCCTGATAGATGGTGTAGCCCGCGTCGATCGTCTGCCCCAAGAACGAGGGCAACACATCGAGGATCCCATTTGCGTCCCCGATCAGTTCGCTGGGGAGCGCGCGCTGAGTCTTCGCGACCTGATCGGCGAACACGAGGCCGGCACGTAGCAATGGCGTGAGCCCATTGGTGTAGCGGAGGACCTCATCGAGAGTGTCGACCATGTGCTCGTTGAGGACACCGCTGGTCACGATCGAACCGCGCTCGATCATGGTCGACATTGTGTAGTTCGGCACAGCCGTCCGGGTCAGGCTGGCACCGCTGCGTAGCGTGCCACCCCCCTCGCCCTTCACGAGGTTCAGTGCTGTCACACCGAAATAGTTCTGCGGCCGGAAGTCCATCTCGAAAGTGTCGGTGAGACCAACGATCTTGGAGGGGTCCAGTTCGAGATCTAGTGTGACGGTGGCGGGTCCCGATCGGTATATGCGCTCGATAACCCCGACCTCGGCGCCGTTAAGGATGACGTTCGATCCCTCGTCGGCTCCCGGCGCAACGTACGGGACCGCGACACTGATCGACAGCATCGAGTCATCGTCTCGAAAACGATCGAAGGCGGTAACGACCACGATCATCGCCAGGACTAGGCCGATGGCGAGTACTGCAGTCAGAGTGGTTCGACGACGCTGGCGCGCTGCCGATCCACGGATGAAATCCTGTTGCACGATTCCTACCCTGTGAAGACCATCTCGGGGCTGAGCCCCCAGATGATGACCGAGAAGACAAAGTTGGCCACGACGATCACGACAAGACTCGCCCTGATCGCACGGCCGGAGGCAACACCGACTCCTGCAGGCCCCCCGCTCGCGAAATAGCCGTAGTAGCTGTGGATCAGGGTCACCAGAATGCAGAACACCAGGGCTTTTATCACGGAAATGAGCACTTCTGATGGTGTGATGAACTGTGCGAAGTAGTGGTCGTAAGTGCCGCCGGCCTCGCCGTGGAAACCCTTGATGATCAACGCGCCGGTGGCAAAGCTGATCGCCAGGCCGAGAAGATAACTCGGCAAGACACAGAGCATCCCCCCGACGAGGCGGGTACCCACGACGAACGGGATCGCACGGATGCCCAGCGCCTCGGTCGCGTCGATCTCCTCCGAGATTCGCATGGAACCGATCTCGGCGGTCATGCGGCACCCTGCCTGGGCGGCGAATCCGATGCCGGTGAGGATCGGAGCGATCTCCCTGATGTTGGCGAAAGAGCCGATGATCCCGCTCAGAGCGCCAAAGCCGAGGAGATTCAACGCGCCGTAGGCCTCGATGGCGATGACCGCACCCACAGCCACCCCGAGGATGGCCAGGAGACTCACCACGCCGCCGTCGACGATCAACGACCCGCGACCCCAAGCCATCGAATTCATAGTCTTGAAGGTCTGCTGTCGGTAGTGCTTCAACGTGATCGGGATAGTCCCGATCGCCTTGGCACAGAACAGGATAACCTGCCCGAGCCCACTGAGTCCGTTCTGCACGGCAGTTGCCGCCTTGGCGACGGAAGAGGTGACTCGTGGCACCGGTCGGTACTGCGAAGCGGTCATCGTGTCACCCTAGCTGTTCGTGGAAGAACATGGACTGTCCCTGACTCATCACGAGATTCGCGATGAAGATCGCAACCACGCTCAGGACCACAGACGCATTCACCGCATCTGCGACACCCCGTGGCCCACCCTTGGCTTCGAGTCCGCGCAAGCTCGCAATCAAGGCGACCATGGCGGCGAAGACCAGCGCCTTCGCGATGGCGAAGATGATGTCGGTTGGTGTGGCGAACGCTCCGAACGATTGCCAGAAGCTGCCCGGCACAACGTCGTTAGCGTTGACTGCAATGAGGAGACCCGCTGTGACACCTGCGGCGATGATGACGACGCACAGCATGGGGGCGATCACCACCATCGCGATGAATCGTGGCATCACCAGACGGTCGACCGGATCGATCCCCATCACCCGCATGGCGTCGATCTCTTCCCGTATCGCCCGGGATCCGAGATCCGAGGCGATGGCCGATGCCGCGGCACCACTCATGAGCAATCCGGCGGCCATGGGAGCCCCCTGACTCACCACGCCCAGGCCCGATGCTGCACCGGCGAGAGAGCTCGCGCCGACCTGATTCATGAGGCCACCGACCTGGACCGAGACCTCCGCGCCGAGGGGCACAGCCATGAGGAGCGCCGGCAGGGTCGTCACCTTGAGTAGCAACCACATCTCACCGACGATCTCGTCCATCGGGAGCTTCAGACGGAAGATATCGACGATCACATACCGAAGCACCGACCCTGCCAGGATGGCCGCTCGACCTATCGTGTCCACCGTCCGACCCGGAGCTTCCCTCAGGTATGCCAGCAGCTTCTGCAAGGGTTTGATCCGCGATGAATCCTCGACCGCCACTCGCTGGAGATCCACGACAGCAGTCACCAGGACTCTCCTTGTGGTCGTGGACGGATACCTGCCGTCGCAGTTGGGTGACTAAGAGAAGGGTTCATCACAACCTTCGCATCCGATTGCGTTCCGCCGTCGAGCCCACGCGGCACCGAGACGGCACGCCGATCCCCGACGCCGGTCGCTGTATGTGGGATCACATCGACTCGACGACCTTAATCTGTCGCACACTTGTCAATCTGTCAACTAGTTCGCGTGCATGAGCCGCAACTTACGTCTTCGCACCCCCGACGGCACACACGTCTGCCAGAAATCGAGAACGCCAGTTCACAGCCGATGTTGTGCATGCTTCGGCAATGCGTTGCCAACGTGGAGCCACACGACCTTGCGCGCCCCTACCGTGTTGACTTACTGTCAAGTTCTCTCGCGCAGCAAAGGAGGACGTATGACATCGCGCTATTCGACCATCACCTACGAGGTCGACCGATCAGGCATCGCGCAAGTCACCCTCAACCGCCCAGACGCCCGCAACGGCTACACCGTGAAGATGGCGCGCGAACTAGAGCACGCGCTCAAGCGCGCCGATGACGACGAACTGGTCAGGGTGGTCGTACTCGCCGCGAACGGCAAAGACTTCTGCTGTGGCGCAGACCTTTCCGACGGTGCCTTCGAGGTCGACCCCTCCGCGGGCGCCTCGGATGGCGAATGGCAGGAGCCGGCCGGCCGCTGCTCGATGACCGTGTATCGAATGAGCAAACCGGTAATCGCGGCCGTACAGGGTGCCGCCGTCGGCGCCGGCGCGACGATCATCCTCTCGGCCGACTACCGCCTGGCCGCTTCCGACGCCAGATTCGGCTTCGTCTTCAGCAGACGCGGAATCTACCCCGAGGGCGCATCGGCATGGTTCCTCCCACGCCTCGTCGGCATGGGCACCGCACTCGACTGGATGGTGTCCGGGAGGCTGTTCGGCGCCGACGAGGCCAAGAACGCAGGTTTGGTGCACTCCGTCCACCCCGCCGGTGAACTCCTCAGCGCCGCGCGTGAGCTGGCCCACGACCTAGTGGCACACACGGCGCCGGTCTCGGTCGCGGTCGTCCGACGCATGCTGTATGAGCTCAGTGGTGACCCCACGCCGGACAGGACCCGCGTCATCGATTCACGCCTGGTCGCGGGACTCGCCGAGAATCCCGATGCGTTCGAAGGAGTTTCGTCGTTTCTAGAGAAGCGCCCGGCAGATTTCCCGGGCCGCGTCCCTCACGACCTGCCCGCGTGGCTACCGTGGCATTCGCAGGTGGACCCCACCCACACGTGATGCCGTAGGTATTTTGTAGCTGACGGACTTCATGGCCAGGCCACATGAGCCGGCCATGCCACCACGACGATAGGCCGGTATGACCACACGGAACACCGCCGAGACCAAACGCATGGACGGCTACGAGCGTCGCGAGCAGATCATCGCCTGCGCAATGCGCCTGTTCGAGAAGGGATACAACGAGGTCTCGATCGGCGATGTCGCCGAGGCGGCCGGGGTGGGACGTCCACTGATTCATCACTACTTCGGCACCAAGCGAGACCTCTACCTCGAAGTAGTGAGGCGGCTGTCGTACATCCCAGCGGTTGTTCCGACCGCTATCAAGGGCGACACCCTCGACGAGCGGATCGATGCCTCCATCGATCGGTACCTCACCGTCGCATGGCGCCACCGCAACATGTGGATATCGACCATCGCCATCGACGCGGGCGGAACCGCCGACGACGTCGACAAGATCATGCGAGAGGCGGACCTAGTCGCGGTCGAGCGAATGCTGACAGCGCTCGGAATCGAGGGAAACAGCCCGGAGCAGAACAAGCTCCGTGTCCACATGCTCGCTTACGGCGCAATGGCCAAGTACGCGAGTCGCCTGTGGCTCAAGGAGCTGACACTCACACGTGACGAGGTCCACCTGTTGTTGACTCGAACGCTGAAGACCCTCATAGACGATGTAGCCGGCATCGAGCCCTGAAAATGCCGGTCGCCCGGTCCGGCTCACAGCATTGGCGGCAGCCATCACACAGCGTGCCTGCGCCCACCGCGAACCGCTCAACTCTGACACTCTCGCCGAGATCGCCGATTCTCCGCCCGACTGCGGAGCGCGAGTCGAAGCCCCTGGCCCCTGAAGGCTGGGAAACATGCGCAGTCCGGAAGATCGATCTTTACGCAACTATGACTCCGTGTCATACTGGCGAAACCATTGCCACGGACCCATTCGTACGCGAAACAGGCTGTGCAGCGCCAGGTTCGATATTGACGGCAACCTACGAACGCGTCTCAGCGAAACCCCAGACGATCGCACAAACGCCTGTAACCGGCCCGTGACAACGTAATCAGGTTAAGGAGACACCGTGATCCCTCATCCGCCATCGATAGAATCGGCGATCGATCCCCTCTACATACTTGCGGCCTTCAGCCTGGTCGCATTCGTCTCGGCCGCCTATGCCATCTACTGGAGCCTGTCCGAGCGAGACCCGATCCCGGTCTTCGCATGCATCGGCGCTTTCATATGCGCGTTGAACGAGCCGTTCTACGATATTCTCGGCCAGATCGTTTACGCGAGTGATCATCCGTTCGCGTACAACGGGATGGGGCGTGATATCCCATGGTTCCTCGTCATCGGGTACATCCCCTGGGTGGGCCTCCTCCCCTGTTTTGTTGCACGCATGATGGCCAGCGGATCACCCCGCCGCACTTTACATCTGCTCGCTGCAGGATCCTGCGCATCGGTGATCGTCGTCGAAACCCTCGGCAACATGTTCGATGGATGGGACTACTACGGCGAGGCGCCTCTCAAGTACCTCGTGGTAGCACCCCAGCTCGCACCGGTTCCCATTGTCGGTGGCCTGTTGATCTACGCGTTTGCCTACCCTCTTCAGGGCTGGAAGCGTGCTGGAGTCGCGCTCGTCGTGTCGACTGTAGCGCTACCGATCGTATTCGCTGGAGCATCTTGGCCGCTGTACGTCGGACTAAACTTCGATCTGCCGATCTGGATCGACTGGATCCTGGGCATTGCAATGCTCAGCCTGACAGCGGGATTCGTTGTGGGCGCGACATCGGTCGCCGAACGCCTGCGGATTGCAACCCAGAGGTCGGACAGTTCTCGATCGAGGCTTGGCGCCACCTCTGCGTGAGCCACCCCGCCGTCGCGTGTCGGTGACGGCGACGAGACCAAGCAAGGAGACCTCCGCTAGTGTCCTGAGTCATTAATTCGTGTGCAGTAGTGGGCGATGGAGTCGAGGATCTGGTCAGCGGTCTTGACCCACACGTAGGGGCGGGGGTTGTCGTTCCAGGTCTCGATCCACGCTCTGATGTCGGCATTGAGTGCTCGTACGGTGCGGTGGGTGGAGCGTTGGAGTTTCTTGGTGGTCAGTTCGGCGAACCAGCGTTCGACGAGGTTCATCCAGGATGAGCTGGTGGGGGTGAAGTGGACAACAAACCGCGGGTGCGAGGTCAGCCATCGTTTGACCGCGGGTGTCTTGTGGGTGGAAGCGTTGTCCATGACCAGGTGGACGTCGAGCTCGTCGGGTACTTCGGCGTCGATCTTGCGGAGGAATCCGATGAATTCCGTTGCGCGATGCCGTGAGTGAAGCGAACCGATGACTTTGCCCGACGCGATGTCCAACGCCGCGTACAGGCTGGAGGTGCCGTTGCGCACGTAGTCGTGGCTGGCCCGTTGCGGGGTGCCCGGGAGCATGGGAAAGATCGGCTGGGTGCGATCGAGCGCTTGGATCTGGGTCTTCTCGTCAACGCAGAGCACCAGGGCACGTTCGGGTGGGTTCATGTAGAGCCCGACGACGTCGCGGACCTTCTCGGTGAACATGGGATCTTTCGACAGCTTCCACGAATCCTGTTTGTGTGGAGCCAATCCGAACGCTGTCCATACTCGCGAAACAGTTGACTGCGACATGCCGAGATGCTCAGCCATCGACCGAGTCGACCAGTGTGTCGCATTCTTCGGAGTGGTCTCGAGAGTTGCGGCGATCAGGTCTTTGATCTGCTCGTCGCCGACGGTTCGAGGTCGCCCGGGCCGGGGTTCGTCGAGCAACCCCTCGCAGCGGTGCTCGACGAACCGGCCTCGCCATCGCCGCACGGTACCTCGGTTGAGGCCGAGTCGTTGTGCCACTTCGGTATTCGACTCGCCATCAGCGGCAGCGAGAACGATTCGTGAGCGCATCGCCAAACCCGAGGCCGTCATTCGCCGACGCGCCCACCCTTCGAGCTCACGGCGCTCGTCATCGGTCAGAACAATATCCACTGCTCGCGGACCCCGGGTTGCCATTCCCCAGTCTATCAACCGAATGACAATTAATGACTCAGGACACTAGAGCGACATTTCCAGGATATGGCTCTACGCGGAGGTCTCCAGGTCTTTCTCCTGGAGAGTCGCCCCTGGCCTGCCCAAAGCTCCTCGAAACGTTGGTGATTGCCTGTGGGACCGGGAGCGACAGTCTGTTGCACCGGCACCGAAGCCGCCCCGCCGGTCAATGTAGCCCCTCTGTGTCACACAGCCACCTCCGTAGGCTCCTCCACGGAACAGGCTCCGACAGAGCAATCGGCCCGGGTGCCGCGACGATGACCGTTGCGGCACCCGGGCCTTCATGCGTCAGTGCACTCTGGACGGGATTTCAGTGTGTCGTCGGCGCTGACCCACCTCCGTCGACACACACTCGTTGACCCGTGATATACCCGCCCGCCGGCCCTACGAGGGCAGACACCACATGTGCCACGTCCTCCGGTGCGCAGACGCGCCCAAAGGGGCTCCTGGCGGCAACGGCACTCATCGCATCCGGACTGCTGTCGCCGGAGGCGACGAGTCGGTTGCCCATGTCGGTGTCGACCAGCCCCGGCGCGACGATGTTGACCCGGACCCCGTTGTCACGCTCCTCGAAAGCCAGCACACGGCAGGCACTTTCCACTGCAGCCTTGGCCATGATGTAAGGGGCGGTGTACGGCGGCGCGGACATCACGAGCGCACTCGATATCACCACGATGTCGCTCCGGTCGGCGCGGCGCATCGTCGGCAGCAGGTGCCGGATGAGCGCCAGGGGCCCGAATGCATGGACGTTCATCAACCGATCGAACTCGGCCGCATCGGAGTCCGCCACGGATTGTCCCCGACTAGCGATCCCGGCGTTGCTGACAAGGAGGTCGATCGGACCGAACTCGTCCTCCACCGCGGCAACCACGGCGGGCCATCCATCGCGTTCCTCCACGGCGGCCTTCACCGCCAGTGCCACACCGCCGGTCGACCGGATATCCGAAACAACGTCGTCGGCGGCCTTGGCGTTGCGATGGTAGGTCAGACCGACCGAGGCGCCGCGTGCCGCCAGGTCCCGGGCGATGGCCGCACCGACACCACGGGACCCACCGGTGACCAGCGCAACCCGCCCCTCCAGTGAGTCACTCCGCAGACTCATCGGGCAACCGCTCCGACGGCGAGGCGATCACAGTGTGCGACGATCCTGGCGATGAATTGTGCGATGACCGCAGAGAATCCGGCACGCAGAACATTTCCCAGCCATCGACTACGGGGTACGAATTCGACGGTCCATCGAATGTGGGTGCCTCCGAACTCGGTGGGCTCGAATGCGATCTCGCCACGATAGTGAGAAAACAACGCGGGCGAGAGGACCGTATAGACCTGGCCGACGGCCGGATCCCAGTCAAGGATCATCTCCCGAATCCAGACCGGTGGAGCACCGACCCGACGAATCGCGCCGGCGCCGTGCGCTGAATCGGCTCCCCAAGACTCCAGTTCGGTCTGTAGCACCATGGGGCGTGCCCAGCGCTTCCAGCCGTCGGCGTCGGCAACCACCTCGGCCACAACTTCGACCGCGGCGGTGGTGAAACCACTGTGAGTGAACCGGTACCTCTTCGTCATCGAATCCCCTTGCGATGTCGCAATGCAAATCTGGCTCGAGTGATGAAGCGGAGCGCAGGCATGGTGACCGGCGCCCGCGACAATAACATCCCATTCATTCCTGGAATATCGAATCGCTTGTCGGACAATGCTTTCGTCCTAGAGAACTCTCGGATTCCCTCTTCGCCGTGGATGCGTCCGTACCCGCTCGACCCAACACCCCCGAAGGGCAGTGCAGGGATGCTGACGAAAGCGAGGACCGAATTGATCGACACCATGCCACATCTGAGCCGGGACGCGATCCGCTCGCCGTCATGCAGAGAGAAAACCGCAGCCCCTAGACCGAACTCGCCGGCGTTCGCCAGCTCGATCGCCTCGTCCACCGACCCCACCCGCCGGATGGTCACCGTCGGTCCGAAGGTCTCCTCTGTCACCGACGGATTGTCCTCGTCTCCGTCGACCAGCAGGATCGGATCGATCATTCGCCCGCGGATACGGTCGAGGCCGCCGAGCGGCAACTGCGCTCCGGCACCGATGGCGGCCTGTACGTGGCGTCGAACCACCTCAACCTGCGTAGCCACCGTCATCGGACCGTAGGTAGCCGAGTCATGTTCGCCTGCATATGCGTTTTCGAGGCGTCGAGCAACGGCCGTGATGAACTCATCGGCGATCGATGTGTGCACGTAGACACGCTCGACACCGACGCACGTCTGGCCTGCGTTGCTGAATCCGCCCCAAGCCGCCGCGTCGGCTGCCGCCTCGATGTCGGCGTCCGGTGCGACGATCATCGCATCCTTGCCGCCACATTCCATGACCACCGGGGTTAGGGTGCGCGCACACGACGCCAGAATTCTCCGGGCGGTCCCGGGAGAGCCGGTGAACTCGATCTTGTCGACACCCGCTTCGACGAGTGCGGCACCGGTGGCCCCCGAGCCGCTCACGAGCTGCAGGACCCCGTCCGGAAGCCCCGGGTTCGCACGGTGAAAGGCGTCGACGAGTTCGGCGCCGACCGCGGTCGAGTACTCACTCGGTTTGACCAAGACCGTGTTCGCCGCGGCAAGCGCCGAGGCGATGGGCGCAACCGGTGCGAACAACGGGTAGTTCCAGGGGCTGATCACCCCGATGACGCCGAAGGGCTCCCGCCGGACGGAAGCCCTGTAGTTCGCCATCAGGACCCCCGATGAGACACGGCGCTCGCGCATGACCGACGCCGCATGCACTGCGGCCCACCTGATGTGCTCGAGGGCGATGACGAGTTCCATGAACGCATCGTCGACAGGCTTTCCGTTTTCGCGGTGGATCAACTCGGTGAGGTGCTTTTGAGACCGGCACAGTTCTGACGCCCACGCCAGCAGGGCGGTGCGCCGAGATCCGAAATCCATTGACCGCCAAACTTTCTGAGCATCGCGGGCTCGACCGAGCGCCTGATGCACGGCCACAGCGTCCATGCCCTCGAACTCGGCGATCACCTCGCCGGTGAAGACGTCGTGGGAGCGGAGGGCCGCGGTCTGTCCGACCGCGGCCCCGGCAGATGCGGTGCTCGTCATCGTGCTGCTTCGGTTGTCGCGTACATCGAGTCGATGGTCTCCCGGTAGCGCTTCGCGATCGGCTTGCGGCGCAACTTCATCGTGGGGGTCAGCTGATCACCGCCGGGCAACCAGAGCTCACCCAACACGGTATGGCGCTTGATCTGCTCGACCCGGGCAAGTTTCTCGTTGGCGCGTGCAACGGCCTCCTCGATGTGTGCGAGGAGTGCCGGGTGGGAGGCGACCGCCTCCAGGTCGTTGCCATCGATTCCGATCTTCTCACCGAATGCCCTGGCGGCGTCCGGATCGAGCACGATGAGCGCTGTCAGGTACGGCCGGCCTTCGCCGATCGCCACGACCGAACCCACCAACGGGGTCTCCGCCTTGACCGCGGCCTCCACCCGCTGCGGGGAGATGTTCTTACCCGCCGAATTGATTATGATCTCTTTCTTGCGGTCCACGATCGACAGGTAACCGTCCTCGTCGATAACGCCCACGTCCCCGGTCTTGAGGTAGCCGTCCGCGTCGAATGTCTGCTCGGTGGCCTCGGCCGCCCCGCGGTAACCACGCATCGCGATCGGCCCCTTGACCAGGACCTCACCATCGTCGGCGATCCGGATGTCAACCGATCGCAGAGGGCGCCCAACGGTACCGAACTTCTGGGCACCGATGGGGTTGATCGTCGCCACCGCACCGAGTTCGGTCATGCCCCAGACCTCGACGACCTCGATGCCGAGCGCGGCGAAGAAGTCGAGGACGTGACGCGGGGTCGGCGCCGCGCCGACGACCAGCCAGCGCAAGTTCTCGAGGCCCAGGAGGGCGCGGATACCGGCTAGGACCGGTGCGGCCTGCTCGTACTGCACCTGCAATTCGGCGGGCACCTCGGCGCCGGAACGCTTCGCCTCGGCGACGGCCTGCCCGACCTTGAAGGCGCCCTCCACCGCTGCACGCTTGTTCTCGTCCGGTTCCACCGAAAAGCGGGATTGCAGACCGGCAACGATCTTCTCCAGGATGCGCGGGACGGTTCCCCAGATATCGGGATGAACTTCCTGGAGGCTGACCACCAGCTGTGTCACATCCGGAACGCAGGTGACATCGAGACCGAAGGCGGCACCCCCGTAGTGGGTTCCCCACCGCTGGGCCGCGTGGGCCATCGGCATCGCCGACGGAACCCGGTCCCCAACACGGTAGTCAAGGACCTCGCCGGCCAGAACCAGGTCGGCGACCATGGCCGAGTGGGTGATCTCGACCCCCTTCGGGTTTCCGGTCGTGCCTGATGTATAGATGAGTGTGAGCACATCGTCGGGTTGGACCGAACGCCAGGTTGATTCGAAATCGAAGTCCGCAGCGGGCTTCTGGTCGCCGAGATACCGAGTGCCCTCGACACCCGGCGTGGTGCAGTAGACCGGCACGGCGCCGCCGACCCCCGCGACCAGCTGGGGCGCGTACTTCTCCTCACACAGCGCAAGACGCGGCTGGGCATTCGACACCACATAAGAGATGTCGGCAGGCGGCAGCGTGTTGTACACAGAGCACGTCGCAGCGCCGAGATGCGTTGCCGCCATGTCGATGATGTGAAAGGCCGGCCGGTTGTCGAACATCAGCAACACCACGTCACCGCGGCGGACACCAAGCGCGGCCAGGGTCGCTGCGGTCTCGGCGACTGCGTCACGATACTCGCGGTAGGTGTACTCGACATCCGATCCGAACTCACTGAGCGCGCGCTGATCCGGATGCCTATTGACAATGCGGTCGAACATCTCGCAGATGGTCATGTGGTGTTCATTCATCGGGGCCACCTCGTCTCGGGGTCGTTCGATACGTTCCGCGCCGGTCAGGGTCACCGAAGCGGCAACCGGTGTCAGCTCGCGAACGTATTCGTGGGGCTTGAACTGTGCGGTCGCGCGGGCGTAGGAAAGGTGCGAAGCCGGCCACATGGCAGTGACCTTGCCTTTCTCGTTCGTGTACCAACCAGGACAGCTGTCGGTGAACACCGTCTGCCGCAGTTTGCCGTCGAGCCAGTCTTGGAATCTCTCGTACGTGTCCGACGAGACTTCGATCGACGCGATGCCGTTGCTCACTTTGTGGTCGATCGCCATTCGGATGTAACGGGCCTGCCGTTCGAGCAGGAAGACGATCGTGTTTGTGATGCTGTTCGTGTTGGGGCCGAACAACATGAAGAAGTTGGGGAAGTTGGGGTAGGTCATGCCGAGGTAGGCGGTCGCCCCCTCCGCCCACTCCTCGTGCAGGTCCCGGCCACCGCGTCCGCGAACCTTGATGGGGACGAGAAACTCGCTCGCCTTGAAGCCGGTGCACCAGATGATGACATCGGCGTTCACGTGGCGACCGTCTGCAACGGTGAGACCCTCGGGATCGACTGCGGTGACTGCGGATCCGACGAGATGCACGTGGTCACGACCGATCGTCGGGTACCAGTCGTTCGACAACAGCAGGCGGTTGCACAGCAGCCGGTACTCGGGAATTGCCGCCTTCACCTCTTCCGGATCGCTGACGTGTTTCTTGATGGTGTGGATCAGGTACCACTGCGACAGCTTCCGGATCGGATTCGCTAGCCGCAGAACCAGGGGGTACCGGGATTCGTAAGCGAGGAAGAGCACGTTGTGGTGCATCTGACGCAGCAGCTTCGAGTGCCGCATGAGGGTCGTCTGAAACTTCCCGGGACGTCGACGGCTTTTCCACATGACCCAGTTCGGCGATCGCTGCAGCACGGTCATCTCGGCAACCTGATCGGCGATCGCGGGGACGATCTGGATGGCACTTGCCCCGCTGCCGACCACTGCCACGCGCTTGCCGGTCAGGTCAACATCATGGTTCCACTCGGCGGAGTGGAACGACGGACCCTTGAAGGTGTCGACGCCGGGAACGTCCGGCATCTTCGGGCGGCTGAGCTGGCCGGTCGCCATGATCACGATGTCGACGATCACCTGGTCACCCGTGGACAACAACACATGCCATTTCGCCGTCGACTCGTCGTAGTCTGCCGCGGTGACCTCGGTGTCGAACCGGATATGCCGAGTGATGTCGAACTCGTCGGCGACGTCCTCGAGATACCTGCAGATCTCGTCCTGCCGACCGAACAGCGCCGACCAGTCGGGCTTCAGCGCATAGGAGAACGAGTAGATCGGCGACGGAACATCGCAAGCCGCGCCGGGATAGGTGTTCTCCCTCCACACCCCGCCGATCGAGCGCGCCCGTTCGAAGATGACGAAGTCGTCATATCCGTTTCGCTTGAGTTCGATGGCGGCGGCGAGCCCGCCGAAGCCACAACCCACGATCGCGATCGTCGTGGACGCCGCACCAGCACGCTTTCGACCGAAGCGTCGCACCTTTGTCTTGTTGCCCATGAGAGTGAACGACCTATCACTGATGTCCGAGTCCGGAACCGATGGATGGATCGTGCCGAGCGGCCTTGATCACATTGAAGATCGAGACCTACCAAGAAGAGGTTGGCCAGTCCGGCTCGCCGACACTTATTTGGACACTATGCTGCAGATCACTGGCGGTGTCAAACATCCGCACCTGCTTGACGCACTCAAAACGCATTCTTCATCCATTGTCCAATAATTCGGGCAATCGCGCACGAGCATCGGGCATCGTGGCAGTGTTGGGCCCTACCCCCGGATCTTGGACACGGTGGGTGATTACGCAGCGGTTGGCAGCGTAGCGGCCCGGCGGGCCTGGTAGGTGGACGGGGACAGGTAGCCGCACCAGGAGTGACGGCGCGGGTGTTGTAGCGGACGAGCCAGCGGAAGACCTCGCGGCGGCAGGTGGCCTCGTCGGGCCAGCAGGCGGCGTCTTGGAGGACCTCGCGCTTGATGGTGGCGTTGAACGACTCGGCCAGAGCGTTGTCGGCCGAGGAGCCGACGGCTCCCATGGACTGGGTCACGCCGAGCTGCTTGCAGAGCTTGGCGTAGTCCTTGCTGGTGTAGACCGACCCGTGGTCGGAGTGGAAGATCGCGCCCTTGAGGCTGCCCCGGGTGGCGGCGGCTGCCTTGAGGGCGTCCTCGACGAGCTCGGTACGCATGTGGTCGGCGACCGCCCACCCGGCCAGCCGGCGTGAGTAGCAGTCGATCATGGTGGCCAGGTACAGGTTCGTCCCGTCCCCGATCGGCAGGTAGGTGATGTCCCCGACATAGCGTTCGTTGACCGCCTTCGCGGTAAAGTCCCGCTTGAACAGGTCGGGGACCTTCTGCCCCGACGGCTCGGGGATCGTGGTCCGCACCCTCCGCCTTCTTCACGTAGCCACGGATTCCCTCGGCCCGCATTACCCGCGCGACGCGCTTGTGGTTCACGCGCTCGCCGGCAGGGGCGCCGTCGTTGAGCTCGGCAGTGATCCGGGGCGCGCCGCAGGTCTTGTCCTGCTGGTGTGCGGACCTGATCCGTTCAGCCAGCGCCGCGTCCGCGACCGCCCTGGCCTCACGCCCGGGAGCGGCCTTGACCCACGCGTAGTAGGAAGAGCGCTCGATCTCGACGAGCTCACACAGTCGCTTCACCTCGAAGGTGATGGAGTTGTCGGCAACGAACTGGAAGCGACTCACCAGTTCGTCTCCCCGGCGAAATACTTGGCCGCCCGCTGGAGGATCTCGCGCTCGGTGGAGAGCTTGGTGGTCTCGACCTCGAGCTCACGCACCCGCGCCCGGAGCCGGGCCAGCTCCTGCTCGGGCGTCTCCGGTCCGTCCGGCGACGGTGTCCCGCTCGGACTCGTGAGACGCGGGATCGTGGTGCCGTCGGGTGCGGTCTTCTTGCCCGTGCCGTACTGGTCCACCCAGTGCTTCAGGGTGCCCCGCGCGACCCCCAAATCGGCGGCGATGCCCTTCAGCGTCGCGCCCGGGGTGGACTCGTACAAGTCGACGGCCTGACGACGGAACTCTTCGGAGTAGTTCTTCCTGGCCATGGTTCTCGGATCATCTCGCTTCCCCAGCACCAAGTGCTGGATTCAGCGTGTCCAAGAACCGGGGTCAGGCCCCGTTGATGGTCCCCAAGTAGGACACCCCACTGGGTGACTACGAGAATGGACATATGCCGCAGCCGCAAGATCACCGAGACCGAGCCAGACTCATCCCACCGTCTCTCGCCGACCCAAGCCCTCCGGAAGTCACGGAGAGATCGGCAGCAGTACCGCCTGCGGCCGATGAAACCGACAGGTTCCTGCTCACACAACTCCTCGAGCAAGGACGTTCCACGAACCGTGACCTCGCGCAGGCCGCAGGGATCAGCGAGTCGGCCGTAAGCATCCGCCTTAAGAAGCTGATGAGCGCGGGCAGCCTTGTCTTCACCGCGTTGGTGGACTGGGAGGTCGCCGGTTTTGAGTGGTTCGCCATTGCTCGGATACGCACTGGCAACCGGACGCCACGGGAAGTCGCCAGCAGCATCGCGGAACTGGATGAGTGCGAGGCGGTCGCCGTGGTGGTGGGCGCGTGCGACGTCCTGGCCTATTTCCTGCTGCGCGACCGGGCCGAAGTCCATCGGCTGATCGCCGAGCGCCTCAGCGCGATAGACGGAATCAGCGACCTCGCATTGGATCTCGCAACGGAATCGTTTGTCACCCCATTGGGCCGCCAGTTCTTCATCGCGAGAAACGTCCCGGCGATCAGGCTTCCGGCACCCAGGATTGAGATCGACGACCTCGATGTGGCTCTGATGCAGTCCCTCATCACCGACGGGCGACAGTCGAGTCGGGCCATCGCACGACTACACGACGTGGCCGAGGGAACCGTTCGATCTCGCCTCAGCCGCTTGGACAAAGCGGGGTTGTGTCGGGTGACGGCCATGGTCGAGCCGCTCTCCCTCGGATACGCCGGCGTCATCGCACACGTCACGCTCACCGTTCGTCGCAATGCGTATGTCGCGGTGCGCCAGGCACTGGATTCCCTACCCGGTCTCGTATTCGTCGCGAGCACGTCCGGGCAGGCCGGCCTGTCCATCTCGCTGGCGGCACCGAGCCAGCAACACGTTCTTGACCTGGTGGCGACACAACTCAGAGCCATCGACGGGGTCGACCGGGCGGAGACACTGATCATGGTCGACGTCGTACGATTCAGCCCATACCTGAAACGTCTGTGAAGCGGTGCCCGACGGGGACCCTGACAGTCCGCACACGAGGTTCAGACCCGCCGCTCGTGGCCAACCAGAACCATCGGCCGGCCACGAGCGGCAACGGGGTGTCGATGCCAACCGCTACTTTGCGGATCGAAGCCGCTCCACCTCGGATGCGGAGGTGCCGGCACCGAGGCGGTAATCGGCGGTCGATCCCGGCCAGTTGTGAACCATGTCCGGCAACTCGACAAGGCACTGCTTCGGATCGGGCACACTATACTGCGAGACCCGGACGCGTGCACCGGGAGCCGACTCCGCAGCCCGCGCACGCTCGATGATCTTGGCGACCGAGTCCTTGACAAAGCCGCGCCAGACCTCCTGGCCACGACCACTACGCATAAACTTCGACAGCATCCGATACGAAGCCCTCACCGCCGCTTTCGAACCCAGCTTCGGCTTGCGATCGATCGCGATGAGCTTCCGCTCCTCCGGGCTCATCGTGATCATCGCCATGTCCGCCATCGCGCGCAGGCCGAACATGGCCGGAAGACGCAGGTAGCCCGGAAGATCACCGATCACGGTTCCGGTGGGGTAGGAGCCACGTGAGAATGGCTCCAGCGTGTCACGCGCCTGGAGGCCCGCGGCGAATTTCTGTCGAGCATGAGCGAGGAAGTCGACGGATTCGCCGTAGGTGTTCGGCATGTGATCCGGGTGTACGCCGAGCAGAGCCGCGGGAACCTTCTGCTCCCGTACGAACTGGTCACGCTCGGCCCCGGACAGCGGACCGTACAGCTCCTCGTACGCGGCCAGGAAGGAATCCGCGAGCATAACCTGCGTGAGCACCAATTCGTACTCGGCATGCGCCTGGTAGTGCCGACCCGTCATCGGCTCCTGACCGACGATCTGGGTGTGACGCCTGCGGACCATCGCGCTGTACTTCTCCGCATCCTCTTTGGTCCCGTACGTCGCTCCGTACGTGTACATCGCAACCCGTCGGAACCGCATCACCGGGTCGTCGCCGAAACTGTCGTGGTCGATCGCGGCCGCGGCGAAGTCGGGGTGCAGGGTCAGGAGCATCGCCTCGCGTAACAGGCCGACGAGAAACACCGCGGGGTCTGCCAGTACCTTCCATGTCACGGAACCGGGCCCGATGGCCCAGTCCGGCTCGCCTTCCGAGTCAACCTTCTGCGCCAGCATGGGACGCAGCTTCTCCTGTGTTCCAGCCACTTCCACTCCTAGTAGTCATCACCGTCGACTCACAACGATGTTCCATCGTTTCGGCGATGCTAACAGCTATATGCACACTTTGTCTCCGAAGCTGCTACGCAATCTTTAGATCCGCCGACCGTGGTGCCAGAATCGGAACCCAAGGATCCCAAACCGCCCGATCCACGGCTCGCGGCGGTTATGCACCTTCAGCGAGCCACGACACGTTCGGCAACCTTGCGGAGAAACTCGCGACGCGAAGCCCTCGACTCTTCGAGTGCTTCGGTCGGCAGGAGCAGCAGGGCTAACACCAGACGCAGAATCAGCCCGCCGACGAACTCCGCCTCGTCTCGCGCCAGCGGATCCTCTAGCTCTTCGTCGCTCAACAACGCCGCGCAGAGTTCCTCCATCCAGCGCTGCGCACTGAATTCCGGCCCACCCCGAACCGCCTTGACTAGGGCATCGGGCTCGCCTCGAATCAGGGCCACGCTAACAGGATTTGTCGACGCGCTGTCGAGAAAGTGGTTGAACAAGAGCTCCACACGGTCCGCAACCGTCCTCATCGACCCGACCGCATCGGTCACCGTCTCGAGTACCCGACGGAGCTCTCGGCGATACGTTGCGACAATGAGCTCTTCACGGCTACCGAACCGCCTGAAGACCGTCATCCGCGACCGCCCGGCACGCTCAGCCACCTGATCTATCGTGAGATTTCGCTCCCCCACCTCACCCAGGAGCGCCGCCGACGCATCGAGCAGGGCCGCGTCGGTTCGGGTTTCGGACTTCGCGCCGAGCAACGCGACCCACTCGGCCAGTGTTTGCGCCGTTCCGGAATTCACCAGCCAATCCTGTCATGAAATCCCCGACCGATCGCATCGTCCCGACCTTGACCGTGACGCCTCGCGCATGTTACTAACGATATAGATCGAGTCACATTAGTATCACCAATTCGAGTAGACCCACACCATGCAAAGGGGCTCAGGTGTTCAGAAACCGAGGTCGCGGCCGGCGCGCCGAGAAGCCGGAGCAGGTCATTGTCATCGGCGGCGGCCACAACGGACTGACAGCAGCTTGTTACCTGGCGGCCGCAGGGTGTCGAGTCACGGTCCTGGAGGCCCGCGACCGAATCGGTGGTATGACCTCCTCCGCAGCCCTGCTACCCCAACATCCCCGGCACCTGCTGAGCCAATGCGCGATCGACGCGGTGTACTGGCGCGCTTCCACGGTCGAGACCGAGCTCGGCCTCACCGAGTTCGGCCTGAGGTTCATCGAGCACGACCCCGCCTGGGCATGGCTGGGACCGGACGGCGAATCGCTGGTGCTGCAACGCGATGTGCGCCGAACCGTGACCGATATCCGTCGATATTCACGGCTCGATGCGGAGACCTACACCGAGTTCGTCGGTGCAGCCCGACGTGCGCTGGACATTCAGGACGCCTACGGTTCAGGACGTCCAGATCGCCTCTCGCGCGAGACCTTGAGAGTAGCGGTGAGCGGGGTCAGCAACAGGACGACCCGTAGCCTGGGACTGCTGCACGGATAGGTGACATCTGATCTGGCTTGCCTTCGGGCGGTCGGGAAGGATGTAGCTGTGCCTAAGCCGTACCCCCAGGAGTTCCGTGATGATGTGGTCCGGGTGGCTCGTGATCGTGGCGAAGGTGTCACGATCGAGCAGGTCGCCAAGGACTTCGGTGTGCATCCGATGACGTTGCACAAGTGGATGCGACGCGCGGATATCGATGAGGGCCGCAGCCCTGGTGTGAGCGCGACCGAGTCCGCTGAACTGCGTGAGGCCCGTAAGCGGATCCGGCTACTGGAGCAGGAGAACGAGGTGCTGCGTCGGGCGGCGGCGTACCTGTCGCAGGCGAACCTGCCGGGAAAAGGCTCTACCCGCTCGTAAAGGAGCTCGCTGCCGACGGAATCCCCGTGGCGGTGTCGTGTCGGGTACTTCAGCTCTCTCGCCAGCCCTACTACCGGTGGCTGGCCAGCCCGGTCACCGATGCCGAGCTGGTCGCGGCGTATCGGGCCAACGCCCTGTTCGATGCCCACCGCGAGGACCCGGAATTCGGGTACCGATTCCTCGCCGGAGAAGCGTCCACCGTGGGAGAGTCGATGGCCGAGCGGACCGAGTGGCGGATCTGCCGTGACAACGCCTGGTGGTCGGTGTTTGGTAAGAAACGAGGCCGTAACGGCCGACGATCGGGGCCACCAGTCCATGACGATCTGGTCCAGCGCAACTTCACCGCTGAGGAGTCAAATCGTTTGTGGCTGACCGATATCACCGAACACCACACTCGTGAGGGCAGGCTCTATCTGTGTGCAATCAAGGACGTGTACTCCGGGCGGATCGTCGGCTACAGCATCGATTCTCGGATGAAGTCGCGGCTGGCCGTGGCAGCGTTGCGCAGCGCGGTGGCCCGTCGTGGTGAGGTGGCCGGGTGCGTCGTTCACTCCGATCGAGGATCGCAAGGTGAATTCAACTGGTCGTCGCAACACCTCTATCAGGAGGTGTTCGATGGTTCGTCGTCAGCAGGCCGCGGACAGGGCGGTTCGTCCGAAGCTCCGCTCGCCGGGGCATCCGAAGTTTCAGAAACCCGTCGAGGCGGCGTTCTGG
>NZ_JBDUUF010000019.1:0-30273 GCF_039939235.1 Gordonia aurantiaca | reverse complement strand
GACCGAGAACGAAGTGGACAACCGGGATGAGACGCCCGGAACTCACCCCTGCCCGCAGCCGATCACGCCGCGCCCATCACGCCGACGCCACCCGCCGAAGGCTCATCGGTGGATCGAGGCTTAAGCGGCTGCTCGCTGATGCCGAGTTGGAGAAGGACGCCCTCCGGGAGATCGCGAAGGGAAAATTCTGAGCCCAACCGCCAAACGTGCCGCCATCGACATGCTCAAGGACGTCATGGGCATGTCAGAACGTATGGCGTGCCGGGTAGTTGGGCTTTCTCGGTCAGCGTACCGACGCGTGCCTCTGGCGCAGACTCCGGCCGACCCGGACGCTGAACTACGGGAACAGCTGCGTACCTACGCCCGCCGCAACCCACGCCACGGATTCCGTCGGGCATGGGCGCGCTTGCGTTTCGACGACGGCATCGAGATCAACAAGAAGAAGGTGCACCGACTATGGAAAGACGAGGGCCTGCAGGTACGCCGGGTACCTCGTCGGAAACGGGCCGGCCAGTCGTCGGTGCCAATTATCGGTGCGGATGCACCGAATGTGGTGTGGGCATTGGACTTTCAGTTCGACTCGACCGTCGATGGCAAGACGATCAAGATCGCGTCGATGGTCGATGAGCACACCCGGTTGTCGCTGCTGAACATTGTGGACCGCTCGATCACCGCGGACCGGCTGATCGAGGAGCTGGAGAAGACGTTCGCGATCTGGGGCGGCCCACCGGTGGTGCTGCGCATGGACAACGGCCCCGAGTTCATCTCAGAAGCCCTGCGGGCCTTCTGCGCAGGGTCAGTGGGGATCTCCTACATTCCGCCCGGCACACCATGGAACAACGGGTTCATCGAGTCGTTCAACAACCGGCTGCGCGACGAGTGTCTCAACCGCAACTGCTGGCCCACCCTCCTGGAGGCGCGCGTGGTGATCGGCGACTTCAAAGACGACCACAATCACCGACATCGGCACTCAGCACTGGGCTACCAGACCCCGGCCGAGTACGCTGCCGGATGCACCCATCGGCATCACCCCGTGGGCTGCGACACCGACTGACCGACCGCAAGAAGGAACTGGCTCTATAACTGCCTGGACCGACTATCGGGGACCTGCCACACGGTTACGCGAATAAATCAGCGTTATTGATGCGGACCATCGTGCGCCGAGTGATACCACATGTCGCGAGGCAACCGTGGGTCGGGGGCGAGAGTGGCGACCGATCCACATCCACGTTAAAACTTCTTGGGGGAGGGGATCGGCAAACGATGTCCGAGGTCGGCTTCCGGTTGCAGCACGGAAGCCGACCTCCGGCATGTCGCGCACGTGCAGAGATCACGCGACACAACAGAATGATGATGCCTCGGAGTGTGAAAATTATACGTTCGCAACACTTCCCGAATTCCGGCGGCAGCGTGATCGGGCCGACCGGTGGGGAGCGAAACCGACCTCCGGCCGGCATGCGGCACTCGACGGCTGCCATCCGGCGCAGGAGCAACCACAGATTTTCGAGACGCGGTCTCCGGGGTTGTAGAGCGGGTGCCGAGTCGCCGGTGCTCTAGCTGTATGAGGCCATGACGTTGGTGACACCGGTCCGGAGTTTGCTCGCGGGCGGTCGGTTACCGACGGCAGTATGCGGGCGATGATAGTTGTAGTGCACATTCCACACTAGTAGCGCCTGGGCGCGTTGCCGTTCACTGGTCCAGACGCGGGCGTAGAGGAACTCCTCGGCCAGGATCCGGTTGTAGCGCTCCACCTTCCCGTTGTGACGAGGCGTGTACGGGGTGATCCGCTGATGCCGGCCACCGTGCAGTACCTTCGCGAAGTCCTTCGCCCGGTAGCAGGACCCGTTGTCGGTGACGACCCGGTGGATGTGCACGATGCCGTGGGCGGCGAAGAACACCCGCGCCCGGTGCATGAACCCGATTGCCGTCACGGCTTTCTCGTCGGACAGCGCCTCGGTATAGGCAAGACGGGAGAATCCGTCGACCGCCGAATGCAGGTAGACGTAGCCGGCGCGGGCGCCGGCGGTTTTGGCGCGGTCGACCTTCTTGGCCTGCTCGCTGCCACGACCGTGGACCCGCCAGCCACCGCCGTCGGGGATACGGCCAACTTTTTTGATGTCGACGTGCACCATGTGGCCGGGCCAGCGGGCGATGATCCGGCGTGGCTGGCGATTGTTCTCGCCGTTCGGATCGAGGAATTTCCGCCGGTTCAGCCCGAGCCGGGCGAGGTGCCGGCTGACGGTGCGTACCGAGATGCTGATGCCGTCGGCGGCGAGCTCGTGGGCGATACGAGCCGCGGACCACTTGTGCTTCCGTCGCAGGGTCTCGATCCGCGCCACGGTCTCGGCCGGGGTCGCGGTGGGCTGATGGTGCGGGACGCTGGGGCGGTCGAGCAGGCCGAGTTCACCGTGTTCGCGGTAGCGGGCCATCCATTTGCTGGCGCAGGCCCGGGAGATCCCCATCTCGGCGGCGACATGGGACAGCGGACGAGTCTGGCACCGCTCGACGAGACGGCGGCGACCTTCGACGGACAGTGGGGCGTTACGGTGGAGCACGGACGGGTTCTTTCGTTCGGCGGATGAGTTGGTGGTACTTCCCATCCTGCCGTCGGAAGGCCCGTCCGCCTTCGTCAGCCCCTGGTGGTGTCTACAACGTCATGACCCGCAACATCTAGCGAGCCAGATAGCCGCCGTCCACAACGAGATCGGAGCCGGTCATGTATGAGCTGTCGTCCGATGCCAGGAAGGCCACCGCGCGTGCGATCTCGGCCGGCTCGGCGAGCCGTTTGAGGGGGGTGTCGTCGATCGACGAGGCGAGATCGAGTTCGTCGTCATTCATCGAGGTTTTGATATAGCCGGGACATACCGTGTTGACGCGGATTCGATCGCTCGCGAGTTCGAGCGCGACGCTGCGGGTCATCTGCCTGACGGCGCCCTTGGTGGCGGTATACGCGAGGTAGTCGGGATCGCCGACGTACCCCATGATGGACGCGATGTTGATGATCGATCCGCCTCCGGCAGCTCGCATTGCCGGCGTCACGGCACGCATGCCCAGAAATGGTCCCGTCTGATTGACGGCGACGATCGAATCCCACGCCTCGAGGTCGGAGGCGATGCCTTCTCCAGGACCGGAGATCCCGGCATTGTTGACCAGGACCCCTACGCCGCCGACACAGCGCTGCGCCAGTTCTACCGCGTCGCCCCAAGATGTTTCATCGGTGACATCGAGGTGTGTGTAGTGGACGTCGAGTCCTTCGGTGCGTAGCTGTGCTGCATGCTTCTCGCCGACGGCGTCGAGCACATCGGCGAGAAGGACCCGGGCACCGCGTTCGGCGAGGACGCGGCCGATCGCGGCCCCCAATCCCCGTGCCGCGCCGGTGACGATCGCACCGCGTCCTTCGAGTGTGGAATTCATGTACTACTCCGATCGGTCGTGGGCGGCCCCACGCGAGGGATCCTGCCCGAGCAGGTATCGGCGAACGATGGGGGCTGACGGATCACAGGCCGAGGTAGTCCTCGATGTCGTCGTAGTTGACCTGCCACAGTCCGGGGTAACCATGGCTGTCGTCGTGAAAGGAACGGAAGCCGAGCAGCTGCTGCACCCGGGGCGACAGCGTCCGAGCAAGCTCGAGATCGATCACGTGCGGATACGCCTCCTCGGGTACGAGGTATCCGGGGTTGAAGGTGAAGGCTACCCCTCGACGGCGAACATCGGAGGTGACGTTGGCCCCGCCGCCGTGTGCCAGTTTCCCGCTGAAGAACAGGGCGTCACCCGCTTTCATCGTTGCAGGGATGGTCTGTTCCGGGGTGCCACGGTCGTTGAAGTCGGGCCACTTGTGGCTGCCCGGAATGACGCGGGTGGCGCCGTTCTCCTCGGTGAAGTCGGTCAGTGCGATGAGGAAGTTGCACATGACCTCAGGGCCGTCGGGGCCCAGTGCGAGGAACGGCGGGTAGTTCTCGAGGTCGCGGTGATGCGGCTGTGCCTTGTTTCCGGGGCCGATCTCGATCACCTGGGCGGTGCCCATCCAGTACGAATCGTAGGAGTCGAGCATCGCCCAGTCCGCGACGGCGAGGACGAGGTCGTGATCGATAATCTCTTCGCGGAAGGTCTTGCTCAAGGTGACGAGGTTCGTCAGGCGCCTGGTCTGCGCACCGTGAAAGTCCTGGACTGCTTGGTTCGAGGACAGCGACCCGGGCCGGAGGCCGTCGAGGTACGGGTCGATCTCGGCGTTGAATCGGGCGACTTGGTCGTCGGTGAGCAACCCGTCGATGATGACACCGCCGTCGCGCTCGACGATCGCTGCGATCTCGTCCACCGTGGCGGTGTTCGGAACATGAGCGAGGGCTGCCTGAGTTGTGCTGGTCATTGGACTTCCATCCTTCGGGTAGGCGGTCAGCAGTGGAATCTCGTCACGTGGCAGGTGCTGCTTCAGCCGCCACAATTTCTTCGAATAGTGACTTGAGTCACCGACTTGGGCGTATGGTCAAGATAGTTGCTCGAGTTTGTAGTGTCAACGCCTGTTCGCCGGAGTGGCGCAGGGCGTTTCAAATCTTGACCGAATAGCTTGTTCGAGTGACCCAGTCGGGGTGCGTTCATTAGGCGTTGTTTGTGTCGTGGTGTCAAGAGTCGGAAGTAAATGGCTAGAACTTTGCTGTGTCAACCGAATTCGTCGTTTCTGGCATGTTTCAAACCTGTCACCCACGCCGCATTGCACCGCGGGTCTGCCCGACCAGTGAACTGGGCTTCGCTCCCGCGTGGGCCGACGGCATTCGACCCTTGCCAGGGTCGGTGGTGGCGATTCCCGCGGGGCCATCACGGGCGCACCTGACGAGACGCCACGAACTTTGGTAGGCCCCAGAGACCCCTTTACTGTGACGTAGGATATGACTGAGTCAATCGCACAGGTTGGTGCGTCCACCCTTGCCGATTGTGAACATTCAGGCCGATAGTGAGGAACCGGATATGGCACATGTACCGGCTGAGCAGCGCCGCCATCTCTTCGTGGAGGCTGCGGTTCGCGTGATCGCGCAGCACGGGGTGTCCGGTGCAACCACCCGCAAGATCGCCGAGGAGGCCGGCGCACCCCCGGCGACCCTGCACTACTGCTTCCGCAGCAAGGAGGAGATCTTCTACGAGCTGTTCAAGCAGCAGGCGGAGAAGATCGAGCAGAAGGCGGACTACGGCGTCGAGGGGGAGGGGCTCGCCGCTGCCTCGGCTCGCCTGCTGAATGAGATCATGGCGTGGTATCGCAGTGACCCGGACTACACCCGAGCGCAGATGGAGCTGCTGATGTGGTCGATCCGCCAGCCTCAGTACCCCGATCTGGCGGTGCGGTCATATGACATCCATGAGAAGCTCTTCGCCGAGGTCCTGCGGCACGGCCTGGCCGAGGGTGAGGACGAGTCCCTGGTCGACCTGCTCGCCGAGCAGATCCCCGCCGTCGCGGACGGGCTGTCGCTGCAGTGGTTCACCTATCAGGACGACGACAAACTCCAACGGGGCATGGAGTTCGCGGTGCAGTCCTTCGCGGCACTCATCGAGCAACGCCACGACAGCACGAAAACTGTGAAGGCGCGTTCGAGCAGAAAACCCGCGGCGGCGTCCAAGAAGCCTGCGGCGACATCGGCAAGACGGACGTCGAAGACATCGAAGTAGACCAGGGCCTACCGTATGGTATCCGCTCCGCCTATCACGTACTCCGAGGCGAGGAGGACCACAACATTGGCAACATCTTGAACGTCCGCAAGACGGCCTATCGGTGTCCCTGCCGCCCCACTCGTTGAGTGTCGTGCCCGCGGCGATCGCTGCTTCGTCCGCCATCGCCGTGCGGGTGAAGGTGGGATGGATCGAATTCACCCGGATATTGTTCGCGGCCTGCTCGATTGTCGCGTGTTTGGACACGAGTCGGACGGCGCCCCTGGAGACCCCGTGCAGCACATGCTGTGCCGCATCGATGAGTCCGGCAGTCGACGAAGCGTTGGTGATCGGTCGGTGACATGGAGTTTCATCAACCGATTCCACATTTCGACCGAAGTCTCGGTCAGGGGCGCGGCCGCGCCCTTCCCTCCGCTGCCGTGACTTCCTCCATCCTCCGGTGGGTGGCGTCGCCATCGATGTCGGTGAGGACAACGTCGGTCCCGGCCTTCGCCAGCGACAACGACGATGCCCTACCGATTCCGGCGCGCCACCGCCGGTGACGAGCGCGACGCTCCCTCCGTGTGACGACACGACAATCGCTACCTCTCCGGTGGGTGTACGGAATTGGGCGGGGCTGTGGTCAGTCCGAGACTCGGACCAGAAGTTTGCCGAAGTTCTTGCCCTGCAGCAGCCCGAGGAACGCTGCAGGTGCCTGCTCGAGTCCGTCGACCACTTCTTCGCGGTACGTGAACCGCCCGTCGGCCAACCAGCGCGACACGTCCGTCTGGAACTGGTCGTGCAGGTCGTCGCCGAAGTCGTAGACGATGAAGCCGCGCACGGTGAGGCGTTTGACCAGGACCTTGGAGAAGAACCCGGGAAGCCGGTCAGCGCCGTCCGCAACGTAGGCGTCGTTGTACTGGGCGACCAGACCGCAGACCGGCACTCGGGCGAAATCGTTCAAGAGTGGAAGAACGGCCGACGCCACCTCGCCGCCGACGTTCTCGAAGTACACGTCGATGCCGTTCGGTACCGCGGCCCGCAACCGGTCCGCGAAGTCGGGCGCCCGGCGGTCGATCGCAGCATCGAAACCGAGTTCGTCGAGCAGGAAGGAACACTTCTCGGGCCCGCCGGCGATTCCGACGGCACGCGCCCCGCGCAGTTTTGCGATCTGTCCGACCGCGGACCCGACAGGTCCGCTTGCTGCGGCAACGACAACCGTCTCGCCGGGTTTCGGTTTTCCTATCTCGTGCAAACCCGCGTATGCGGTGAATCCGGGCATACCGAGAACGCCGAGGGCGGTGGAGACAGGAGCGGCGGCGGGATCGAGCTTGCGGACGTCGGTGCCGTCGACCACGTCATGGGTTTGCCATCCCGAATCCGACAACACGATGTCGCCGGGCTTGAAGTGGGGGTGTCGAGAATCGAGGACCTCACAGACCGTGCCACCCACCATCACTGACCCGACGTCGACGGGGTCGGCGTAGGACTCGCCGGCGTCCATCCGACCCCGCATATAGGGGTCGAGCGAGAGGAACTTCGTGCGGAGCAACAGCTGCCCGTCGCGCGGATCGGGGGTGACGCAGGATTCGAGACGGAAGTTGTCGACTGTGGGGCTGCCGATGGGGCGCGAGGCGAGAACGATTCGTGACGAGCTGATGGCCATGACGACCTTTCGGAGAAAGATTGAGGCAGAGAAATGGATGACCGCGGACGTCACGGTGACGGACCGCAGCATGGGATTCAGGAACACTCGGCAACCACTGATGTGAGGTGGCTGATCAGTTCGGTGGCGTGTGTGCGGTCGATTTTTCCGCTGGCATTGTGGGGGAGTGCGTCGATGATGACGAATTGTTCGGGGACGGCGTAGTCGGGAACACGGCCGTGCAGTTGCGCTTTGGCGTCGCTTTCGTCGAATGCGTGCCCGTCGCGGAGGACGACGCCGGCGACGATACGTTCTCCCATCACCGGGTCGGGGAGGCCGACCACGACGACCTCGGCGATTGCGGTGCTGTGTGCCAGGAGGTCCTCGAGCTGGGTGGGAAGGATCTTCTCGCCGCCCCGGTTGATGACTTGATTGATCCGGCCGAGCAGCCGCAGTCTCCCGTCCAGGTCGACGGCTCCGACGTCGCCGGTGCGGAGCCAGTGCCCTCTGAACGCGTCTGCGGTGGCGTCGGGTCGCTTCCAGTATTCGAGCATCCGCATCGGTCCGCTGACCCACACCTCGCCGGCGATGCCCACCGGCACCTCATTGCCTTCTGCGTCACGGATGGAGCACTGCACACCTGCCACCGGGTAGCCGACCGTGTCGCCGTGATCGATGATTTCCGCGGCGGGCAACAGATGGGTCGCCGAGGTGAACTCGGTGAGGCCGTAGACGTGGAAAAGGTTCAGCTCCGGCCAGCGCGCGAAGAACTCAGTGCTCCACGCCGGTGGCATTCCGGCACCCCCGACGAGGGCGTTCCGGCAGGAGCCAAAAATTGTGTCAGCGTGCTCGGTGAGCATGAGCATGCGGTAAATACTAGGGACGGAGGCGAGGTGCGACGGTGGTCTCCGGGTCATGGCGTCGATGGCGGCAGTGGTGCGGAACCGCGGCACGAGATCGACCTGGCCGCCGATCACCAGCATGAATCCGAGTTGGTCGACGTAACCGGTGTTGTGGAACAGCGGAACCAGGATGGTCGAGACTGCGCGGTCGTCGAATGGCATCCACGGCACGTATACACTCGACGAATCGACGAGCGCGCCGTGAGATATCGAGGCAGCCTTGGGGTTTCCGGTGGTGCCGGAGGTGAAGCTCAGCAGGGCGAGGGTGTCTCGGTCCTCTGTGCTGGGGGCGTGCCAGCGAAGATCGGTGGGCATCCCGGTGAACGCGTCGGCGATGTCCCCCGAGCCCAGCGAGTGTACGGGAGTTCCGGATTCGGCGATCCGTGCGGTGGTGAACACCTCAAGTTGGGTGCGGTCGACGAGGACGATGCGGGGTTCGACGAGGTCGATCAGTGGCCGGAGTTGTTCAGCCCCGAGCCGAGAGTTCAAGGGCACGATCACCGCACGCATGCGCAGCACCGCGAGGAAGGTTACTACCCAGGCCGGAGTGTTGATGCCCGAGAGGACGACCCGGTCTCCTGGCCGGACACCGGCCGCGGATAGACGTGCGGCGGTGCTGTCGATGAGTGAGAGGAGTTCTGCGTAGCTGATTTCGGTGTCGAACGAGGATACGGCGATCGCGTCGGGGGTGTGGTGCGCCCAGTGTTCGACGTAGTCGGTGATGCTGTTGGGTGGGTTGCTCATGAGGGGACCGTCTGTGTGGTGACAAGCTCGACGAGCGAGGATTCGGTTCCGGCAGGTTCGGTGTAGTGGGGGTCGAGTGCGGCGAAGAATTCTTCCGCCGGCACTGCCGCCTCGGGGGTGACCACACCACGGAGCGAGACGTCGCCGCGGGCCAACAGTCGGAGTGCGACGGCCGCGGGGACGGCGGTGGCACCGGCCATCTTTTCTGGTGCCCAGCGGGTGATGCCCGCCGCGGCGATCGTCTCGACCCCGTCTCGGGTGCCCCGGGCCCAAGCGAATACAGGTGGGAGCCGGCGGGTGCGGGGAGCGTCGGTCGGTCGTGGCGGGGTGCGGTCCATCGCCACCGCGGCGTGGTCGGCAGTGATCCGGCCGGATTCGACGCCGTCCATCAGGTTGGTGACGTAGTCGAAGTACCAGTCGGGACCCGACATGACGTTGACGCAGCGCTGCAGACCGGGGTAGGTGCGCGGCAGCGTGACGGCCTCGGGATGCCCGATGGTGCGCACCACGACGTCCCCGATGCCGGGGTAGTGGATCGGGAGGGTCTGCAGGGGCGCCACATCCACCCATTCGCCGCTTTCGACCGTCCGGATGGTGCCGGTGCACTGGTGCACCACGTGCAGCATGGCGGCCTGGGGGTGATCGCTGCCGGCGTCAGAGGCGATCCCGACCAATGCCCACCCGGTCAGCAACTCGTGAACTTCGTCGAGTTGAGCGGCGGCCTTAACGGCAAGCACGTTCGACACGCCCGGGCTTGCGCCCATCCCGATCAGCGCCGTTACATCCGCAGCCTTGGCTGCCTCATCGAGGTCGAATGCTTGAAGGGTCGGCTCCCAGTCGTCATTGATGTCGACGTACTGGCAACCCGACTCGATCGCCGCCTTCATGATCTTGGTGCCGAACCGCGTGTACGGTCCGAGAGTGCTGAGCACGCCCCACGCACCCGAGAACAACGGCCGTGGATCGTCGCGGTCGGCATCGAACTTCACCGCCGAGACCCGCGAACCCAGTTCGGCCGCCAGCGACTTCGCCGCTGCGATGTTCAAGTCGGCGATCACGAGTTCAGTGAACTCGTCGAATTCGGCGGCGGTGCGGACCGCGCGCGAACCCATGGCGCCGGCTCCGCCGACGAATACCACCCGCATGTTATTTCTCCAATTCACCTTGATCAGGTTCTTCCGGGAACATCGTGGACCGGCCACATCGGTCGGCGCCGACCAGCTCTTGTGCCTGCCGGCGCAATGTCAGTTGGGTTGTGGTCGGATCGCGACGAAATCAGACTTCTTGTACAGCCGCGCCTGCCACCAGAACTTCGGAGTCAGATCCGGCCACAATGTGTCGACCCGGCCGTCCGCGGACTGGTACCAACTGCTGCAACCACCGGTCACCCACACCGTCTTGCGCATCTTTTTCTGGGTCTGCTCGTACCAGCGGGTCTGAACGTCGAGGTCGAGGTCGAGGGCGACGCCGCGGGAGCGGAGCAGCCGTTTGACGGCTTTGGTGATATACCGTGCCTGCGCTTCGATCATGAACACCACCGAGTTGTGGCCGAGGCCGGCGTTCGGTCCGAACATGATGAACAGGTTCGGGAAGCCGTGGGTCGCGACACCCAATTTGGTTGCGGCCCCGTCCTTCCAGGCGTCGGACAACTCGATACCGCGGCGACCGAACACCTTCATCGGCGCCAGGAAGCTCGTGCCGGTGAATCCGGTGCCGAAGATGATCGTGTCGACCTCGTGCTCTTCACCGTCGGTGGTGACGATCGAGTGTGGCCGAATCTCGGCGATGCGCTCGGTGACGAGTTCGACGTCGTCGCGCTGCAGGGTGGGGTACCACTCGTCGGAGATGAGGCGGCGCTTGCATCCGGGGTCGTAGTCGGGGGTGAGCTTGGCGCGCAGTCCCGGATCGGGCACCTGTTCGGCGAGGAATTCGAGGGCTTTCTCGCGGTAGTTCTCGACCGCCTTCGGGTGGTTGCCGAGGAATCCGCGGGAGAGGGTTTCGAAATCCCAGTAGGTGCGCCACCGCTCGAATCGTTGGAGGAGGGGGAAGCGTCGGTAGAGGCGGCGGGTGCGGGGGCTGATGGGCTGGTCGCCGCGTTCCGTGACCCAGTGGGGTGAACGCTGGAAGACGTACAGCTTCTCGGTGTCGTTGGCGATTTTCGGGACGAACTGGATCGCGCTCGCGCCGGTGCCGATGACCGCGACCTTCTCGCCGTCGAGGTTGTGGTCGTGACGCCACTGCGCCGAGTGGAAGGAAGTTCCTTCGAAGGACTCCAATCCCGGAATCTGTGGAATCGAGGGTTGGCTAAGAATGCCGACACAGCTGATGACAGAACGTGCGGTCACGGACTCACCCGAGGTGAAGCTCACGGTCCAGTTCAGGGCGCTGTCGTCGAACCGGAGTTCGGACACTTCGGCGCCGTACTTGATATGTGAGTCGATCTCGAAGTCTTTGGACACCTTGACCAGGTAGTCGTGAATTTCGTTCCACGGACTGTAGGTCCTGGTCCACTCCGGATTCTGAGCGAATGAGAACGAGTACAGAACGCTGGGAACGTCGCACGCTGCCCCGGGATAGGTGTTGTCGCGCCATGTTCCTCCTATGTCATCGGCACGCTCGTAGATGACGAAGTCCTCGATCCCGGCTTCCTTCAGTTTGATCGCTGCGCAGATCCCGGAGAATCCCGTTCCGATGATGGCGATATGGTTGTCGGTCACTGTGGTGTTACCCATGATCGCTCCTTCTGTTTCCGTGGTACGGGTTTCGGTCATGCGCCGACATCCTTGGTCAGGGTTGCGTGTATCGCTGCAAGAGAATCTCGACCGTGCCCCGCAGCCTGTGCGGCGCGCAGATTTTCCAGCAACGCGGTGTTGAGGTGCGCGGGTTGCCCGGAATGCTGGATCGACTCGGTGATCATGGCGACGGCCTTCTCGTACGTGTCGACGGCTGCCTGATCGGTCGTATAGTCACCGGAGACGATCTCGCGTGCGCCGTTTTCGATCTCGGTCCTCAACTGCTCGGTCCACCTGAGCGCGTAGGGAGCGAGCTTGTCCGCCGTCATCCCCGACCGTGCGGCATACGCGGTGGCTTCATAGAACGCCCCCATCGCAACGCAGAAGAAGCTGCCGGTGATCGCAGTGTCGATGACATTGGCGTGCTCGATCTGCTCACCGACAAAGGCGGTGCCGGAACCCAACGACATCAGAACTGGACGGTGCGCATCCCACACGGTTTCAGGGCCCGCGACCACGACGTCAGCATCTGTTCCGATGGCTCTGGGGTAGGCCAGAATCGCACCGTCGAGATACCTGAAACCGCTGGGGGACAGATGATCCCGCAGCTCGATAGCTGCTGCCGCATCTCCGGTCGTCAGGTTCAGAACCGTCGCAGCCGGGCGGTGCGAGTCCCCGTCGATCTCGTCCAGCACGTCGCGGACCGACCGGTAGTCGGACAAGACGATGACGGTCAACTCGCTGCCGGCCAGCACTTCGGTGGGGGTCTCTGCTGTCGAGGCACCCAATTCCGCCAACCGTTCCGCCTTGGACGCCGTGCGGTTCCATATGGTGACCGAATGGCCGGCCGCGAGAAATGCTTCGGCGATTGCGGACCCCATGAGGCCGAGTCCGAGAACTCCTATCCGTGCCATACGTTCACCCTTTCCGCTGATCGCGCGTTCACAGCTGAATCCAGGTGGTCTTGAGCGAGGTGAACTTTTCGAGTCCGTGTTCGCTCTTGTCGGCGCCGTGCCCGGATAGCTTGCGGCCGCCGAAGGGCACGGTCAGATCGCCTTCTTCGAAGCAGTTGACCCAGACGATTCCGGCGTCGATGCGGCGTGAGACATCATGGGCTGTACGCAGATTCGTGGTCCAGATTCCGGACCCGAGTGCGTACTGCGAGTCGTTTGCCAGCGCCACGGCCTCGTCGGCGCCGTCGAACGTTGTCACCGAGAGCACAGGGCCGAAAATTTCCTCCTGAAACAACGCCTGCTTGGGGGCGACACCAGTGAAGACGACCGGATCGAAGTAGAACCCGTCGCCACCGGCGATGTCGGGGGACCCGAGTTCGAGGGTGGCACCTTCTTGGACGCCGCGTCGGACATGAGCGGCGACATCCTTGCGATGCTTGGAGCTGGACAGGGGACCGATCACCGTCTCAGGGGCAAAGGGGTCGCCCACCTTCTTGGCGGCGATCCGTTCGATCACGTTGCTGACGAATTGCTTCTCGATGCGCTTGTCGACGATCAGACGCGCACCTGCAGTGCACATCTGGCCGGCATTGAAGGTGATCGCCCATGCGACCGACTCTGCTGCTGCGTCCAGATCCGCGTCGGCGAACACGATGTGCGGGCTCTTTCCACCCAATTCGAGATACACGGGCTTGGCGTTGGAATCGCCGGAGTAGTGCATCAGCTGCTTTCCGACACCCGGTGAGCCGGTGAAGGTCAGGCAGTTGACGCCCTCGTGACGAGCCAGACGCGATCCGGCCTGTCCACCAGTCCCGGTCAGTACCTGCAGCACCCCGGCGGGCAGACCTGCGTCGGTACCGAGCTCGGCGACCCGAAGCAGCGACAACGGGGACTGGATGGCGGGTTTGACCACAACACTGTTCCCGACAACCAGCGCGGCCGCGATCTTCCAGCTGCTCAGCGTCATGGGGAAGTTCCACGGGGTGATCGCGGCGACCACACCAACGGGCTCGCGCGTGACCAAGGCGACTGCGTCGGCGAGTCCTCGAGGGGATTCGTCGAGCTGCTTGTCGGCAAGCTCGCCGTACCACCGGTACGTCTGCTCCGTGGTCTTCAGCTCGATGTCGCGGGCGTCGAGAACGGGCTTGCCCATTTCGAGGGCGACCAGTGCCGCGAGCTCGTCACGGTTGTCGTGAATCAGATCCGCCCACCGCTGCAGTACTTTGCCACGCTCACGCGCCGCGATCCGCGACCAGTCACCGCGTTCGAAGGCAGCCCGTGCACCAGCGACAGCGAGGTCGACGTCGTCGTCGCTGGCCAACGGTACCTGAGTGACGGCGCTTCCGTTGCGCGGGCTGATCACATCGTGAACGGAGTCGCCAGTGCCTTCTCGCCACCCCCCGTCGATCCACATCGCGGTCGGCAGAACCAATTCGCCGACGTACTGTTCCCACTCTGCGTGTGTCTTGGGTGTCTTGGCCATTACGAAAGCACTTCCTCGGGTACGGATCCGCCGAGGCCTGCAATGGCTCCAGACGGGTCGATGGTGTCTGCTGCGACATGAACGGGGGGTACTCGGCCGGCCCAGGGCGCGGCCTGCTCGAGTTCTGAGGCCAGCGCCAACAAGGTGTGCTCAGCGCCCTGCGCGGCGGCGAACTGACCACCGACCGGTAGACCGTCGACCATACCTATTGGCACCGAGATCGCCGGCTGACCAGTGACGTTGAACAACACGGTGAAGGGCGCGTGTTCGAAGATCTCGCGGATCCACGATTCGGCGCTCCAACCCGGTTGGTTTCCGCGCATGCTCCCGACGCTCCAGGCGGGTGTGGCGACCGTCGGCGTCATCAGGACGTCGTACTCGTCGGCGAAGAAACCGGCCGTGCTCCGCGTGATGTCGTTCTGCCAGGACCGGGCCTCCGCGACATCGGTCCAGCGAAGATCGAGGCCGCGGCGGGCGCATGCGGCAGTGGAAGCCTCGACACGTGCCAGCGATGCTTCAACATCGTCGCTCCCGCTGATTTCCTGGATAGTGCGGCCGATCGACGCGGAGAAGAAACGGATGTTGAGTTCGAGAAGCAGCGAGCCGTCGACGGTCGGCTGCGCGAAGTCGACGTGGTGGCCCAGGTGTTCGAGCACCTGGGCCGTTGCCAGGACCTGTTCGACGACCCTCGGGTCGACGGCAGTACCGAACGGTGACTCTGTGCTCACCGCGATCCGAAGAGGACGCCGAGCATTGATGAGGGCATCGGAATACCGACCAGGTGGGCGAGCGACCAGGTAACGGTCGCCGGGAACACCGCCGTGCACCTCGTCGAGGAGTGCGGCAGCATCGCGCACCGTGCGGGTGATTGCGAACTCGCTCGTCAACCCGAAGAGGGGTTCGTCGGCATCTGGACCGACCGGTGTCCGGCCCCGGGTCGGTTTGAGACCGACGAGCCCGCACAGGGCCGAGGGGATACGGATTGAACCGGCCGCGTCGTTGGCGTGCGCCCAGGGAACTGCGCCCGACGCGACGAGCGCGGCTGATCCACCACTGGATCCACCGGCGGTGCGGGTGGGATCCCACGGGTTGCGGGTTGGTCCACTGACAACTGGCTCGGTGGTGCAGCTCAACCCGAATTCCGGGGTGGAGGTGCGGCACACAGTTGCCAAACCTGCCCTGCGCCAACGTGACATGAGATCGGAGTCGGCAGAGGCAACGAAATCACGGGTCAGAGCGCTGCCGGATTGGGACGGAACACCCTGCGCGGTGAGCAACAGATCCTTGACCGCAAACGGGACGCCCGCGAACGGGCCCCGGATGTCGTAGTCGAGTGGGTTCTCGAAAAGGGGGCCGACGACCGCGTTGAGGCTCGTGTTCACCGTCTCGATCGCTGTAGCGGCAGCCCGCCATACCTCACCGACCGAGACGCTTCCGGAGCGGATCAGGTGACGCAATTCGGTTGCGTCGGCTGCGGCGTACTCACGCAACTCCACGGCGCCCTCCCAGATCTGCTGCTGCCTGGTCGATGAACCAGTCAAAGATTGCATCCTTGTGCCGCCATTCCGGATGCCACTGCACTCCGACGACAGGTTCGTCGCCGTACTCGATCGCTTCGACGACACCGTCGGGTGCCCAGCCCGTCACGGTAAGACCGGTGCCGACGGTGTCGACGGCCTGATGGTGGAGGGAGTTCACGTTCGCGGTGCGGCCGTAGATATTGAACATCGTCGATCCGGTCAGGAACTGAACAGTATGCGTCTCTTCCTCGACCGGCTGGCCTGGCTGTTGATGATGAAGTTCCTGCGTCGGGAGGTCGGGTACGAGAGTGCCGCCGAGTGCGACGTTAAGAATCTGCATTCCACGGCAGATACCGAGCATCGGGATTCCGGCGTCGAGCGCATCGCGGATCAGAGCGATTTCGTATTCGTCGCGAAGCGGATCGATGTCGCAAGCATCCACAGGGTCGCCGCCCCAGCGCACCGGGTCGACGTCCTGGCCGCCGCTGATCAACAGGCCGTCCAGGCGGTCGATCAGATCCCGGCCGGTGGACTCGTACGGAAGTTGCACCGGTAGACCACCGGCGGCGGCTACCTTGGTCGCAAAATCCGAGACATGGACGTCGAACTGCTTCTTCTTATAACGGGCTTCCATGTCGACGCGAGTTCCTTGCCAACGACGCCCAGAGATACCGATGAGTGGTCGCACGATGCTTCCTTCTGTCTCTACTGATCGAATTCGACTACGACGCGGGTGATCCCGCCCCGACGCATGGCGTCGAAACCGTCGTTGATCTCGTCGAGTCGGATCCGTTCGGACACCATCTCGTCGAGCCGGAGTCGGCCCTGGAGGTAGTAGTCGACGAACCGCGGGATGTCGACCATGAATTGGTTCGATCCGAACAGGGATCCCTGGATGCGCTTTTCCTTCATGAAGAATTCCGACGACGGGATGCGCAGCGGCTGCTCGTCGGGGATCATGCCCAGAATCGTTGCCACGCCGCCCGGCGCGAGCATGGTTACGGCTTGCTCGGCAGTAACACGGACTCCGATCGCCTCGAACGAGTAGTCGACTCCGCCGCCGGTCAGCTCGCGCACCGCCTCGACGGAATCGACTTCACGGCCGTTGACCGTCGAGGTCGCACCGAAGAACTTCGCCTGATCGAGAGCGTGTTCGTTGACATCGATGGCGATGATCTGGGAAGCACCGGCAAGACGGGCGCCTTGGATCGTCGCGATCCCGACACCGCCGCACCCGATGACGGCGACAGTCGATCCCGGCTGTACCTGCGCGCCCCGGAATACTGCTCCCACGCCGGTGACGATCGAGCAGCCGAGAAGGCACGCCCGGTCGAAGGGCATGGCCTTGTCGATCTTGACGACACCGTTCTCGTGAACCAGCATGCTGTCGGCGAAGCCGCCGAGTCCGCCCATCGTTCCTACCGGCCGGCCCGCTGCATTGGTGAGCTTGGGGCGTGGCCTGGTCCTCAGTGCCTGGTGGTTCAGGCACAGGGACAGTTGGCCGTTGGTGCAGTAGCGGCAGTACCCACAGAAGATGGTGGCGCAGGTGACGACGTGATCACCCGCCCGGACCGACGACACCTCGCTACCGACCGAGGCGACGACACCGGCGACTTCATGCCCGAGAACCTCTGGCAAGTCGGTGCGCCAGGTCGCATCGATGTAGTGCAGATCCGAATGGCACAGCCCTACCGCCGCGGTACGGATGACGACCTCACGTGGTCCGGGTTCGTCCATGGTGAGGTCTTCGAGCTCGAGTTTGCCCGGAGCCGAATTGAGCACTGCCGCTCTCATAATGAGCTTCCTGCCGATCGTGGTGTTTGCTGTCAGATGTGTTCGAAGTAGCGCTGAAGTTCCCAGTCGGAGATGCCGGCGTCCGGGTCGCCGCCTGTGGTGTGGAACTGCAACCACTCCCACCGACGTGTACCGGCCCAGTAGTCGACCAGATCCGCTCCCAGGACCTTTGACAACAGGGTGTCGGCGACCAGGATGTCCGTAGCCGCGGACAGGCTCGTCGGGATCTTCGGTACGGTTCCGGCGGGCAGCCCCCACGCCATGACATCGCATTCGGGTCCCGGATCGATGTGCTGGTCGAGCCCGATGATGCCGCCCGCGAGGAAGGCGGCGAACGCGAGATAGATGTTCACATCGGCCGAGGGAACTCGGTACTCGACTCGGGTCTGCTTGGCATCGCGGCAGATCGCACGCACTGCCGTCGACTTGTTCTCCACGCCCCAGGTGATGGTGGTGGGCGGGCCGTCCAACTCTACGAGGCGCTTGTACGAGTTGATCGTCGGGAACTGGAACGTCGTTGCGGCCGGCAATGTCTCGAGCACTCCACCGATGAAGTCGGTCATCGCCTGCGACGGACGGTGCGGGTTGTCCGGGTTGTGGAAGGCGTTGACCCCATCACGTTCGAGGGACAGATTGATATGCGAGCCCTGACCGTACTGGTCCGGTGCCCAGCGTGCCATGAAGGTGACCGTGCGGCCCAGTTCGTACGCGACAGTACGCATGGCCTGGCGGGTCCGCACGTACAGGTCAGCGGCGGTTACGATGTCAGTGGGGGAGATGTTGAACTCGATCTGTCCGATCGAGGACTCGTCGGCCCAACCTTCCCAGGGGATTCCGAGTTCGTCGAGTCGACGGGCAACCGCATCCATGTATTCGGTGAAATCGCGCGAGCGGCTCAGCACGTAGACGGCACCCGACGAGCCACCCAGCGGGTGTAGATTCTTGAAGCCCTGGGCGCGGGCCTGCTCGATCGACTCCTCGAAAACGGTGGCCTCGATCTCGATGGCGGCCTTGCCGGTATACCCACGCGCAGCCAGTTCCTCGACCATTCGCTTGAGGGTGGACCGTGAACAGACTGGGAGCGGCACGCCGTTCTGGTCGGTGATGTCACACAGCACAGACCCCAGACCTTCAAGGGAGGGGTCCACGACGAGGGTGCTCGGATCCGGTCTCAACTGGATATCGCGGAGTTCACCGCGCCAGTCACCGAAATCGAATCCCAACTGAGGAATGTTGGCCATGTCCACACCGAAGACGATGTCTGCGAAACTGAATCCGCCACCGTGAGCGCCCGAAATGAACTTTTTCGGGGCGAGATGCTTTCCGATCAGGACACCGTCGAGGCTGAGGGTTTCCGCCCGAACGGTGCGGATGGAATGCTGATCGACCCACGCCGTCGCATCGAAATTGTCAGACATCGTAAACCGCCTTCATAGATGCGCCGGTGACAACAGACCATTCACGGAAGGTGCCAATGATGGTCAACTTGCCCGCGAACAACGAATCGTGGAATGTCTCCAAACCGCCGAGGATGCGGCGCAAATCTGCTGCCGCACCGTGAATCTCATAGGGTCGTGCGCTGTCACCGACGAGCACTTGGTCGCCCGAGTCGGTCGCGACGAACTTCAGTGCCGGCATGCCGGGGAGATTCTTTGTCAGTTCCCAGAATTCGGCTGCGACATCAGGCAGCTCGGGTAATTCCGGCTGAAGTACTGCGGCGATCGCTGCCGCCGCGGGCTCCACGTCGTCTTGGCTCCCAACGAGGCGGCGAGTTGCCGGATCCACGTCGACGATCAGGTCCATGTCCGTTGCCAGACCACGGTGCACCCGGATCTCCGAGGCGCCCGAAACTATTGTCGCCCTCTGGAAATCGGAGGCCGAGCGAACGCCGACGACAGCGGGCAGGGTGGACAGCAATTCGATGCCGGCCGGCGTGCCTGCGGACCGGCGCAGCGCTGTGGTGATGGCGCGGACAAAGGGCGTCGCGTCGTCCTCCCGGACGATCGGGGGAGTGGTGGCGGTGCTCATTTTGCTCCAAACAGAGTCTGTGCGACCATGGTCGTGCTGATCTCCCTGTCCTCGAGGAGGATGTGAGGATCGTTCATCTCGTACGCGCCGAGGAACGGCGGGCACACGTCGTAGCCGAGGAGTCGCTGGACCTCTTCGGAGTACTCGAGGACTTTCTCGCGAGGGATGGCGAGGTACTGGTTCTCCTCCTGCCGCAGGTTGCCCAGATCGAGACCGATCGTGAGGCCGGTGCGCGGCTGGTCGGACCGGTTGTGCCCACCGCCGTGATAGACACCGCCCACCCAGATCAGTGCAGATCCGGCTGCCATCACCGTGGGAATCGCTTCGGACTCGAGGGGGGTGCGCTCGTCGTCCCAATGGTGGCTGCCGGGAATGACCATCGTGCCGCCGTTCTCCTCGGTGAACTCACTCATCGCGAGCATCAGCTGGACGCGGCTGTGAGGGCCGGGGTGGCGGCGAAGGTGGATCGCGTCGTCGCGGTGGAGGGGCTGTTTACCCTGACCCGGGTGAATTTGGATGGCCTGGCTGATACTGATCTGAATGGTGGGCGTGATGTCCATCCACCCGTCGAGATACACCTTGACGGGCTTCTGCATCAGCGCGCGGGCGGTCTGGAGATACGACGGCTGGGTGACCACCGTTTCCATGTGGTTACTGCGGGCAAACAGCGACGAGATACGACGGGTCTTCTTGCCGAGGTACTCGTCGGCTCCGCCGGGAGCCTTGTCGAGGTCAGGTCCGAGATCGTCCCACAGCCCGGCAAGGGTCTCGTCGTCGATGAAGTTCTCGACGATCACGCCGCCCTCGCGGTCGACGATCTCGACGATGTGTTCTACCGGGGTGTCGTTCGGAACAGTCTGCAAGGCCGCCATCTGTTCATCTCCTTGTGTGTCAGGACCATGCGTCGCGCATGATCGGGTAGGGGTGCGTCTAGGGCAGAAGTTGCGTGGACAGTGCGGGTAGCGACTTGTCGCCCAAACCTGCTTCATGGGCTCGTCGCAGGTCGGCGACGAGGGGAGCAATATGCAGGTCGCGGTGTCCGGCGAGAACGCTCATCGCTTCCGCTGCCATCTCGGTCCCGCGCCAGTGCACGTCGATATCGGCCTGATCGGTGTCGAACTTGCCCGCCCGCATTTCGGCGACCGCGATAGGGATCTGGTGTCGGAGCAAAGCGACCAGTTCGAGTGCCACCCGTTCGATGCTCTCGAACGAAACGTTCTCGTGCCGCGCGAAGACAGCCGACTCGACGAATGCACCGATAGCCGTGTGATAAAAGTTGATGCACATCGCCATGTCGATCGCCGCCGCCACTCCGACGGATTCCCCGGCGTACCAGGATTTGCCTCCCAGTTCAGTGAGCAGTTCGCGATTGCGGTTCCACACCTGTTCGGACCCCGAGTAGACGATTCCGAGGTCTTTGGTGCCGACCGCTTCGGGGTAGTCGGGAATGATGCCGTCGAGGTATTCGGCGCCGGCGTCGTGGAAGAGTTCTTGCAGCTCACCCGCTTCGCGTGGCACTCCCGTCGACAGATTCACGATGGTTCGGCCCTTCACCGCGGACACCGCTTCAGGAGTGTCGAGCAATGCGCGAACCGCTGCATTGTCCGACAGGCAGATCACCGACAGGGGACTGGCAGCAAGCGCGGTCGCTGCGGACGGCGCAGGCTCGGCCTGAAGTCCCACATTCCTGCCCGGCGTCCGGTTCCAGACGGTGGTAGGACGGCCGGCAGCGTCGAATGCCCGCGCCAGTGCGTATCCCATGTTGCCGAGCCCGAGCACCGATACTTCGCTGACCATGGTTCCTCCGCTCAATCCGATGTGGCTCCCGCTCTCGACGAGCGAACGTAGCGATCACATCCTGGTTTGGGTCGTGATCCAAGTCACTCGACTGGGGCGCATGATCAAGCTAGTTGGTCGACTCGTCGGCTGTCAATCCCCTCAGGGCAAATGATTAAGCCGAATGACTTGTGCAATTGATCAACTAGTGGGCCCTGTCCATTAACCGCGTCGGTTTCGTACTTGTCAAGTCGCCCACCCGATGCTCGGAATTGATTACAATGCAACAGTATTCATTGTTACGCAGATGTTTCTACGCGGTAAGGATGCGGTGCCGTTCTCGGCTTCGAAGTGGTCGCGCCGTCCTCGCGTGCCTGTGTAGCCGATCTGGCGAGTCCAAATATTTCCCTTGACAGGAAACTGGGCCATATGGTCAAGTCGGATGAGCTGGCCGCACGGGCCGCATGGGACGTACCTTGTTCCAGCGGTCGTGCGAGGCGTGCTGCTTATCCGGAAGCGTCGGCCTCGTCGTGATCCCACGATCGCGCGGTCAGGCGTGTTCCGGCCCGAATTCTCCGATGAAAGTTGGCACCCGTGTCCGAACCGTACGTCACTGCCCTGACTCCACTGGCTTTCCTCGACCGCGCCGCCAAGACCTTTCCGGACAAGACCGCCATCGTCCTCGGAGATCGACGAGCGACCTATAGCGAGTTCGCAGCAGAAGCCGCAGCACTCGCGCGTGGGCTCGGTCGCCTCGGTGTCGGCGAGCAGGATCGCGTGGCGTATCTCGCTCCCAACGTTCCCGAACTACTCGTTGCGCATTTCGGAGTTCCGTTGTCCAAGGGTGTCCTGGTGGCACTCAACACCAGGCTGGCGCCGGCAGAGATCGCCTACATCCTTGCCCACTGCGACGCCAAGATCCTCGTCGTCCACGAGTCGCTATTGGACTCGATCCGGCCCGTCGCCAGCGAATTGAGACTGTCCACGGTTGTGGTCATCGGAAGCGGCGATATCGCCGGCGTCGATGCCGTCGAATATCGACAGATTCTCAATCACACTTCGGACGAGCCCATCGACTGGACGGTCCGGGACGAGCTGGCGACGATCAGCATCAACTACACCTCGGGCACCACCGGTCGCCCCAAAGGGGTGATGTACACCCATCGGGGCGCATACCTGAATGCGATGGGGGAGCTGATCCATTCTCGGCACACCTCCGACAGCGTTTACCTCTGGACCTTGCCCATGTTCCACTGCAACGGCTGGTGCACACCGTGGGCGATTACCGCCATCGGCGGCACCCACATCTGTCTCGAGGCCATCGACAGCGAGAAGATCTGGAACCTTTTCCGCACCGAGGGCGTCAGTCATTTCAACGCGGCCCCCACCGTCCTGGTGATGCTGGTCAACTCTCCCTCGGCGGCGGCCCTTCCGCAGGCCGTCACGGTGACAACGGCCGGGGCCCCTCCCAGCCCCACCATCATCGAGCAAGCTCGGGCGCTAGGGTTCGAGATCATTCACGTCTACGGCCTGACCGAGACATATGGACCGTATTCGGTGTGCGAAACACAGTCCGACTGGGCCGAGCTACCCGCAACCGAGCAAGCCAGACTCGCAGCACGTCAAGGCGTAGGAATGATCCACACTGACGGGGTGCGGGTGGTGGACAAGAACATGACCGATGTCCCCGCGGACGGGTCCACCATCGGTGAAATCGTGATGCGAGGCAATGGCGTCATGAAGGGATATCTCAACGATCCCGCGGCCACCGAAAAGGCTTTCGAAGGAGGGTGGTTTCACTCCGGTGACCTCGGGGTCATGCATCCCGACGGCTACGTCGAGCTCCGGGACCGTAGCAAGGACATAATCATCTCCGGAGGAGAGAACATTTCCTCTGTCGAGGTCGAACAGGTGCTTGTCTCACACCCGGCCGTTCTCGAAGCTGCGGTGATCGGCGTACCCAGCGAAAAATGGGGGGAACGACCCAAGGCGTTCGTGGTGACGAAGCCAAACGCGCGAGTGACACCTGACGAACTGCGGATCCATGCGGGCACGCGAATGGCGAAGTTCAAGGTGCCCGACGTCATCGATGTCGTTGAGGCACTTCCGAAGACATCTACTGGCAAGATCCAGAAGTTTCAACTGCGAGACAGAGAGTGGTCCGGACACCACACCCGCATCCAAGGGTGAGGTGGCGCAGACCGAAATGACCTTCCGGTTCGGATCCGGTGGACTAGGACGGAGAAGAACGTTGGGGTACTACACGCTCACCGAGCGACGTGCTCAGTTAGTGCGCGCCGCTGCGCGGGTCATCGCGCGTGAAGGGCTGTCCAAGGCCACCACTCGTCGCATCGCGGAAGAAGCGAGCCTCAACCTCGCGGCACTCCACTACAGCTTCCGGTCGAAAGCCGAGTTGTTCGCCGCCGTTCTAGAAAACACCGAGGCCTTTGCCACGGGGCCTTGGGAGTCGAGCAACCCGAACTCGAGTCCACCTCTCGAGGACGCGGTGGCGGCAATGCTATGCGGTTATCAGCAGCTGTTCGACGGAAGCTTGGATGTCGCCATTGCGCAGTACGAACTGTTGCTGTGGGCACTGCGGACTCAGCAGAGCGACAACCTTGCTGCGCAGAGTTTCCGTAAGCACGTGGATGCGGTTGCAGACCGGCTGGCCATATCGGCTCTGGCAGAGGGGATCGATCCGGTCATTTTGGCGGACTACCTGGTCGGGATGCTGGACGGACTGGTCCTCCAGCAAATGGCATCCCACCGGCAGCGCATCGGCGGGCCCGAAACAGCGGCGCTGGCACGATATCTGGTGGAGCTCGCCCGTTCCGTCACGCACATTCGTCGTTTGGAGTCGGAGCAGTACCGTGCAGCACGAGCCTGAGCGGCGGATCGCATTCTGAACAGTGGCAGTGCAGTGCCACTGAAGCGGTGCGGGCATGAGCGATCATGAGCCGGTCAGTTCCCGGGGATTCGGCCTGTGCTGCGCTGATCGATGCTCGAGCGGCCGCGGCGTACCGATCTGAACCGTCCCCCGCTACGAGGCGGCCGCAGCCGTCGAGCAGGCCGCGCTCGCCGAACTGCGTGAACGCCGCCCCGACCGGGCCATCGAAACCACCGTCGAATTCTGGGCGGCGGTCATCCTCGACTTCGCCGAGGTCCCCGCGCACATGATGCCCGCGATGTTCACCTGCGGTCGCACCGCCGGCTGGTGCGCCCACATCCTCGAGCAGAAGCGTCTCGGCAAGCTCGTCCGCCCGGCCGCTATCTACACCGGACCCGCGCCCCGCACTCCCGAGTCCGTCGAGGGCTGGGACACAATTTCGCACAGCAGTAGATAATTCGGCACGCGGTCAACACCTTTGGCCCCGAGATCTGCAGATCTCGGGGCCAAAGGTGTTGGTAGATGCTTCAGCGATCCGGATCGAGTGTGGCGGTCTCTCAGATGCGCTTGAAGAGTGCCGCGAGGGCCTGGCCGCCGCCGATGCACATGGTGACGATGCCCAGTTCGAGGTCGCGGCGCACGAGGTCCTTCGCCAGGCGCAGGCTCAGGATTGCGCCGGTCGCCCCGACCGGGTGACCCAGCGCGATCGCACCGCCGTACGGGTTGGTCTTCTCCGGGCTGAGCTTCGCGTCCCGGATCACCGCGACCGCCTGCGACGCGAACGCCTCGTTCAACTCGATCACGTCGATGTCGCCGGGGGTGGTGCCGGTCTGCTCGAACAGATTCGCCAGCGCCAAAACGGGGGCGTACCCCATCAGACCCGGGTCCATCGCGGCCGTCGCGACGGCCTCGAGCGTGACCAGCCCGGTCAGACCCTTCTCCTGCGCGGCGGACGCCGTGGCCAGCACCAGCGCCGCGGCACCGTCATTGATGCCGGACGCATTGCCCGCGGTCACCGAGCCGCCCTCCTCGAACGCCGGCCGCAACTTCGCCAGCGTCTCGAGAGTCGTGTCGGGCTTGGGGTGCTCGTCGACCTCGACCGTCTTCGGGCGTCGCCCTCCGATCTTGACCGGGGTGATTTCCTCCGCGAACGCGGCCTTGGCCGCTTCCGAGGCGGCCCGGCGCTGGGACTCAACCGCGAACTCGTCCTGCTGCTGCCGGCTGACGTCGTACTTGCGGGCGACGGCCTCGGCGGTGCGGCCCATGTGCACCCCACCGAACGGGTCGGTCAGGATCGCGACCGTGCCGTCCACGAGCGTGCGGTCGCCGAGCTTGTAACCGGACCGGGCGGAGAAGTCGTAGAACGGCATCCGCGACATACTCTCGTCGCCGCCAGCGAGGGCGAAGTCGACCCCACCCCAGCGCATCTGCTGCGCCGCCGACCACACCGCCTGCAGCCCGGAACCGCACAGGCGGTTGACGGTGTACGCCGGTGTCTTCTCCAGAAGTCCCGCGGCCAGGGCCACGCGGCGGGCGTTGTAGGCGTCCGGTCCGACCTGACCGATGCAGCCCATCACCACTTCGTCAATGTCCTCACCCGGCACCCCGGCACGGTCCAGTGCGGCCGTCGCGGCGGTGGCACCCAGTTCGTGGGCAGGCACGTCCTTGAACGCACCACCGAAGCTGCCGATCGGGGTCCGCGCGCCGTCGACTACCACGATCGGTTCAGGAGAATTCATGACGTGCCCTTCCGTATCGGTTATTTTGCAAGCAGGTTGTTTCGTGTCGTGTCCGCATCGCCGGTACAGCGCAGCGCCACTCTGCCGCCCTAGGTGTTGCGGGTCATGACGTTGTAGACACCACCAGGGGCTGACGAAGGCGGACGGGCCTTCCGACGGCAGGATGGGAAGTACCACCAACTCACCCAGCTCAACCGAAAGAACCCGTCCATGCTCCACCGTAACGCCCCGCTGTCCGTCGAAGGTCGCCGCCGTCTCGTGGAGCGGTGCCAGACCCGTCCGCTGTCCCATGTCGCCGCCGAGATGGGGATCTCCCGGTCCTGCGCCAGCAAATGGATGGCCCGCTACCGCGAACACGGTGAACTCGGTCTGCTCGACCGCCCCAGCATCCCGCACCATCAGCCCACCGCGACCCCGGCCGAGACCGTGGCGCGGATCGAGACCCTGCGACGGACCCGCAAGTGGTCCGCAGCCCGCATCGCCCACGAACTGGGCGCCGACGGCATCACCATCTCGGTGCGCACCGTCAGCCGACACCTCGCCCGGCTCGGGCTGAACCGGCGCAAGTTCCTCGACCCGAACGGCGAGAACAATCGCCAGCCGCGCCGGATCATCGCCCGCTGGCCCGGCCATATGGTGCACGTCGACATCAAGAAAGTCGGCCGGATCCGAAGACGGCGGTGGCTGGCGTGTCCACGGTCGGGGCAGCGAGCAGGCCAAGAAGGTCGAGCGCGCCAAGGTCGCCGGTGCCCGCGCCGGCTACGTCTACCTGCATTCGGCGGTCGACGGATTCTCCCGTCTTGCCTATACCGAGGCGCTGTCCGACGAGAAAGCCGTGACGGCAATCGGGTTCATGCACCGGGCGCGGGTGTTCTTCGCCGCCCACGGCATCGTGCACATCCACCGGGTCGTCACCGACAACGGGTCCTGCTACCGGGCGAAGGACTTCGCGAAGGTACTGCACGGTGGCCGGCATCAGCGGATCACCCCGTACACGCCTCGTCACAACGGGAAGGTGGAGCGCTACAACCGGATCCTGGCCGAGGAGTTCCTCTACGCCCGCGTCTGGACCAGTGAACGGCAACGCGCCCAGGCGCTACTAGTGTGGAATGTGCACTACAACTATCATCGCCCGCATACTGCCGTCGGTAACCGGCCGCCCGCGAGCAAACTCCGGACCGGTGTCACCAACGTCATGACCTCATACACCTAGGCAGGTCGGTAGAAGCCTGCAGTTCCTCCGCCATCGATGGCGTACAGCATGCCGTTCGTAAACGACGAGTCGGGGCCGAGCAGGTGTGCCACTGCTTTCGCGACCTCGTCGGGCAGTGCGAATCGGCCCATGGGAATGATGTCGCGATAGAACTCAGCTTCCCCCGGCGCGGTATTGTCGAAAATTCGTGTCGCCATCGGGGTTTCGACGAATGATGGGCATACCACATTGGAGCGCACGCCCTGCACGCCGTGGTCGAGCGCCATGCTCTTGACCAAACCCACCACTGCATGCTTCGCGGCGCAGTATGCCGCGTAGCCCTGGGCGCCTTCGGTGCCGGCATCCGATGCGATCGCGACGAAGGATCCTCGGGAGGTGATGAGGTGTGGAAGGGCACCCTTGGCCAGGTTGAATACTCCAGACGCATTGACCGACAGGCTTCGCTGCCAATCCTCGAAATCGAGATCCAGAACGCCGCCAACGACTTCGATTCCCGCGCAGGCAACTGCGCCCGTGAGGTGACCCCAATGGGAGACCGTCTCGTCGACGGCGGTAGCCACAGCAGCGGTGTCGGTGACGTCGCCTTCCCAGGCAAGCGCCCTGCCCCCACGTGAGTTGATTTCGTCCGCGAGATCGGTGACGGCAGCGCCGTTGCGGTCGAACCCTGCTACCGCATAGCCACGGTCGGCGAGCAGCGTTGCAGTGGCGCGTCCGATTCCGGATCCGGCGCCGGTCACGAAGACCGTTGTGGAGTTACTCATTCGGCTTCCTTCTCCTGTGATTCGCCACCGCTTGCAAACTACGTATTGGTCGATTCGACTGCGACTGTCGTGATCTCGATCAGCGGCTTCTCGGTTCCGTGAGGCTCGGTGTACAGCGGGTCCAGTTCGGCGAAGAAGAGGTCTGCTGGGATCGCTTCTTCGGGTGTGACGACCCCGCGCACCTTGATCTCGCCCCAGGCCAGCAGGCGCAACGCGACCGCAGCCGGGGTGCCGGTCGATCCTGGCATCTTGCCGGTCGGCCAACGGTTCATACCGCCCACCGCGATGGTATCGACGCCGTTCTTCTTCCCTGATGCCCATGCCCACAACGTGGGTGTGTGAGGTGTAGAAGGAGCATCCGCAGGTCGCACCGGCGGCTCCTCCTCCATCAGAATGGCGGCATCCAGTGGAGAGAGCCGACCGGCATCGACTTCCGCCATGCGTGCGGCCATCTGGTCGAAGTACCAAGCGGGCCCGGCCATTACGTTGACGCATCGCCGCAGACCCGTGAAGGTGCGCGGGAGGGTGATGGCTTCGGGATGGCCGATGGTACGGACAGCAAGGTTTCCAATACCCGGATAGAACAGTGACAGCTCCTGCATAGGCCGGACGTCGGCCCATCGACCGTCTTCGATGACTCGGATCGTCCCAGTGGTCTGGTGCACGAAGTGCACCATGGCTGCGTCGGGCCGCTTGCCTGGGGCGTCCGATCGCGTTCCGCTCAGGTTCCACGCAGTGATGAGTTCATGTACCTCGTCGAGTTCGTCGGCAACCTTCGCCGCGAGCACGTTGGTGACACCGGGGCTCTGGCCCATGCCGATCAGTGCCGTGACTCGCGCATCCTTGGCGAGTTGGGTCAATTCCAGCGCCTCAAGGGTCGGCTCCCAGTCGTCATTGATGTCCACATAGTGACAGCCGGAGGCGATCGCCGCACCCATGATCTTGGTACCGAACCGGGTGAACGGGCCGAGGGTGCTCAGTACACCCCATGCGCCGTCGAACAGAGCGCGGGCGTCGTCGGTGTTCGCGTCAAACTTGACCGCTGAAACCCGAGGTCCGAGTTCTGCTGCAAGCGACTGGGCCGCTTCCAGATTGAAGTCGGCAATGACCAATTCGGTGAACTCGTCGAACCCGGCAGCGGTACGCACTGCCCTGCTGCCCATTGCGCCTGCGCCACCGACGAATACAACACGCATGATTTCTCCACCCCACTCAGGTGACTATCTCGTCACGACCGTCCCGGTACACTAAGGCTAACTTGGTCAAACAGTCAAGACGTTTGGCCCACTTTTGTTTCATGTGAGCTCCTATTTCTGGCGGTGTGGCACGCTGCATTGCATCCGGGTGATTGCTTTCGCGCGGACGGGTCGTGCACGCGGTCATCGAGTTCATCTCCGGCCCACTGCGCAGCGCCCGCCGCGGCGACTACCGCATCCTGCTCCGCGTCGACGACGAACGCTGCACCGTCCTGGTCGTCGACATCGACCACCGCGCCCACATCTACCGAACCTAATAGCAGCACCGACCCCGCACACACCATGACTGACAAACCGGCAGGCGACCGTTTTGCGTGTTTTATCCCTTTTGTAGGTTCTCGGTTTCGGTGTCAGTTTGTCGATTCATGTCCGTTGCTTGTCAGCGCCGTGTCGATTTCTCAAATTCGTGTCAGCTGGTGACCGTGGTCGTCGTCGACGACCACCCGTTCTTCCGGGATGGTGGCTGCGCCGACGGCGGGGCCGGCCTTGACCAGCGTGCGGCTGCGGCGTGGGTGGTCCTCGATGAGGGTGTCGAGAGTCCAGGCCAACAGGTCGACGTCGAGGAGCATGCAGTGGCCGTAGCGGAGTCGGGTGCTGGCGGCGAGGTTGGCGGCGGTCCAGAGGATGCCGGGCGCGGGTGACGGCGTAGTCCTCGGGCACGGTGGCGGGCATGTAGGTGCCGTGGGCGTCGAGTGTGGCGGTCATGATCGCGGGCCTCTTCCTGGTGGTGGTGATCGGTTGCGGCTCGGGGCGTTCGGTGTGCCTGCCGAGCCGCAACCGAGGTGTCGGGGCTGATTGGTCGTGTCTTCTTCTGTCAGCCGGAGACCAGTGGGGCGGCGGTGGTTTCGCGGTCGGCATGCCCGGCCCCTATCCCAGAGAGTTCCGCGAGGACGTCGTTGCGGTTGCTCGCAGCCGCGAGAGCGGCGTCACCATCAAACAGATCGCCGCCGACTTCGGTATCAGCGAAGCGACGTTGCAGAACTGGCTCCGTCAAGCCGACGTCGAAGACGGTAACCGTCCCGGCCAGACCGCCGCGGACGCCGCCGAGGCGCGGGAGTTGAAGAAGCGGATCCGGTTGCTCGAGCAGGAGAACGAGGTCCTCCGCCGTGCGGCGGCGTATCTGTCGCAGGCGAACCTGCGGCTTGGTGGCTCCCCAAAATGACGTACCCGCTCGTATCTGAGCTCGCCGACGCGGGGATCCCCGTG
>NZ_JBDUUF010000018.1:0-43361 GCF_039939235.1 Gordonia aurantiaca | reverse complement strand
CCAGACAGGGCCGAGCGCCACAAACCAAAAAAACATCCAAACATTCACAAGAATGCTCGACGCCAAAAATGGCATCAGACAATTCATCATCACACTATCGAGTTCTCAAAGAACACACACCCAACGGACGTCCTCCGCGAGGAGGCCGGCTCCGAAGAGCTCTCCCAGAGCGCGAGATGGCTCGCTCTCTTGTTCTCGGGAGTGGCCCCGCACAGGCGGCCCGGCTCAGAACTCCGGACACTTTTTTCACCCCGGTCCTCGCGGCCCCGGGGCGTTGCTCTCTGCGGTGCGTCGATTAAGTTACACAGGCGCGAACAGCACGTCAAATCCCCTGGTCAGTGGCCCAGCTTCGCGCCGGCAAAGTTCTTCTTGCCGCGACGCACGACCAGCCACCGTCCATGGAGCAGATCCGCATCGGCCGGCTGCCACTCCGGATCGGTGATCTTGGTGTTGTTCACGTAGGCGCCCCCTTCCGACACGGTGCGTCGCGCGGCCTTGTTGCTGTCGGCGAGTTTGGTGTCGACGAGGAGCTGGATGATCGTCGGCCGGGCATCGGCCGACGGGTACTCGGCGACCACGGTCTCCCCCACCGCGGCGGCGAGGGTCCGCTCGTCGAGCTCGGTGATGTCGGCACGGCCGAACAGCGCCTGGCTGGCGAGCTCGACGGCCCGGGTGTTCGCCTCTCCGTGGATGAGGGTCGTCATCTCGGCGGCGAGACGCTTTTGGGCCAGACGCAGGTGGGGCTTCTCCGCCGTCGCCTGCTCGAGCTCGGCGATCTCCTCACGGTCGAGGAACGTGAACCATCGCAGGTACCGGATGACGTCGGCGTCAGCCGTGTTCACGAAGTACTGGTACCAGGCGTACGGGCTGGTGAGCTCGGGGTCGAGCCAGAGGCTCCCGCCACCGGTGGACTTGCCGAACTTCTTGCCGTCGGACGAGGTGACCAGCGGGACGGTGAGCGCATGCAGCGAGACACCGTCGAGACGCCGGCCCAGGTCGACGCCGCCGATGATGTTGCCCCACTGATCCGAACCACCGATCTGCAGCACACAGCCGTACCGGCGGTTGAGCTCGACGAAGTCGTTGGACTGCAGCAGCAGGTAGCTGAACTCGGCGTAGCTGATGCCGTCGCCCTCGAGCCGGCGCTTCACCGTGTCGCGGGCGAGCATGACGTTGACCGAGAAGTGCTTGCCGAGATCCCGCAAGAACTCGATGGCGGTCATCTGCCCGGTCCAGTCGAGGTTGTTGACGACGACCGCACCCGTGGGCGAGTCGTCGATGTCGACGAAGCGGCGTAGCTGTGCATCGATGCGGCTCGCCCACTCGGCGACCGTGTCCGGGGCGTTCATCGTGCGCTCCCCCACCTCACGGGGATCGCCGATGAGGCCGGTGGCGCCGCCGGCCAGCACGATCGGGCGGTGGCCGGCGAGCTGGAACCGCTTGAGGGTCAGGAGCGGAACGAGATGGCCTGCGTGCAGGCTCGACGCGGTCGGGTCGAATCCCGCATACAGCGTGATGGGGCCCTTGGCCATCTCGGCACGTAGCGCGTCGAGATCGGTGGACTGCGCGATCAGACCACGCCACGACAGTTCGTCGAGGATATCGACCGGACCGGCCTTCGCGGGCGCGGCGTCGGTATGGGGCTCGGTCGTCTCGGCGGTTCGATCAGTCTCAGCACTCACACATCGATCTTGTCATCCGCCGAGATCGGACCGTGTACGAGGTGAGCGGGAAGACCCCCGCGCTGCGCCGGCGGCTGTCGTCCCGGGGTCAGGCGTTCGTGTTCTGCCCGCCGGTCAGGCGCTCGTGCTCGGAGTCGTCGACCTTGCGCGCCTCGTCGATCAGCATCACCGGGATCCCGTCGGAGTCGATGCGGTAGGCGACGCGCAGACGCGGGTTGTAGAGCTCGTCGCCGGCGTTGATCAGCGGGCCGTGGTCCTGCGGACAGGCCAGCCGCTCGCGGACGATCGGGTCGATGGCCTCAGCTCGTGATGTCACGTCGTTCAGCCTATGGCATCGCCGACCGGCTCAGCGGCCCAGTCCAGTTTGGCCGCGCCGTCCTCGTGAACCGGCGGTAGCGTCCCTCCTCGTCGCGGTACCAGATCCGCGGACCCGGCTTGGGCATACCGTCGGCGAGGAACACCGTGCTCAACGGACGGAACGACGCCGAATGCGGGATCTCGTCGACGACGCGGATCAGATGCGGGCGCAACTCCGACGGGAACTCCCCCAGCGCGATGCGCAGCTGGGTTGCGGTCAGCGAATCGGGTTTGACCCCGTGCCGCAACGTCACCGCGGCGACAGCGATCTGGTGACCCGGTTCACCGATTCCGTAGGTGACGACCTGGTCGATGGCCGGCACCCGGGACAGGGCGTGGTTGATCGGCGGGATGAAGATCGGCCCGGTCTCCGCGCGGATCACGCGGTCGGTGGAGCCGAGGAAGAACAGGTCGCCGTCGGCATCACGGGCGAACAGGTGACCGGAGACCTCCCACCGGTCCCGCGAGGTGAACACGTCGCGCAGAACCGTGCCGTTGACGTCGAACTTGTGCTTCGCCTTCGCCAGCAGCAGGCCGGGTTCGCCCACGTCGGCGTGGCGGACGAAGCCGTACTCGTCGATGAGCAGCTGATCGCGCTCGATGTCGTAGGCGGCGACCTCCACCGGATTGGTCTCCGGCAGCGGACGTCCGACCGAGGAGAGCTTCTCACCGGTGACGTTCGCCAGGATCGCCGAGCCGTCCGCGGTTGCGAAGAACTCGAGGATGCGGGCACGCGGGAAGCTCTCGCACACGTCCTCCCACAGTCCGGCCGACATGCCGGAGCCCATGAACAGCCGGATCGGGTTGTGCTGGTTGATCCGGAAGTTCGGGTCGCGCACGATCTTCGCGAGCATCGACCACGTGTATGAGACCACCGTCACGCCATACCGGCGGACCTCGGTGGCGAAGGTCTCCGGGTCGATACCGTTCGAGAGCGCGATCCGGGACCGGCCGACCACGGTCGCGCCGAGGGTGGTGAGCAGGCCCGACGCGTGGTGCAACGGCGGCAGGCAGTAGACGGTGTCATGGTCGGTCAGGGCGGCCGCCGATGCCGCGCCGAACGCCGACATCGCGAACCGGTGGTTGGTGACCGGCCAGGGAACCAGCTTGCCCTTGGACCTGCTGAACAGGATGAACGCCAGATCCCCGGCGAGACCGGGGTCGGGCCGGTACCAGATGGGCAGCTCGACCCGGTCGGGGTCGATCTGCTCCATGTCGACGATCGAGTCGCCGTCGGCGCCGTCGATCGAGCGCGCGTCGCCGCTGCCGCCGCCGAGCACCAGGACCCGGTCCGACGCCGAGGTGGCCAGGTCGAGGTTGTTCGGATCGGTGACGATGACCGAGCTGTCGGCCAACAGCATCATCTCGCGCACGTCCGCGTCGGCCGCGAGCAGCACCGCCACCGCACCGAGCCGGGACAACGCAGCGATCACGACCAGTGCGCTCGGCCGGGTGTCCATCAGGACGCCGATGTGCTGCCCCGGACGGATGCCGCATTCCACGAGACCCGCGACGACGTTGTTGATCCGGGTGTCGACCTGACGGTGGGTCAGCACGCGATTCTCGAAGAGGAACAGCTCGCTGTCGCCGTGCTTTCGGGTGTTCTCGGCCATCAGCTTCGACAGCGAGATCCGGGTGCCGCTCTGGATCTGGCCGAGGCGCAGCAGACGGGGCACGGTGCGCACCGATTCGGAGGCGACGGCGACCGACGTCCGTTGGAGCGAGTTGAGGATCCCCAGGATCTCGCGGGACGCCGCGGATCCGGCGTCGGCGACCGAACCCACGCCGTGGGTGATGCGCGAGGACAGACTGACGCCGCCGCCGTTGCTGCTGTCGACGAGCTCCATCTCGCGGATGAGTTCGGGACGAGGCCCGTTGGCGGACAACCAGTTCACCCAGTCGGCCACCGTCGGCCAGGTGTGCCGGCCCGCGTTGGACCCGACCACGAGTCCGAAATGCCCGACGGGAAGGGTCGATTCGTACACCTCGGCGTCGGGCGCCGCCTTCACGATCCCGCGCACCGCGGTCGGCTGGCCGATGTCGTCGGCCTCACCGACGAAAGCCAGGACGGGACAGGTGATCTCGGCGAGCGACACCAGGTCGCCGTTGATCACGAAGCCGCCGGAGACCATCCGGTTGTGGGCGACGAACTGGCGCAGCAGCTCTGCGATCGCCGGGCCTGACCAGGCCACCCAGCCGTCCGCCTCCAGGAAGCGACGCTGGTCCTCACGGGTGAGCAGGGCCTCCCGGTCGTGGAGACGACGCAGGAAGTCGATGCGGCTGCGGATGGTCTTGACCGGATCCAGGAGCTGGAATCCGGTGCGCGCCATCCAATCCCTCACCCAAAGGTTCCGGGTGAAGGACCGGTCGGCGAGGAACTCCGCGGCCGGGGCGACGAGCCCGGCCGGCAGGCCGAGCGGCAGCGCCGCGAGCACGTCGACGGGGCTGCCGAAGGTGATGACGCTCGCGATGCCCTTGGACCGCCGGTAGGCGGCGGTCTGGTAGGCGAACATGCCGCCCTGCGAGTACCCGCCGAGGTGGATGTCCCGGCCGGTCGCCTCGACGATCAGATCGATCGCCTCGCTGACGGCGACGACGTGGTCGGCGAGGGTGCGCTCGAGACCGCCCTCCTCCGCGTCGGGCGACCCGAAGTCGACGACCCACGGCGTGATTCCGTTGCGGTGCAGGACCGACACCGCGCCGTTCTGCTCCGTCACGTCGTAGACGTTGGCGGACACCATCATCGGCGGCACGAGCACGATGTTCGGCCCGATCGACGGTTCGTCCGGGAAGTAGCGGCGGAGCCGGAACATCTTCCGGGTCTCCACCACGGCGAAGGGAGCGGGCTGTGTCCCCGTCTCGAGTCCGCCGTAACGCAGCACCTCGAGCCCGTTCTGCGCGGTCGCCACCACACGGTCGACGACTCCCCCGAGATCCGGAAGTCCGTTCAAGGACACCATCGCGTCGATTCCTCCCGTCGTCATCAGCGACCCACAGCCACCGACGCATCGGTGACACAGGTCACTTTACCCACTCGGTGGGTGCTTCAGCCCCGTCCCCCGAAGCCCGCGCTCCATCGTGTCCGGAGATCGGCCGACCGAGCGGAGACCACCTCGATCTGGCGCCGGACCTGAGCCGGTGCGGTACCGCCATGGGCGTTGCGCGACTCCACCGATCCACGGACCGTCAACACCTCGCGGACGGCCGGCGTCAGGGCCGGGTTGATCGACGAGAGGGTCTCGTCGTCGAGCTCGTCGAGGCCGACACCGCGCGACTCGGCCGCACGGACACAGGCGCCCGCGACCTCATGCGCGACGCGGAACGGCACGCCCTGACGGACCATCCACTCGGCGATGTCGGTGGCCAGGGTGAAGCCCGCCGGGGCCAGCTCCTCCATCCGGTCGGTGTGGAACTCGAGCGTCGCCACGAGCCCGGTCACCGCGGGCAGCAACAGTTCGAGCTGCGCCACCGCGTCGAACACCGGCTCCTTGTCCTCCTGGAGGTCGCGGTTGTAGGCCAGCGGCTGCGCCTTGAGCGTCGCGAGCAGACCGGTGAGGTCGCCGATGAGCCGCCCGGCCTTGCCACGCATGAGCTCGGCGACGTCCGGGTTCTTCTTCTGCGGCATGATCGAGCTGCCCGTCGACCACGCATCGGCCAGCGTCACGTACCCGAATTCCGGTGTGCTCCAGATGATCACCTCTTCGGACAACCGGGACAGGTCGACCGCGATCATCGCGAAGACGAAGGCCGCCTCGGCCGCGAAGTCGCGCGCGGAGGTCGCGTCGATGGAGTTCTCCGCCGGCGCGTCGAAGCCCAGGTCGGCCGCGATGGCCGCCGGGTCGAGTCCCAGCGACGAGCCGGCGAGGGCGCCGGAACCGTAGGGCGACACCGCGGTTCGGCGATCCGCGTCGGCGAGGCGGTCGACGTCGCGAAGGAGCGGCTGCGCGTGCGCGAGCAGGTGGTGCCCGAGCAGGACCGGCTGCGCCGCCTGCAGGTGCGTCTTGCCCGGCATGATCGCGTCGGGATGCGCCGCCGCCTGGGTGGTCAGCGCATCCACGACGTCGAGCACACCGAGTGCGACCCGCTGCATCGCGGCGCGCAGCCACATCCGGAACAGGGTGGCCACCTGGTCGTTGCGCGACCGACCGGCACGCAGCCGGCCGCCGAGCTCCGGACCCACGCGCTCGATGAGGCCTCGTTCGAGGGCGCCGTGCACGTCCTCGTCGGACTCCGCGGGTGCGAACGTGCCGTCGGCGACGTCCGCGGCGAGCCGGTCGAGACCGTCCAGCATCGCCGCCAGATCACCGTCGGTCAACAGGCCCGCCCGGTTGAGGACGCGGGCATGGGCCTTGGACGCCTGGATGTCGAACGGGGCGAGGGCCCAGTCGAAGTGGGTCGACTTGCTCAGGGCCGCCATCGCGGCGGCGGGGCCGCCGGCGAACCGGCCGCCCCAGAGCGAGCCCTCGTTGGTCGTCCCGCCGGTCTGCTCGCCACTCACAGATTCAGGTCCCGCTTCGCCGCGATCTTGGAGGACAGGCCGTGCAGCTCGACGAAGCCGCGGGCCGCCGACTGATCGAAGGTGTCACCCTCGTCGTAGGTCGCCAGGTTGAAGTCGTACAGCGACTCCGAGCTGCGGCGGCCGGTCGGTACGATGTTGCCGCCGTGCAGCACCAGGCGGATCTCGCCGGTGACGTGCTCCTGGGTCGAGTCGACGAAGGCGTCCAGCGACCGCTTCAGCGGCGAGAACCACAGGCCGTCGTAGACCAGCTCGGCCCACTTGCGGTCGGTGCGGCGCTTGAAGCGGCCCAGCTCGCGCTCGAGGGTGACGTGCTCGAGCTCCTCGTGGGCGCGGATGAGCACCATCGCGCCGGGGGCCTCGTAGACCTCACGGCTCTTGATGCCGACGAGACGGTCCTCGACGACGTCGAGACGACCGACGCCCTGCGCACCGGCGCGGCGGTTGAGCTCCTCGATGGCCTGCAGCACGGTGACCGGACGACCGTCGATGCTGACCGGGCGGCCCTTCTCGAAGCCGATGATGACCTCGTCGGGGGTGTTCCAGTTGACGGTGGGGTCCTCGGTGTAGCTGTACACGTCCTTGGTGGGCGCGTTCCAGAGGTCCTCGAGGAAGCCGGTCTCGACGGCGCGGCCCCACACGTTCTGGTCGATGGAGAACGGCGACTTCTTGGTGACCGTGATCGGGATGTCGTTCTGCTCGGCGAACGCGATGGCCTTCTCGCGGGTCCATGCGTAGTCGCGGACCGGCGCGATGACCTGCAGGTCGGGGGCGAGGCTCGCGAAGCCCACCTCGAAGCGGACCTGGTCGTTGCCCTTGCCGGTGCAGCCGTGGGCGACGACGGTGCCGCCGTGGTCGCGGGCCGCCTTCACCAGGTGCTTGGCGATCAACGGGCGCGAGAGCGCCGACACCAGTGGGTAGCGGTCCATGTAGAGGGCGTTGGAGGTGATGGCCGGCAGGCAGTACTCGTCGGCGAACTCGTCACGGGCGTCGACCACGACCGCCTCGACCGCACCGCAGTCGAGGGCGCGCTGGCGGACGACCTCCATGTCCTCGCCGCCCTGCCCGAGATCGAGGGCCACGGCGACGACCTCCTTGCCGGTCTCCTTCTGGATCCAGCTGATCGCGACCGAGGTGTCCAGGCCGCCCGAGTATGCGAGTACGACACGTTCTGCCATGAGGTGAAGCTCCTGTTCTAAGCGATGACCCGAGTCCATCATCGGCCCCGGGGTTCCGACAACACCGTCCGGGTCCCGGTTCTCGATGTTGGTCGGTGTCGGTTCTTGTGCTGTGCGGTGGTGGGTGTCCGCGGCGGGCCGGGCGGCTACACGAGACGCTCGATCCGTCGTGCGAGCTCGGCGCCGGTGAGCGGCTCACGGGCGACGACGAGGATCGTGTCGTCGCCGGCGATCGTGCCCACCACATCGGGCAGTCGCGCCCGGTCGAGCGCGGCCGCGAGGTAGTGCGCGGCGCCGGGCGGCGTGCGCAGCACCGCGAGGTTCCCGCTGCTGTCGGTCGACACCAAGAGCTCCGACACTAGGCGGGACAGGCGGTCGGTGCCGCCGGATACCCCGCGCACCGGGGTGCCGTCCTCAGGGACCACGTAGACACCGGCGCCGCCGTCGGCGGCGCGGAGCTTGACCGCACCGAGCTCGTCGAGGTCGCGGGACAGCGTGGCCTGGGTGGCCTCGATCCCCTCCCGGGCGAGCAGGCGCTGCAGCTCGGTCTGGCTCCGGACCTGATGGGTCGCCAGGATCTCGACGATCCGCGCATGCCGGCCCGCACGGGTGGCGGCGAGGCGGTTCTCCGAGGATTCGGCTCCGGCGGTCATCTGTCGTCCTGTATCGGTGGTGGTCGTGGTGGGCCGGTTGCTAGGTCGCGGCGGTGGTCACTGGTGCGCGAGTAGCCAGATGAGCAGTGCCTTCTGCGCGTGCAGCCGGTTCTCCGCCTCGTCGAACACCACCGACCTCGGCCCGTCGATCACCGAGTCGGTGATCTCGTCGCCGCGGTGGGCCGGGAGGCAGTGCAGCACGATCGCCTCGTCGTCGGCGTGCCCGAGCAGCTCGTCGTTGATCTGGTACGGCAGGAACGGCGCCTTGCGGTCCTTGCCGTCGTCCTCCTGCCCCATCGACACCCAGGTGTCGGTGACCAGCACGTCCGCGCCGGTGGCTGCGGCCACCGGGTCGGCGACGAGCGTCACCGAGCCGCCGGTCTCGGCTGCGCGGCGCTCGGTGTCGGCGATGACCGCCGGGTCGGGCCGGAAACCCTCGGGGGCGCTGATGGTGACGTGCATCCCGGCGGTGACGCCGCCGAGTGCCAGCGAGTGCGCCATGTTGTTCGCGCCGTCGCCGAGGTAGGTCATCTTCAGGCCGGCGGCCGAGCCCTTGTGCTCGATGATCGTCTGTAGGTCGGCGAGCACCTGGCACGGATGGAACTCGTCGGACAGCGCGTTCACGACCGGAATGTCGGCCGCGGACGACAACGCCTCGAGACGCTCCTGCCCGAACGTGCGCCACACGACGGCGTCGACGAAGCGCGACAGCACCCGCCCGGTGTCCTCGAGGGTCTCGTCACGGCCCAGCTGTGTGGTGCGGCCGTCGACGACGACGGCGTGGCCACCGAGCTGGGCGATACCGACCTCGAACGAGAACCGCGTGCGCGTGGAGTTCTTGTCGAAGATCACGCCGACCCCGCGCGGCCCCTCGAGGGGCCGGTACTTGAACGGCTCGGCCTTCACCTCGGCGGCGAGCGCCAGCACCTCGGCCTGTTCGGCCGGGGTCAGGTCGTCGTCCCGGAGGAAGTGACGGGTCATTGCTTGTCTCCCTGGTTGTCTCGGGCGGCAGCGTTCTTGGCTGCATCGAGGATGCCCGGCAACGCCTCGACGAAGCTCGCGCCCTGCTCCTCGGTGAGGATCAGGGGCGGCGCGAGCCGCAGCACGTCGGGCGCGGGGGCGTTGATCAGGAATCCGGCGTCGCGGGCGGCTGACTCGACTCGCGACGAGATCCCATCGGTGAGCACGACACCGAGCAACAGGCCTGCGCCACGCACATGCGACACGAGCGGATGATGCAGGTCCTCGATGCCGGTGGCGATGGATTTGCCAACTGCCGCAACGTGATCGACGAGTCCCTCGGACTCGATCACACCGAGTACGGCGAGCGCGGCGGCCGCCGCGACCGGGTTTCCGCCGAATGTCGTGCCGTGCTGGCCAGGTTCGAACAGATCGGCAGCGGGACCGGCGGCGATGCACGCGCCGATCGGCAGGCCTCCGCCGAGACCCTTGGCCAGGGTCATGACGTCGGGGACGACGCCGACCTGCTGATGGGCGAAGAAGGTCCCGGTACGCGCCACGCCGGTCTGCACCTCGTCGAGGATCAGCAGTGCGCCGCGCTCGCTGGTGATCCGGCGAGCCGCGGCCAGGTAGTCGGCCGGCGGCACGATGACGCCGGACTCACCGAGGATCGGTTCGAGGATGACCGCGGCGGTCTGGTCGGAGACCGCTGCGTCGAGGGCCTCGACGTCGCCGTACGGCACGAACCGCACGCCGGGCGGCATGGGTTCGAACGGCGCCCGCTTCGACGGCTGGCCGGTCATGGCCAGCGCACCCATGGTGCGGCCGTGGAACGCCTTCTCCGCGGCCACGATCTCGGTCCGGCCGGTGCGGCGGGCGAGCTTGAACGCGGCCTCGTTGGCCTCGGTGCCGGAGTTGCAGAAGAACACCCGGCCCGGATGGCCGAACCGGTCGAGCAGCTTCTCGGCGAGCTCGACGACCGGCGGTGAGATGTAGAGGTTCGACACATGGCCCAGCGTCTGCAGCTGGGCGGTGACGGCCTCGACGATCGCCGGATGGGCATGGCCGAGGGCGTTGACCGCGATGCCGCCGAGTAGGTCGAGGTAGCGCTTGCCGTCGGCGTCGGTCACGTACGGGCCCGATCCGCCGACCAGCGCGATCGGCGGCGTCCCGTAGTTCTTCATGAGCGACTTTGCCCAACGCTCTTGCAGCGGAGCGGTCATGAGTTTCCCTCCTGGGTTCCGGGCACGTCGCCGGAGTGCACGACGGTGGTGCCGGTGGAGCTGTCGGTCAACAGTTGGGCGAGCACGGAGTGGGCGACGCGGCCGTCGATGACGTGCGCGCGTTCCACTCCACCGGTGACCGCCCGCAGACAGGCCTCCATCTTCGGGACCATGCCGGAATCCAGCGACGGGAGCAGCTCGGCGAGCGCGTCGGTGTCGATCTGCGACACCAGCGAACCGCGGTCGGGCCAGTCGGTGTAGAGCCCTTCGACGTCGGTGAGCATCACCAGCCGGGTCGCACCGAGGGCCTCGGCGATCGCGCCGGCCGCGGTGTCGGCGTTGATGTTGTGCACGACGCCGTCGCGATCGGGCGCGATGGTCGAGACCACCGGGATGCGCCCGGCGGCGACGAGATCGAGCACGGCCGAGGTGTTCACCGAGGTGATGTCGCCGACCAGACCGATGTCGGTGGCGACGCCGTCGACCATCACGGTGCGCCGGGTCGCGGTGAACAGGTGCGCGTCCTCGCCGGTGATGCCGACCGCGTACGGGCCGTGTCGGTTGATGAGGCCGACGAGTTCACGGCCGACCTGCCCGAACAGGACCATGCGCGCGACGTCCATGACCTCGGGTGTGGTCACCCGGAAGCCACCCTTGAATTCGCCTTGCAGACCGAGCTTTTTCAGCATCGCCGATATCTGCGGCCCGCCACCGTGCACGACGACGGGGTGCATGCCGCATGCGCGCAGGAACACCATGTCCGCGGCGAACGCCTTCTTCAGCTCGTCATCGACCATCGCGTTGCCGCCGTACTTGACGACGATCGTCGCGCCGTGGAGCTGCTGTAGCGCGGGCAGCGCCTCGGCGAGCACCTTCGCCTTCGCCAGACCCGCGGCCGGGTCGATCGATGCGTCGCTGTTCGTGTTCTCGGCGCTGCTCATGACGAATACGCCGAGTTCTCTTCGACATACGCGTGCGACAGATCCGTGGTCCGGATCGACGCCGAGGCGTCGCCGAGCTTCAGGTCGATCAGCACGTCGACGTCGGGACCGGACAGGTCGACGTCGCGGGCGCCCTCGACGCCACAGCCGTTCTCGCACACCGGGGATCCGTTGAACGACACGGCGATCACATCCGGGTCGATGCGGACCGGCGAGGCGCCGACGGTGGCGAGCACACGACCCCAGTTGGGGTCGGAGCCGAACAGCGCGGTCTTGACCAGGCTGTCGCGCGCGACAAAGCGGGCGACGGTGAGCGCGTCGTCCTCGGTCCGCGCACCGGCGACGGTGACGGTGACCCGCTTGGTGACGCCCTCGGCGTCGGCCTGCATCTGGGCGGCGAGGTCGTCACAGACCGCGAACACTGCCTCGTCGAGATCCTCCTGGCTGACCGGGATCTGACTTGCCCCCGAACTCAGCAGCAGCACCGTGTCGTTGGTGGACATCGAGCCGTCGATGTCGAGGCGGTCGAAGGTCCGCGCGGTCGCGCGACGCAGTGCGATGTCGAGCTGCTCCGAGGTCGCGGCCGCATCGGTGGTCAACACGACGAGCATCGTCGCCAGCGACGGCGCCATCATGCCGGCGCCCTTGCCCATGCCACCCACGTTCCATCCCTGGGGATGGTGCAGCGCAGCCTGTTTCGGCCTGGTGTCGGTCGTCATGATCGCGTGCGCGGCGTCGGTGCCGCCGGACAGGCCGCCGCCCATCTCGTGGACGATCTCGGTGACGCCGGCGAGGACCTTGTCCATCGGCAGCCGGTCGCCGATGAGGCCGGTCGAGCAGACCGCGACCTCGACCGCGCCGGTCTCGGTGCCCCAGTTGCTCAACGCCTCGGCGACGGCCTCTGCGGTGGCGTGGGTGTCCTGGAAGCCACCCGGCCCGGTGCACGCGTTGGCCCCGCCCGAGTTGAGGATCACCGCGCGCAGCCGGCCGGTGGTCAGGACCTGCTGCGACCAGAGGACAGGGGCCGCCTTGACCTGATTGCTGGTGAAGACGCCGGCCGCGGCGTAGTCGGGTCCCTCGTTGAAGACGAGGGCGAGGTCCGGGGCGCCAGATGCCTTGATACCGGCCGCGATTCCGGCGGCGCGGAAACCGAGGGGTGCCGTCACACCCTGCTCGCGAACGAGCCGCGGGCTGTCGCCGGGCGCCCCGCCCTCGATCCGGTCGGGTTCCGTCGGTCTCGAACCGATCCAGGTCTGATCGCTGCTCGTCACGGTGCCACTCCCACGGTGCTCAGTCCTTCGTTCTCGGTCCAGCCCAGCGCCAGGTTCATCGACTGGACCGCGGCGCCACCGGTCCCCTTGGTCAGGTTGTCCACGGCGCCGACGACCACGAGGGTCCCGGCGCGCTCGTCGACGGTCACGCCGAGCTGCACGGCGTTGGAACCGATCACCGACCCGGTGGCGGGCAACCGACCCTCGGGCAGGACGTGGACGAACTCCTCGTCGGCATAGGCCTTTTCGTACACGGTCCGGACCTCCGCCGCGCTCGCGGTGGTCCGCGCCGTGCAGGTGGCGAGGATCCCGCGCGCCATCGGCGCGAGGATCGGGGTGAACGACACGGTCACCGGCTGCTCGGCGGCGGCCGACAGCGCCTGGGCGATCTCCGGGGTGTGCCGGTGCACGCCACCGACCCCGTAGGCGCGGGCCGAGCCGATCACCTCGGAGGCGAGCAGGTCGACCTTCGGCGACCGGCCCGCACCGGAGGTGCCGCTCACTGCGACGACGGTCACGTGCGGTTCGGCGATCCCCGCGGCGATCGCCGGGAGCAGCGACAGGATGGACACCGTCGGGTAGCAGCCCGGAACGGCGATCCGGCTCGCATCCCTGAGGACCTCCCGGTTGCCGGGCAGCTCGGGCAGGCCGTACGGCCAGGTGCCGGCATGGTCGCCGCCGTAGTAGGCCGTCCAGTCCTCGGCGTCGCGGAGCCGGAAGTCGGCGCCGCAGTCGATGATGAGGGTCGTCGGCGGCAGGGCGTCGGCGATGACTGCCGACGTGCCGTGCGGCAGGCCCAGGAAGACCACGTCGTGACCGGCCAGGACCTCCGGCGTGGTGTCCTGCAGGACCCGGTCGGCCAGCGGCAGCAGATGCGGGTGATGTGCGCCGAGCACCGTGCCGGCGTTGCCGCCGGCGGTCAGCGCGCCGATCTCCAGCTCTCCCGATCGCAGGCGGGGATGTCCGCACAGCAGTCGGAGGATCTCACCGCCCGCGTAGCCGCTCGCGCCGGCCACCGCCACTTTGATCGTCATGCAATCATTATGCAGACCGATGCAAATCGATTCATCGGCGGGGTGGCGTTCCCGACGCCGGGGTCAGCGCAGGCGCGCCCCCACCCGCGATGCCGCGGCATCGACGGCGGCCAGCTTGGCGGCGTTCGCCTCCTCCTCGGTCAGCGTGCGATCGGCGGCGCGGAACCGCAGCGAGAACGTCAGCGATTTGTTGCCCTCGCCGACCTGCTCGCCGGTGAAGACGTCGAACAGCGAGATGTCCTCGAGCAGCTCGCCCGCGCCCTCGCGCAGCGCCTTCTCCACCTCGGCGGCCGGCACGTCGCGGGCGACGACCACGTTGACGTCCTGCAGGACGGCCGGGAACACCGACACCGACGGTGCGGGCAGCACCACGTCGAGCGGCAGGGCGTCGATGTCGATCTCGACCGCGCACACCCGTTTGGGCAGATTCGCGCGCTCGAGCACGGCCGGGTGCAGCTCGCCGGCATGGCCGACGGTGCGCCCGTCGACGGTCAGGCGGGCGCAGCGGCCCGGGTGCCACGGACGGTGGTCGTCGGCGGTGAGCTCGATGGTCACCCCGGCCGCACGCCCGATGGTCCGGGCGGCCTCGAAGGCGTCGAGGTGGTCGGCGGGGCGTCCCGGACCCCAGTGCCCCACGGGGTCGCGCAGGCCGGTGAGCACCACGCCGACGTGCAGCGGCTGGTGCGGCAGCGACGCGTCGAGTGCCGCGATCTGCTCGTCGGTCGGGCGCCGGGTGACGTCGAGGGCCGGGACCGGCTCCACGTGATCGCCGGCGATGACGACCTGGCCGATGGTGTACAGCGACAGGTCGCGGTTGCCCCGGGCGATGTTGCGGGCGGCCATCTCGAGCAGGCCGGGCAGCAGCGTCGTGTTCAGCTCGGGACGATCCGCCTCGAGCGGGTTGAGCACCTTGACGGTGCGGCGACGCTCGTCGTCGGCGGGCAGGTCCCAGAGGTCGAAGACGCCCGCGGGCATGAACGGGTACGGAAGCACCTCGACGTATCCGTCGAGCGCAAGGGTGCGGCCGATGCTCCGGCGACGGCGCTGCTTCGGGGTGAGGCCGGTTCCGCCGGGCGCGCGGGGCACCACGGCCGGGATGTCCTCGAGCCCCTCGAGGCGCAGCACCTCCTCGACGAGGTCGGCGCGCTGCTTGAGGTCCGGGCGCCAGCTCGGCGGGACGACCTCGAGCACATCGGTGCCGGTGACCTCGCAGCCGACCTCCTTCAGTCGGGCGGCGGTGGTGCCGACCGGATAGGTGACGCCGGCCACGCGATCCGGTTCGTCGGCCGGGATGCTGATGGCCGCCGGCCTCGGGAGCTCGACGCGGGCCTCGGACAGCGGCGAGGCGACGGTGCCGCCGGCGATCTCGACGATCAGCCGGGCCGCGCGGTCGGACGCGACCGCGGTGACCTCGGGGTCGACGATGCGCTCGAACCGCTTGGCGGCCTCCGAGGTCAGCTTGTGCCGCTTGCCGGTGCGGAAGACACGGACCTGGTCGAAGGTGGCCGACTCGAGCAGCACGGTCGTGGTGGAGTCGCCGACCTCGGTGGCCGCGCCGCCCATCACGCCCGCGAGCGCGATCGGGCCGGTCTCGTCGGCGATGACGACGTCCTCGGGATCGAGCACTCGCTCGACGTCGTCGAGGGTGCGCAGCTTCTCCCCCGGCTTCGCCGACCGGACGGTCACGGTGCCGGTGACCCGGTCCGCGTCGAAGGCGTGCAGCGGCTGGCCGAGTTCGATCATCACGTAGTTGGTGACGTCGACGATCGCCGAGATCGGCCGGATGCCGGCCACAAGCAGCCGCTTCTGCAGCCACCACGGCGACACGGCCTTCGGGTTCACGCCGGTGATGACGCGGGCGGTGTAGCGGGTCGCGCCGGAGTCGGGATCGATGGCGACCGGCCACGGCGTGCCGTCGGCCTTCACCTCGTCGACGACCGATGCCGGGTCGACGAATCGAACCCCGAAGGCGCTCGCGAGCTCGCGACCGAGACCGCGGATCGAGAAGGCGTACCCGCGGTCCGGGGTGACGTTCACGTCGATCGCGGCGTCGTCGAGGCCGAGCACCTCGCGCGCGTCGGCGCCGGGTTCGGCGGTGCCGGGCGCGAGGACCAGGATGCCGCTGTGGTCGTTGCCGATGCCGAGCTCGGAGACCGAGCAGATCATGCCGTCGGAGACACGGCCGTAGGTCTTGCGCGAGGCGATCTCGAACGGACCGGGCAGCACGGTGCCGGGCAGTGCGGCGACGATCAGATCGCCCTCGGCGAAGTTGCGGGCGCCGCACACGATGCCGCGCGGCTGCTCCTCACCGACCTCGACGGTGCAGAAGCGGATCGGCTTCTTGAAACCGGTGAGCTCCTCGATGGTCTCCACGCGACCGACCACCAGCGGACCGGTGATCTCCGGGAACTTCTCGATGTCCTCGATCTCGAAACCGACGCGGACGAACCCCGCGTCGATCTCCTCGGTGGTGGCCGACCACTCGGGGTCGCCGGAACGCAGGACCTCGGTGTACCAGGACTGAGGTGCACGCACTGTCTATCAACTACTTTCGTCGCGTCGTGAGAAGTCGGTGAGGATGCTCGCCGCTGATCAGGCAGCCGGGCCGAAGGGGAGGGTGAAGCGGATGTCGCCCTCGACCATGTCGCGCATGTCGGAGATGTCGTTGCGGAACTGCAGGGTGCGTTCGAGGCCCATGCCGAAGGCGAAGCCGGAGTAGACGTCCGGATCGATCCCACTGGCCCGCAGCACGTTCGGGTTGACCATGCCGCAGCCGCCCCACTCGACCCAGCCGGGTCCGCCCTTCTTGCCCGGGAACCAGACGTCCACCTCGGCGGACGGCTCGGTGAACGGGAAGTAGGACGCCCGCATGCGCGTGGTGGTCTCGGGGCCGAAGAGGGCGCGGGCGAAGGTCTCGAGCGTGCCGCGCAGGTGCGCCAGGGTCAGACCCTTGTCGATGGCCAGGCCCTCGATCTGGTGGAAGACCGGGGTGTGCGTCGCATCGAGCTCGTCGGTGCGGAACGTGCGTCCGGGGCAGGCCACGTAGATGGGCAGGTCGCGCGAGAGCATCGACCGCACCTGCACCGGCGAGGTGTGGGTGCGCAGCACCTGCCGCGATCCCTCGGGCGCGATGTAGAACGTGTCCTGCATCGACCGCGCCGGGTGATCCGGGAGGAAGTTGAGGGCGTCGAAGTTGTGGTGCTCGGTCTCGACCTCGGGACCCTCGGCGATCTCCCAGCCCATGCCGACGAACACGTCGGCGACCTGCTCGGCGATCACGGTGATCGGGTGACGGGCACCGACCGGGCGGCGACCGCTGGGCAGGGTGACGTCGACCGACTCCGCGACGAGGACCGCGGCGTCACGCTCGGCCTCGAGGGTCGTGGTGCGCAGCTCGAGGGCGGCGGTGACCCGCCCGCGAACCCGGTTGACGAGCTTGCCCGCCTCCGAACGCTGTTCCTTCGGCAGGCTTCCCAGCGCACGGCGCGCCAGCGCGATGGGCGACTTGTCCCCGAGGTGGGCCGTCTTCGCCGCGGCCAGCTGCTCGAGGTCGGCCGCCGCCTCGAAGGCCTCGATCGCCGCGGTGGCAGCCGCCTCGAGGTCGTCGGGTCCTGGGAATACCGTTTCGTCGGCGGAAGTGGCCACGGTCGGCGAGCTCCTCATTCGTGGGTCGGTGATCGGACTGCGTCGTCGTCACGCGACAGACCCTCCCGGCGGCCGCTCTCCGGCCCGGGACGACCGTCGACGACGGCGATGACTCCCATCGAGGGTAGTCGACCGCTTCCACGCGCTGACCTGCAGGGAGCGGCGTCGTGACCGACCGCGTGTGCTCCACGGCCGTGACCGGGGCATCGGCAGTTCCCAGAGCGCGAGGCGGCGGGTTGCGAGAGCGCAGGCGACACCCACCCCGGGCCGCCGCCGGCGGTCGCCATCCAGCCGCCATGCAAGATCGCAGGTTGGTCCAGTTTCGCGAGCTGTATCCCGAGACTCTGGTCCCAGCCTGCGATTCCTCGGATCTGTGGGCAGTCCCCTATTTGCCGAAACCGGCGCGCTTGAGCGCCTCGGCCATCGCGCCGTTGGCCGGGGCGGGACGGCGGTCGTTGCGGTTGCCGCCGCGACCCTGGCCACGACCGCGCTGGTCGTTCCGACGACCCTGTCCGCCACCGCGGTTGCCCTCACCGCGCGGCGGGCGAACGCCGCCCTTGTCGGCCGCGCCCGGCTCGTCGTCGAGGCGCAACGACAGGCCGATGCGCTGGCGTTCGACGTCGACCTCCATGACCTTGACCTTCACGATGTCGCCGGACTTGACGACCTCATGCGGGTCGGAGACGAACCGGTGCGCCATCGCGGACACGTGGACGAGCCCGTCCTGGTGCACGCCCACGTCGACGAACGCGCCGAAGGCCGCCACGTTGGTGACCTGACCCTCGAGGATCATGCCCGGCACGAGGTCGGAGACCTTCTCGATGCCGCTGGCGAAGGTCGCGGTCTTGAACTCGGGGCGGGGGTCGCGACCCGGCTTGTCGAGCTCGGAGATGATGTCGACGACGGTCGGGCGGCCGAAGGTCTCGTCGACGAAGTCGTCGGGACGCAGCCTGGACAGGGTGGCGGTGTCACCGATGAGCGAGCGCACGTCGGTACCCACCTTCTCGAGGATCCGATTGACCACCGGGTAGGCCTCGGGGTGGACCGCCGACGCGTCCAGCGGGTTGTCGCCATCGGTGATGCGGAGGAAGCCCGCGCACTGCTCGAAGGCCTTGGGGCCGAGCCGCGGCACATCGGTGATCTGCTGCCGGTTGCGGAACGCGCCGTTCGAGTCCCGGTACGCCACAATCGATTCCGCAAGACTCGGAGTGATGCCCGAGACCCGCGACAGCAGCGGGACCGAGGCGGTGTTCACGTCGACGCCGACCGCGTTCACCGCGTCCTCGACGACCGCACCCAACGACCGGGCGAGCAGGGTCTCGGAGACGTCGTGCTGGTATTGGCCGACGCCGATCGACTTCGGGTCGATCTTCACCAGCTCGGCGAGCGGATCCTGCAGGCGGCGCGCGATCGAGACCGCGCCGCGCAGCGAGACGTCGAGATCGGGCAGCTCCTTCGACGCGTACGCCGACGCCGAGTACACCGACGCACCGGCCTCGGACACGACGACGGTCGTCGGCGGGGTCTTGCCGGCCGCCTTGATCGCGGACACGAGCTCTCCGGCCAGGGCGTCGGTCTCGCGCGACGCGGTGCCGTTGCCGATGGCGATGAGCTCGACGCCGTGCTTCTGCACGAGCGCGCCGAGCACGGCGAGCGCACCGGCCTTGTCGCGGCGCGGTTCGTGCGGGTAGATGGTGGCGGTGTCGACGACCTTGCCGGTCCCGTTGACCACCGCGACCTTCACGCCGGTGCGGAGGCCGGGGTCGAGGCCCATGGTCGTGCGGGCACCGGCCGGTGCGGCGAGCAGCAGGTCCTTGAGGTTGGTGGCGAACACCGCGACCGCGTCGGCCTCGGCCTGCTGGCGCAGGCGCGTCCGGATGTCGATCGAGAGGCCGACGAAGAGCTTGGTGCGCCACGCCCAGCGGACGGTGTCGGCGAGCCACCGGTCGGCCGGACGCCCCTGGTCGGAGATGCCGAAACGGGCGGCGATGCGCTGCTCGTAGATACCGGGGCCGACGGGTCGCTCGGCCGCCTCGGGATCGGCGTCGAGGGTGACGTTCAGGATCTCCTCGCGCTCGCCGCGCAGCACCGCGAGCACGCGATGCGACGGGATCGTGGTGAACGGCTCCGAGTAGTCGAAGTAGTCGGCGAACTTGGCGCCTGCGGATTCCTTTCCCTCCCGGACGGTGGTCCGCAGGACACCCTTCTGCCACATCAGTTCACGCAGCTCGCCGACCAGGTCGGCGTCCTCGGCGATGCGCTCGACGGCGATCGCCCGGGCTCCGTCGAGCTGCTCTGCGGTAAAGGTCGACGGGTCGGTGTTCGGATCCGACAGCAGCGCGTCGGCGACGGGCTCGTGTCCGGCCTCGCGGGCGATCTGCGCCTTGGTGCGACGCTTGGGCTTGTACGGCAGGTAGATGTCCTCGAGCCGCGCCTTGGTGTCGGCGGCCAGGATGCGGGCGTCGAGCTCGGGGTCGAGTTTGCCCTGGGCGGCGATGGACTCGCGCACGGCCTGTCGCCGGGCCTCGAGCTCACGCAGGTAGGCCAGGCGCTCCTCGAGGGTGCGCAGCTGCGCGTCGTCGAGACCACCGGTCACCTCTTTGCGGTAGCGCGCGATGAACGGCACTGTGGACCCGCCGTCGAGCAGCTCGACCGCCGCCCGGACCTGGCCGACGCCCACGTTGAGTTCGGTCGCGATGGCCGTCGCGACGCGGGTGTTCACGACGGCCGGACCGGGGGCCGGGACGCTCTGGGGGGCACCGCTCTGCGAGGACCCGTTCGCGGGGGTGGCCGTGGGTTCTGCGGCGGTCGCGGATTCAGAAGAGGGCACGGACTCGGGTGACACAGTTTCTGACACGATCGCCGACCCTACCGGCCGCCTCGGACAGCTGTCAGCCGCGGTCCACCACGTTGTGGATCCGCGCACTCTCGTACAGGCAGATCGCTGCGGCGGCGGCCACGTTGAGGCTCTCGGCACGCCCCCGGATGGGGATCGAGACCCGATGATGCGCAGCCGCCTGGACCTCTGGGGACAACCCGTGCGCCTCGTTGCCGAAGAGCCAACCGATCCGGCCGGACAACACCTCGTCGGCGTGGTCGAGATCCACCTCTCCGTCGGCGGCGGTCGCGAGCAGCGTCACGCCGGCCGCGGCGATGGCGTCGAGACCCCCGGCCACCTTCCGGTGGCGCACCACGGGAACGGTGAACACCGTTCCCGCGCTCGCACGAACGCACTTGCCGTTGTGGGGATCCACCGCGTCACCGAGCAGCACGACGGCGTCGGCGCCCATCGCGGCGGCACATCGGATGAGGGCGCCGGCATTGCCGGGTTCACGGGGCTCGACCGCGATCGCGAGCAACCGCGGTTCTCCGGCGAGCACCGTCTCGAGCGCCACGTCGAGCAGCGGACACACCGCGAAGATCCCCGGCGGGGTCGTGGTCTCGGCGAGCTTCGATGCGGCCCGCTCGGAGACGACGAGCACCGGCACGCCGATCGACCCGGCGGTGTCGACGACAGCGCGGTGACGGTCGAGGTGGTCCGCGGCCACCAGCACGGTCTCGGCCCTGCCGACGGCCAGGGCGGTCTCCACCGCGTTCGATCCCTCGGCGAGGAACCGGCCCTGTTCGCGCCTCTCGGCGGCGCGGTGGAGCTTGGCAAACGACACGACCCGCGAGGATCGCTCGGACAGGATCTCCGTCATCGGGTGATCCTCCGCGCGACTCGCGGGTCGTGTGCGGTCTGGCTCAATCAGGCGGCCGGGGCGTTGACGTCCGCCGGCAGGGCCTTGCGGGCGACCTCGACCAGGCCGGTGAAGGCCTCGGGGTCGGTCACCGCGATGTCGGCGAGCACCTTGCGGTCGACCTCGACACCGGCGGCCTTGAGGCCCTGGATGAAGCGGTTGTAGGTGATGTCGTTGGCGCGGGCCGCAGCGTTGATGCGGGCGATCCACAGCTTGCGGAACTCACCCTTGCGGGCACGGCGGTCCCGGTAGGCGTAGTTCAGCGAGTGGAGCTGCTGCTCCTTGGCCTTGCGGTAGAGGCGCGACCGCTGGCCGCGGTAGCCCTTCGAGGCCTCGAGGGTGGTCCGACGCTTCTTCTGGGCGTTGACGGCCCTTTTCACGCGTGCCATGTTCTAGATCCTTTTGCTCGTCAGATGTCCGGGGTCGCTCGCGTCAGCGGTTCAGCAGGCGCTTGATACGCGGCGCGTCGTTGTCGCTGACGACGGTGGTGCCGTCGAGACGACGAGTGCGCTTGGAGGGCTTGTGCTCCAGCAGGTGGCGGCGGTTGGCCTTCTGGCGGACGATCTTGCCGCTGCCGGTCACCTTGAACCGCTTCGCGGTGCCCTTGTGGGTCTTGCTCTTTGGCATGTTCTTCCTTCTGTCGGGCGAACTCGGGCAGCCGAGCCTGACCAGGCACGGCTGGAATCCCGGGTTCACGTCTCGTGATCGCGGCCGGCGCGGGGCATGCGCTCCCCCGGCCCGGCCGAACGGCTCAGCTCTCGTCCGCGGGGGCGTCGGCCTTCTTCTGGCCTCCGCCGGAACGTTCGCGGCTCTCCTGCGCCTTCTGGCGGGTCTTCGCTCCCTTGTGCGGGGCGAGGACCATCGTCATGTTGCGACCGTCCTGCTTGGCAGCGGTCTCCACGTAGCCGTAGTCGGCGACGTCGTTGCCCAGGCGCTGCAGCAACCGGTAGCCGAGCTCCGGACGCGACTGCTCACGGCCGCGGAACATGATCGTGACCTTCACCTTGGACCCGTCCTTGAGGAACCGGATCACGTGACCCTTCTTGGTCTCGTAATCGTGGTCGTCGATCTTGGGCCGGAGCTTCTGCTCCTTGATGACGGTCATCTGCTGATTGCGGCGTGCTTCACGCTGCTTCTGGGCCGCCTCGTACTTAAACTTGCCGTAGTCCATGATCTTGCAGACCGGCGGACGGGCGTCCGGGGCCACCTCGACCAGGTCGAGGTCGGCCTCGTAGGCCAAGCGAAGCGCATCTTCAACACGCACGATGCCCACCTGCTCCGAATTGGGTCCGACGAGTCGGACCTCAGGGACGCGGATGCGCTCGTTGATGCGGGTCTCAGTGCTGATGGGGCCTCCTAGTTCAATCCTGCAGTGGTAACCGTCGCGTCGTCGCGCGGGGCGTAGGCAGGAGATCCGAGTGTGAAACCCTCAGCAAGAGAGCCCCGGGACACAGGTCCGCGGGGCTCCGATACCGACCGATTCGCATCGCCGCGCGTTCGCGTGGCGACTGCCGACGTCGTGCGACACATCGACGAGGATGTGGTCGCGACCGTCGGCGTGAACCGGACCGAGCAACTGCGATGTCGACTGGCGAGGACTCGCGTCACACGGTGGGAGCGGAACTCCACTTACGACCCCGGCGCATACCAGGGCGGTCGTGCTATGGGAGTCTATCAGCCATGGCCGAGAACTCCTATTCGTCACCAGCACCGGAACCCCAGGAGGGTGCGACGGGCAGTGGCACCGGCGCGGAAGACGCGGCGCACACTGAGGCAGAGAACGTCCGCGACCTGCAGGATATTCCGGCGATCGAGGTGATCACCCGGTCCATCGTGATGCTGATGAGCGCCTCGGCGGAGAAGCTCGGCCTGGCCGAGGGCACCCCCGAGGACAAGATCGACCTCCCCGAGGCCCGGGTCCTGATCAACGCGCTCGCCGGCCTGGTCGACGCCTCGAAAGCCGACCTCGGCATCCACGCCGCGCCGATCCGCGACGGACTGAAGAGCCTGCAGCTGGCGTTCCGCGAGGCCAGCGCCTACCCCGACGAGCCGGGCGAGGGTCCCGGCGAGAAGTACACCGGGCCGGTCCGGGCGCCGAGGAAGTAGGTCTCGGCGTCACCTGGTGGGCCGAGCGTGCCGACGACACATGCCGAAACCGCTTACCCTGACGGTATGACCACCCCAGGAGAATCCGGCACCCACGGCACGCAGCCCGCGGGCACCCCGTCGGACGACATCATCGACGCCGAGATCGTGCCGGGCCCGGTGACCGGGGCCCCGTTGCCGGGCTCTCTCCCGGACCCGGACTACACCGAGGACGGCATCCCGACCTTCGACTACGTGCGGGAGAAGATCGAGAACCGCATCACGACGGCCATCGGATCGCAGGAGCTCGCCGAGGCCACGCCCGAGGGACAGAGCGTCGACGAGATGGTGCGCAAGCGCGACGAGGCCGCCAAGAAGCGCCTCGAGGAGATCCGCAAGTCGATGGGCAAGTAGCCCGCCGGCGCCATCCGAGTCTCAGCAGAATCGCCACTTCCGGACAGAGTCGCAGGGTGAAACCCGCGATCCTGTACCAGAAGTGGCGATTCCTCTGACGTCGCGTCAGCCGGCCGACGCGACCGTCTGGTCGACGTCGAGGATCTCGGCGAGGAACTTGCCGGTGTGGCTGCCGGGCGCGACCGCGATGTCCTCTGGCGTGCCCTCGGCGACGACCATGCCGCCGCCGCTGCCGCCCTCGGGACCCATGTCGATGATCCAGTCGGCGGTCTTGATGACGTCGAGGTTGTGCTCGATGGTGATGACCGTGTTGCCCTTGTCGACCAGTCCGTTGATCACCGCGAGCAGTTTCTTGATGTCCTCGAAGTGCAGGCCGGTGGTCGGCTCGTCGAGGATGTAGATCGTCCGGCCCGACGAGCGCTTCTGCAGCTCGGCGGCCAGCTTCACGCGCTGCGCCTCGCCGCCGGACAGCGTCGGCGCCGGCTGACCGAGGCGGACGTAGCCGAGGCCCACGTCGACGAGTGTCTTGAGGTACCGGTGAATCGAGGTGACCGGCTCGAAGAAGTCGGCGGCCTCCTCGATCGGCATGTCGAGGACCTCCGCGATGGTCTTGCCCTTGTAGTGGACCTCGAGCGTCTCGCGGTTGTAGCGGGCGCCGTGGCACACCTCGCACGGGACGTAAACGTCCGGCAGGAAGTTCATCTCGATCTTGATCGTGCCCTCGCCGGTGCACGCCTCGCAGCGGCCGCCCTTGACGTTGAACGAGAAGCGGCCCGGCTGGTAGCCGCGGACCTTCGCCTCTGTGGTGGCGGCGAACAGGGTGCGGATCTTGTCGAAGACGCCGGTGTAGGTCGCCGGGTTGGACCGCGGGGTGCGGCCGATCGGCGACTGGTCGACCTGCACGAGCTTGTCGAGGTTGTCGAGTCCCTTGACGCGCGTGTGCCGGCCGGGCACCTGCCGCGCGCCGTTGAGCTTGTTGGCCAAGACCGTCGCGAGGATGTCGTTGACCAGCGTCGACTTGCCGGACCCGGACACACCGGTGACCGCGGTCAGGACACCGAGCGGGAACGACACGTCGATGCCGCGCAGGTTGTGTTCGCGTGCGCCGACGACGGTCAGCTGCCGCTTGCGGTCGATGGGTCGGCGGATCTCCGGGATCGCCAGCTCCTCACGGCCCGACAGGTATGCGCCGGTCAGGGACCTCTTGTTCTTGAGCAGGTCCTTGTAACTGCCCGAGTGCACGACCTCACCCCCGTGCTCACCGGCGCGCGGGCCGATGTCCACGATCCAGTCGGCGGCGCGGATGGTGTCCTCGTCGTGTTCGACGACGATCAGCGTGTTGCCGAGGTCACGCAGGCGCGTCAGGGTTTCGATGAGTCGGCGGTTGTCGCGCTGGTGCAGGCCGATCGACGGCTCGTCGAGTACGTACAGGACGCCGGCCAGTCCGGACCCGATCTGAGTGGCGAGACGGATGCGCTGGGCCTCGCCGCCCGACAACGAGCCGGCCGCACGCGAGAGCGACAGGTACTCGAGGCCGACGTCGAGCAGGAACCGGATACGTGCCTGCACCTCCTTGAGGACACGGCCCGCGATGGCGGCCTGTCGCTCGTCGAGCTGCAGGTTGTCCAGGAAGTCGGCGCATTCGGCGACCGAGAGCGCACACACCTCGGCGATCGACTTCGGGCCGTACTCGGGATGGTCGAGGGTCACCGCGAGGATCTCGGGCCGCAGGCGGGCGCCCTCACAAGCCGGGCACGGAACGTCGCGCATGTACCCCTCGTAGCGCTCCTTCATCTGCTCCGACTCGGTCTGCTCCATGCGCCGTTCGAGGAACGCCATCACGCCCTCGAACTCGGTGTAGTACGAGCGGGTGCGTCCGTAGCGGTTGCGGAACTTGACGTGCACCTGGTGGTCGCTGCCGTTGAGCAGCGCACGACGCGCCTTGACCGGCAGCTTCTTCCACGGCGTGTTGACGTCGAAACCCATCTGGTCGGCCAGGCCCGACATCAGCCGCAGGAAGTAGTCCGCGTTGTGTCCGGTCGACCACGGCGCGATCGCCCCCTCGGCCAGCGACAGTTCGGGGTCCGGGACGACGAGGTCCTCGTCGACCTCCTTGCGGACGCCGAGGCCGTCGCACTCCGGGCAGGCGCCGTAGGGCGAGTTGAACGAGAAGGATCGCGGTTCGAGGTCGTCGATGGCGATCGGGTGCATGTTGGGGCACGCCATCTTCTCCGAGAAGCGGCGTTCGCGGTTCGGGTCGTCCTCGTCGAGGTCGACGAAGTCGAGCACGATGATCCCGTCGGCCAGGCGCAGGCCGGTCTCGACCGAGTCGGTGAGGCGCTGTTTTGCGCTGGGCTTGACGACGAGGCGGTCGACGACGACCTCGATGTCGTGCTTCTCCTGCTTCTTCAGCTTCGGCGGATCGGTCAGCTGGTGGACGACGCCGTCGATGCGGGCGCGCGAGAAGCCCTGGGTCTGCAGTTCGGCGAAGAGGTCGACGAACTCGCCCTTGCGCGTGCGGACCACCGGCGCGAGCACCTGGAAGCGGGTGCCCTCCTCCATGGCGAGCACCTGGTCGACGATCTGCTGCGGGGTCTGTTTGGCGATCGGCTCACCGCACTCCGGGCAGTGGGCCTTTCCGGCGCGCGCGTAGAGGAGACGTAGGTAGTCGTAGACCTCGGTGATGGTGCCGACCGTCGACCGCGGATTGCGATTGGTCGACTTCTGGTCGATCGAGACCGCAGGCGAGAGCCCCTCGATGAAGTCGACATCGGGCTTGTCCATCTGGCCGAGGAACTGCCGCGCATAGGCCGACAGCGACTCGACGTAGCGGCGCTGGCCCTCGGCGAAGATCGTGTCGAAGGCGAGCGACGACTTGCCCGAGCCCGACAACCCGGTGAACACGATGAGGCTGTCGCGGGGAAGGTCGACATCGACACCGCGGAGATTGTGTTCGCGGGCACCTCGGACGATCAGACGATCAACCACTGCAGTCCTAACATTCTTTTCGGGCACGAGTCTTTCGAGCTCAAGGGGCGCACGCGTGGCGCATGGGCACCATATCCGCAGGCGCCGACACAACGTCTCGTCGGCTTCGACCCGGGTGGGATTCGCGGTCCGAGGGCGGGAGGATCGGTCTCGCCATCCGCGTCATACACCATCGAACCGATAGTCCACGATACCCGTGCTCACGGCACGCCCGACGGTCACGAGCGTCACATGGCCGGCCGGGCGTGGAATAGCCTTTTCCCATGACTTCCGCCACCAAGATCAGCGACGACTACACCGGCGATCTCTCCGCCTCGAAGACCCCGCAGCGCCGCACGCTCGACAAGGCCACCATCGTCAAGCTGTCCGTCGGCCCGATGGACAACAACGTCTACATCGTCACCTCGAAGGCGACCGGCGACCAGCTGATCATCGACGCCGCGAACGACGCGGACACGATCATCGCGACGCTCGACGCGATCGGCGGCAGGCCCGCCCTGATCTTCACCACCCATCAGCACTTCGACCACGTCCAGGCCCTCGACGCGATCGCGAAGCACACCGGCGCCCCGACAGCCGCCGGGCGGTTCGACGCCCCGGAGCTGCCCGTGACCCCGGACCGGCTCGTCGACGACGGCGACGTCATCGAGGTCGGTGACCTGCGGTTCGACGCGATCCACCTCGTCGGCCACACCCCGGGATCGATCGCCCTCGCACTGACCGACACGAACGAGAACGGCGAACAGGTCGTGCACCTGTTCACCGGCGACTCCCTGTTCCCCGGTGGTGTCGGCAAGACGTGGAAGCCGGGCGACTTCGAGACCCTCATCGACGACGTGTCCACCAAGATCTTCGACCGTTTCGGCGACTCGACGGTGGTCTACCCCGGGCACGGCAAGGACACCTCGCTCGGCGCCGAGCGACCGCACCTACAGGAGTGGCGCGAACGCGGCTGGTGAGCGCATGCCGCTGGAGGGGCGAGCTTCCGCTAGGCGCCATCGTCTTCGAAAGAGTGCTGGTCGACGAGCGCCTTGAGCTCGTGGAACGCCGCCGCGCGCGCCCTCACCACGTCGGCGGACTCGGAACTCTCCTCCGCCGCCGTGGTGGGCGCGCCGTACAGGACCGTGCCGAGCCGTCCACGTAGCTCTTCACGCCGCTTGGCGTCCTCGGCGTTCTCGCGCTCCTCGCGCAGGGCGCGGTCGATGTCCTCGGCCTGCTGGGCGCACTCTCCGATCAGCTCGACGCGTCGCCGGACCGCCTTCTCCAGCGAGCTCACCGTCCGGCGCGCATCGTTGAGCATCTTCTTGTCGGTCGTGGTGAACCTGCGGATACCGGAGGCACCCGCCATGACCTTCCGGATCTCCTCCGCGCGACGCAGGTTGTGCGCGATGGCCTCGAGGTCGGCGCGGAAGTCGAAATCGGCGGGGTCGCCGAGCCAGCCCCCGCGCGCCGCTTCGGATTCGGCGATCCGCGTCACCGCGGATTCGGCCTGTTCGTAGAGCCGTGCACCCGCGGACCCGAAGTCTTCCTGCCGCCGGAACCGCTCGACTTCCAGCAGTCGCGCCTTCTCCTTCTCCCTCTGGTCGGACCACCAGCGGTAGATCGGGACGGACACCAGGCCGATCAGCCACAACGACTCGAAGACCCACCCCGTCACCGACCTCGCCGTGGAGGGGTTGTCCGCACCCGCCTCGACGGCGATCCACGTTCCCAGGTAGTACGGCCAGGCGATCACGCAGAAGGCGGCAAACAACAGCATTGCGACGCCGAAGAAGTTGCCGCCGTCGCTCTTCTTCGAACTCATGGCCAGATGCTAAGAGCGACCTACGACACGACGGGCTGAAAACCGGGACGAATCGACCGATGCCGAGACCGTGCCCGCCTGCACAGTGTTTGACCGTCTCCCGCAGCGGTTACGTGGACCGGGAACGCTCTGCGTTCGTGACCCGGTGGGCCGAAAGTCCCCAAAAGGATCACGAAGAGTCGATTCACCAGCACACATCCGAGGGACGGGTAGCGTTGACGAGGCCCCGGCTCTGACCCCGGTCAGGGCGCCCCGACGAATCTCGAACAGCATCGACTGAAGAAGGTTGTGACCGATGATTCTCCGCCGTATCGCCCGTCCGCTCCTCGCCTCCGCGTTCATCGCCCAGGGCGTCGATGCGATCCGCAGTCCGAAACCGATCGCACAGTCCGCGGCGCCGGTCGTCGACCGGGCGCGCACGGCCCTGCCGCCCGAGGTCGCGGAGAGGATGCCGGAAAACACCGAGACCCTGGTGCAGATCAACGCCGCCGCGCAGATCGGCGGCGGCATCCTGCTCGCGACCGGCAAGCTCCCGCGCCTCGCGTCGGTGGTGCTGGCCGGCACGCTGATCCCGACCACCGCCGCCGGAACCGACTTCTGGAACGAGGCCGACCCGGTTCGCAAGGAGGCCCAGCGCGAAGCCTTCATCAAGAACATCGGGCTGCTCGGCGGCGTGCTGCTCGCCGCGGTCGACACCGAGGGCAAGCCGTCGTTGGCATGGCGCGGCCGGCAGCGGGCACAGGCCGTCGCCGCGGCGCTGCCGATCGGCACCGCCGCCGGTCACTCGACGTGGGAGTCGCTCGTGGAGCGCACCCAGGAGGGCGCCGAGGTCGTCGGCGAACGTTCCGCCGAGGCCGGTGAGCTGCTGAGCAAGGGCGCGCATCTGCTCGGCGAGCGCTCGGTCGAGGCCGCCGCGAAGCTCCGGGAGCACGCCCCCGAGCTCGCCGAGGTCGCGCAGAAGCGGTCCCAGGAGATCGCGGAGAAGGCCGCGGAGACCGCCGGCGAGGTCGCCGAACGTCTCCGGGACCGCGCGCCGGTGATCGCCGACACCGCGCTCGAGCGGTCCGCGGAGATCGCCGAGACCGCCCGCAAGCGCACTCCGATCCTCGCGAAGAAGGCGCGCAAGCGGGCGCCGGAGCTCGCCGAGGCCGCGCGCGAGCTGGCCGACGCCGCGCGCGACCGTTCCGCGGAGCTGGCCGACGTCGCGCGCAAGCGCGCACCCGAGCTCGCCGATGTCGCACGGGATCGCTCGGCCGAGCTCGCCGAGCTGGCCCGCCTGCGGTCCGCCGAGCTCGCCGAGACCGCCCGCCAGCTGGCTGCCGCCGCGGAGGAATCCGCGGCCCACACCGCCGACGAGGGTCGCAAGCGCTGGCGCAAGGCCCGTCCCTGACGCAGCGCCGCCTTCGTACGACAACCGGACACGAGGACGACCCCGCACACGAGGACGACGCTGACCACGAACACCGACGACCACACGGACGCGGCGCACCCGCCGGAGGACTATCCCTGGGTGTCCGCGTCCGTTCTCGTCGATGCCACCGCGACGGATCGCGCCGTGACGCCGCCCTTAGGTGCGCGGCTCGTGGTCGCGGTCGGCTCGAACGCCTCGCCGACCGTGCTGCGGCGTAAGCTCGAACATCTCGGTGATGCGGCAGGACTTCTCCTCACACGAGTCCGGGTCGCCAACATCACAGTGGGCCACTCGGCCCACGTCGCGGCTCGCGGATATATCCCGGCAGCACCTGTTCACGCAGGTCAGGGTGTATTGGGGGCCGTCGCGGCGTGGCTGACCCCGTCGCAGACCGAGGCGCTGGATCTCACCGAACCCAACTACGATCGACGGACAGTGAACACGCACGACCATCCTCTTCTCCTCGATGACCGCCGGCCGGGCGTTCCCACCCCGGACGAGTTCGATCTCTACGTCTCACGTCACGGGGTCCTCGCCGACCCGGCCGGCGGTTTCGTGCTGCCCTTCGGCGATCAACGGACCGTGCTGACGTGGCTGGCGCAGAAGCTGGGGATGGCGGAGCTGAGCGGATCCCCGGCACAGGTGTGCGCCCGCCTCGCCACCGATGACCTGGCCACCCGGATCACCGGTCTGATCCGCGCGGCCGGGCTGTCCCGGCCGGCATGGCCGGACCCCGCCGACGACGGGGGTGCGCGATGACAGCGCTGTCTCCCGACACCGACCCGCGCATCGCGGAGGAGCAGGAACACCTCGACCGTGTCTACGGCCGCCTCGACCGGATGCGGCAGACCACCAGACGGCGCCTCGCCGCCACACTGAGTGAACGCGGCGGAACCCCGCAGGCGCTGTCCGAGCGTGAGTCGTACGAGCGGATGTATGTCGAGGATCTCGCGAAAATCGATGCCGCCGAACACAATCTCTACTTCGGCCGGCTCGACCTCGAGGACGGCGAGGTGCGGCGCATCGGTCGTATCGGCATCCTCGACGACGGTCTCGGCGAGGACGGGTCGCTCGACGACGCGAACACGGACGCCACCCTGCTCCTCGACTGGCGCGCGCCGCTGGCCCGCCCGTTCTATCTGGCGACCCCGGCCGCGCCCGAGGGCGTGGCGCGCCGTCGCCACATCCGGACCCGCAACCGCAAGGTGCGCGGCGTCAGCGACGAGTCGCTGATCGCGGGCGATGCCATGTTCGACGATCTCGGCCACGGTGACGTCGTCAACGAGTCCGCGCTCGTCGCCGCGCTGAACGCCGCGCGTACCGGCGAGATGACCGACATCGTCGAGACGATCCAGCGCGAGCAGGACCTGATCATCCGCTCCACGCACCGCGGCGTCACGGTCATCCAGGGCGGTCCGGGCACCGGCAAGACCGCCGTCGCCCTGCACCGCGCCGCCTACCTGCTCTACACGCACCGCGAAATCCTTTCTCGCAGTGGCATTCTCATTATCGGCCCCAATGACGACTTCCTGAGCTACATCGGCCAGGTGCTGCCGTCGCTCGGTGAGTCCGGTGTGCTGCTGTCGACGATCGGCGACCTGTTCCCCGGTGTCCGGGCCCGTGCCGAGGATGCCCGGACGACCGCAGCGGTCAAGGGCAGCCTGCGGATGGTCGACGTCATGAAGAAGGCCGTCCGCGCCAAGCAGGCCCTGCCGTCCAAGCCGGCGGCGATCGACTTCGACGGCTACCGGGTCGAGATCGACTCGGCACTGATCAAGGCCGCGCGGGCCGCTGCACGGGCAACCCGCCGCGCCCACAACCAGGCCCAGCCCGCCTTCCTCAAGGCCGGTTTCGCCGAACTCGCCGCACGTCACGCCAAGACGATCGGTTCGAGCCTGCTCGACGGCTCACAGCTGCTCAGCCCCGCCGACATCGCGGACATCCGCGACGACATGAGCCGCGATCCCGGGATCCGTGCTGCACTGCTGGAGTACTGGCCGACGTTGACGCCGCAGGAGATGTTGCGGGAGTTCCTCTCCGACGAGAAGGCCATCCGCAAGGCGACGACCGGGTGGTCCGACGAGGACCGCGCCGCGCTGTACCGCGGGCCGCGCACGTATTCCGGCGACGGGGAGGACTTCTCCCCCGCCGACGTCCCCCTGCTCGACGAGCTGGCCGAGCTCATCGGTTACGGCACCGACGACGCCGAACGGGCCGAGCGGGCGCGCTGGCGCCGGCAGCTCGCCGAGGCGCAGGATGCCCTCGACATCCTGACCGGTTCTGCCCCACAGGATCTCGAGGATGAACTCGATCCCGAGATCCTCATGGCATATGACCTGATCGACGCCGAGCAGTTGGCGGCGCGTCAGACCGAGACCAAGCGGATGACCACGGCCGAACGCGCCTACGGTGACCGCAGCTGGACGTTCGGGCATGTCATCGTCGACGAGGCCCAGGAACTCTCGCCGATGGCGTGGCGGATGGTGATGCGCCGCATCCCGAATCGCTGGATGACCATCATCGGCGACACCGCCCAGACCTCCGACGAGGCGGGCACCCGGTCGTGGGGTGAGGTCCTCGAGCCGTACGTGGCGAAGCGCTGGCAGTTCAAGGAACTGACGGTCAACTACCGCACCCCCGCCGAGATCATGACCTACGCGGCCCGGGTTCTCGACGAGATCGGCAACGGGGAGACACCGCCGACATCGTTGCGCAGCAACGGGATCGAGCCGGTCGCACTGCGCGTGGAGTCCGGTGACGCCGCGGCGATCGCCGACGGTGTGCTGCGCGCCGTCGACCTGGCCGAGCCGGAGGGACTCACCGCGGTGGTCGTGCCCGATCCGTTGCACGAGGCCGTGGCCGCGGCGCTTGCTCCGGAGTCTTTCGAGGCCAAGGACGTCGAGGTACCGAAGGTGTACAGCGTGCGGACCTGCAAGGGACTCGAATTCGACACGACGATCGTCGTCGAGCCGGGACAGATCGTCGCGCAGTCGCCGCGTGGTCTCAGCGATCTGTATGTCGCGCTGACACGTGCGACGCAGCGATTGGTCGTCGTGCACGCGGAGGAGCTGCCGGAGTCGCTCGCGGACATGCCCGCGGTACGAAAAGGGTGAGAGAGCCGGACTCCCACCGCCCCCGGAGGCTCCCGCGAACCCCGTACCGCCGGGACCGCTTGCACTCGGTCCCCGCTCTGGGGAATTCGCACCCACTCGGTGGGCGACGGTGCGACGACCTCAGCGGGCAGCCGGGCCGTCCGCCCGCTTCAGCGCCTCGTCGATGCGCGGACCGATCACGCCGAGCGCGTCACCACCGACGATCCCGAGATGGTCGGTGTCGAGATCGATGCGCGAGATCTCGCCTCCCACATACGGTTCCCAGCGCGCCCCGATCGTCTCGCCGGTCTCTCCGTCACCGAGGTCGCCGGTCGCGACGACGAGCGTCAGATCGCCGTCGTAGCGCCGCGGCCGGTGCGCGACGGTGCGTTCCGCGGAACCCGCCATCCGTTGCAGCATACGGTCGAAGGAGTCCGCGTCGAGCAGGCCGAGATCGATGACCTTCTGCCGGATGGCGGCGGCGACCGCCTGCGGCGATACGGGCACGGTCCCGCCGACCACCTCGTCGACGTCGATGACCTGACGCCACCCGCCGAGGAGACCTGCGGCCAGCGCACGCGCGTCGAGGTCTGGGTCTCCCGACGGGTCCTGGGCCACAGCCGCATCCGCCGGCAGCGCGGCCACGTCGGCCGGGAAGCTGTCCAGCAGGCCCAGGAACCCGACCTCGGCGCCGCGCGCCCGGAGTTCGACGGCCATCTCGTGTGCGATGAGACCGCCGATGGACCAGCCCAGGAGGTGATACGGACCGTCGGGCACGATCCGGCGGACCTCGTCGACATACCGCACCGCGAGATCGTGCACCGACGCGTCCGGCAACTCTGCGGCGACCACGAACGGATCCTGCAGGCCGTACACCGGTCGGTCCTCGAGGTGCGGCGCGAAGCCACCGAACAGCCAGGCCAGACCGTCCGCCGGATGCACGCAGAAGAGCGGCGTCCGGGAACCCTCGACGCGAAGCGGCACGACGACGTCCGCCGGCGTGGAAGCATCGGCCGCGTCGTGGTGCGCGGCCAACCGGGCGCCGAGGTCCCGCGGCGTCGGTCCGGCGAACACCCACGCCACCTCGACCGGGATACCGCTGCGACGCCGCAGCTCCGCGACCAACCGAACCGCCGAGAGCGATGTGCCACCGAGGTCGAAGAACCCCTGACCGGCGTCGGTGAACGGCTTGCCGGTGACCTCCGTCATGCACTCGGCGACCATCTCCTCCCATGGTCCGTCCGGCGCCGCCGGTGCCGCGACCCGTGATCCCGGTGCCGTGTCGGCGATTCGGCGCGCGATCCGTTGATGGTCCGGTCCGTCGCCGGTCATGGGGATCTCGTCGACCACGGTGATCGTGCTGGGGATCTCGTGCGTGGCCAGGTGGTCGGCCAGGGACCGGCGGATCTCGGCAACACGCTCCGCCGCCTCGGACATCTCCGCAGACGATGCGACGATCCACGCGTGGATCTCGGGCCCCGCACCGGCCGGGGCGGCCACGACGGCGCAGGCCTCGACGCCGTCGATCCCGGCCATGACCTGTTCCACGCGGTCCAGATCCACCCGCAGTCCGCCGATCCGGGCCTGACGGTCACGCCGGCCGAGGACCTCGATCCGCACCGCCCCGGCGTCGTCCAGCCACCGGGCGAGCACGTTCCCGGAGGTCGACCCCGCGCCGCGACGCAGCGCTCCCGGAATCCGCGGCGGCAGGACCCTGCCCGCTTCGTCGACGACGACGGCCCCGCCGGTCGCCGAGATCAGGCGCTGTTTCGCGTCGTCGGATACGAGTTCGACGTCCCCGAGCACCGTGTCGGTCCGCGTCGTGATCGCGTCGATCATGGCGAAGAACACGTCCCGGATCACCGCGATCGTCCCGGCGTCGAACAGTGCGGTCGCGTAATCGATCTCGCCGCCGATGACGATGCCGTCACCGGTGTGCCGCTCCGCCAGACCGAGTGTGAGGTCGACCTTCGCCGGCGGCGGCCCCGGATCGACCGGGACGACATCCAGCCCGTCGATGGCCTCCGGGATCGCCGACGGTTCCGCCGCCGACAGGTAGTTGATCATGACCTGGACGAGCGGCGGATGAGCTGTGGACCGCACCGGTGCCAGCCGTTCGACGAGCGTCTCGAACGGGATGTCCGCGTGTGCGAACGCGGCCAGGTCGGCCGTCCGCACCTGATCGAGCAGGTCGGCGACGGTGTCGTCGTCACCGATCCGTGTCCGCAGCACGACGGTGTTGACGAACATGCCGATCATGCGTGTGGTCGCCGCTTGTCCACGTCCCGATATCGCGGCGCCGATGGACACGTCGTCGACGCCCGCGATCCGGGCGAGGGCGGCGGCGAATGCGGCGTGGCAGACCATGAACGCGGTCATGCCGTGTGCGCGCGCCGTGGCGGCGACCGCCCTGCTGCGGTCGACGCCGAGATCGACGGGCAGCCGTCCTCCGCGATGGTCGATCACCGCAGGACGTGGCCGGTCGACGGGCAGGTCGATCGCGGAGGGGATGCCGCGCAGGGTCCGCGCCCAGTACTCGTATTGCGACGCCATCGGAGACGCCTCGTCGTCGAGATCCCCCAGCGTCTCCCGCAACCACAGCGTGTAATCGACGTATCCGACCCCCAACGGCTCCACCTGTTCCGCATCGCCACCGCCTGCGTGCCGGTGATATCCGGCCAGTAGTTCATCGGTGAGGATCTGCAACGACGCCGCATCGCCGGCGATGTGGTGGATCACCGCGACGACCCGATACCCGTCACCGGCCGGTGCCACCGCGACCCGGACCGGGAACTCGCGCGAAACGTCGAAGCCCTTGACGCACAACGCCATCGCCGCGTCGACGTCGCCCGCCTCGTCCCACTGCAGACGCGCGGTCGCGGTCTCGACGTCGAGCACGACCTGTTCGGGGAGGCCGTCGACCCCCATCGGGTAGACGGTACGCAGCGGCTCGTGCCGGGCGACGACGTCGAGAAGTGCCCGTCGCAGGGTGTCGGTGTCGAGGTCGCCGAGGACGTCGAAGGCGACCGGCATGTTGTAGACCGGCGAGCTCACGTCGAACTGGTTGATGAACCAGATCCTTTGTTGCGCATAGGACAACGGGATGCGTGACGGTCGGCGACGAGCACGTAGCGGTTGGGTGTCGAGCTGCCGCCGCGTCAGGGTCGCGGCGAGTTCCCGCACGGTCGGGGTCCGGAAGAGGTCGCGGATGTCGATGTCGATGGCCAGTTGGTCCGCGACAGCGGCGACGACACGCATGGCGAGCAACGAGTGGCCGCCGAGGTCGAAGAACGGCACGGTCACGGAGACCTCGTCGAGGCCGAGTATCTCGCCGAAGATGCCCGCCAGGACACGTTCGATGCCGTCCGCGGGCGGGACGTACTCGCCGGCCACGACCTCGGGCGCGGGCAGGGCACGCCGATCGAGCTTGCCGGTCGGCGTCAGGGGCACGTCGTCGAGCACCACCCACTGTGTGGGCCGCATGTACTGCGGCAGGGTCTCGGCCACCCGGGCGCGGACGGCGTCGAGGTCGACGTCGCCGGCGAGGTAACCGACCAGCACGTCCCCCGATGACGCGCAGTGGACCGTTGCGGCGGCGTGCGTGATGCCGTCGACCCGGGCCAGCACCGCCTCGATCTCCGCCAACTCGATGCGCTGGCCGCGCAGCTTCACCTGCAAGTCGGCGCGTCCGAGATACTCGAGCTCGCCGGAGAAGTTCCACCGCACCAGATCACCGGTCCGGTAGACGCGGCCACCGCCACCCGTCGGATCGGCGACGAATCGTTCCGCGGTGAGGTCGGGACGTGCCGCATACCCGCGGGCCAACTGTCCGCCCCCGAGGTAGAGCTCGCCCACGACGCCGATCGGGACCGGCCGGAGTCGCTCGTCGAGGACCAGTGCGGTCGTGTTCGCGATCGGAGTCCCGATCGGCACGGTCGCGTCGTCGGGCCGTAAGCGGTGGGCCGTCACCTCGACCGCCGCCTCGGTCGGCCCGTACAGGTTGTCCAGCTGTGCGTCCGGAACCAGCGCCGCCATCGCATGCGCGGTCGCCGCGGGCAGCGCCTCCCCGGAGGCATGGACGCGCCGCAGGGAGGTCAGCGCCGCACGTCGCCGCGGATCGTCGCCGACGTGGTCGACGAACGCGGACATCATCGACGGCACGAAATGGATTGACGTGACCTGCCGACGAGCGACCTCCTCGAGCACGTACGCCGGGTCCATGTGGCGGCCGTCCTCCGCGATCACCAATCGCGCACCGGCCAGCAACGGCGCGAACAGCTCCGGCACCGACACGTCGAAGGTGACCGGCGTCTTCAGCATCACCGCGTCGTCTGCGGTGAGCGGCTCCCGGATGTGCATCCAGGCCAACCGGTTGAGCACCGCGCGATGACTCACGGTTACGCCCTTCGGTGTTCCCGTCGACCCCGAGGTGAACAGGGTGTACAGGGCATTGTCGGGGAGGACGTGACGAACCCAGCGGCCGGTGTCCGCCACCGGTTCGGCGGCGTCGACGGTCACGATCCGGGCCGTGACACCGTCGAGCACCGTGGGATGCGGCTCGATGGTCACGATCACCGAGATCGACGCGGTGTCGACCATCGCGCCCAGACGCCCGGCCGGGGTTGCGGGATCGATACCGACGTAGCTTCCGCCGGCCGCGACCACGCCGTGGATCGCCACCACGAGCTCTATCGACCGCGGGATGCACACGCCCACCGAGACATCCGGTCCCACGCCGATCTCGGCGAGCCTGCGGGCGAGCTGCGACACCCGACCGGCGAACTCGCCGTAGGTGAGGGTGCGCTCCCCGGCGACGAGCGCGACCGCATCCGGCGTCCGACGGGCCTGTGCTGCAACGGCCTCCCCGACCGTCGACCACGCCACGTCCAGGTCGGGGCCCGAGGCGAGTGCGGCGATCCGCACGCGTTCGGCGTCGTCGGCCAGTTCGATCTCCCCGACGACCCGGTCGTCGGGACCGGTGAGCTGCTCGAGCACCCGCACGAGTCGGGTGAGCATCGTGCGGATCGTGGACTCGTCGAAGAGGTCGGTGGCGTAGACGATCGCGACCGGCCAAGCGTTCCCGGCGTCGACTGTGACGGCGACGGTCATGTCGAGCTGGGTGGTCCCGGTGGAGACAGAGAGCGGCTCGATTCGCAGCCCGTCGGGCGATTGTGCCTGCGCCAGAGCGTTGTTCGACGACCCGTGCAGTACCGACAGCATGATTTGGCTCAGCGGCGCGAACGCCTCGGACCGCACCGGTGCGAGCCGGTCGACGAGATAGTCGAACGGCACGTCCGGGCGCGTCAGGGCGTTGATGTCGTCGACGCGGACACGGTCGAGGAACTCCCCCACGGCCGACGCCGGGTCGACCTCGGTGCGCAGGACGAGGGTGTTGACGAACATGCCGACCAGGTCGTCGAGGTGCGCGTGGCCGCGGCCGGCGACCGGAGTGCTGATCGCGACGTCGCGCGTGGCCGACAACCGCGCCAACAAGAGCGCGAGCGCCGCGTGCAGGACCATGAACTCGGTGACCCCGCGATCCCGGCAGAGATCGCTCAGGCGGTGGGCGAGCCGGGCCGGGATCCCGGCCTCGACCCGCGCACCGCGGTGGGAGGCGACGGCCGGCCGCGGCCGGTCGGTCGGCAGCGCCAGCACGTCGGGCAGCCCGGACAACCGGTTCACCCAGTAGTGCACCTGCCGGCCGAGCACCGAGTCCGGCGCCTCGACATCGCCGAGGGCATCCCGCTGCCACAACGCGTGATCGGCGAATTGAACGGGCAGTTCGGTGAATTCGGGGGCCTGTCCGGCGGCGCGGGCGTGGTATGCGGACCACAGGTCGGTGAAGAGCGGGCGCATCGACTCGCCGTCCGCCGCGATGTGGTGGACCAGCACGACGAGCAGGTGCTCGCCCGCCCCGGTCAGCAGTCGGACGCGCACCGGCATGTCGGCGGTCAGGTCGAACCCGGTCGGGCCCACCAGCTCGTCCGGCCTTCGGTCGGGGCCGGTCGCACCGGCCCACGCGGTCTCGTCCCACCGCAACCGCTCCCGTGCCTCCGCCACCGGGAGAATTCGCTGATACGGCTGTCCCGCGTCGTCGGGGAAGACGGTGCGCAGGATCTCGTGCCGCGCGACGACATCGAGGACCGCCTCGCGCAGGGCCGCCCGGTCGAGTTTGCCGACGAGTCGCACGGCCAGCGGGATGGTGTAGGCCGCCGAGTCGGGCTCGAACCGGTTGAGGAACCAGATCCGTTGCTGCGCATACGACAACGGGATGTGAGCCGGCCGGTCCACGACTGGGGTGAGCGGCACCTGCGGCGGCTCGGTGTCGTACGCGGTGTCGACGTGCCGTGCCAGCCCGCGCACCGTGGGGTTCTCGAACACGTCGCGGACGCCGACCCGCACACCGAAGGTGTGCGTCGCGCGGGCCGAGACGCGGGTAGCCGAGAGGGAGTTGCCGCCGATCGCGAAGAAATCTGCGGTGGCCGACACCTTTTCGAGGTCGAGCACGTCCGCGATGACGGCCGCGAGGACTCGTTCGGTGTGTCCCGCAGGCGGCACGAACGCACCCTCACCGGCGTCCGCCTCGATCTCCGGCAGCGCGGCGCGGTCAATCTTGCCAACGGGGTTGCGCGGGAGTTCGTCGAGGATGCGGAGTGCCGCCGGAACCATGTACGGCGGGAGGTGCGCGGCGAGATGCTCGCGCAGGTCGTCGATGTCGATGTCGACGTCGCCGGTGGTCTCGACGAACCCGGCGAGGCCGGTGACCGGATCGCCGACCCCGATGACGACGGCGTGCCGCACGGCCGGGTGGGCGCGCAACATCGTCTCGATCTCACCGAGTTCGAGGCGTTGTCCGCGCAGCTTCACCTGGAAGTCACTGCGGCCGACGTAGGTGAGGGCACCGTCGCGCGACCGGCGGACGAGGTCACCGGTCCGGTACATCCTCGAACCGGGCGGGCCGAAGACCGACGGCACGAATCGTTCGGCGGTCAGCGCCGGCCGGCCGTGATAGCCACGGGCGAGCGCCTCGCCCGTGAGATACAGCTCGCCGACGACGCCGGGCGGGACCGGATGCAGCCGTTCGTCGAGTACGTGGGCGGTCGCTCCGGGCACCGGCCGTCCGAGCCGGACCTGCTCGGCCGGGCCGATCGCCGGGGAGGTGACGCTGATGATGGTCGTCTCGGTGGGCCCGTAGGCATTGTGGAAGTCGGTGTGCGGGGCCCACCGGTCCTTCTCCGCATCCGGTACGGCCTCACCGCCCACGAGCACGTTCGTCATGGGCAGCGACGCGGGGTCCGGCAACGACGCGGCGACCGAGGTGACCAGGAAGGCATGTGTCGTGCGGTGTGCGTCGACGAACTCCTCGAGTTCGCGTCCGCCGTAGATCTCCGGCGGCGTGACGACGAGGGTCGCCCCACTGCCGTACGCGCCGAGCACCTCGAGTATCGCGGCGTCGAAGGCCGACGAACTGATGCCGAGCCAGCGCGCCCCCGGCCCCGAACCGTGGCGATCGCGCAGCACCGCGGCCACCCCGGCCAGGCCACGATGGGTGACGAGCACGCCCTTGGGTGTTCCCGTCGACCCGGAGGTGAAGATCATGTACGCGCCGTGGTCGGGGTGCACCGGGCCGAGCGGTTCCGGTCGGGGCCTCTCGGGCCGCTGTCGGAGTTCCGCGGCCCGTTCGGCGTCGAGCGCCAGCCAGATCACGTTCTCACCCGGCCGCCCCGCAGATCCGTCGGTGAGGCCGATGCTCGCCCCGCTCGCCGCGAGGACGCGGGCGATGCGGTCGGCGGGATGCCGCGGGTCGATGGGGCAGTACACGGCGCCGGTCTTGGCGACGGCCCACAGGGCCAGCTGTGCGGCCGCCGAGCGGACGAAGGCGCACGCGACGACGTCCTCGGGCCCGACACCGCGTGCGATGAGCTGGGCGGCGAGATGCGAACTGGCCCGGTCGAGTTCGGCGTAGGTCCAGCTGCTCGACGCGTCGATGACCGCCACATGGTCCCGACGGGTCGCCGCGGCGTTGGCGAGGAGGTCGCCGAGGACGACCGCCTCCGGGTCGGGTTCGCCGGAGACGAGCGGGCCCGTCTCCTCGTCATCGGTGAGCAGGTCGAGGTCGCCGACGGCCGTGGTGGTGCGGTCGACCGCGGAGCCGAGCAGACCGACGAACCGGTCGGTGAGGCGGCGCGCGTCGATCTCGTCGAAGAGGTCGACCGCATAGGTGAGCGTGCCGCGCCACGGCGCACCCGCGGCGTCGTCGGTCCGGATCGCCACGGTGAGGTCGAACTTCGCCGTCGCGTCGGTGGTCGCGACCGGCGTGACGTCGAGGCCGTCAGGGATCCCGGCGGGGAGTTCTGCCGCCTCCGCGGCATCAGTGGTCGTGAGCAGGACCTGGACCAGCGGCGCGTGCGTCGCGGAGCGCGGGATGTCGAGGGCGTCGACGACCTCGTCGAAGGGCACGTCCGCGTGGGCGAGGGCGTCGAGATCGGTCTCCCGCACCGCGGAGAGCAACTCACGGAACGACGTGTCCGGGTCGACGAGTGTCCGCAGCGCCACGGTGTTGACGAACATGCCGATGAGGTCGTCGGTCTCGCCGTCACGTCCGGCGGTGGCGGTGCCGATCACGATGTCTCGGTTTCCGGACAGGCGGCCGAGGAGTGCTGCGAGTGCGGCGTGGAGAACCATGAAGGTGCTGGCGCCGGCGGTGCGGGCGAGGTCCGCGGCCGCCTGCGCCGTGCGGCCCGGAATGGTGAAGTCGACGGTCGCGCCGCGCGGATCCCGGGTGGTCGGACGCGGATGCGTGGTCGGTATCTCGAGGAGATCGGGTGCGCCGGTGAGCCGCTCCACCCACCACCGACGCTGCTGCGCGGCCTCGGCGGCGTCGCCGGCGAGGGCGAGGACGTGATCTGCGTACTGGCGGGCGAGCGGCAGCCAGTCCGGGCGCCGCCCGGCACGACGGGCCTGGTAGGCCAGCAGTAGGTCACGAGCCAGGACGGGTCCCGACGCGCCGTCGGCGGCGATGTGGTGGATCGCGATGACCAGGAGCGCGCCGCCTCCCGGATGGACCCGGAGTCGAGCCCGGAGCGGACGGTCGCGGGTGAGATCGAAGGGCACCGAGACGACCTGCTGCGCTTGCTCCTCGGAATCGACGACCGCCCAGTCGAATCCGGGGTCAGCGGCGATCACCTGGTGGGGTCGGCCGTCGGGTCCGGTCGGGTAGGTGGTCCGCAGGATCTCGTGCCGGGCGACGACGTCGGAGATCGCGGCGCGGATGTCGTCGGGCCGGACGACTCCGCCGATCCGGAAGGCGAACGGGATCACGTACGACGCGACGTCGGGTTCGTACTGGTTGAGGAACCACATGCGGCGCTGCGCGCTCGACAGCGGCAGGGTCTCGGGGCGCGGCGCGGGCAGCGCCTGCATGGTCGTGCCCGGGACCCGAGCGGCGTCGGCGAATCGCCGTGCGAGTCCGCGCACGGTGGGTTCGTCGAAGATGTCCCGCACGGTCACCCGGACGCCGAGCAGGCGTCCGATGCGTGCGGCCAGACGCGTTGCCGCGAGCGAGTTCCCTCCGGCCTCGAAGAATCCGGTCGCAACGGAGACCCGGTCGGCGCCGAGGACATCCGCGAAGATCTCGGTGAGGGCGGCCTCGATGGGTGTCGACGGTTCGACGTGGTCGTCGTCGGCGTGTTCGGGCGCCGGAAGGGCCTTGCGGTCGATCTTGCCGGACGTCGTGCGCGGCATATCGTCGAGGATCACCCAGGACGTGGGACGCATGTACGTGGGCAGGTGTGCCTCGGCGACCGCGCGAACGGCATCGAGATCGAGGTCGGCGCCGGTGAGGTGGGCGACGAGCTGATCGCCCACCGGCAGCGCCATGACAGAGGCGACGGCCTCGGTGACCCCTGGTGCCTGGGTGAGGACGGTCTCGATCTCCCCCAACTCGATCCGCTGCCCACGCAACTTCACCTGAAAATCAACACGCCCCACATACTCCAACTCCCCCACACCGGTCCACCGAACCCGATCACCCGTCCGATACAACCGCGAACCCACACCACCAAACGGATCCGCCACAAACCGCTCAGCAGTCAAACCCGCCCGCGACTCATACCCCCGAGCAACCTGCACCCCACCCAGATACAACTCACCAACCACACCCACCGGCACCGGCCGCAACCGCGAATCCAACACCCACACAGACACATTCGGCACCGCACGACCAATCGGCACCACCACCTCATCACCCGAACACACATACGACGTCACATCCACCGCAGCCTCGGTCGGCCCATACAGATTCACCACCCGAACACCAGGCACCAACCCCCGCAAACCCTCCACCGCCGACGCACCCAACACCTCAC
>NZ_JBDUUF010000017.1:0-48871 GCF_039939235.1 Gordonia aurantiaca | reverse complement strand
CTGACCCTGACCACCGACACCACCACAACACCGGAGGCCACTACCGACCCGCTGATCGAACTGCCTGCCTGAAAGCCCGACGAAGGATCAGAAACGAGTTACACCACTACCTGGGACTTGACCGCCGGTCCAAGCCCCACACCCACCAAGCGTGAAGCCTCCGCCGCCATCGCACCCGAATCGATCGCCTCCAAGAACCCTTCACGAACACCCACACCACACCAGGCTCAAACAGTCAGGCTGTTGCACCGACCACTTGAACCTGCCCGGGTTCTCGCATCGGTGCCGAGTGTCTTGACCAGTTTGTCCATCCGGCGGGTCGACACACCGGCCAGGTAGCAGTCGGCCACGACGGTGATCAGTGCTGACTCGGCCCGCTTGCGACATTCGAGGAGCCACTCGGGAAAGCAGCTGCCCGAACGCGGCTTCGGGATGGCGACGTCAACGGTGCCGGCCCGGGTGCCAGGGAGCGGTGACGGTAACCCGTACCCAAGGCCCCGGGTCAGTACAGCTGGTCGTTCTGCGCGTGCGACAGCTTCTTGTTTCGGTCACGCAACCACGAAATCACCGACACCACAAGCGCGACAACGACAGTCGCTGTCGCAACCACCGCTGCAGGGAACTGCGGATAGCGCCCCGGCTCGCCAGCGGGGACGAGTTCATAGTGTTGCGGTAGAGCCAAGAGGCAACTCACGACCGGAATGACCAACACAACGGGTAAAGCCCAAGAGATCCCAGGCTCGGGGTTTGCGGGCAGCCAGAAGAGCCGCCACAAGGCCGTAACCGAGAGCAAACACGACGGGGATCGCCAGCAGCAGTGGCTCGATGACGAGGTTCAAACCGAGTGAATCCCCAGATTCGCCGCGAGCGACCAGCACAACATCGGGGGAACGGGTTGCATACCAAATCCCGATCGTGACAAGGCCAAGAAGCAGACCCACGCCCGACCAGCGGACGAACACCGATCTAACGCTCGCTTTGACTCACGCCCTTTTCACTTCCCAGTCCACCGAGTCCCATCCGGACCGATCGCCGTTGACATCGAGCGTCTGATACCACAGCTTGTACTCCCCGGGCTCCATGTACGGATCGATGGGAATCTCGTGTTCGAATGATCCGGCACGCACGTCCTGCTCGAAGTCGGTGCTGTTGCTGCCATCGGGGCCTTGAACGTGATAGCGAATGCGTGTGCTGCCTCCGCGGGTTCCTTCTCTCGAGATGATCCTGTCTACATAGAGGCCCTCGCCGTCAACTTGTGCGCAGATTCGGCGGTTGACGAAGTACCCGCCTTCGTACGTCTCGCACTCACGAAACCGGGCGTCATGTCTGAACGATTCAAGTGCACGAAGCAACCCCGAGCGCGGAGATGATCTCGGTCGCGCCGCCTGTCCGTCAGTGAGTATCCCCGGCACACGAGCATGAGCAAGATTCTCCTCCGGCTCCTCGACCCCTGTGGACCGCCGGTTCTCGTTACGGCCTGCCTCCGGAGTCGCGTCGCGGATAGCTGTAGGGCCAGTCGGCACCGGCACGGAGGGGACCGCAGGTTGATCAACGGGGGTTCGACGGCGCACGTTCATCCTGATCACGGACCGACCCGCCACCTCGACCAGGGATTGGCGCGATGGGTGTCTGTCCGGCCTCGGGGATGTCGGTGGGAGCGTGGGCTCCCATGTTGGGACCTGGCCCCTCGGGCACGTTGGTGTCGCTGGGCTCCGTCGGCGCAGTCACCACCGGGGGCGGCGAGGTCGTGATCGTCGTCGGACCCGGATCGTGACAGACGTACGGAACCGGCGGTGGCGGGGCTTCTGAGGCCGGACGGCCATTGGATGCCGCCTGCAACGGACTAGATAGATCAGGCCGACCAAGGCCCGAAACTGCTTGCATTGAAGCAATTTCGGGCCTTTTTCGTCGCATGTTGGCGGGTGGCCTCGTCCACTTGGAGCCTCAAGTACACCAAGACAGCCTGGTCAGATCCGCGTGAAGCGGTCGCCATGGAAGAAGTTCGCAGGTCACGCACCGACATCCACAGAGCGTTGCGGGACCAGGGAACGGCCCCGGTAGGGGAGCCTATCCCCTGGCTACCGTTCAATCGAATCTTGGGGATTCGTCACCCACGGATACGCTGCGTACGTACACGCACCTGTAGCCAGTACAACAGCGACAAGACCCGGCAGGCGGTGAATTCCGTACTGGCCTAGGCACGATCAGTCCCGATCAGTCCCACTAGGACCCGCGCAATTATGCCCGGTCAGGTTGCATCCGCGGGATTTCGGCGGGATTTTGCCTCGCGAAATCGGAGCCCGTCGCACCATACCCGCATGTCACGAGCCAGAGGCTCCCCCACCAGGACTCGAACCTGGAATGCCTGAACCAAAATCAGGAGTGTTGCCGATTACACCATGGGGGATCGCGCAGACGATTGTGCCACAGGCCGACGGACTCCTCGCCCGGGCACTCGGCACCGCGACACACGACGGCGGGGCGACCTCCACCGAGGCCACCCCGCCGCATCGAGATCGGTGGGCCGTCAGTCCTTCGGACCGCCGGCGACGTAGATGACCTGGCCGGACACGAAGCCTGCGCCCTCGCTGATGAGGAACGACGCCGTATGTGCGATGTCCTCCGGGACGCCGACGCGGTTGACCGGGATCTGGCTGGCGGCGGCCTTCTTGAAGTCCTCGAACGGCACACCGATCCGCTCGGCGGTGGCGGCGGTCATCTCGGTCTCGATGAAGCCCGGGGCGATGGCGTTCGCGGTGACGCCGAACTTGCCGAGTTCGATGGCCAGGGTCTTGGTGAAGCCCTGCATGCCGGCCTTGGCGGCCGAGTAGTTGACCTGGCCGCGGTTGCCGAGCGCGGAGGTCGACGACAGGTTGACGATGCGACCCCAGTTGGCGTCGACCATGTACTTCTGGGCGGCCTTGGTGACGTTGAAGGCGCCGCGCAGATGGACGGCCATCACCGCGTCCCAGTCTTCGACGGTCATCTTGAACAGCAGGTTGTCGCGGGTGATGCCGGCGTTGTTGACGACGACGGTCGGAGCACCGAGTTCGGAGGCCACCTTCTCCACCGCGGCGTTCACCGAGTCGGCATCGGCGACGTTCGCGCCGACGGCCAGGGCCTTGCCGCCCTTGTCGGTGATGGCCTTGACGGTGTCGGCACAGGCGTCCGCGTCGAGATCCAGGACGGCCACGGCCAGTCCGTCGTCGGCCAGCCGCTTGGAGATCGCCGCACCGATACCCCGGGCCGCGCCCGTGACGATGGCGGTCTTCTGCGTGCTCATTGGCATACCTCCGTTGGTCGATGGGCACCGGGAGACACCCGGCACACGTGCAGCCCACCTCCCCGGCCGGCGGCCGAACGGCGCGAGACACCGATCGATCGCTCGGGGAAGCAGATCCCTTGTGTTCTATCAGCTGTGGCGTCCGAACAACAGAGGTTCAACCGAGCAACTCCGATGCGCATTCGTCTCAAATGGCGCGGCGCGTGTTCGGCCCGATCTACCAGTGCGTAGGATCGCACCCGACGTGAACACCGATCAGGAAGAGGGTGGACATTCGATGTCGGTAACGTCGCCGTCTGTGGCCGTGATCGTCCTGGCCGCGGGCGCCGGTACCCGGATGAAGTCCAAGACCCCGAAGATCCTCCACACCATCGCCGGCCGATCCCTCGTCGGACACGCCCTCCACGGCGCCGCCGGACTCCACCCCGACCATCTGGTCGCCGTGGTGAGCCACCAGCGCGACCGGGTCATCGCCGCGGTCGACGAGATCGCCGAGGGTCTCGGCCGTGAGATCGCCATCGCCGAGCAGGACGAGCCCCGCGGAACCGGCGACGCCGCGCGCGTCGGACTCGCCGCGCTACCCGAGACGTTCCGCGGAACGGTCGTCGTCACCGCCGCCGACGTTCCCCTTCTCGACGCCGACACCCTGCGCGCCCTCATCGCCGCCCACACCGCCGACGGCGGCGCCGCGGTGACCCTGACCAGCTTCATCGCCGACGACCCGACCGGCTACGGACGCATCATCCGCACCGACGACGGCGGGGTCGCCGCCATCGTCGAACACAAGGACGCGACCGACGAGCAGCGCGCCATCACCGAGGTCAATGCCGGGGTGTACGCGGTCGACGCGGAGGTGCTGCGCGACGGACTGTCGAAGCTGTCGACCGACAACGTCCAGGGCGAGTACTACCTCACCGACATCGTCGAGATCGCCCGCGCGGCGGGACAGACCGTCCGCGGCTTCACCGTCGACGACCCGGTCCTGGTCGCCGGCTGCAACGACCGCGCGCAGCTCGCGGACCTCGCCGCCGAACTCAACCGGCGCATCGTCCGTCGCCACCAGCTCGACGGCGTCACCGTCGTCGACCCCACCACCACCTGGATCGACGTCGACGTGACGATCGAACCCGACGTGACGATCGAGCCCGGCACCCAGCTGAAGGGCCGCACCCACATCTCCACCGACGCGGTCATCGGTCCCGACACCACGCTGACCGACGTCACCGTCGGAGAGGGCGCCCAGGTCATCCGCACCCACGGCAGCGAGGCCGTCATCGGCGGCAACGCAACCGTCGGCCCGTTCGCCTACCTGCGACCGGGCACCGTCCTCGGCGTCGGCGGCAAGATCGGCACATTCGTCGAGACGAAGAACGCGACCATCGGAGACGGGTCCAAGGTGCCGCATCTCACCTACGTCGGCGACGCGACGATCGGCGAACACTCCAACATCGGGGCGTCGAGCGTCTTCGTGAACTACGACGGGGTGAACAAGCACCGCACGGTGATCGGCAGCCACTGCCGCACCGGCTCGGACAACATGTTCGTGGCCCCGGTGACCGTCGGGGACGGGGCATACACCGGCGCCGGAACCGTCGTACGGCAAAATGTACCGCCGGGAGCCCTTGCGGTCTCGGCGGGAGCACAACGTGTCATCGAGGACTGGGTCGTGCGCAAACGACCCGACACCGCGTCGGCACAGGCGGCGCGCGCGGCGCGCGACGATGTTCCCGAGGCACACGACAGTGCCACGGAGGCACAAGACAAGGACTCCGGGTCCGCCTAGCGAACCCGCAGACGGTGCCCCGCCCCGCGGCCGGGCATCACCCCCAACAAGAGATCGACATCGAAACGGACAGAAGAGTTTTCATGACCTGGACCACCGACAACCAGAAGAACCTGATGCTGTTCTCTGGTCGTGCCCACCCCGAACTGGCTGAAGCCGTCGCCGACGAACTGGGCATCAAGGTGACCCCCCAGACGGCACGCGACTTCGCCAACGGCGAGCTGTTCGTCCGTTTCGAGGAGTCCGTCCGCGGCTCGGACGCCTTCGTGCTGCAGAGTTGCCCCTTCCCCATGAACCAGTGGGTCATGGAGGCGCTCATCATGATCGACGCGCTCAAGCGCGGCTCGGCCAAGCGCATCAGCGTGATCCTGCCGTTCTACCCGTACGCCCGCCAGGACAAGAAGCACCGCGGACGCGAGCCAATCTCCGCTCGCCTGATCGCCGATCTGCTGAAGACCGCGGGCGCCGACCGCATCATCACCGTCGACCTGCACACCGACCAGATCCAGGGCTTCTTCGACGGCCCGGTCGATCACATGCACGCCCTCGGCCAGCTCGCCGAGTACGTCAGCACCCACTACGACACCGACAACGTCACCGTCGTCTCGCCGGACTCCGGCCGCGTTCGCGTCGCCGAGAAGTGGGCCGACGCCCTCAACGGCGCTCCCCTGGCGTTCATCCACAAGACCCGTGACCCGTTGGTGCCGAACCAGGTCAAGTCCAACCGCGTGGTCGGCGAGGTCGAGGGTCGCACCTGCGTGCTGATCGACGACATGATCGACACCGGCGGCACGATCGCCGGCGCGGTCCGCGTCCTCAAGGAGGCCGGCGCAGGCGACGTCATCATCGCCACCACCCACGGCGTGTTCTCCGATCCGGCCGCCGAGCGCCTCGCGAACTGCGGCGCCAAGGAGGTCATCGCGACCGACACGCTGCCGATCCCGCCGGAGAAGCGCTTCGACAACCTGACCGTCCTGTCGATCGCCCCACTGCTCGCGCAGACGATCCGCGAGGTCTTCGAAAACGGTTCGGTCACAAGCCTGTTCGACGGCAGCGCGTAGGCTCACCGCGTTCTCTCACACCGCGCCCGGGTGCTCGCACGAGTGCCCGGGCGCGGTGTTCTTCATCCCAGCCGACGCGTCTCCGACGGGGCGACCCCGTACTTGCGCCGGTAGGCGGCGGCGAACCGCCCGGTGTGCATGATCCCCCAACGGGTGGCGATCTCGGTGACGGTCGCGGTGGGTCCACAGGTCAGCAGGTCCTTGTGAATGCACTCGAGCCGGACGTCGAGCACATATTCCATCGGACTCATGCCGACGTACTCCCGGAAGCCCTGCTGGAGGCGGCGCGCACTGACGGTGCTGATCTCCGCGAGTTCCCCGAGCGTCCAGGGGTGGGCCGGGTCGGCCTGGACGGCGTCGATCACCCGCTTGACGATGCGGGGCCGCGCACCGGCCATCGGGTCCTCGTCGTCGGGTAGCGCGGCCAGCACCAGGGCCGTGGTCAGCATGCCGCCGAGTTGCTCGGACATCAGCGGGTTCTGGAGAAGCACACTGTCGCTGCGTGCCACCTGCTGACGCGCGGTGCGCAGGAGGTTGAGCCATTCGGCGCCCGCGCCCGTGCGCAGGTCGAGCTGGGGCACCAGGGTCCGTCCGGGCCGCCCGGCGATGCGGTCGATCTCTCGTTGCAGGCGATCCCGGTCGATCTTGAACCCGACGATCTCGCAGCTCTTGCTCCAGTTGGTGATCGTGGTGGGGGTGTCGGGTGGATTGAGGGTCGCCTGGCCCGGCTCGGAGACCACCTCCCGCCCCTCCGTGACCGATGCCAGCCGGCCCGACAGCGGGATGTTGATCGCCCATGCGCCGGGATGGTCGGTCTTGATCACCACATCGGCGCCGAATCCGATCCGGGCGAGCACGGTCGAGCCGAGGGGCGTCGACTCCAGGCGATACCGCGAGACGTCGTCCTTCGAGAACGGACGCAGCTCATGCGGGAAGTAGCCGTCGGAGACTGCCTCGTTGACCACGTCCCAGTCCGCGGTACCCGAGCCCACGATGCGACGCGGGTTCCGGAGCGACCGAGCGTCTGACACAACGGTTCCATTCGATCCTGCAACGGGTGGTTGCGCCCTCACGGGCTCAACCCTAACTGTGATTGCAGTCACTTTTACGTGGTCAGAGCGATCCAGTGCGCAGTGGTTTCGCATTTCGGATGGCCGGTTCGCGAAGCGGATCGACCGATGTGTGACGTGTTCCATACCTTGGCTCGCACCACCAGACGCATCCCAGGGACCGGCGCCGCACGGCGCCCTCACCGCCGCCCATGTCCCGGGCAGGTCCCGCCGCCGAAGAGACCGGATGCCGCTGAACCCGAGGAGCTGAACCCCATGGACAGTCGACCCCTGCGCAACATCTTCGGACAGTTCGCCAGCGGCGTCACCGTGATCACCTGCGCGAGCGACGACGGCACCCCTCACGGCGCGACGGTCACCGCGTTCACCCCCATCTCGCTCGAGCCGCGACTGTGTCAGGTGACGCTCACCCGCACATCCAAGGCCTGCTCCTACCTCCGGGACGCGCCGTTTGCGGTCAACATCCTCGCCGACGACCAGATCGACATCGCGATGCACTTCGCCGGCAAGCCGCAGACTCCCGGCCCGGTGTGGAACCACGAATGGGATGTTCCGACGCTGGCCGGCACCGCCACCACGATCATCTGCAAGCCCTGGGCGTCCCACGACGGCGGCGACCACGTCATCTACCTGGGCGAGATCATCGACGCCTACGTCGACCCGTCGGCCCAGCCACTCCTGTTCTACCGCAGCAAGTTCCATCAACTCGGCGACATCTCCGGCGCCGCGGCCTACTGCGGCAGCCTCGACGATCCGCACACCGGCTGGTTCGACGCGACCGCTCGCTTCACCCCCGCCTGCGTGCCCCTGTCCGCCGCTTCCTGACCCCGGACGCCCCATTGGCCCGAAGGCCGTTCGGCAACCTGTTCGCCTTTTCCGATCCGTCACGCCGACAGTCACCTCGACAGCCACCCCGACACCGGATACACGACTCCGGACACAACGCAAGTGACACAACACAAGTGAGGAGCATCATGACAACCATCGACGATCGCGCCGTCGACCCGAGTGACTCGCCTCTGGTCACCGTCAACCCCGCGGCCGACGCCGCGGAGAAAGCCACGCAGACGTTCGCCACCCGGCCGATGACCGGCGAGGAGTACATCGAGTCGCTGCGCGACGGCCGTGAGATCTGGCTGCACGGCGAGCGGGTCGACGATGTGACCACCCACCCGGCCTTCCGCAACCCGATCCGGATGACCGCACGCCTCTACGACTCGCTGCACGACCCGGAGACCCGGGACAAGGTCACCGTGCCGACCGATACCGGCAACGGCGGCGTGACGATGCCGTTCTTCCGCGCCCCCACGTCCTCGGAGGACCTGCGCGCCGACCGCGACGCGATCGCCACCTGGGCACGCATGACCTACGGATGGATGGGCCGCAGCCCCGACTACAAGGCCAGCTTCCTGGGCACCCTGCACGCCAACTCCGAGCTCTACGCTCCGTTCCAGGACAACGCCGAGCGCTGGTACCGGGAGTCGCAGGAGAAGGTCCTGTACTGGAATCACGCCATCATCAACCCGCCGGTCGACCGTCAATTGCCACCGGACGAGGTCGGCGACGTGTTCATGAAGGTGGAGAAGGAGACCGACGCCGGCCTCATCGTCTCCGGCGCCAAGGTCGTCGCCACCGGTTCGGCGATCACCAATTACAACTTCATCGCCCACTACGGTCTGCCGATCAAGAAGAAGCAGTTCGCCCTCATCTGCACCGTCCCGATGGATGCACCGGGCGTCAAACTCATCTGCCGCGCCTCCTACACCCAGCAGGCCGCGGTGATGGGCACCCCGTTCGACTACCCGCTGTCGAGCCGGATGGACGAGAACGACACCATCTTCGTCTTCGACAAGGTTCTCGTCCCCTGGGAGAACGTCTTCATGTACGGCGACGTCGACCGGATCAACGCCTTCTTCCCGCAGTCGGGCTTCCTGCCCCGCTTCACCTTCCAGGGTTGCACTCGCCTCGCGGTCAAGCTCGATTTCATCGCCGGCCTGCTGCTGAAGGCTCTCGACGCGACCGGCTCCGGGGGATTCCGCGGCGTGCAGACACGGGTCGGCGAGGTCATCGGCTGGCGCAACCTCTTCTGGACCCTCACCGACGCGATGGTCCACAACCCCGAGTCGTGGATCGGCGACACGGTCATCCCCCGGCTCGAGTACGGACTGACCTACCGGATGTTCATGATCCAGGGCTACCCACGGATCAAGGAGATCATCGAGCAGGACGTGGCCTCCGGCCTGATCTACCTCCCCTCCAGCGCCGCGGACTTCAAGAGCCCGGACGTGCGGCCGTACCTCGACAAGTACGTCCGCGGCTCCAACGGCATCACCGCCGTCGACCGGGTCAAGGTCATGAAGGCGCTGTGGGACTCGATCGGCTCGGAATTCGGCGGCCGGCACGAACTGTACGAGCGCAACTATTCGGGCAACCACGAGAACGTCAGGGCGGAACTGTTGTTCGCCGCGCAGAACCGAGGCGGCGTCACCGAGATGAAGGGCCTCGCCGAACAGTGCCTGGCCGAGTACGACCTCGACGGCTGGACGGTCCCCGACCTCATCGGCAACGACGACGTCAGCTTCTTCGGCAACCGGTGACGTGCACTCGCCCAATCGTTTCGGGGCGGTGCAGCCCGGTGCCGCCACCAGGGAAGCGTCGCCGCCGGGAAACGTCACCATCGGGGAAACACCGACACCAGACCAGTGAGGAGACGACCACCGTGGAACGGTCCACCGCGGCCGGCGCCGGGTCGGCCGCGACCCGCAGGTTCGCGAGCACCCGGTTCACCGCCGACACTGCACCGGATCGCCCGTCCGCCATCGCCACCGACGTCCTCGCCGCATTCGGCTCGATCATCGACAAGTACGAGATCACCTACGACGAGTACCGCGTCCTCAAGCAGTGGCTCATCGACGTCGGCAAGGTCGGTGAGTGGCCGCTGTTCCTCGACGTCTTCGTCGAGCACGGCATCGAGGAGGTCAACTCCCCCCGGGGGCTCCGGGGCACCAAGGGAAGTATCGAGGGACCCTACTACCTTCCCTATCCCCCGCTGCTGCCCGCCCGCTGAACGCTGCCTTGGCGCAGCGTGCAGCGGGCGGACACCGCTGGTGCTGCACGGACGGGTCACCGCCCTCGACGGCAGCGGGCTGGGCGGGGCGACCCTGGAGATCTGGCAGGCCGACGGCGAGGGCTACTACTCGGGTTTCGGCCCGCACCTCCCGGACTGGACCTGCGGGGCACGGTCGTGACCGACGGTGAGTCGGCGCGGCTGGCGGCGACCACGCTACGCCAACGAGGAGGCCGCAGCCTCGCTGGCGGGGGCATCCGAAGGATCATCCGTGACCGCCGGCGAAGCCGAGGGGCTGCGCGGGTCGCCCACACTGCGGGACCGGCTGGAGGCCCGCATTCCCGACTCGGTGTTCGCCGACCCGCGCTGGGGCACGGCCGAAACGCAGTTCGCGATCTGGTCCAGGGCGGTGCCGACCCGGACGTCCTCGCCGAGTCGAACACCATATGCTCATGCACTATGGCACACTCTGTCTTTACCAGCTATGGATGTGGGGTCGGTCACGTCGCGCTTGTGAGCCGATCGCGGCTGTGGGAACCGGTGTTCAGGCGAGGGGACGCTACGAGATCACCACGATCCAGCCCGCGCCGTATCAGATCCCGACCGACGGACCGACCGGCGCGTTCATCGAGGCCGCCGGGTGGCATCCGTGGCGGCCGGCCCATCTGCACCTGAAGATATCGGCCCCCGAACGCCATCCGATCGTCACCCAGCTGTACTTCGCAGGCGGTGACTGGCTCGAGAACGACGTGGCGTCGGCGACCAAACCCGAACTCGTACTCGACCCGAAGCCGGATGCCGACGGACGCAGGGTCGTCCAGTACGACTTCGCGCTCGACCCCGAGTAGTGAACCGCTCCCGATCCGGCACTAAGGACCGGCTCGGTACGGTTGTCCTCGTGGACGCAACGATCTATCACAACCCGAAGTGCTCGACCTCGCGCAAGGCGCTGCAGGCCCTCCGCGACGCCGGGATCGAAACGACCGTCGTCAAGTACCTGGACGAGCCGTATACGCGGGATCAGTTGGTGCAGTTGTTCACCGACGCCGGACTCACCCCGTCGCAGGCGGTCCGCAAGCGCGAGGCCCTCTACAAGGAGCTGGGCCTCGACTCGGCGAGCGACGACGAGATCCTGGACGCGATGGTCGCGCATCCCATCCTCGTCGAACGGCCGATCGTGGTGACCGCCAAGGGAACCCGCATCCCCCGGCCCTTCGAGAAGCTCGATGAGATTCTTTGAGACCACTCTGATCCCGACCGGGGCGCCTGCTTCCTGACCGCCGGGCAACGGCGTTAACATCCCGGCGGCGCTCGGCCTCGGTCGAGGCGTCTCCCAACCCCTTCGAGTCATGGAGGTTTCATGAGCGGGTACGAGCCCAAGATGATCATCCTGTCCACCGAGAACCTGGACGAGTCGATCAAGTTCTACACCGAGACCCTGGGATTCTCGCTGAAGTTCCGCGACGGCGCGCACTTCGCCGCATTGGACGGCGGCGCGGTCACCATCGCACTCGCCACCGCGGTCGACCACCCGATCCCGGGCAAGATCGTCCTCGGCATCAAGACCACCGACGTCGACGCCGCGGCCAAGGCCATCGAGGACAACGGCGGCGCCATCATCAAGGGCCCGTACGACGACGCTCACGAGCGCCGCGCCGTGGTCTACGACAACGAGGGCAACGGCCTGGTCTTCTACAGCCCGCTGAAGCGCTGACGCCTCACGTCGAACTCCCTCCGCGACGGCCCGCCTCGCGGTCGGCGCTACCGTGACGACGTGGATCTACGACTGACAGGGAAACGGGCCATCGTGACCGGTGGCAGCAAGGGCATCGGGCTCGCGGTGGCGCGCGGGCTGTCCGCGGAGGGCGTGGACGTGGTCGTCGCCGCCCGTTCGGCCGGGCCTCTCGAGGCGGCCGCACGGGCGGTGGCGGCCGACACCGGCGGAAAGGTCGTCCCGGTCCCCACCGACACCGGCGACGACGAACAGGTGCAGGCCCTCGTCGCCCGCGCCGTCGACGAGCTCGGCGGCGTCGACATCCTGGTCAACTCGGCGGCCACTCCGTGGAGCGCGGGCAAGCCCGCCGACTGGGCCGCCACCGACGACGACCTGGTCCGCCGCGAGGTCGAGATCAAGGTCCTCGGATACCTGCGCACCGCGCGGGCCGCCGCCCCGCACATGATCTCCCAGGGCTGGGGCCGGATCATCAACATCAGTGGCCTCGGTGCGCGACAGGCCAATTCGATCGCGCAGACCATCCGCAACGTCAGCGTGTCGGCGCTGACGAAGAATCTCGCCGACGAGCTCGGCCCGCACGGCATCAACGTCACCGTCGTGCATCCCGGCCGCACCCGCACCGAACGGCTCGTCGACCGCCTCGCGACGAAGTCGGCCGAGACCGGTGTGCCGGTGGCCGAACTCGAGGCCGAGCTGGCGACGAACTCGCTGCGCCGCATCGTCGACGCGAGCGAGGTCGCCGACGTGGTCACCTTCCTGGCATCGCCGCGCAGCGTCGCGATCAACGGGGACGCGGTCGCCGCGGGCGGCGGCATCCCGGGGCCGGTCTTCTACTGACGGTGCGAGTCGTCTACTGCGTGACGTCGCTGCGCGGCACGGCCTGGGGCGCCGGCAACGGCCGCTGGAGTGACGGCACCACCAGGGCGAGCACCCCACGGCCGAGCGACTTGGCCATGTCGAACCAGTCGAAGTAGTCCCGCCACACCGCGATCCGGCCCTCCCGGATCTCGAATCGGCCGCAGACCCAGAACTGCAGGTGCAGCTTGCCGAAACGCAACTCGTCGACGCGTTCGGTGAGCGCGACGCCCGCGTCGTCGGAGCTGATGTTGACCATCCGGTAGTTGAAGCCCGCCCAGGGCTTGGTGTCCATCCCGCCCAGGACGGCGGCGACCTTCTTCTTGCCGCGGATGGCCGGCAACGACACGTTGATCCATACGATGTCGTCGTCGGCGTTCTCCATCGCGGTCGTGGTGTCGCCGCGGGCGAACGCGTTCAAGAAGGCCGTCACGATCTCGATCGGGGTCTGTGAGGTCATGGCCCGAGTATGGCCGCAACCGGCCCGTCGCGGGGCGTGATGTGACATCCGGGCAGGTCGTGGACTATCCTGGCTCCCGTTGTCTCGGCGAGGGTGACCCTGTCACCGTTATCGGCGCGACCATCGCAGCTCCTTCGGCAGCCCTTCTCATGGGCCCGCGGGTGTTCGCGGTCGGATTCCGTGCCCGTTGCTCGTCGCGACGGACAAAGACCGCAACACCGATCAGAGGAGATCACCATGGCCAACGCCGAGAAGCTGTCCGTTACCGCACGCGCCGAGAAGGGCAAGGGCGCCGCTCGTCGCGCTCGCCGCGACGGCAAGGTTCCCGCCGTGCTGTACGGCCACGGCAGCGAGCCGCAGCACCTGTACCTCCCGGCCCGCGAATTCGCCGCCATCCTGCGTGCCCACGGCGCGAACGCGCTCATCGACCTCGACATCGAGGGCACAAGCCAGCTCGCGCTGACCAAGCAGGTCGACGTCCACCCGATCCGCAGCTTCATCCAGCACGCCGACCTCCTCATCGTCCGGCGTGGCGAGAAGGTCACCGTCGAGGTCCCGATCGTCGTCGAGGGCGACGCCGCTGCGGGCACCCTGGTCGTCCAGGACGCCACCACCATCGAGGTCGAGGCCGATGCGCTCGAGATCCCCGAGAACATCACCGTCAGCGTCGAGGACCTCGAGGCCGGCACCATCGTCCACGCCTCCGGCGTGCAGCTCCCCGAGGGCGTCACCCTGGTCTCCGATCCGGAGCTCCCGGTCGTCTCGGTCACCGAGGCACAGCGCGTCGCCGCCGAGGACGAGGGCGAGGAAGCCGAGGGTGAGGCTGCCGAGGCCTCGGAGGCGGAGTGATCCGGACCCGAACTGCTCGATCCGAGTGGTGAAACTGATTGTCGGGCTCGGTAATCCCGGGCCCAAGTACGAGAAGACGAGGCACAACGTCGGCGCGATGGTCGTCGACGGCCTCGCCTCCTCGGCAGGCGAGCGCTGGAAGGTTCACAAGAAGTCCGGCGCTGAGGTCGCCGAGGTCCGCCTCGGCGGCCTGTCTGTTCTCCTGGCCAAGACCCGCGTCTACATGAACGAGTCGGGCCGTCAGATCGGCCCGTTGGCCAAGTTCTATTCGGTCGACCCCGCCGACCTCGTCGTCGTGCACGACGAACTCGACATCGACTTCGGTCTCGTGCGCCTGAAGAAGGGCGGCGGCGAGGGCGGCCACAACGGGCTGCGGTCGATCAGCCAGGTCATGGGCACCAAGGATTATCTGCGTGTCCGCCTCGGCATCGGCCGGCCACCGGGTCGCCAGGATCCCGCCGACTTCGTGTTGAAGCCGTTTCCGGCGGCCGACCGTGCCGAGGTCGAACTGTTGATCCGAAACGGTTGCGACGCCGTCGAATTGCTCGTCTCACAAGGACTCGAGGCGGCGCAGAACACCGTTCACGCGTGGTGACTCACGCGTTCTCCTTTCGGAATGTCGAAGTCCCCCACCACGTTCCGAGCGCTGCGAGGACCAAGGCGGCGAGCACACCCCACAGCACCTGAAGGGTTGCCAGGTCTCCGACGAAGGTGTCGCGCACTGCGTCGACGATCCACCGGAACGGCATGAAGTCGCTCAATCCCTGGAGCCAGGCGGGGCCCAACGTCATCGGCAGCAGGATGCCCGACAGCAGCAACACCGGCATCATCACCATGTTGATCAGCGGCGCCATCACGTCCTCACTCTTGGTGGTGAGCGCCAACGCATTCGACGCCGCTGCGCACGCGCCGCCGATGAGCATCGTGATGAGGATGCCCGCGATCACCCCGACGATCGACCCGCGCATGCCCATCGCGAAGCCGAGCAGGACCAGGATCAGCGCCTGCACCAGCAATTGCAGCATGTCGCGCATGAGCCGGCCGGCGAGCAGCGCGGTCCGGCCGGCCGGGGTGACCCGCTCGGCCTCGATGACCCCCTCCCGCCATTCGCCGATGAGGCTGAACCCGGCGAACAACGCACCGAACAGCCCGAGTTGCACCAGGAGACCGGGCACCAGGAAGGTGTACGGGTTGTCGGCGGCGCCGGGAAACCGGGCGACAAGGGGCTTCAGCAGCGGGCCGAACAGGACCAGGTAGAGGATCGGCTGCATGACGCCGATCAGCACCCACGCCGGGTTGCGGAGGTTCATCCGGATCTGACGCCGGAACACGATGGTGCTGTCGCGGAAGAAGTTGTTCATCGAGTGACCTCCTGACCGGCGCGCGCGCCGAAAACCGTTGCTGTGGAGTCGATGTCGGAGTCGACGGGCTCCGCACCGGCCCCCGCCTGGGCGTCGCGCAGGGAGCGGCCGGTGAGCGTGAGGAAGACGTCGTCGAGGGTGGGCCGGATGACCTCGATCGAATCGAGCGAGATACCCGCGAGGTCGAGGTCGCGCAGCAGCCCGGGCACGGCTCGACCGGCGCGCGGCACCCGGCCGCTGACGGTGCGCCCGTCGATCTCGATGCGCCCACCGCCGTTGCCGCCGGCGACCCGGGCCAGCTTCTCCGCGGCCCGTGACACATGCGCGGCGTCGGCGATCTCGAGCGCCACCAGGTCACCGGACACCTGTGCCTTGAGGTTCTCCGGCGTGTCGGCGGCGACGATCCGGCCGTTGTCGATGATCAGGATCCGATCCGACAACTCGTCGGCCTCGTCGAGGTAGTGGGTCGTCAGGAACACCGTCGCACCGTGCTCGGTGCGCAGCCGTCGGATGTGTTCCCACAGGTTGGCGCGCGCCTGCGGGTCGAGGCCGGTGGTCGGCTCGTCGAGGAACACCAGTGTCGGCTCGTGGACGAGACCCATCACGATGTCGAGGCGCCGCTTCTGCCCGCCCGACATGTTCTTCGGCATCCGCTCCCACAGACCGTCGAGCTGTAGTTCGGAGAACAGCCGTTTGCCGCGTCGGGTGGCCTCCGCGCGGGACAACCCGTAGAGCATGCCGTGGTCGACGACCTCGTCGCCGGCCTGCGCCTGACTGAACGTGCCGCCCGCCTGGGACACGTACCCGATGCTGCGCCGCACCGACACCGGGTCGGCGACGATGTCGTGGCCGTTGACGGTCGCGGTGCCCGCGGTCGGCCGCAGCAGTGTGGTCAGCATGCGCAACGTGGTGGTCTTGCCCGCGCCGTTGGGCCCGAGGAAGCCGACCACCTCCCCCTCGGCGACATCGAGGTCGACGCCGTCGACGGCCCGCACCTCCCGCCTCTTCTTCCCCTTCCCGGTGTGGAACACCTGGACCAAGCCGCGTGCATGAATCATCCGGATACCCCTGTTTCTCCGTGGTCGGCCGTTGGTCGAACGCACATCGTCGTATGCCGGTCGTCGTCCTTTCGGTCGCGTTCGGAGACCGATTTCCGACGCCCGTATGAAGGATCGACCGATCTGGGGGCCAGTTTTCATCGCAATGAGGACACCCCCGGTCCGCTTCCGCCCACGGGTTCGGGTTCGGCCGTAACGATTCGAAGAGGGGACGCGGTACTTCCGAGTAAGACCCCGGGTGAGTACCGTCTTATGTCGGGTCACATATCGGAAGGAAGACCATGGCAGTCATCGCGGACACCACAGGGATCAAGAACATCGGCATGCTCGGCATCGGCGCCTACCGCCCCGAGCGCGTGGTCACCAACGAGGAGATCTGCCGACACATCGATTCCTCCGACGAGTGGATCTACACCCGAACCGGCATCAAGACCCGCCGCTTCGCACGCCGCGACGAGAGCGTCATGGAGATGGCCGTCAACGCGGGCCGCAAGGCGATCGCGAACGCCCTCCTACACGGCTCGGACATCGACGCGGTCATCCTGGCGACCAACACGCACCTGCTCCTGACCCCGGCCGGCGCGACGAAGGTCGCCACCGAGCTCGGCTGCAACGGCGTTCCCGCCTTCGACGTCACCGTCGGTTGCGCCGGATTCGGTTACGGCATGGCCCTCGCGTCGGACATGATCCGCGGCGGCAGCGCCACCCACGTGCTGGTCATCGGTGCCGAGCAACTCTCGGTGGCCCTCGACATGACCGACCGCACCAACTGCTTCATCTTCGGCGACGGCGCCGGCGCCGTGGTGGTCGGACCCACCGAGGAGCAGCAGCTCGGCCCGGTGATCTGGGGCTCGGACGGCTCGCAGTTCAACGCCATCCGCCAGGACATCGACTGGGTGACCTTCCTCGACGGCGACCGCCGGCAGCGGCCCTACCTGCGCCTGGAGGGCACCGCGGTGTTCCGCTGGGCCGCCTTCGAGATGGGCAAGGTGGCCCACCGCGCCCTCGAGGCCGCGAAGATCGGCGCCGAGGACCTCGACGTCTTCGTCCCCCATCAGGCCAACGCCCGCATCAACGAGCTGCTGGCCAAGAGCCTGAAGCTGCGCGACGACGCCGTCGTCGCCAACGACATCGAGTACACCGGCAACACCTCCGCCGCGTCGATCCCGCTGGCCATGGAAGACCTCCTCTCCACCGGCAAGGCCCAGCCCGGCCAGACCGCGCTGCTGCTCGGCTTCGGCGCCGGGCTCTCGTACGCGTCGCAGGTGGTCAAGCTGCCGCCGGTGCCGTTCGAGTAGGACCCTCGTCCAACCTCTGTGCACCTCCGCCCAGGCCTCGCAGCATCGCCCTCGACCACGATGGGGTGATCACCGCCGCCGACGCTCGTCCGGTCGGCCTGACACGCGCCGCGGTGCAGCATCGGATCCCACGGCGGCAGCCGGGTATCCCGCCGACGCGGGATCCACACGCTCTCAGACCACCCCGTGACCGCACGAACCGAGACACGGCCGGCCGTGCTCGAGGCCGGGCCCCGGGCCGTCCTGTCCGGAGCGGCATCGGCGTGGTGGCAAGGACTCACCGACCGTCCGGCCACCACGACGGTGACCGGATGGACGGCCAACCATGCGACCGACGGATACGTCGCCGGGTGCTGTCCTCCGCCCCTGACCGCCCACGTTCCGCAGTAGGTGGCACCGAGCGATACCCACTGCGGAACCCGCGCCGGTTTGGAGGCCTCCCACCTGCCGAGTAGCCTCGAATCTCGTGAGTTCTGACGTCGCAACCGAGGTCAAGCGCCGACGTACCTTCGCGATCATCTCCCATCCGGACGCCGGTAAGTCGACGATGACCGAGGCGTTGGCGTTGCATGCGCACATGATCAGCGAGGCGGGCGCGATCCACGGGAAGGCCGGACGCAAGTCCACCGTCTCCGACTGGATGGAGATGGAGAAGGCCCGCGGCATCTCCGTCAGCTCGACCGCGCTGCAGTTCAACTATGCCGCCGAGCACAGCGAGCCCGGTGTGCCGAGCGTGATCAACCTCGTCGACACCCCCGGTCACGCCGACTTCTCCGAGGACACCTACCGCGTGCTGACCGCGGTCGACGCCGCGGTGATGCTGATCGACGCCGCGAAGGGTCTCGAGCCGCAGACGCTGAAGCTGTTCCAGGTGTGTCGTCACCGAGGCATCCCGGTGATCACCGTCATCAACAAGTGGGACCGCCCCGGCCGCAGTCCGCTCGAGCTGATCGACGAGATCACCGAGCGCATCGGCCTCACCCCCACCCCCCTGTTCTTCCCGGTCGGCATCGCCGGCGACTTCCGCGGCCTGCTCGATCGCCGCACCGGCGAGTACGTCCACTTCACCCGTACCGCGGGTGGCGCCAAGATCGCCCCCGAGGAGATCGTGAGCGCCGACGCCGCGGCCGAGCGCGAGGGGGACGCATGGACGGCGGCCGTCGAGGAGAGCGAGCTGCTCTCCGAGATGGGCCAGGACCACGACCAGGAGATGTTCCTCGCCGGCCAGACCTCACCGATGATCTTCGCGTCGGCGATGCTGAACTTCGGTGTGCGGCAGCTGTTGGAGGTACTCGTCGAACTCGCGCCTCCGCCCGGCCCGCGGCTGGACATCGACGGCAACCCGCGCGAGGTCACCGCACCGTTCTCCGCGGTGGTCTTCAAGGTGCAGGCAGGCATGGACGCCAGCCACCGGGATCGCCTGGCGTACATGCGGATCGTGTCCGGCGAGTTCGAGCGCGGCATGGTCGTCACCCACGCGCAGACCGGGAAACCGTTCGCCACCAAGTACGCCCAGGCCGTGTTCGGTCGCGACCGCTCGACCGTCGACACCGCCTACCCGGGCGACGTCGTCGGCCTGGTCAACGCGACCGCCCTGGCGCCCGGCGACACGCTCTACGACGGCCCGAAGGTCCAGTTCCCGCCGATCCCGTCCTTTGCGCCCGAACACTTCTCGGCGCTGCGCGCGACCACCGCGGACAAGTACAAGCAGTTCCGCAAGGCGATGGACCAACTCGACAGCGAGGGCGTCGTGCAGGTGCTGCGCAATGACACCCGCGGTGAGATGTCGCCGGTGCTCGCGGCGGTCGGTCCGATGCAGTTCGAGGTCGTCACCGCGCGGATGAAGGCCGAGTTCAACGTCGACACCATCATCGAACCGCTCGGTTACACCATCGCCCGCCGGACCGACGCCGAGAGCGCTCCCGAACTCGACCGTCAGCGCGGCGTCGAGGTGTTCACCCGCACCGACGGCGCCATCCTCGCGCTGTTCAGCGACAAATGGCGCCTGCAGTACATCGAGAAGGAACACCCCGACCTGACCCTCGAACCGCTGGTCGCGGCGGCGGACTGACGGAGACGATGGACGTCGATGAGGGGTCTCACCATGCGCACCCGTGCTCTCGGCGCGCTGGCGTCGATGTCGGCGGTCGCCGTCCTCGCCACCGGCTGCGGTGGCGGCGACACGCCGTCGAATGCGGCGTCTTCGAGCGCGACGTCCACACCGGCGTCGGCGCCCATCGACCCCGAGGAGTGCACCCGGAAGCCACCTCAGGGGCACGTCGACCGTAGTGGTCAGAACCTGCGCTTCTCATCGGGCGGCATCCGGATCGCGATCTCCGATGCCCCACCGCCGCCCGGTTCACCGGGCGGGACCGCGACGCCGCAACCCGGCACCGAGGCGCGCTGCTACGAGTTCGGACGGTGGGGGCCACCGCAGCCCGATGTCCCGCCGGATTCACTGCTGTTCGTCTTCAAGGGCACCGGAACCGACGGCGCGCAGATCGAATTCGTGATCAGCGAACTGACCGGCGGCATCGTCCCGCCCGCCGGCGGTGGACCGCGTCCCACGGCCGGGCCGTTGACGAAGCCGATCAACGCACAGATCGGGGTGTCGGTGAACGGCGTCTACCACCATTCGCCCGCATGCCAACTCGCGGTCACCGCGATGTCGGGCCAGCTCGCCGCCGGTTCGTTCACCTGCCCGACGGCGACCCGCGTCGACGCGAATCCGTTCGCACCCGACGACGATGTGCCGTTCGACGTCGACGAGTCGTCGACGACGCCGCAGCCCGACCCGGGCGCGAGGACCGGCACCGTGCTGCTCACCGGCTGGTTCGAGTTGCGGCCGTAGGGATTCGCCGGCCGGCAGAACTCAGGCCGACTCCTCCACGATCCGCGCGACCAGCGCGGGATCGACGTCGTCGACGGTGGCCGGCTCGAACCTCGGGTTGCGATCCTTGTCGACGAGCACCGCACGGACCCCCTCCCGGAAGTCGTGGGTCGTCGTGATCTGTTCCGCCGCATGGAGTTCGCGGTCGAAGCATTCGTCGAGCCCGGACCGCGCGCCGGCGTCCAGCATCGCCGCGGTGACCCAGAGGCTCGTCGGGGACGCCTTCTCGAGCAACCCGACCATCTCCTGCGCCCATTCGTCGCCGACGGCGCCGCGCAGGCCGCCGATGATGGCGGCGACGTTGTCGTCGGCAAAGTACTCCCCGATCTTGCGCAACGGCACGTTGCTGGTCTCCGACGTGCCCGACTTGGCGAGCGCGTCGACCAGGTCGTCGCCGGCGCGGATCGAGTCGGCCACCGCGGGCAGATCCGCGGAGGAGACGAAATGCGTTGCGAGACCGATCGCCACGGCGTCGATGCCGTGGATGCGCGCACCGGTGAGGCCGAGCCACATGCCCACGCCCTCGGGCAGGCGCGGCAGGAAGTAGGTGGAGCCGATGTCCGGGAAGAAGCCGATCGCCGTCTCGGGCATGGCGATCATCGCCTTCTCGGTGACGACCCGGATCTCACCGTGCACGCTGATGCCGAGCCCTCCGCCCATCGCGGCGCCGTCGATCAGTGCGACATAGGGCTTGGGGTATTCGGCGATCAACTGGTCGAGCCGGTACTCACTCTTGAAGTACCTGCTGATCGACGCGGTGTCCCCGTTCAACGCGAACTCGCGGATCGATTTGATGTCGCCGCCCGCGCAGAACGCCCGGTCACTCGCCGAGGTGACGAGGACCGTCTCGATCGAGTCGTCGTCGCCCCACTCGCCGAGAGTGCGGTACATGTCGTCGATCATGGTCTGGTCCAGCGCGTTCAGGGCCTTCGGCCGATCCAGGACGATCTCGCCGACGCCGTTGCTCACCGAGGTGCGAATGAAGGACATGCCCTCAACCGTAGCGATGTGATCGGTCGAGTCGACGCGGTGGGGAAAATACCGGCGGTGGGAGCACGTTCGGGTAAGACCCGGTCCCGAGGACCCGTCGGAGAATGCCCTGAGGAGAACCGTCGAGAAAAACCCATTGGCAGGCCGCATGTGCCGCGCTACCGTGGAGCTGTCGTCGTTTCCCACGGCTTTTCCGACATGCGAGGAGTGATCTCACACGATGAACAGCTGAAGTGGCCCCGGCCGGCGTGATCACGCCGGTGAATCCCGACCACTTCAGGAGTCCGTGTGTCTGCTTCCTCCTCCGCTTTCCCCAACCTGTCGACCGCGTCGTCGGTCGTGTTGTCCGATGTCGCGTTCGCCTGGCCGGACGGCACCGCCGTCTTCGACCACCTCGACCTCGCGCTGGACGCGCGGACGTACTCGCTCATCGGCGCCAACGGCGCGGGTAAGTCGACGTTGCTCGCACTGCTCGCGGGCCGTCTCGAACCGGCGTCGGGCAGCATCACCCTGTCCGGCGGGGCCGACGCCGAGGTGGGTCTGGTGACGCAGGACCCGCAAGCCGATCCCCTCGCGACGGTCGACGCCGCGCTGGGCATCGCCGACGTCCGGGCGGCGCTGCGGCGCATCGAGAACGGATCGGTCGACCCCGACGACTTCGACATCGTCGACGACGACTGGGACGTCGAAGAACGGGCCCTTGCGCTGCTGGCGCAGATGGGTCTGCCGCCCGACCTCGACCGGGCCGTCGGATCGATGTCCGGTGGCGAGGCGACGCTGCTGTCGATCGTCGCCGCCCTCATGCGACGCCCGTCGCTGCTCTTGCTCGACGAGCCGACGAACAATCTCGACACCCGTTCCCGGGCAAGGCTCTTCGACGCCGTCGACAACTTCGACGGGACGGTCGTCGCAGTCAGTCACGACCTCGAACTCCTCGAACGCGTCGACGCGACCCTCGAGCTGTACCGGGGCGAGGTGCGGGTGTTCGGCGGTCCGTACTCGCATTACCGCGAGGTCGTCGACGCCGAGCAGCAGGCCGCGGCGGCAGCGGTCGCCAACGCCGCCGGTGACCTCCGCAAACAGCGTCGTGAACTCGTCGAGGCACAGGTCAAGCTCGATCGCCGGACGCGCACCGCGGCCACGGCGGAACGCGAGAAGAGGGTGCCGAAGATCATCGCGCACAAGCGCCGCAGCGAGGCCCAGGTGTCGGCGGGCAAGCTGCGGAACATGCATCGGACCGACGTCGAGGAGGCGGCCACGCGCCTCGACGCCGCTCGTGAGGAGATCCGCGACGACCGCACCACGCGGATCGTGGTGCCGGAGGTCGAGGTCGCCCCGCGCGCACAGATCGTCGTCGACGACCGGCTACGCGTCGACGGTCCCGAACGGATCGCACTCACCGGCCCGAACGGTGCGGGAAAGTCGACTCTGATCGCCGATCTGATCGCCCGCGAACGGATCGTCGTGCCATACGCGTACGTGCCGCAGCGGATCGTCTTCGACGACCCGTCGGCGTCGATCGCCGGGCACGTCGCGGCACGTCACCCCGACATCGCCACCCAGGAGGTCCGGGCGCACCTGGCGCGATTCCTGTTCCGCGGCAACCGCGCCGAACGCACGCTCGACGAACTCTCCGGGGGCGAGAAGCTGCGGGTCGCACTCGCCGATGCGCTCCTCGGTGACCCGACCCCGAAGCTGCTGATCCTCGACGAGCCGACCAACAACCTCGATCTAGACACGGTCACGCAGCTGGTCGGAGCACTGGAGAGCTGGCGGGGCGCCCTGGTGGTCGTGTCCCACGACGAGGGGTTCCTGGCACGGATCGGGATCGAACGGCGGGTGGTGCTCAAGCGGCAGGCCGGAGCCCGGTGAAGAACTCCCGGATGTCCTCGGCGAGCAGGTCCGGCACCTCCATCGCGGCGAAGTGCCCGCCGCGGTCGAACTCGGACCAGTGCACGATGTCGTAGCGGCGTCCGGCGAGCGGCCGCACCGCCTGGGTGATGTCGTACGGGAGCACCGCCACGCCGACCGGGACGGGACACGGCTGGAATCCGCGCGGCGCGTCGTGATGGAGTCGTGCCGACGACGCCGCGGTGGCGGTGAACCAGTACAGCGACACGTCGGTGAGGATCTTCTCGTCGTCGACGGGCGACCTCGGATCGACCCATTGCGCGAATCGTTCGGCGATCCACGCCAGCTGGCCGACCGGCGAGTCGGTGAGGGCATACCCGATGGTCTGCGGGCTGGTCGCCTGAATCGCCTGGTACGCGGGCCGGTTCGCCATCAGGTCCCGGATCTTGTCGAGACGGCTGCGATCCTCGTCGGACAGCGCGACATCGGCGTCGGGATCGGGCCGGGTGGGCAGGTAGTTGACGTGCACGCCGATGACGTGGTCGGGCGCCGCATCCCCCAGCGCGAGCGAGATCCCGGATCCGAAGTCCCCGCCCTGCGCGCCGTAGCGGTCGTACCCGAGGCGGCGCATCAGCTCTGCCCATGCACGGGCGATTCGCGGTATGCCCCAATTGCGTTCGTGGGTCGGCCCGGAGAAACCGTATCCGGGGATGGACGGGATGACCAGGTGGAAGTCGGCGCTCAACGGTTCGATGACCTCGAGGAACTCCAGGAACGAACCGGGCCAGCCGTGCGTGAGGATCAGCGGCAGCGCATCGGGTTCGGACGATCGGACGTGAACGAAATGTATTCGCTGGCCGTCGATCTCGGTGACGTGGTGGTCGAGTTCGTTCAGCTTCGCCTCGTGGGCACGCCAGTCGTAGCCGATACGCCAGTGTTCGGCGAGCGCGCGCAGCCGGCCGAGTGGGAAGCCGTAGTCCCACCCCGCGTCGCGGACCTCGTCGGGCCATCGGGTGCGGGCCAGACGTTCGGCGAGGTCGTCGACGTCGGACTGCGGGATCGCGATGCGAAAGGGCTCGATCATTGGAACCTCCGGCCGGGACTATCATTTGGAAACTAAACGTTTATTGACCAAACGATACCCCAGATCGTTTGGTCAATCAACGATTGGCGTTACGATTCCCGTCATGGAGCAGGCCGACGAGTCCCGGGACAGACCCGAGGGAGAGTGGACCCGGCTGCCGAGCTGGATGCTCACCCGGGCCGCCGAGCACGCGCACCGCATCGTGAGCGATCGATTCGGCTCCGTCGGGGCGCGCGGCTACCACTACCGCGTCCTCGCCGCACTGGATCGGTTCGGCCCCGCCAGCCAGGCCGAACTCAGCCGCCGCAGCGGCATCCACGTCAGCGAGATGGTCGGCACCATCAACGACCTCACCGCCGCCGGCCACGTCGAACGCTCCCCGGATCCGTCGGACCGGCGACGCAACGTCATCTCGCTGACCGCCTCCGGCCGACGGCGGCTCGTCGAACTGCGCACGTGTGTGGAACGCAGCCAGGAGGAGCTGCTGCAACCGTTGACCCGCGCCGAACGCGCCCAGCTCATCGAACTGCTCACCAGGCTGTCCGACCACCACGGCCCATAAGTCCAGGTCCGGCCGGAAAACCTTCGATCCATAGGTAGTCCCTCAGGGCCCGTGAGCCGCCCCCTCTTTGAGCGGGACAGGTCACTCGTGATCGGATGGGGTGTTGCGCAACACAGGTGGGCGCTCGCCCGCGAAGGACGGCAGGAGGTCTGATGGCCGCGATCGAGGTGACCGGTCGACGTCAGCAGCAGGCCTGGGCCGAGAAGGTCCTCCCACCCATCGAGGAGGTCCGGCCGGGCCTGTGGTCGATCCCGGTCCCGATGGGTCCCAACCCGCTGCGATACGTCCTCGTCTACGCGCTCGCGATCCCCGACGGCGGTCTCGCGCTCATCGACGTGGGATGGCCGTCCGACGAGTCCTGGGACGCCCTCGTCGCCGGCATCCGCAGCACCGACCACGACATCACCGACGTGCGGACGGTCGCCGTCACACATCTGCACCCCGACCATTTCGGGCTGGTCCCCCGGCTGCTCGAGCACACCGACGCCGAGCTGTGGATGCACCGTGACGACGCCCGTCACCTGCGCCACCACTCCGACGATGAGGTCGAGCGGCAGCTCGACGTGGCGCGCGCCGAACTCCGGGCGCTCGGCGCCCCGCCCGATGTCGCCGAGCTCGGGTTCATCGACTTCGTCCGGCTGCCCGACGGCCGCACCATCGACCACGAACTGACCGCCGACGCCCCGCTCGACGTCGACGGCTGGACGCTGCGGGCGGTCTGGACGCCCGGGCACACGCCAGGTCACCTGTGTTTCGTCGACGACGACGCGGGAATCATCTTCACCGGCGACCATCTGCTGCCCCGGATCAGCCCGAACGTGGGCACCAACCCGATGCAGAACGACTCGCCGCTCGCCGACTATCTGATCTCGCTCGCCAACACCGAGAAGATGCGCGACCACGAGGCACTTCCCTCGCACGAGTACCGATTCCGCGGACTCGGCGCGCGCGTCACCGGCCTGCTGTCGCATCACGAGGAGCGGCTCACCGAGATCACCGAAGCCGTTGCCGCGCGGCCGGAGTCGACGGCGTGGGAGATCACGCAGGCGGTGACCTGGTCGCGCCCGTTCGCCGACCTCAACCTCACGATGAAGCGCCTCGCACTCCGCGAGACCGACGCCCATCTGCTGGTGCTGGCCGAACGCGGGATCCTCGTGGAGACGAGCCCGCTGCGTGCACCCGGCGTCGACCCCGCCGAGGTGGAACCCGCGCGCTGGTCCCTCGCGGAGATATCCGAGCATCACCCGACATCGCAGCTGTCCGTGCCGGACTGACGGACAGCGGATCAGCCCCCGGAAGCTCCCCGGCGACGATCCGCTCCCATCGGCGGATCGAGTCACCCATCACGACACCCATGACAGGAGAGTGATCCATGAGCGCAGTGCTCACCGAGTTCGCCGACGGCGTCGCCGTCATCACCATCAACCGGCCCGAGGCCAAGAACGCCGTGAACCTCGAGGTGTCCGAGGGCATTGCCGCCGCGATCGACGAGCTCGAGTCCCGCGACGACCTCACCATCGGCATCCTCACCGGCGCCGGTGGCACCTTCTGCGCCGGTATGGATCTCAAGGCGTTCGCGCGTGGTGAGCAGGTGTCGCTGCCCGACCGCGGATTCGGCGGCCTGACCGAGGCCCCGCCGAGCAAGCCGTTGATCGCCGCCGTCGAGGGTTGGGCCCTCGCCGGTGGCTGCGAACTCGCGCTCTCGGCCGATCTCGTCGTCGCCGCCGAGAACTCGAAGTTCGGCATCCCCGAGGTCAAGCGCGGCCTGGCCGCCGCCGCGGGAGGCCTGCTGCGCCTGCCGAAGATCCTCCCCTACCAGCTCGCGATGGAGCTCGCCCTCACCGGCGACCCGCTGAGCGCTGAGCGCGCACACCAGTTCGGCCTTGTCAACCGCATCACCAAACCGGGTGAGGCCCTCGACGGCGCACGCGAACTGGCCGCGAAGATCGCCGCGAACGGTCCCCTCGCGGTCAAGGCCACCAAGCAGGTCACGTCGATGGCCGTCAGCTACACCGACAAGGACCTCATCAAGAAGCAGTGGGAGTACCTGAGCCCCGTCTTCACGTCCGAGGACGCGCAGGAGGGCGCCCGCGCCTTCGCCGAGAAGCGTGCGCCACAGTGGAAGGGCCGCTGATCGAGGCACAGGTGACTCACTAGAGTGGCCGACGTGGACCTGCACCTCGTGACCTACTTCGTCGCAGTCGTCGACCATGGTGGGATCACGAGGGCCGCCCAGTCGCTCTACATCTCCCAGCCGTCACTTTCACAGGCCATCCGGACCCTGGAGAAACGGCTGGGGGTCACACTGTTCGATCGCACCGGGCGCCGTCTCGAACTGACCGAGGCAGGACGACGATTCGACGACGCCGCCCGGCGCATTCTCGCCGACGTCGAGCGCGCCAGGCAGAAGGTCGACGCGGTGCGGGAGCTGAAGGCCGGACGGGTCGACGTGGTCACCTACTCGGCGTTCAGCATCGATCCGCTCGTCGACGTCGTCCGGATCTTCCGGGAGCGATTTCCCCGTCTGGCCGTGCGCATCGTCGCCGCCGACGGCCCGGCCGGCGTGCTCTCCGCGCTGCGCTCCGGCGATGCCGAGATCGGGGTCATGGACTCCTCGGCCGAGCACGCGACGTTCACCGCGATCGAGATGACCGAGCAGGAACTCGTGGTGGCCGCGGACGCAGCCCTCGTCACCGGCCTGCCCGACCCGGTGTCGCGCAGCGCCATTCGCTCGATTCCATTGGTGATCGACCACAGCGACCAGAACACCGCCGCGCTGTTCGCCGATCTCGTCGACGAGGGCGCCCGCAATGTCGTCGTCGACTGCGCGATGCCGGCCGCGGTATGGAGCCTCGTCGAACAGGGAACGGCCGCAACGATTCTCCCGCGGACAGTCGCGGCGAACCAACTACCCGACGCCCGCCACCTGACCGTCGACCCGCCGCTGCGCCGACCGTGGGGGCTCGTCCTGCGCTCGGGTCCGCCCTCCCCGGCGGCCCTCGCGTTCATCGCCGCGGCCAGGGCGCACTCCGGACTCAACCCCGAACCGCCGGAACAGCGGGATTGGTAGCAGAACATGGAGTTACGTCAGGTCGAATACTTCCTCGCCGTCGTCGAGAACCAGGGAATCGGCGGTGCCGCAACGGCTCTCGGCGTCGCCCAACCGACGGTGTCACAGGCTCTGCGCGCGCTCGAACGCGAGCTCGGGGTGCAGTTGTTCCACCGGATCGGCCGCGGCATGGTGCTGTCGGCCGCGGGCCGCACGATGGTCGGCCCGGCGCGCCAGATCCTGCGTGACGTCGACGCCGTGACCGACGTGCTCGCCGCGCACGACGACGAACTGACCGGCCACCTGGAACTGGTGGCCTCTCCCGCGACCACCGTCGGCCCGGTGGTCGATCTCATCGCGACGTTCCGGGCGAGGTATCCGCAGGTGTCGGTGCGGCTGGGCGAACTCCGCGACGAGACGCGTGCCGCGCAGACCATCGAGGACGGCAACTGCGAGTTCGCGGTCGCCCACCTCCCCATCGCCGGTGACGGCCTGGAGGTCATCGTCCTCGGCGAGAAGGAGTACGTGCTGGTCTATCCGGAGGGCACCGACGTGCCCGACGGGCGGATCCCGCTCGGCGATCTGCCCGAGGTGCCGATGGTGTTCGTGCCGCGCGGCCACTCAGTCGGAGACGAACTCGAGGAGGCGATGCGCGTCGGCGGGCGGCGCCCTCCGCTCGCCGTGCTGTCCGAGCACCGCGAGGAACGACTTCCCATGGTGCAGGCCGGGATCGGCGGCACGCTGGTGGACCGGAGGATGGCCGAGGCGATCGCCGACCGGGTGCTCATCCGGGAAACCGAGCCGCGGTTCGCCCGGCCGTTCGCGATCGCCTTCGACCCCGCGTCGCTGTCTCGGGTGGGCCAGGCGTTCGTGGAGGTGATCCGGTCGCAGGTGGACTAGCGGTGCGCGGGCCGGGGTCTCAGGAAATGCGCTCGAACACCGCGGCGAGACCCTGACCGCCTCCGATGCACATCGTCTCCAGGGCGTAGCGCGCCTCACGGCGGTGGAGTTCGCGGGCCAGCGAGGCCAGCATGCGGCCGCCGGTCGCACCGACCGGGTGACCCAACGAGATGCCGGAACCGTTCACGTTGGTGCGGTCGAAGTCGCCGCCCTTGCCGAACCGGCCGAATCCCCATTCGCGGGTGACCGCGAGCGCCTGCGCGGCGAACGCCTCGTTGAGTTCGATGAGGTCGATGTCGGAGAGCGTGAGCCCGGCCTTGGCCAGGGCCTTCTCGGTGGCGGGCACCGGGCCGATGCCCATGGTGCGCGGCGGGACGCCCGCGAGGCCCCAGGAGACCAGCCGGACCAGCGGCCGCAGCCCCAGCTTCTCGGCGACCTCGGTGGTGGTGACCAGCGCCATCGACGCGGCGTCGTTCTGGCCACTGGCATTCCCTGCGGTGACGGTGGCCTCCGGGTCGGTCTTGCCCATGATCGGCTTGAGCTTCGCCAGCGATTCGAGCGAGATGTCCGGGCGCGGGTGCTCGTCGGTGTCGATGACCCGGTCACCGCCGCGGCCCGGAACCGTGACGGGCACGATCTCCTCGGCGAGGATCCCCTCCTTCTGGGCACGCACCGCGCGCAGATGGGATTCGAGCGCGAGCTCGTCCTGCTCCTCGCGCGGGATCTCGTACTCCTTGCGAAGATTCTCGGCGGTCTCGATCATGCCGCCGGGCACCGGGTAGTTCCTGCCGCCGGCGGTCGAACGGGCGCGGACGAGGCTGTCGTGCATGGTCACGCCGGTTCGCGCTGCGCCCCACCGCATGTCGACGGAGTAGAACGACGCGTTGCTCATCGACTCGGTGCCGCCGGCGACGACGAGGTCGTTGTCGCCGGAGGACACCTGGTAGGCGGCCTGGATGACTGCCTGCAGTCCCGATCCGCAGCGTCGGTCGATGTGCATGCCGCCCACCGTGATCGGCAGTCCGGCGTCGAGCGCGACCACGCGACCGATGGCCGGGGCCTCGCTGTTGCCGTTGCAGTGGCCGAGGATGACATCCTCGATCTTCTCGGGATCGACGCCGGTGCGGTCGATGAGGCCCCGGAGGGCGGTGACCCCGAGGTCGACCGCGGTGAGGTCCTTGAACATCCCGCCGTAGCGGCCGATCGGGGTACGGACCGGCTCGCAGATGACGACGTCTCGCATGAGTGGGCCTTTCGGGAGGTGCAGGTCGGGTGGGAAGGGATCGGTGGGAAGAGATCGGGCGCAAGCGCCCCTCACATGAAGCGGCCGCCGGTGACCTCGAGAACCGTGCCGGTCATGTACGACGACATGTCCGACGCCAGGAACAGCGCGACGCTCGCGACCTCGTGGGGTTCGCCCGCGCGCTGCATCGGGATCTCGGACATCTTCTGATCCCATGCCTTCTGCGGCATCGCCTCGGTCATGGCCGAGCGGATGAGACCGGGCTGGATCGCGTTGACGCGCACGCCGTGGTGCGCCATCTCCTTGGCGGCGGCCTTGGTCATGCCGACGATGCCGGCCTTGGCTGCCGAGTAGTTGGTCTGCCCGACCATGCCGACCTTGCCCGAGAGCGACGAGATGTTGACGATCGCCCCGCGCTTGGCCTCACGCATGATCGCGGCGGCCTTGCGGGTGCCGTTCCAGGTGCCCTTCAGATGGACGGCGATGACCAGGTCGAAGTCCTCCTCGGTCATCTTCCGCATGGTGGCGTCGCGGGTGATGCCCGCGTTGTTGACCATCACGTCCAGCGACCCGAACCCGTCCACGGCCTCGGCGAGCAGCGCGTCGACCTCGTCGGCGACGACGACGTCGCACCTGACGGCGCGGGCGACGTCCCGGCCGCCGAGCTCGTCGGCCGCGGCCTGCGCGGCGTCGAGGTGGAGGTCACCGAGGACCACGCGGGCGCCGGCCTCGACGAAGGCACGGGCGATCTCGAACCCGATGCCCTGGGCGCCGCCGGTGACGACGGCGGTGCGCCCGGAGAGCAACGGCTGCGCGGTGGTGGATGACATCGTTCGTGTCCTTTCGATGGCTTTCACGCTTGCGGGGTCGCACTCGGTCGGTGCTCGCCGGGGTCGGTGCTCACGGTGATCGCCGCCCGGTGTTACGACACCACAGGGCGCACCCGGGGTGATGCCAGTAATCTAGCCCGCCCGGTCCCCTCCGCGGACCTCCCGATTCATACGCAACGGCTATCGGAGCGATGCCGCTTTCGTATTGGACCGCCTGCCGTCTCGACCGGGAGAGTGGGACACCATGACCGGAGTGACCCAGCCAACCGCCGACACGCAGGTGAGCGACGAGGACTTCGCCGACATCCTGTCGGCGACGCGCGAATTCGTCCGAGAGGTCGTGGTTCCGCGCGAGCAGGAGATCCTCGACACCGATGCGATCCCCGCCGACATCCGGCAAACAGCCAAGGACATGGGCCTCTTCGGCTACGCGATCCCGCAGGAGTGGGGCGGGCTCGGCCTGAACCTGGCCCAGGACGTCGAGCTGGCGATGGAGCTCGGATACACCTCGCTCGCGCTGCGGTCGATGTTCGGCACCAACAACGGCATCGCCGGTCAGGTGCTGGTGAACTTCGGCACCGACGAACAGAAGTCGCGGTGGCTGGAGAAGATCGCCTCCGGCGAGGTCGTCGCGTCATTCGCGCTGACCGAGCCGGGCGCCGGATCCAATCCCGCCGGGCTGCGCACGAAGGCCGTCCGCGATGGCGCGGACTGGGTGATCACCGGGGAGAAGCGGTTCATCACCAACGCCCCGGTGGCCGACCTGTTCGTCATGTTCGCCCGCACCCGCCCGGCCGACGAGAACGGCACCGGGATCGCGGTGTTCCTGGTCCCGGCCGACTCCCCCGGCCTGTCCGTGGGCGCCAAGGACCGCAAGATGGGCCAGGAGGGCGCCTGGACCGCCGACGTGCACTTCGACGGTGTGCGCGTGTCCGACTCGGCCCTCGTCGGCGGCAGCGAGGACGTCGGCTACAAGGCCGCGATGCTCTCGCTCGCGCGGGGCCGGGTGCACATCGCGGCGCTCTCGGTGGGCACCGCGCAGCGCGCCCTCGACGAGTCGGTCGCGTGGGCGGCCACCGCCACCCAGGGTGGTCGCCCGATCGGCGAGTTCCAGCTGGTGCAGGCGATGCTCGCCGATCAGCAGACCGGGGTCATGGCCGGCCGCGCGATGGTACGCGACGCCGCCCGCGCCTGGGTCGAGAACACCGACCGCAGGATCGCTCCGTCGGCGGCGAAACTGTTCTGCACCGAGATGGTCGGCAAGGTCGCCGATCTCGCGATCCAGATCCACGGCGGCAGCGGCTACATGCGCGAGGTCCCGGTCGAGCGGATCTATCGCGACGTCCGCCTCCTGCGCCTGTACGAGGGCACCAGCGAGATCCAGCGCCTCATCATCGGCGGCAACCTGTACAAGCAGGCCGCGCGCCACACCCAGCGCTAGAGGCGTCCGCGCAGCGCGGCCTTCTGGACCTTTCCCGCGGGCGTCGTGGGCAGTTCGTCGACGACGATGACGTCGCGGATCTTCTTGTAGGGCAGCACCTGTGCGGCGACGAACACCGTCACCGCCTGCTCGTCGATATGGTGGCCGTCCCGGGCCACGCAGAACGCCACCGGCTCCTGGCCGGCGGCGCCGGCGTCCCGTCCGACGACAGCCGCCGCCGCGACGTCGGGGTGGCTCACCAGGATCTCCTCGAGCTCACGCGGATACACGTTGTAGCCCTTGTAGATCAGCATGTCCTTGGCGCGGTCGCAGATGTACAGGTAGCCGTCGGCATCGCGGTAGGCGATGTCGCCGGTGTCGAGCCATCCGTCGACGAACTGGGCGTCGGTCAGCTCGGGCTGATTCAGGTAGCCGTCGGTGACCTGTGGCCCCCGCACCCACAGTTCGCCACGCTCCCCCGACCCGAGGACGACCCCCGGATCGTGCGGTGCGCGGATCTGGACCTCGGTGTCGTAGGTCGGCAGACCGACACTGCCGAGCCGGTATTCGCCGTCGGCGGTGAGCGGCGCGGATGACACCAGGCACGTCGCCTCGGTGAGTCCGTAGCCCTCGACGACCGCGGCGGCGGGAAACGCCTTCTCGAGCCGTTCGAGCGTGACGAGGTCGATCGGGGCGGCCCCCGAGGACACCACCCGCACCGAACCGAGGTCGCGGGTACCGATGTCGGGGTGGACGGCGAGCGCGTGCCACATCGCCGGGGACCCGGTCAGGTACGTCGCGCGATGCTCCTCGATCAGCGCGAGCATGCCTCCCGGTTCGAACCGTCCGGCCAGGACCGTGGTCGCGCCGCACAGCAACAGGAACGACAGGTTGATCAGCGCGTGCGCGTGGAACATCGGCGACACGACGATCGTCACGGCGTCGCCGGGCACCACTCCCCGGCTCCCGCCGGGCCGAGGGGTGAGTCGCAGCCGCCCGTCGTCGCCGAACTCCACCGCATGTCCGGCACGCCACGCGATCATCTGGGTGACGTTGCCTAGGACGTTGCGGTGCAACACCCGCACACCCTTGGAGACGCCGGTGGTCCCACCGGTGAATGCGAGGTGCGCGACGTCGTCTGTCGAGGTGGACACGCCCGGCGCCGTGTGGTGGCCGGTCACGAAGCCGTCGAGCGGGACGACCCGGACGTCCTCCGCCGCAGCGGTTCCGGATGATGTCGTGGCCTCCGGCGACACAGCGTCGACCACGATGACGGTGGCCAGCGACGTGCCGGCTGCCGCCGACAGCAGTCGTGTGGACTGTTCGGCCTGGGTGAAGCCGACCACGGCACCGGTCTCGATGACCTGACGCCGCAGGCCGGGTACCGGTTGCAGCGGGTTCACCAGGGTGACCGTGGCACCCGCGCGCAACGAACCGTAGTACGCCACAACGAATTCGACACTGTTGGCGAGATAGAGCAGCACGACGTCGCGGTCGGCGACCCCGGCGGACCGCAGGGCCGACGCGACCGCCGCCGAACGCCGGTCGAGTTCGGCGAAGGTCAGCGTCGTGTTCCCGTCGACCACCGCTGCCCGGTCGTCGTAGAGCGCAGCCATGCTCGCGGGGAGCACCGCCATGGTGGTGTCCGGGTAGTCGAGGACGGTCGACGTCGAGGTCATCGCGGCGCCATGCGGATCGCGCCGTCGAGGCGGATGGTCTCGCCGTTGAGGTAGGTGTTCTCCAGGATGTTCGCCGCGAGCCGGCCGAACTCCTCCGGCCGGCCCAGGCGCGGGGGGTTGGGGATACTGGCGGCGAGCGAGGCGCGGACGTCCTCACGGAGGCGGGCCAGCAGCGGTGTGTCCATGGTGCCCGGGGCGATGGTGTTGACGCGGATGAGCTTGCCGGCCAGGTCACGCGCGGCGACGATGGTCATGCCGACGATGCCGGCCTTGGAGGCCGAGTAGTTGATCTGTCCGATCTGGCCCTCGAATGCGGCGACCGAGGCGGTCATGACGATCGCGCCCCGCTCCCCGTCGACGGGTTCCTGGCGGGCCATCCGCTCGGCGCCGAGCGACAGTGCCAGGAACGAGCCGACGAGGTTCAGGTTGATGACGAACTCGAAGTCCTCGACCGACCCGGCCTTGCCGTCCTTGTCCAGGACACGCATCCGCCGTCCCGCGCCCGCGCAGTGGACGAGGCCGCGCAGACCGCCGCGGTCGTCGGCGACATCCAGTGCGGCCGCGAACTGTTCGGCGTCGGTGATGTCGGCGGCCGCGAAAGTCGCCGCCGGACCCAGTTCCTCGGCGACGGCGGCCCCGTCCGAGGACGGCAGGTCGATCAGCGTGACGAGCCCGCCGGAGTCGACGACACGCCTGGCGGTGGCCAGCCCGAGGCCGGAGGCACCACCCGTGATCGCGACGGATTGTCCCTTGAGTTCCATCGTGCTGTCGTCCCTGTCGGTGGTGGTCGAGAGATGGTGCGGGTCAGAGGAGTTCGAGGATCGTGGTGTTGGCCATGCCGCCGGCCTCGCACATCGACTGCAGGCCGTAGCGGATGCCGTTGTCGCGCATGTGATGGACGAGGCGGGTCATCAGGATCGCGCCGGAGCCGCCGAGCGGGTGGCCGACGGCGATCGCGCCGCCGAGCGGGTTGAGGCGGTCGAGGTCGGCGCCGGTCTCGGCCTGCCAGGCCAGCGGCACCGGGGCGAACGCCTCGTTGATCTCGAACGCGCCGATGTCGTCGATCGACAGACCGGCGCGCCGGAGCGCCTTGGCGGTCGACGGAATCGGTCCGGTCAGCATGATCACCGGGTCGTCGGCGGCGACGACGGCGGTGTGGATGCGCGCGATCGGCGTCAGCCCATGAGATCTCGCGAGGTCGGAGGACGTGATCAACAGCGCGCCCGAACCGTCGGAGATCTGCGAGGAGTTGCCGGCGTGGATGACGCCGTCCTCGGCGAACGCCGGCTTGAGCTTCGCGAGGGACTCGAGGGTGCCGCCGCGCCGGATGCCCTCGTCGCCTTCGAGGACGCCGGAGATCGGGGCGAGCTGCCCGTCGAACGCGCCGCGGTCGGTCGCGGCGGCCGCGAGTTCATGGGAACGCAGGGAGTATTCGTCGAGGCGGGTGCGGTCGAAGCCCCACTTCTTGGCGATCTCCTCCGCACCGAGCCCCTGACTGAAGCGATCGATGCCGTACCGGTCCAGGACGGTGGCCGGCTGGTGCTCGCCGTTCGGCGCCGCACTGCCCATCGGGACCCGGCTCATCGACTCCACACCGCCGGCGATGACGAAGTCCTGCTGACCCGAGATGACCGCGGCGGCTGCCATGCTCACCGCCTGCTGACTCGACCCACAGGCGCGGGTCACGGTGGTTCCCGGCACCGATTCCGGCCAGCCCGCGGCGAGGATCGCGGTGCGCGCGATGTTGCCGGCCTGCTCCGACGACTGGCTGACACATCCCCACACGACGTCGTCGACGATGGCGGGATCGATGCCGGTCCGCTCGACGAGGGCCTCGAGCACGTGAGCGGACAGGTCGGCCGGGTGGATTCCGGACAGGGCTCCGCGGCGGCGTCCGATCGGGGCGCGGACGGCGTCGACGATCACTGCATCGCGCATGGGGTCTCCTTGGATGTCGGGCAGTGGATGACGCCGCGTTCGGCGGTGGCGTCCCTTCGAGCCGACCATGAGGGGATCTGGCGGACAAGTCGATTCCCGCTCACGGTCGATGAGGTGTTGCCTATGAACGCCTTCCGGCTCAGGCCGTCGGCACCGCGTGCGGGCGCAGACGTGCGCGGTCGCGCACCGGATTGGCGAAGATCAGCGTGAGCACGGCACACACCGAGGCGACGAGACCCAGCACCTGGAACGCGATCGCATATCCCTCGGCGGGCGCCGCGGCGTGGTCGACGATGACACCGGTCGCGTAGGGCGCGACGAGCCCGCCGAAGGCCATGATCGCGAGGAACACGCCGAGGGTTCCGGCGGTCTGCCGAGGTGGGCAGATCTCCGCGACGGCGGCATTGAGCAGCGGGAACACCATGGTCGCGAAGCCGTAGCCGACCGACAGGATCACCACGCACGCGATCGGGACACTGATCGCCGGGAGCAGGAACAGCATGACTCCCGAGACCAGGACGCCGACCGCGGGTACGACGATCCGCAGCACCCGCGGCGAGGCTCCCTTGGAGATCATCCGGTCGCTGGTCACCGAGCTCAGCAGCATCAGCGCGAGGCCGACGATCGAGGGGAAGGCGAACATCGAACCGGACTGCAGCTGGCTGTACCCGAGGCCTTCCTCGAAGTACGACGGAAGCCAGGTGAGCACGACGCTGACGAGTGCATAGACGCTCATGACCAGCAGCGCGCCGGTGACGAATGTCGGCGAGAGCAGGATCTTCATCCAGGGGGTCGCGGGTTCGGCGTCGGCGGGCGTCTGGGCCGGGGAACCGTTTTCGCCCGGGGTGCCCGAACTCTTGGCCGCCTTCGTCCCGCCGGCGGCGATGTAGGGGCCCGGCCGCCAACTGGCCAGCCACGCGGCGGCCCACACCAGGCCCGCGGCGGCGAGGCTGAACAGCGCCCAGCGCCACCCGAAATGGACGGTGACGAGCGTGAGCAGCGGTGCGATCGCGATCTTGGCGACCGACGCGGCCCCGGCCAGCAGCGCGCCCGGCAGTGCGCGTCGGGCAGGCGGATGCCAGGCGTAGGCGGCGGTGTGCAGCAGCGCCGACGACGGCCCCTCGGCGAGGCCCAGGACGAGGCGGCTGACGAGCAACACCGCGAAGGCCGCCACCGCGATCATCGGCAGCATCGCCACCGCCCAGCACAGGCCGAGGAGGACGAGCGACCAGCGCAGCGTCATCCAGCGGTTGAGGAGGCCGGCGAAGAACCCGCCGATGGTGAAGGTGAGGAAGAACAGGCTGCCGACGAGCCCGATCTGCGCGGCACTGAGGCCGAGTTCGGCGCGCAGCGGTTTGGCGATGATGCCGAGCACGGCCTTGTCGGCGTAGTTGATGACGTAGAGGGTGACCAGCAGCGACGTGAGTCCCCAAGCGGTGAGCCGGGATTCGCCGAGCGGTCCGACGCCGCCGCGCCGGCGGGTGCGGAGGGCGGGCTGTTCGAAGTCGGTGGTGGCCGGGGCGTCATCGCGGGTGGCGACGTGGCGGCTGAGGGCGGGAGCGGTGGCCGGCTTGTCGCCGGGACCCGATCCGGGATCGGTCGAGACCGTCATGGGGTACCTCTTCCACGGGATGGAATCGGGAGCGGGGGAATATGCGCCGTTGAAGTGTCCTGGATCACATCTGCCCCGATTCAAGTGGCGGTCGCCGGACGGGGCAACAGTCGTCGGCCGAACCGACCGACTGTCGTTGCCTATGTGCCCAGGAGTGCCGCATCGCGAGCAGGCGGTATTCGCGGGGGCTATCCGAGGGTTAGGCGGGGAACGGATCCGACGCGGTGTTCCAGGGGTGGCACCGGTGTTCGGAGCGATGTGGCCGGCCTTTCGGGACGGATCATTGGCTCGCGCTATCGCACCCTTAGCGCAAACGCGCTTCTACCGGCGACCCCTCCCCGGCATTCTTGGTCTGATCGCATCACACACGCCGACCGGTGCCCCGCACCGTTCATCCAGGGAGAGAGCTCACACATGACCCGCCTCGCGCAGACCCTGGGCCTCACCGAGATCCAGACGGAGATCGTGCAGAACGTGAGGGCCTTCGTCGACAAGCAGATCATCCCGTACGCACAGGAGCTCGAGCACGCCGACGAATATCCGCAGGAGATCGTCGACGGCATGCGGGAGATGGGGCTGTTCGGGCTGATGATCCCAGAGGAGTACGGCGGCCTCGGGGAGTCGCTGCTCACCTACGCGCTGTGCGTGGAGGAACTCGCCCGCGGATGGATGAGCGTCTCGGGTGTCATCAACACCCACTTCATCGTCGCGTACATGCTGCGCCGGCACGGAACCGAGGAGCAGAGGCAGCGGTTCCTGCCGCGGATGGCGACCGGTGAGGTACGGGGCGCGTTCTCGATGTCCGAGCCGGAGCTCGGTTCCGACGTCGCGGCGATCAAGACCACCGCCAAGCGGGAGGGGGACGACGGCTACGTCATCAACGGCCAGAAGATGTGGCTGACCAACGGCGGATCGTCGACCCTCGTCGCGGTGCTCGTCCGCACCGAGGAGGGCGCGGACAAGCCGCACAAGAACCTCACCACGTTCCTGATCGAGAAGCCGGCCGGTTTCGGCGAGGTGCTGCCGGGCGTCACGATCCCCCGCAAGCTGGACAAGATGGGCTACAAGGGCATCGACACCACCGAACTCATCTTCGACGGCTATCGCGCACCGGCCGGAGACATCCTCGGCGGAGTCCCGGGCAGGGGTTTCGCGCACATGATGGACGGCGTCGAGGTCGGGCGCGTGAACGTGTCGGCGCGTGCCTGCGGGATCGCCCAGCGCGCTTTCGAACTCGCGATCCGCTACGCCCAGCAGCGCTCGACCTTCGGCAAGCCGATCGCCGAGCACCAGGCCATCGCGTTCTCCCTCGCCGAGATGGCCACCAAGGTAGAGGCGGCGCACCTGATGATGGTCAACGCCGCGCGCCTGAAGGACTCCGGTGAGCGCAACGACGTCGCCGCCGGCATGGCCAAGTACCTGTGCAGCGAGTACTGCGCCGAGGTGACACAGGCCGCCTTTCGCATCCACGGCGGCTACGGCTATTCCAAGGAGTTCGAGATCGAGCGCCTCATGCGCGACGCCCCGTTCCTGCTCATCGGCGAGGGCACCAGCGAGATCCAGAAGCAGATCATCTCCAAGGGCCTGCTGCGCGAGTACCGCGAGAACTGATCCCTTCCACCCACTTTCGACGACGACACCTTCAGGACTCTCCATGCAGCGACGCATCTTCACCGAGGACCACGAGGCCTTCCGCAAGACCATCCGCGACTTCATCGCCAAGGAGGTCGTGCCCGTCTACCACGACTGGGAGAAGCAGGGGCATCCGCCGCGCGAGTTCTACAACCGCCTCGGCGAGCTCGGCGTCCTCGGCATCGAGGCGCCGGAGGAGTTCGGTGGCGGCGGGGTCAAGGACTTCACCTATTCGATGGTGATCGCCGAGGAGACCTCCGCCGCAGGCGTCACCTTCGGCAGCTACTCGGTGCATGCCAACCTGATCCTCCCCTATCTGATGGAGTACGCGACGCAGGAGCAGAAGGAGCGTTGGCTGCCCGGCTTCTGTTCCGGCGACCTGATGTTCGCGATCGCGATGACCGAGCCCGGCACCGGGTCCGACCTCGCGAACATCTCCACCACCGCGAAGCTCTCCGAGGACGGCTCGCACTACGTCCTCGACGGCGCCAAGACCTTCATCACCGGCGGCGCACTCGCCGACCGGATCCTGGTGGTCGCGCGCACCTCGCCGTTCGAGCCGGCGAATCGACGTGCAGGCCTGTCGATCCTGGTCGTCGACACCTCCTCCGAGGGGTTCTCGGTCGGCCGGAAGCTCGAGAAGATCGGGCTCAAGGCCTCCGACACCGCCGAGTTGTCCTTCGACTCGGTGAGGGTCCCCGTGGAGGACCGGCTCGGCGAGGAGGGCGCCGGCTTCACCTACCTGACCCACAACCTCGCGCAGGAGCGTCTGACCATCGCCATCGGGGCGTCGGCCACCGCCGCGGCGGCGGTCGAGCACGCGATCGACTACACGAAGGAGCGCGACGTCTTCGGCAAGCCGGTCGCGTCGTTCCAGAACACCAAGTTCGTGCTCGCGGAGTGCTCGGCCGAGGTCGAGGCGATCCGCGCCATCGTCGACCGCGCACTCGAGTTGCACAACGAAGGCGAGCTGACCGTCCCGGACGCGGCACGCGCGAAACTGTTCGCCACCGAGACCGCCGGCCGCGTCATCGACAAGTGCCTGCAGCTGCACGGCGGGTACGGCTACGTGCTGGAGTACCCGATCGCACGCCTCTACGCCGACACCCGCGTGACCCGCATCTACGGCGGCACCAGCGAGGTCATGAAGACGATCATCGCGAAGGATCTGGGTCTGTAGGTCCGGTTCCGCCCGTAACGGCTTCGGCCCGGAATGCGAATTCGTGTCGGGAAGCAGTCATCGGAGGACATGGTCCGACGCGTCTGAGCTGCTTGCCTTAACATTCGCTGAGCGAATGATCTCGGTCGTGAACGTGGGAAAGAGCGGGAAACAATTGGTGCGGGGACATCGGCGCGGGTTGCGCGTTCTGGCGACGGTTCTGATCAGTGTGTTCGTGACGGTCCTGGTGGCTGCGACGGGGTCGTCGGCACAGGCGGCGCCCGTGCGCTACACCGGCGGGCCGTATGTCGCGATGGGTGACTCACGGGCCTCCGGCGCCTTCTACAGCCTCAACCCCGCGTACTTCAACGGCTGCAAACGGTCGACGCTGAACTACCCCAGGTATGTGGCGATGATGACGATGCCGCGCCAGTTCATCGACACCTCGTGCTCTGGTGCGCAGTCGGTGCACCTCTACCGGCAGCCCCAGCACACCCCGGGCGGGACCAAGCCCGTCCAGCTGAACGCCGTCCCGCGGGACGCGCAGCTCATCACGGTCAGCATCGGCGGCAACGACATGCAGTGGATGGCCGTTCTCAACCAGTGCAAGATCAGCCGGCCGTTCACCGACCGCCGCTGCCGCCACAGCGCACGCCTCGAGAACGAGGTCCAACGCCGCATCCAGCGCATGGAGGACCGGGTCACCCCGGCCTTCCGCGCCATCCGCGAAAAGGCGCCCAAGGCGCAGATCATCGTCGTCGGACTCGGCGGGTTCATCGGCAACACCGGTTGCTGGCCACTGGTGCCGCTCAGCGACCCCGACGCCCGGTTCATGCGCAACGTCTTCCACCGCGCCAACGCGGCCCTGGCACGCGCGACGCGCAAGGTCGAGGGCACGTTCGTCGACGCCAACCGCGGGTCGGCCGGCCATGACGCGTGCAACGTGGTCAACCCCTGGTACGAGAGCGCACTCTCCAAGAAGGTCGCACTCCCCTACCACGTCAACCAGGCGGGTTCCCTCGCGATCGCCATGATGGTCAACGGCGTGATCCGCCGGTAGGTCGGCCACGACGATCTGCCGGCGGCCCGGTCCCGACCGGTCACTAACCTGGTCGGCGTGGCTCATCTTCTCGGCGCGGAAACCCTAGGACTCGAATACCCGACGACCAAGGTGTTCGACTCGGTGTCCCTCGGTGTCAACGAGGGCGACCGCATCGGCATCGTCGGCCGCAACGGCGACGGCAAGTCGAGCCTGCTGGCGATGCTCGCCGGCCGCAAACAGCCCGATTCGGGCCGTGTCACCGTGCGCGGCGGGGTCCGCATCGGAGTCCTGGACCAGGCCGACCGCTTCGACGACGACGAGACGGTCGGGCACGCCGTCGTCGGCGACCGTCCCGAACACGAGTGGGCCGGCGACCCGAAGGTGCGGGATGTGATCGGCGGGCTGCTCCGCGACGTGGACTGGAACGCCACGACCGCCTCGCTGTCCGGCGGTCAGCGCCGGCGCGTGTCGCTCGCGCGCCTGTTGGCCGGCGAGCACGACGTCCTCGCCCTCGACGAGCCGACGAACCACCTCGACGTCGAGGCCATCACCTGGCTCGCCGAACACCTCAAGCGGCGCTGGCCCGCCAACCAGGGCGGCCTGCTGGTGGTCACCCACGACCGATGGTTCCTCGACGAGGTGTGCACGACGACCTGGGAGGTCCACGACCGGATCGTGGAACCCTTCGAGGGCGGATACGCCGCCTACATCCTGCAGCGCGTCGAACGCGACCGGCAGGCCGCGGCCAGCGAGGCGCGCCGCCAGAACCTCGCCCGCAAAGAGCTGGCATGGCTGCGTCGTGGCGCACCCGCCCGCACGTCCAAGCCGAAGTTCCGGGTCGAGGCCGCCAACGCCCTCATCGCCGACGTCCCGCCCGTCCGCGACAAGGTCGCGCTGCAGTCGCTGGCCATCTCACGCCTCGGCAAGGACGTCGTGGACCTGCTCGACGTGTCGGTCTCCTACGGCGACCGCGAGGTGCTCTCCGGCGTCGAGTGGCGGCTCGGTCCCGGCGAGCGCACCGGCATCCTCGGCGTCAACGGCGCCGGCAAGTCCACGCTTCTCGGTCTCATCGCCGGCACGGTCGAGCCGACCGGCGGAACGGTCAAGCGCGGGAAGACCGTGAAGGTCGCCACCCTGACCCAGCGCCTCGACGACCTCGAGAAGTACCTCGACGACCCGGTGCGCGTGGTCATCTCCAACCTGAAGACCACCTACTCGTTCGGATCGGGTTCCAAAGCACAGGAACTCACCCCGTCGCAACTGCTCGAGCGGCTCGGCTTCGACACCGCGCAGCTGTCCACCCCGGTCCGCGACCTGTCCGGAGGCCAGAAGCGGCGCCTGCAGCTGCTGCTGATCCTGCTCGACCAGCCGAACGTGCTGATCCTCGACGAGCCGACGAACGACCTCGACACCGACATGCTCGCCGCACTCGAGGACCTCCTCGACTCGTGGCCGGGCACCCTGATCGTGGTCTCCCACGACCGCTATTTCCTCGAACGCGTCACCGACCAGCAGTACGCGGTGCTCGACGGCACGCTGCGCCACCTCCCCGGCGGCGTCGACGAGTTCCTGAAACTCCGTGCGGCACAGGAGAAGCAGCAGTCATCGTCGAAGTCGGGTGCGGCGGCTCCGGGTTCGGGTGCGGGCCCGTCGGATTCTGCCGAACCGGCGTCCGGCGGTCCCGCGCTGTCCGGCGCCGAGCTCCGCGCCGCGAAGAAGGAGCTGGCGTCGCTGGAGCGGCGGATCGACAAGCTGCACGGCAAGATCGACGACGCCCGCAACGCGCTCGCCGACCACGACCAGTCCGACTACCAGGGCCTCGCCGCCGAGACCGAGAAGATCCGCGAGATGGAGGCGGAACTCGCCGAGCTCGAGGAGCGGTGGATGGAGCTGGGCGAGACGCTGGAGTGAGCGGCTACCGCCCGAACGCCTCCCGCACCGCGTTCATCACGTCCGGCAGCGACTCGTCGACGACGCTGCTGTGGTTGGCCCGCGCGTAGGTCTTGAGGTCGACGTCGACACCGGTCCGACGCATCGCCGACCGCAGTGCACGACTCAGCGGGTACGGCAGCACCGGGTCGAGCACACCGTGCGCGATGGTCACCTTCGCGGGGTAGCCCGACGTGGGGACCTCGGCGTAATCGCGCAGGGCGTCGCGGAACCGGTGGTCGGCGGTGAACTTCGCCGCGACCAGCGATCCCGGCGACACCGACCGGAGCGCCTCGGTCACCTCGTCGTTGCAGCGGGCGCGAGAGCGGTCCAGGAAGCGTTTGCCGCTGTCGGTGAGGAAGTCGGCCACCCGCAGGTCGGGGTGGGCGTGGTCGAGACCGGACAGCATGTAGAGGAACGGAGCGCTCAGCACGTTGAGGGCGCCCAGCCCGGGCAGGCGGGGACCGAAGATCCGGAACAGTTCTTCCAGCGACGACGCCGGCGCGATCGCCACCACCCCGGCGACCGGAAGCTCCGGCGCATAGCCCGGCGCCCGATGCGCGGCGTGCAGCGCCGCATGACCGCCCTGCGAGTGACCGACGGACACCCACCGGGACCCGAGCGAATCGTCGACGGACCTGGCCGCCCGGATCATGTCGATCACCGAGTGCGCCGCGGCCGCGCCGCCGAGGTAGTCCGTCTCCCCCGCCGACCCCAGTCCCGCGTAGTCGGTGGCGGTGACCGCATATCCGGCCGCCAGCGCCGCACGCACCGGGGCCTCGACGCCGTCGCCGAGCCGGTGCCTGGTCGGCGCGCACTCGTCGGCGATGCCGACCGTCCCATGTGCCCAGGAGACCACCGGCCACCCGCCGGCCGGCGGCGTTCCGCGGGGTACCCAGTAGACGCCACTCGCCATCGCGGGACGGCCCCGCTGATCGCGTGTCGCGTAGGTAAGCCGGGTCCCCGCCGCAGCCGCCGACGGCAACTGCGCCGCGGGCACGTCCTCGGTGGTGAACACGAATCCGTTCTCGGGAGCCGCAGCCCGCGCCGGCGGCGTCACCGACAGCGCCGACGGCAGCGCGACGCCCAACAGCGTCACGGCGACGACCACCAGCAGCGTCAGAGCTCTGCGAAACACCCGATCAACTGTAATGACCGGACGCTGTGGTGATCAGGCGTCGCCCAGCACCCGCGTTCCCGGGGCCGGCCCGCTGGCGGTGCGCACCGACCGTGCGACGCCCGCGCCGGAGAGCTCCGCGGCGACGCTGACCGCCGACTCTTCGTCGGCGCACAGGAACGCACACGTCGGACCGGAGCCGGACACGATGCCGTTGAGCGCACCCGCGTCGACCCCGGCGCGCAGCGTACGGCGCAGCGCCGGTTGCAGACTCAGCGCCGCGGGCTGGAGATCGTTGTGCAGCAGCGGTGCCACCGCGCGCGGATCCCCGGACGCCAGCGCCTGCATGAGCGCATCGGGCCGGCGCAGCAGGTCGTCGGTGTCGAGATCATCGGACCGGCTCTCGCGCAACCGATCCAGCTCCTTGTACACCGCCGGCGTGGACAGCCCCTCACGCGCGAGGGCGAGCACCCAGTGGTACTCGCCGCGGGACAGGACCTGCATCAGCCGTTCGCCGCGTCCGGTGCCGAGCGCCGTGTTGCCGTGCAGCGCGAAGGGCACGTCACTACCGAGGTCGGCGGCGATCGCCGCGAGCTCGTCGCGGGAGATGTCGAGTTTCCACAGCTGCGCCAGGGCGACGAGGGCGCCAGCGGCGTCGGCGCTGCCACCGGCCATGCCACCGGCGACGGGGATGGTCTTGGCGATGTCGATGGCCACCTTCGCCGGCCGATCCGCCCACTCGGCGAGCGCCAGGGCCGCGCGCGCCGCCAGGTTCGACGAGTCGGCCGGGACCGACGGCGCACCCTCACCGCGCACCGCGACACTCAGATCGCTGGCCCGGGCGACGCGGACGTCGTCGTGCAGTGACAGGGCCTGGAAGACGGTAACGAGGTCGTGGTAGCCGTCCTCGCGGCGCGGCCCCACACCGAGGTGGAGGTTCACCTTGGAAGGGGCACGCGCGATCACGGAGTCGGAGACCACCGACAGCGACGTTGGCGACACAATGATTCAGACTAATACCGGTGGTCGGGACCCGCGCCCGGCGGACACGTCGACACACACGCCGGCGCGACGCGCAGCATCGCGCGTCCTACGGACGCCAACCACGTTCTGCCAGTTCACCGACGTGGTCGGCGACCAGCACCGCCCCGGCGTCGCGCAACTCTGCCTCGGCGAAACCGCCCGAGAGCACCGCGACGCAGTCGGCCGGCAGGCGGTGTGCGGATGCGACATCCCACACGGTGTCGCCGACGACGACGGCCCGCGTCCCGCCCGACTCGCGCAGCGCGACCTGAAGGATGTCGGGCGCGGGCTTCGACGCGTCCGCGTCGTCGGAGGACGTGACCGACGCGAGCACATCGCGGTCGAGGTCGAGGACTTTCAGTGCGGCGTCGGTGAATTCGGCCTTGCCCGACGACGCCAGCGCGACGCGGTACCCGGCGTCGACGAGGCCGAGGACGAACTCCCGCGCCCCCGGGAGCGGTCGCAGGTCGCCGACGAGTTCGCGGTAGTGGGCCTCCCAGTCGTCACGCAGGGTGTCTCCGAGTGAGTCCTCGACGTCGCGCCCGCAGATCTCGCCGACCAGCCGGTCACCACCCATCCCGATCGCACGGTGCACCCGCCACCACTGAGGCGCCAGGTCACGGCCGCTGAACGCCTTCATCCAGGCCAGAGCGTGCAGGTAGGTGGAGTCGACGAGGGTGCCGTCGACGTCGAGGAGGACGGTGTCGACCGAGCGGTCGGGCTTCGGCATGGGCGATGTCTCCCTGTCGGGGTCGGGCGGTCGGGGTCGGGCTGTCGGGCTCGGGCGGTCGGGGTCGGACGGTCGGGTGGCGGTTTACCCGGGACGCTGGGTGGCTACACCCCCACCGAACGCGATCCGCACACCCACAGGGCACACACCGCCCGGAGGAGTCCACATGCCCACCCGATTCGGCTACACCCTGATGACTGAGCAGGCCGGACCCAAGGATCTGGTCCGGTTCGCGATCGGCGCCGAGGAGGCCGGCTTCGACTTCGAGGTGTCCAGCGACCACTACTTCCCCTGGCTGTCGTCGCAGGGCCATGCGCCGTACGCGTGGTCGGTGCTCGGCGCCGTCGCCCACGCGACCGAGCGCGTCGAGCTGATGACGTACGTCACCTGCCCGACCATCCGCTACCACCCGGCGGTCGTCGCGCAGAAGGCCGCGACGCTGCAGCTCCTCGCCGACGGCCGGTTCACCCTCGGCCTCGGGTCCGGCGAGAACCTCAACGAGCATGTCGTCGGCCAGGGCTGGCCATCGGTCGCGGACCGTCAGGACATGTTGGCCGAGGCGATCGAGATCATCCGCAGGCTCCACACGGGAGAGCTCGTCGACTTCCGCGGCGAGTTCTTCCAGGTCGACGCCGCGCGGATCTGGGATCTCCCCGACCGGCCGGTCCCGATCGGGGTCGCGGTGGCCGGAGACTCCGGGATCGAGACCTTCGGACCGCTCGCCGATCACCTCATCGCGGTCGAACCGAATCCCGACCTGCTCGAGACCTGGAACGCGCACCCGGCGACCGGCACCATCGACGGCACGCAGACCCGCGCCATCGGGCAGATCCCGATCAGCTGGGGTCCCGACCACGACGCCGCGGTGACCCGCGCTCACGAGCAGTTCCGCTGGTTCGCCGGCGGCTGGGACGTCAACGCCGACCTGCGCACGACGGCCGGATTCGCCGCGGCGACACAGTACGTCACGCCCGACGACGTCGCCGGCAACATCCCGTGCGGACCCGACCTCGACCAGATCGTCGAGGCCATGAAACCGTTCTGGGAAGCCGGTTTCACCGACGTCGCGCTCGTGCAGATCGGCGGCGAGACCCAGGACGAGTTCCTGCGCGACGCCGCGCCGGAACTCCTGGAGAGGCTCCGCGCGGCGTCGAGCTGAGTTTGCTCAGGCGAGATCCGGTTTCGCCGGGCCTGATTCACGGTCGAGGACCGGCCAGTGCTGCGGTGTGCGATCGTCATCGGCGCACAGCTCGGCGGTGTGGACCTTGGCGACACCCCGATCGCGATCCCGGAAGTCCTCGAATTTCGTTCCGGTGTAACGGAATCCGGCCGAGCACGCCAGACGCGCCGAGGCGATGTTGCCGACGAGCGCCGACCAGAACACCAGACGGAGCCCGGCACCGCCGTCCGCGGCGGGCGTGAACGCATCCTCGACGACGGCGCGCAGCGCCTCACCCAGGTACCCGCGCCCTCGATGTTCCGGGACACACCAATAGCCCACTCCCGCAACGTCGTCGCCATCGCCGCTGCCACCGCCATCGACGCTGCCACCGCCACCGCCCTCAGCGGGCCGGTGGAGCCCGATGATCCCGACGAACGCGCCGGCGTCCCCGTCATCGCCGAGGGTCTCGATCGTCCAGCACCGCGCGTCGTCCTGAACCGCGAGCCGATGGACGAAGAATTCGGCGTCGGTTCGCCGGTACGGCACCGGGACCAGGGTGAACCGCTGGATGTCCGGGTCCTGGCATGCGTTGACGATCGGGTCGATGTCGACCTCGGCGGGCGCGCGCAATCGCAGACGCGGCGTCGTCAGCGTGGGCGCGGTGGTCATGGCGGTGTACCTCTCGGTGGGGTGTGGTTTGTGCCACGGTACGACCGAATGATGGTGGTTGGCCAGTGGTTTCTGGTCGCCGGCCCTTCGTGGCTCGTCGCTATCGCTCCTCGCACCTCAGGGAGCCAACGGGTTACGCCGCTATCGCTCCTCGCACCTCAGGGAGCCAACGGGTTACACCGCCACCGCCCCTCACACCTCAGGGAGCCAACGGGTTTCACCACTATCGCTCCTCACACCTCAGGGAGCCAACGGGTTACACCGCCACCGCCCCTCACACCTCAGCGAGCGAACGGTTACGCCGCTATCGCTCCTCGCACCTCCGCTCAGACACCGAAGCCGTCACCACCACCCGATCCCTGAGGTGCGACGAGGCCCCAAGCCGAGGAGCCACGAAGGGTCGCGAGGTCAGCTCACCACCCCTTCGAGGCTCGTCGCTATCGCTCCGCGCACCTCAGGGAGCGAACGGTTACGCCGCTT
>NZ_JBDUUF010000016.1:0-58976 GCF_039939235.1 Gordonia aurantiaca | reverse complement strand
CGAGGCTCGTCGCTATCGCTCCTCGCACCTCAGGGAGCGAACGGTTACGCCGCTGTCGCTCCTCGCACCTCAGGGAGCGAACGGTTACGCCGCTATCGCTCCTCGCACCTCAGGGAGCGGTGGAGTCACATCAGGGAGCGAAGCGCGTCACTCGGTGCGCGCGAGCCTCACGAAGTCGTCGACGTCCAGCTTCTCGCCGCGGATACCGGGATCGATGCCGGCCGCGCGGAGGCGACGTTCGGCCTCGGCGGGGGAACCCGCCCAGGTCGCGAGTGCCGAGCGCATCGTCTTGCGGCGCTGTGCGAAGGCGGCGTCGACGGCGTCGAAGACGCGCTGCCGGAACACCGGATCGGTGGGATGCTCGTCGGTGCGTTCGATGCGCACGAGCCCCGACTCGACCTTGGGTTCGGGCCAGAAGACGTTGCGCCCCACGGCACCCGCACGGCTGACCCGACCGTGGTAACGCGCCTTGACACTCGGCACGCCGTAGGTGCGGCTGCCCGGCGCGGCGGCCAGCCGGTCGGCGACCTCCGCCTGCACCATCACCAGCGCGGTCTCGATCTCCGGGAACAACCCGAGCAGATGCAGCAGGACCGGCACCGACACGTTGTACGGGAGGTTGGCGACCAGCGCCGTCGGCACGACGGGCAGGTCCTCACGCGTGACCTGCAGCGCGTCGGCGAGGATCACGTCGAAGCCGCCGGCCTGCGCCGGCGCGTACTCCGCAACGGTCCGTGGAATCCGTTGCGCGAGGACGGGATCAATCTCGATCGCGACCACGCGGCCGGCGGTGCCGAGCAGCGCCAGGGTCAGCGAGCCCAGACCGGGTCCGACCTCGAGGACCACGTCGTCGGGACCCACACCGGAGGCGGTGACGATCCGCCGGACCGTGTTGGCGTCATGGACGAAGTTCTGCCCGAGCGACTTGGTCGGACGGACGCCGACCTCGTCGGCGAGTTCACGGATCTGCGCGGGTCCGAGGAGCCGGGGTTGTCCGCGCTGCGGGTCGTCGTTCAGCGGAGGCCCAACTTCGCCGAGCACGACGGCCACGCACCCCAGCCCTGTGCGGCCTGGGTCTTCTTGGCGATCGCGATCTGCTCTTCACGGGTGGCGAGGTCGGCGCGCGGCGCGTACTCGAGGCCGCCCCAGCGCTCCCAGGTGTTCTGGTCGAACTGCACACCGCCGTAGAAGCCGTTGCCCGTGTTGATGTTCCAGTTGCCGGTGGCCTCGCACTGGGCCAGCGCGTCCCACACCGAACCCGGCGGGACGTACGGCGCGCCCGGCTTGGTGCCGATGCGCACGGTCGCGGCGACGGGCTCGGTGAGCACCTCGCTGTTGAGCTTCTCGCGCTTGACCACCTTGCCGTTCACGGTGGTGACCTTATACGTCACGCGCGCCTGTCCGGGAACGCCCTTCTTCTCCACGACCTTGCGGTCGCGGATGAGAGTCGGGTCCTTCTTCGCGATCTCCGGCGGCGCGACCGCCTCCTCCACGGTGACGTCCTCAGTCTTGATCCGGGTGACCACGATCTTCAGGTTCGGGGTGACCTCGGTGTCGGCGGCCGGGGTGACCTTGTCCTCGGGGCCGAGCGGCGCGCCGAGCTCCTCGAGGAGATCGGCCACGGTGTGGGCGGCGACCGTGGGCCGCTTCACGGCGGCACCGTCGACGAGATGGACCGGCTTGGGCAGCGCCAGGTCGATCAGACCACCGTCCACCGGCAGTTTGTCCCCGGCGAAGTCGGTCTCCTCGTCGGCATGGGTGAGTCCGCGCTCGGCGAGCAGTTCCCGCACGGTCGACGCGTTGGTGATCACGACCTCGCGCTTGCCCTCGATGTCGAGCGTCAGCTTCTTGAGGCGGTTCACCTTGATGGTCTGGCCGTCGCCGAAGCCGGAGTCCAGACCGGGATAGACCTTGTCGCCGTCGGCCGGGGCCAGACCCTCGGATTCCAGGAGGCTCTCCACCGACATCGCCATCGTCGAGACCTGCCGGGTGTTGCCGTCGACGTCGATCGTGACGGTCTTGTGCATCGCGACGCCCATCGCACCACCGGCGGCCACGGTCGCGCAGACGGCTCCGACCGCCAGGCGGGCTCGCAGGGAGTCGGTCCCGTTGATCTTGGCGAAGACCGACTTGGGCGAGGTGGAAGGTACGGAAGGCAAGGGCACAACAATCTGGTCGGGTACAGGGCGCCACTGCGACCAGACGTTTCATCCTCTGCGACACGCACACGCACCGCGTCGTGTACCGCCGTCAGCCGGACGAAGCACTCTGGCCGAGCGGGATCACAGTACGATAACGAACCGGCCAGATTATGGCAAAGGGATCGAGTAGACGCGCCGCGCATTGGCCCCTAACAGCGCGGCCATCTCCGCGTCCGAGATGCCGCGGACCGCGGCGAGTGCACGCGCCGTGTACGGCAGGCAGTACGACTGATTCGGCTGGCCACGGTACGGATGCGGCGTCAGGAAGGGCGCGTCGGTCTCGACGAGGATCTTCTCGTCGGGGACCAGTTCGGCCGCGACGCGCAGTTCCTCGGCATTGGCGAAGCTCACAGTTCCCGAGAAGCTCAGGATGAACCCACGGTCGACACATTCGCGGGCAACGTTCCGGTCACCGGAAAAGCAATGCATGATCACGGTGTCGGGGGCGCCCTCGGCGGCCAGGATGTCGAGGAGATCCCGATCTGCCTCGCGGTTGTGGATCATCAGCGGCTTGCCGACCCGCTTGGCCAGGTCGATGTGCCACTTGAAGGTCTCGTGCTGCACCTCGGGCGACGCGCAGTCGTCGGACTTGTTGGGCCAGTAGTAGTCCAGACCCGTCTCCCCGACCGCGACGACGCGCGGATGCCGCGCCATCTCCTCGAGTTCCGCCGCGGTCTCGTCGTTCAGATCCTGCGCGTGCATCGGATGCAGCGCGACGGCCGCATAGACACGGTCGTCCCATTCGGCGGCCTTGACCGCCCAGCGCGCGTCGACCATGTCGTCGGCGACGGTCACCACCTGGTCGACCCCGACGGCCTGCGCGTGGTCACAGATGGCACGCACCGCGTCGGCGTCGCGGCCACCGCACGCCGCGAGATGGGTGTGGGCGTCGACGAGCCCCGGCAGCGGGGCCGGGTCCGGCGGAGGCTCGCGCCGGCGACGCTTCCTGGCCGCCTTGTTGCTGAGGGTCTCCGAGTCGCTCGAGGTCTCGACGGGGACGTCGGTCATGCGAACACCTTCGCACAAGGGGCCGGCGCGGCGTGCGACGGCTACAGGGCGACTGTGCCCTCGATCACCGTCGCGGTGTCACCGCCGATCCAGATGTCCTCACCGTCGTCGTGGACGTGGATGCGCCCGGCGCGACCGATCGCGGCGCCCTGCGCGGCAACGTAGTCGGCCGGCGCCCGGCCGATGGCCCGCAGCCACGTCGCGATGCCGGCGTTGAGGCTGCCGGTGACCGGGTCCTCGGGCACGCCGATACCGGGGACGAAGGCCCGGACCTCGGCGAATGCGCCCCCGGAGTCCACACTGCCGGCGTCGTAGAGCCCCAGCAGGCCGACCTTGAGGTCGCCGAGCGCCGGAACGTCGGGCCGGACCTCGAGGACACGCTCACCCGAACCGACCTGGACGACCATCCATTCCGGACCGTTGTCGACCCACTCCGCGGCGACCACCTCGGCCGGGTCGAGACCCAGCGCCGCGACGACGCGGGCGACGGTGTCGGCGTCGACCGGCCCGGACCGGCGCAGCGGTGGCGCGGCGAACGACAGCCGCGCACCGGATCGCCGGATCCGGACGAGTCCGACGCCGCACTCCTGGACGATGTCCTCCCCCTGCGGCCTGCCGCCGGAGGTCAGCCACGCGTGCGCGGAGCCGAGGGTCGGATGCCCGGCGAACGGCAACTCACCTCCCGGGGTGAAGATGCGCAGCCGGTAGTCGGCCGCCGGATCCGTGGGCGGGAGGACGAAGGTCGTCTCGGAGAGGTTCGTCCATCGGGCGAACGCCGCCATCTGTTCCTCGGTCACCGGCTCCGGGCCACCGGCGTCGAGCACCACCGCCACCGGATTGCCGGCAGTGCCGATCGCGGAGAACACATCGACCTGTGCGAATCGTCGGGTCACGGAATCCATCGTCCCATCCGCCGCTGCCGGCGGGCGGCACCGTCGGATCCGTGACGAATCCCCGCTTCCCACCAGCAGAGACAGAATTGGGCATCCGTCTCGTTTGACTTCATATATGAAACAGGATAGTTTCCCCCTGCGATGCGGATCACATCCTGATCCGTAGTCAGGGACCGTCACTTTTCGTCGACAGGGGGACCAATGGCGTTCGAGCTGCCCGCTTCCCGGGGGCCGTTACGCGACCTCGCCAACGAAGCCGGCTACGTGCTCGGTTTCGCGCTCCAGTCGATCGGCGCGCTGGTCGTGGCCATCCTTCGGCGACGACTGTCGATCGCCGAGACCCTGACGCAGATCGTCTTCATCGGGCGGGTGTCCACCGGGCCGTCGCTGCTGCTGATGATCCCGGTCGGCGTGTTCATCGCCGTGTCCGTCGGTGAGCTCGCCGGCCGCATCGGCGCCGGCGGCTACTCGGGAGCCGTCGTCGCGTTCATCATCGTCGGGCAGGCGTCATCGCTCGTCGCGGCGCTGATGATGGCCGGCGTCGCCGGTTCGGCGATCTGCACCGACCTCGGCAGCCGCAAGATCCGCGAGGAGATCGACGCGATGGAGGTCATGGGCCTCAACGTGATCGAGCGTCTGGTCGCGCCGCGCCTGCTCGCCGCGATCATCGTCTCGCTGGTGCTGTGCGCACTGATCACCGTGACCGGCGTGGGGGCCTGCTACCTCTACCACATCTACGTGCAGCATCTGCCGGCCGGCGCGTTCATGCAGACCTTCAGCCAGTACGGCCGGTTCTCCGACTTCGCCATGGCGCTGGTGAAGGCCACCATGTTCGCGCTGTTGTCCACGATCGTGGCCTGTTTCAAGGGATTACACGCGCGAGGCGGTCCCAGCGGCGTCGCCGACGCGGTCAACGAGGCCGTCGTCATCGCGTTCGCGCTCGTGTTCATCTTCAACACGATCCTGTCCCAGCTCTACACCGTGATGGTGCCGGCCGTGGGGGCGTACTGAACATGGTTGTCTCATTCGACACTTCACTCCGACTCGAACGACGAGTCGGGCAGCAGTGGAAGGACCTCACCGGCGGCATCGTCCGCATCGGCGAGTTCGTCACCTTCATCATGCGGGCGATCGCCGCGATCCCCTTCACACTGGTCCACTACCGCAAGCACGTGCTCAAGCAGATCGCCGAGGTCACCTTCGGCAACAAGTCACTGCTGTCCGGCGGCGGCACGCTCGGCATCGTGCTCGCGATGTCGCTGGCCGCGGCCATGATGCTCGGCGTCGAGACCTACCGCGGCCTGCAGCTCGTGGGGATGACCTCGCTGTCGGGCATGCTGTCGGCGATCGCCAACACCCGTGAACTCGCACCCGTGGTCGTCGGGATCGCGTTGGCCGCCAAGGTCGGAACGGGATTCACCGCCCAGGTGGGCGCCATGCGGATCTCCGACGAGATCGCCGCCCTCGACTCGATGGCGATCCGCTCGATCCCGTTCCTCGCCACCACGCGCATGATCGCGGCGATGGTCTGCATCCTGCCGATCTACATGGTCGGCCTCCTCGCCTCCTACATCTCCACCCGACTCGTCGTGGTGTGGTTCAACGGCGAGTCGTCGGGCACCTACGACTACTTCTTCCACCTCGCGCTCACCCCCGCCGACCTGCTGTACTCGGCGATCAAGGCGATCGTGTTCGCTGCGATCGTGGCGCTCGTCCACTGCTCCTACGGCTACTTCGCCTCCGGCGGGCCGGAGGGCGTCGGGCAGGCGGCCGGCCGCGCGCTGCGCACCTCGATCCTCGCGATCGGCATCTTCGACGTCATCTTCACGTTCGGGCTCTGGGGCCTGGTGCCCAAGATCCCGGGATTGGGGATCTGAGATGACGAGCATGCTCCCGGGGAATCCCGTCTCCCGCGTCAGGTACATCGTCCGCGCGCTCATCGCGATGGCCCTCGTCACCGGGTTCGCGATCTGGATGGTGTCGCGCAGCACCGGTGCGCTCGACCGCGATCCGCACGTGTTCGCCGAGGTCCCGGCGGAGGCCGGCCTCATCACCACCGGCGCACCTGTCCGCTACCACGGCGTCACGGTCGGCGAGATCAGCTCCATCGACGCCGGCACCTCGTCGTCGCGAGTGACCCTCGCAATCGACGGCTCGTCGATCGACGCGATCCCAAGAACGGTGACGATGCGGGTGCTCCCGCGAACGTTCTTCGGAGACATCTACGTCCAGCTGCTCGAGCCGCCGTCCGCATCGGGAACCGAGCCGCTGTCCGACGGCGACGAGATCCGCATCGACACCAGCGCGGAGTCGATGAACCTCTACAGCATCTACACCAAGCTGGCCGACGTGCTGGCCGAGGTGCAGCCGGAGAAGCTCAACATCGCGCTGACCGCGGTGGCCACCGCCATCGGCGACCGCGGCGGCGACATCGGTGTGATGATCGACGACTGGTGGCAGGCATCGCGCACGCTCGAGTCGACGATCAACGAATTCATCGACGCCACACCGAAGTTCCGCGCCGTGGTGGAAAGCCTCAAGCGGGCGACCCCGGCCATCACCGAGTCGCTCGCCCACGCGACGAGTCTCTCCCGGGGCATTGTCGAGAAGCAGTCGCAGCTGGCCGCGTTCTTCACCGACGCCAGCGGATTCGTGGGTGCGGTCGACCCGTTCGTCGCCGCCCAGCGCAACAACATCATCAAGGTCGTCGACTCGACGGGCGTGATCCTGTCGACGGTCGCGGAGAACCCGCAGGGCGTGACGAAGACCGTCACCGAGGCCACGAAGTTCGGTGCCGCAGGTGCGAAGCTGTTCTCCACCGGGCGCTTCGACATCACCGCGGTGCCCACGTTCTCCCAGCCGATGCCCTACACCGGCGCGGACTGCCCGACCTACCAGAACATGCGCGGCTCACAGTGCTTCGGCAAGGGAACCGGAGTGGGCACCGGACCGGTGCGCGCTCCGGGTGAACCGAACCGCAAGCTGGTCGCGCCGCGCCACGCGGCGTTCGCCCCGGCATCGTTCAGCGGTCCCCCGGTCATCGACGGTGCTGCGGAGGCCCCTGTTCTCCGCCGTCTGGAGACCGAACTGCGCGTGGAGCCGGCCGCCGCCCACGAACCCGCGTCTGCCGACAAGCCCAACCCCGCCACCACGCTGATGCTCGGCCCGATGGTGCGCGGACACGAGGTGAAGGTGTCATGACCCCGCTCTCGCTGAAGACCATCCTCAAGGCCGGCTCGTACGTCGTCATCGGCATCATCGCGGCCGTCCTGGTGACCAACACCCTGCGTGTTCCGGTCGAGGGAGCCGCCACGACCTATCACATCCAGTTCACCGATGCCGAGGGTCTCGTCGAAGGCAACCCGGTGAGCATGTCCGGGGTGCGGATCGGCCGCGTGGAGTCGGTGAGCTTCCGGCCGCAGCCCGACGGCACCTCGCTCGCCGACGTCGAGGTGAAGATCTCGAATGACCACCCGTTGCCACTGCACGTCCACGCCGCGATCCGATACGGCGACATGCTCGGCGCCCGCTACATCGCGCTGAGCGACAGCGGCGAGGACGGGCCCACCCGCGACGGCACGCGTATCCCGGTCGAGGGCACGTCGCCGCCGGTGAACCTCACCGCCCTGATGAACGGCTTCGAGCCGCTGTTCTCCGCACTCGACGCGAATCAGGTGAACGAACTCGCCCGCGGCTTCGTCGACACCTTCGAGGGCCGCACCGGCTCGGTGCAGACCCTGCTCAAGCAGATTGCCTCGATGGGTCAGAACCTGGCGGACAACAGCACCGTGTTCGCCAAGCTCATCGCCAACATGAACGTGCTGATGGACACCGTCGACAAGCACAACCCGCAGATCGCCGAGCTGTTCCGCGGACTGAGTGATCTCACCTCCGCAGTCGTCGGCGACAACGGTCAGCTCGCCGCGCTGCTCGACTCCGGCGACCGCGCGGTGGCCGCACTCGCCGACATGATGACCGCGGCCGGCGACGACTTCCGCAAGACTCTGGTGGGACTCGAAAACGTAACCGGCGCATGGATTCCCAACACGCCCGAGTTCACCGCGTTCCTGCGGGAGATGCCGGTGATGGCGGAAAAGATCAACAAGAGCGGACGATACGGGGGATTCATGATGCTCTACCTGTGCAACTTCACACTCAGTGCATTCGGCTACGACGCGAACATCTTCGGTCCGCTCCACTCCCCGGTCTGCATGTGAGGCAAGCGATGTCAGTCATCTGCAGCGCACAGCCCATATCGACCCGACTTCCCGCAGCGACGAGGTAGGAATCCGATCCCGTGTTTCTGGTCAGGCTCATCGACGTCTTCGTCGGAATCTTGGAGTTCGTCTTCAAGTCCGACAAGCGTGCCCAGGGTGCGTCGCCCGCCGTCCTCGGCACCGCGGGCATCATCACGCTGGTCGCGCTGATGCTCATCGCGATCGGCATCCCGCAGCTCACCTACTTCACCAACACCAGCCCGTACAAGGCCGAACTCGCCAACGCCTCCGGGCTCACCACCGCCGACCCGGTACTGGTGGCCGGTGTGCCCGCCGGTCGCATCGAGTCCATCGATCTCGCCGGTGACCGGGTGCGTGTGGGATTCCGGCTCGACAACGACCAGCCGCTCGGCAACCAGACGCGGGCATCGGTGCGGCTGCGCACCGTCCTGGGCAAGCGCTACCTGGAAATCATCCCGGCCGGTTCGGGCAAGGTCGGGCCGGACAACACGATTCCGCTCGACCGCACCACGGTTCCCTACAGCCTCGACGACATCTCCGACGCCGCGGTCACGGCCTCGCGAGACATCGACGAGGCAGCGGTGCGCGCCATGTTCACGACGATGAAGGAGATCCTCCCGCGCAGCTCGACGCTCGACGAGTCGATGCAGGGTGCGACCGGAGCGATGGCTGCGATCACCGGCACCGGCAAGCAACTCGACGAACTGCTCGCGATCTCCAAACGGGTCGCGGAGGTGACCGTGCAACAGAACGATTCCATCGCGAGCGCGATGTCGAGCACGCAGGCGATCGTCCAGACCCTCGTGGTCCGGCGTGTGCTGCTCACCCGCCTCACCGACAACCTGCGGAGTGTGCTCGACCAGATGGCCGCGACGTTCCCGAAGATCCCCATGGGTGAACTCGTCACCAACGTCGAGAAGGTGACGAAGACGCTCAAGGACAACGTCTCCGACATCGACCGGATCCTGATCCAGCTGCCGCCGGCCATCCGCACCATCACCGATGCCACCGGCAATGGAAACTGGACCGACGTCGTGTCACCGAGTGCGGTCATCCCCGACGGGATGCTGTGTGTTCTCGGTGTGATGCAGGGGTGCCGCTGATGACTTTCCGCCAAGTACGTGAGGTCCGCCCGCGCAAGCGCTACGGCGGCAAGATCTTCACCGCGCTGTTGCTCGTGGCCGCGATCGTCGCCGGAGCATGGTACGTATGGGGACGCGATCCCGAGATCCGCACGGTGCACGCCGATTTCGCTTTCGTCAACGGCCTCTACACGGGCTCGAAGGTCACGATCCTCGGGGTGCCGGTCGGCCGGATCACCGAGGTCGAACCCGCCGGGGACCACGTGAAGGTCACCATGACGATGCCGGGACACATCACGCTGCCCGCCGACGTCGAGGCATACGTGCTCAACCCGTCGGTGATCAGCGATCGCCACCTGGAGCTGGGGCCGGCCTACACCGAGGGGCCCCAGCTGCCCGACGGCGCGACGATCCCCAAGGACCGCACCCACTCCCCCATCAGCTTCGACCAGTTGCTCGACAGCATCAGCGTGCTCACCAAGATCATGGGCCCCTCGGCCACACCCGACGGCGAGGGCAACCCCGACGACATGGGCGCGCTGCTCGCGGCGACCGCGAAGACCTGGGAGGGCAACGGCGAGGAACTGGGCTCGGCCCTGTCCGGCCTCGCCTCTGCATCGGGCATCTTCGGCGCCCGCACCGAGGACATCCAGGACCTCATCGACAGCCTCAACACGCTGATGCAGACCTTCCACGCCAAGCAGGTCTCCCTCGACGGTCTCGTGCGGTCGATGGGCAAGCTGAGCGAGCAGTGGGCGCAGGCCAACCAGGACATCAGCGGACCGATCGACGACCTCAAGACGGTCTTCGACGAGATCAACGCCTTCGTGCTCGCGCACGGCAACGACGTCGGGGTCGTCGCGGAGAACCTGAAGGCACTCGGCGACACCCTCGTCGAGAACAAGGCGGGGCTCGCCGAGTTCATGGACCTCGCGCCGCTGATGATGCAGAACCTGTCGAGCACCATCGGTCCGGACCGGCGCGGCCGCATCCGGCTGAACGTGTCCACCACGCTCACCCAGTTCAAGACGCTCAAGCCGCTGTGCGACCGCTTCCCGATGCCGCTGTGCACCGGGGCGGGACTCACCAACCCGATCGCGTTCCCGATCAGCACGTCCGACCCGCTGGGCATCGTCTCGGCCATCACCGGTGGAGCCCTGCCCCCGAAGGGAGGGAACTGATGACTGTGCGTGACAGCAGGCGCGCCAACGGGATTCGCTTCGCCGGGGTCGCGGCGGTGGCCGCGATGGGCCTGACGGCGTGTTCCTACGGACTGCAGGACCTGCCGGTCGGCGCCGGAGGCGGCAACTCCTTCGAGGTCACCGCCGAACTGACGACCGCCGACGGCCTCGTCGCGGGAGCCGATGTGCGCCACGGCCAGCGGGTCATCGGCCGGGTCACCGAGATGCGACTCGTCGAGCGCCACGCCGAGATCACCATGACCCTCGTCGACGACGCCGACCTGCCGGCCAACACTCTCCTCGACGTCGAACTGCCGTCGGCACTGGGCACACCGTTCGTCCGGCTCAGCGAACCGGAGAACCCGGAAGGGCACCTCACCAACGGTGCCCACCTCGGGCTCAAGGAGACCAACGTCGGTCCGCAGATCGAGAGCACCCTCGCCGCGCTCGGCAATGTCCTCGGCGGGAGCGGCGTCAGCCAACTGCAATCGGTGATGACCAGTCTCAACACGGCTTTCGAGAACAAATCGGACAAGGTCGGCGACCTCATCGACACGCTGAACCGACTTCTGTCGCGGTCATCGCGGTTCACCGAGGACTTCAACCTCGCGATGCGGGCCGCCGCGGACGTCAGCGAGATGCTCGTCGCCCAGCAGCAGACCGTCGACGCCTTCCTCGACCAGGTGCCGCAGGCCGTGTCGGTCCTCGCGGCGCAGCGCGAGCAGATCGCGAAGCTCATGAGCCAGACGACGCGCCTGTCCACCAACGTCGCAGCCATCACCGACGGCCGCCAGGAGACGCTCAACGGCATGGTCGGCGACGCCTCCGAACTGGTGAAGGCGCTCGCGGCGTTCAACGACCAGGTCGGACAGACCTTGCAGAACATGAACGCCTTCATGAAGAACTTCAACCGCGCAATCCGGGGAGACTACCTCGTGTTCGACGGCGCGCTCGACGTGCCGGGGGGGATCGACAAGATCCTCACCGGCGGTGTGTTCCTGTCGGGTCAGCCACTGCCCAGCCCGGACGACCTGCGCAAGATCCTGTCCGGCGGACTGGCCCCCGACAAGCCGAGCCCCGACAACGCAGGGCAGAAACAGAAGAAGCAGGAACAGAAGAAGTCCGGCCCTACGACGACGAAGCCCCCGGCCACTCCGTCCACACCCACCCCGGCACCCCGATCAGGAGCCCCGCGATGAGCACCACGCGGACGACGTCGAAACTCGCCGCCGCCCGGACCCGCGTCCTGCGACCGCTGGCCCGCACCGGCATGCTGCAGTTCATCCTCTTCCTGGCGCTGTCGGCGATCGTGATCCCGTACGGCGTCAACTTCATCGCGGGCCCGGAGGGTTTCGGCGACAAGATCGTGCTGAAGGCACGCATGGACGACGCGTTCGGTCTCAGCGCCGGCACCGGCGTCACCCTGCGTGGCGTCGACATCGGCACCGTGCGGTCGGTGGACCTCTCCCCCGACGGCGCGGACATCGAACTGGTCGTGCGCGGGAACACCAAGATCCCCGCCGACTCGTTCATGCAGGTGACGATGGCGTCGATGGCCGGCATCCAGAGCGTCGACATCATCCCGTCGAACAACAACCCGCCGTATCTGAGGTCCGGGGACACGGTCGCAGCTCCCGCGGACAAGCAGCCCAAGCAGATGGACGCGATCATCTCCGACGCGGCGTCGCTGCTGCGCAGCATCGGCGCCGGCAGCCTGACCACCATCGGCAACGAGTTCTACGCCGCGTTCGACCACGACGAGAAGGCACTGGCGAAGCTCGTCTCGAATGGCACCGCGCTGGCCTCGCTGGTCAACCGGAACGCGCCGATCCTCAAGGGGCTCTTCGACGAATGGCTCCAGGTGTTGTCGGCGATGAGCGATACCACCGCGGCCTTCGAGTCAGGTATGCGCAGTGTCGCGACGTTCACCGACCAGCTCGACTCCAAGCAGCCGGTCTTCTACTACCTTCTCGACAAGTCGCCGGAATCCCTGGCCCGGACGCAGGCGCTGTTCGACAAGTACCGCGGCACCTTCGGTGGCGTGATGGCCAATCTCGCAGTGGTCGAACCGATCATCTCCGACCGCCACCAAGCACTGGCCACCGGCCTGCAGTCGATCCCGCAGGGTCTCGTCGACCTCAGGTCGATCGTGAAGAACGGCCGCGCCGACTTCGCGCTCATCGGCACCCAGGGTCCGGTGTGCATGTTCTACGACCAGCCGCGCTACCCGGTCGGGGATCTGGACACCCCGGCGCCGAACCTGGCGCGGTACTGCCCGCCCGGCAACGGTTACGAACAGCGCGGCGCGGTCAACGCCCCGCGACCGAACGACCTCGGCACGAGCACGTGGAAGGACCCCGGCCGTCCGTCCGGTCCGCCCGTCGTCGACGACCCGCTGCTGATCCCGAACGGCCTCGAGCTGTTGCAGTGGTGGCAAGAACTTCTGGAAAGGGCACGAAATGGCAACTGACACAACAACCCGGGACGAGATCGACACAGTCGCAACCGACCTCGAGGACGCGGGCGAATCCACCGCCGCGGCGGCGAAGTCCACCGCCCGCAGCGCGCCGCTGGGCCGGAAACCCTCCCGCGGCCGAGCGCGTCGCGACCGTGAACACCCGGCATCGACGTCGACCGGGCCCCGCCGCACCGCGCTCCTCGCCGGTGTCCTCGCGGTCCTGCTCGCCGTCGCGACCGGCCTGGCCGCATTCTTCGGATACCAGTACGCGACCGACGATGCCGCCGGATCGTCGGCGTCGGACAGCCAGGTCCTCGACATCGCGAAGGACTACGCGGTCAAGCTGTCGAGCTTCGACTACCGGGACCTCGACGCCAACCGCGAGGCCATCACCGCGATGTCCACCAAGGACTTCGCCGAGAAGTACAGCGAGATGGTCCGCGCGCTCACCCAGATCGTCACCGACGGCAAGGGCGAGGCCACCGCCGAGGTCACCCACGCCGCGGTCGAGGGCAACGACGGCACCACCGCGACCGTCCTGCTCTTCGTCGACCAGAAGGCGCGCAACGTCGTCGCGCCGGACGGCAAGACGCAGCCCTACCGGATGGTGGTGACGCTCAAGCACTCCGACGGGCGCTGGCTCGTCGACAACGTCGAAACGAAGTAGCCCACCACCGAAAGCAGCCAGAAAGGAGTGACCGCCATGCCCGCGAGTTACCTACCGGCGATCGAGGAGGTCGAACCGGAACTCACCACGGCGCGCACGCGCATCGAGATCACCACGCGCAAACGCCGGGCGACGAGTCTGCGGAAACCGGCGCGCATCCAGGAGGCGATCGACTTCTGGTCGTTCGCCGGCGCCGCGGCCAACGTCGTCATGCAACTGGGCTGGCCGGAGGTCGCCTACGGCGTGATGGAGTCCAAGGTCGAGTCCGGCGCGCTGATGAAGCACCCGTGGAAACGCGCCCGCACCACCGCGCAGTACCTCGCCGTCGCGATCCTCGGCACCGAGGAGGAGAAGGCGATCTTCCGGGAGGCGGTGAACTCCGCCCACCGGCACGTCAAGTCCGACGCCAACTCGCCGGTGAAGTACAACGCCTTCAACCGCGAGCTGCAGCTGTGGGTCGCCGCATGCCTGTTCGTCGGGATCGAGGACATGCACCTGCTGCTGCACGGGCTGATGACCGAGGAGGAGGCCGAAGAGTTCTACCAGTCGGCGAAGACCTTGGGCACCACGTTGCAGGTCACCGAGGACATGTGGCCGGCCACCCGCAAGGACTTCGACCGCTACTGGAACCTCGCGTGCCAGCGGATCGTCATCGACGACACGACGTGCGACTTCCTCAACGACCTCGTCGACCTGAAGATGATCAACCCGCTGATCCGGCTGCCGTTCGTGAACCTGCTGCGCTTCCTCACCATCGGCTCGCTGCCGCCGATCTTCCGCGATCAGCTCGGCCTCGAGTGGACCGCCGACGACCGGCGCCGGTTCGAGCACCTGTTCACGTTCGTCTCGATCGTCAACAAGTTCCTGCCGAAATGGATCCGGTTCGGCGGCAGCCGATTCCTGATGCGGGACCTGCGTCACCGCATCAAGCACGACCGGGTGATCGTCTGACCGGGAGGCGACGTTCCCACCCCGACCTCGCACAGGTCCTGCACGAGCCGGTGATCTACCTGATGTGGCCGCGGGCCGCGCTGATGCAGCTCGCCCACCCCGGCGTCGCGCCGACCGAGGTCGAAAGCGGTGTGTACGGCATCCGCGGTGCCGGCCGCTGGGCGGGAACGGTGAACTACCTGCGGGTCGCGGCGTGCGGCGACGACGAGCAGCGTCGTGTCCTGGCCCGCGAGGTGAACCGGGTGCACGCGCGGGTCCGCGTCCCGGCCGACGCCCCGGCCGGGGGCCGGCGTCCCGCGTTCGACCCGCGCAACCAGCTGTGGGTCGCGACCACCTGGTTCGTCAGCATCGTCGACACCTACAGCCTGTTCGTCCGCCCGCTCGACGACGACGCGGTCGCCGGGCTGTACGAGCAGTTCCAGCGCATCGGCACGCTGCTTCAGATGTCGCCCGGCGACTGGCCGGCCGATCTGGACCAGCTGCGCGCCTATGTCGCCTACGTGGAAGGCGACTATCCGGCGGCCCTGCCGCGCTCGGCGTCGTCCGACCCGGAGCACGTCACCGCCGGCGACGTGGCGGCGCAGGTGTTCTCCACCTACTCGATGCCCCGGCGATATGTCCGGCTCCTCCCCCGCATCCGGTTGCTCACGTGGGGGATGGCCGGCGAGCGGTTAAGGTCGATCTACGGAATCGAATGGTCCGCCGACCACGAGCACCGGTTCCGACGCACGGTGCGCACGGTCGCCAGGTGGCAGAGTTGTTGCCCGGGCCCGCTTCGACGCCGACACGGACGACGCCAGGCGCGCCGCCGTGCAGACCGGACAATTGCAGACCGAACACCTGCCGAACGAACACCTGCCAACCGATCCACACAGACCGCGGTGACCAACCCCCACACCAACGGACGGAACCAACGATGACCCCCGGACCACTGCACAGGACCCAGCTGGCAGTCGAGGTGGCCGACTACCTGCGCACCCGCATCATGACCGGCGTCCTGCGGCCGGGCGAGTTCGTACGACTCGACGAGACCGCGTCGGCGCTCGGCTGCAGCGTCACCCCCGTGCGCGAGGCCCTCGCGACGCTGCGCGGTGAAGGACTCGTCAAACAGGCACTGCATCGCGGCTTCATCGTCGAGACCCTCACCCGCGGCGACATCGTCGACATCTTCTGGATGCAGGGCGAGCTGTCCGCGCGCCTCGCCACCCATGCCGCCGAGAACCCGGACCTCGAGACCAATCTCGCCGAACTGGCCGCGATCGTCGACGACCTCGAGCTCGCCGTCGAGGCCGGGCGCCCCGACCAGGTGCTGTCCACCGAGTTCGCGTTCCATCGCAAGGTCCACCTCATGGCGCGGAGCCGCAAGCTCGCGTGGTTCCAGTACTCGGCGAGCAAGTACAACCCGCTGCAGCTGTACTCGAACGACCCCGAGTGGGGCCGCGAGGCGATCGCGAGTCACCGGCGGCTCATCGGACTGCTGCGCGCCGGGGACACCGAGGCGATCCACGCCGAGATCGTCGCCGCTTTCGACGACGCCCGCGACCGCCTGATCGCGCAGCTCGAGTCGATCGGGTTCTGGGAGGACGACGAGGAGTCCCCCGCCGCGACCTCAGCATGACGCGCCCGGCGTGACGCGCCCGGCGTGACGCGCCCGGCCCTTCACCGCGCCTTGGCCGGTTCGGGCGGGTAGCGTTGCGAATCGTGTTGGGATTGCCGGATGTGATCACCGTGGCGCTCTTCGACCTGGACGGTGTCCTCACCGAGACCGCCGTGCTCCACCGCAAGGCGTGGAAGAAGACCTTCGACGCGTTCCTGGCCGAGCGGGCCGGGGGCACCGACGCGCCGGGGTTCGTCGAGTTCACCGAGCAGGACTATCTCGATCACGTCGACGGCCGGCCCCGTGAGGACGGTGTTCGCGCGTTCCTCGCCTCGCGCGGTATCACGGATGTCGATGCGCAGACCGTCACCGCGATCGGCGCCAGGAAGAACGACATGTTCCTCGAGAGTCTGGCCGAGGACGGTGGTCAGGCGTACCCGGGTTCGGTGCGATACCTCGAGGCCGCCCGCGACGCCGGGTTGCGCATCGCGGTCGTCACCTCGTCGAAGAATGGAGGACCAGTGCTCGATGCAGCCGACCTGTCGAAGTTCGTCGAGGTCCGCGTCGACGGTATCGACATCGCCGGGCGGGGCCTCGCCGGCAAGCCCGCGCCCGACTCGTATCTGCTCGGCGCCGAGCTGATGGGTGTCCCGCCGGCGCAGGCCGCGGTGTTCGAGGACGCACTCTCGGGTGTGCAGGCCGGTGTCGCAGGCGAGTTCGGCTACGTCGTCGGCATCGACCGGGTCGGCGGCAACCAGGCCGCGGCGATGCGCGCGGCAGGCGCCGACATCGTCGTCAACGATCTCGCGGAGCTGCTGCCGGCATGAGCACCGAACGTAGCCACGGATTCGAGATCCACCCCTGGCAGCTCAAGTGGAGCGGCGGGGTCGACCTCGACATGCTCGGTCGCACCGAGACCCTCTTCGCCCTGTCCAACGGCCACATCGGCCTGCGCGGCACGTTCGAGGAAGGGGAACCGGTCGATCACCCGGGCACCTACCTCAACGGCTTCTACGAGCTACGCGGACTGCCCTACGCCGAGAGCGGCTACGGCTACCCGGAGTCGGGTCAGACCGTCGTGAACGTCACCGACGGCAAGATCATCCGGCTGCTCGTCGAGGACGAGCCGATGGACCTCCGGTACGGCCGTACCGAGGAGCACGAGCGGACCCTGGACTTCCGGACCGGGACGCTGCGCCGGCACACGGTGTGGACCTCGCCGACCGGGCGCACGGTGCGCATCAAGTCCGAACGCCTCGTCTCGTTCACCAAGCGCACCATCGCCGCGATCCGCTACGAGGTGGAACCGATCGGCGAGGACATGAAACTCGTGCTGCAGTCCGACCTGCTCGCGAACGAGCCCGTCCCGCCGCCCGGGAACGACCCGCGTCTGGCGGCCGCGCTCGACGCGCCGCTCGTCTCGGACCTGGCGACCTGCCGCAACTACTGGGGCATGCTGGTGCACCACACCAAGCAGTCCGGTCTGCACATGGCGGCCGGCATGGACCACGAGATCTACTTCCCGGACAAGGCCGACACGTTCATCCGCGCCGACGGCGATCTCGCGCGCCTGACCATCGCGGCCAACGTGCCCGCCGGCAAGAGCCTGACGCTGACCAAGTACATCGGCTACGGATGGTCGGCGCGACGGTCGGTGCCGGCGCTGCGCGCGCAGGTCGACGCCGCGCTCGCGATGGCGATGGAGACCGGCTGGGATTCGCTGAAGGCCGACCAGGTGCGCTACCTGGAGGACTTCTGGCGCGACGCCGACATCGAACTCGACGGCGATCCCGAACTTCAGCAGGCGGTCCGGTTCGCGCTGTTCCACGTGCTGCAGGCCGGTGCCCGCGGACAGTCCCGCGCCATCCCGGCCAAGGGTCTCACCGGCCCCGGCTACGACGGCCACACCTTCTGGGACACCGAGAGTTTCATCCTGCCGATGCTCACCTACACGGTGCCCGCGGCCGCGGGCGAGGAGCTGCGGTGGCGGCACGCCACGATGGACAAGGCGAAGGCCCGCGCCGCCGAGCTCGGTCAGCGCGGCGCGATGTTCCCGTGGCGGTCGATCAACGGCGACGAGTGTTCCGGCTATTGGCCCGCGGGTACCGCCGGTGTGCACGTGTCGGCGGACATCGCCAACGCCACGGCCCGGTATCTGCGCGCCACCAACGACGAGCAGTTCGAGACCGAGTGCGGCGTCGAGCTCCTCGTCGAGACGGCGAGGTTGTTCGCCGGGCTCGGCCATCACGACGTCAACGGGAAGTTCCGGATCGACGGTGTGACCGGCCCCGACGAGTACACCGCGGTGGTCAACAACAACCTGTTCACCAACCTCGCCGCGCAACGGAACCTGCGTGACGCGGTCGAGGCGGTGCAGCGTCGGCCCGATCTCGCCGAGAAGTTCGGGGTGACGACCGCGGAGGCCGCGCACTGGGAGGCGTGCGCCGACGACATGACGATCCCGTACGACGAACGTCTCGGCGTGCACCAGCAGTGCGAGTCGTTCACGCTGCTGGGCGCCTGGGACTTCGAGTCGTCGGTGGGCAAGTATCCGCTGCTGCTGAACTATCCGTACTACGACCTGTATCGCAAGCAGGTCGTGAAGCAGGCGGACCTGGTGTTCGCCACCTACCTCTTCGGCGACTCGTTCACGCCGGAGCAGAAGCTGCGAAACTTCGACTACTACTACCCGATCACGGTCCGCGACTCGTCGCTGTCGGCGTGCTGCGAGGCGGTCACCGCCGCCGAGGTCGGCTACCTGGACCTGGCCTACGACCTGCTGGCCGAGTCCGTGTTCACCGACCTGCACGACCTGCACAACAACGTCAGCAGCGGACTGCACATCGCCGCGCTGGCGGGGGCGTGGATGGACTGTGTGGCCGGCTTCGGCGGCATGCGCGACTTCGGCGGGAACATCACGTTCGCGCCGCGACTGCCGAACCGGTTGACCTACCTGTCCTTCCGCATGATCGTGCGCGGGTCGAAGATCGTCGTCGCGGTGGACAAGGAGCAGGCCACCTACCGGCTGCTGTCCGGTCCGCCGATCGAACTCGCGCACCACGGGGAGAAGTTCACGCTCGGCGAGACGCCGGTGACGATGAAGATCCCCGACATCGAGTACCGGGAGCCGCCGAAGGCGCCGCCCGGCTGCGAGCCCTACCGGCGCGAGATCTGAGGTATTGACCTTCGCACCGTGTCAAGGTCTTGGGTGGGTGACGAGGAGGTGCACCCATGGATCACCGAACACCCACCACCCGATCGCTCGAGGTCGCGCTCGGCGCACCCGACCCGTCGACGCGGCTGCGTGCGGCGATGGCCGCCGGGACGCAGCCGGACCCGGGGCTCGTCGACGCCCTCGTCGCGCGGTTCGGCGTCGAACCGGACTTCTTCGTGCGGGACATGCTGACCTGGGCACTGACCCGGCTGCCGGCCGAGGTCACCGTCCCGCAGCTCGTCGCCGCGCTGGAAGCCGATGTGCCGCAGACGCGGAGCCAGGCCCTGCACACCTTGTCGAAGATCGGGGATCGCGCGGCCTGGCCGTCGATCACCGCGGCACTGCTCCACGACGACGATGCCGAGGTCGCGCGTGCGGCATGGCGGGCCGCGGTGGTCCTCGTCCCGCCGGGTGAGGAGACCGCTCTCGCAACGGAGTTGGCCACCGAGCTCGGTCGTGGCGACTTCGAGGCGCGTCGCAGCCTCGGCCGGGCACTGGCCGCGCTCGACGACCCCGCCCGCGAGGCGCTGATGCGGGCGCGGTCGCATCCCGAGCCCGAGGTGCGCGCGCACGCGGAGGCGACGCTTCGGCTGCTCGACGATCCGGACAGCGACTTCGCGCATGAGCTGGACCTCGCGACGACCACCCGGAACCGGGGCGGCCCATGCTGATCGGCGAGGTGGCGCGGCGTTCGGGTGTGAGCAACCGGATGCTGCGCCACTACGACTCCCTGGGCCTCGTCCGGCCGACCGGCCGCACCACGGGCGGGTACCGCGAATACTCCGACGCCGACCTCGAACGTCTCGTACAGGTGGAAAGCCTTCGGTCGCTGGGTCTTTCGCTGCGCGACGTCGCGCGCGCTCGACGACCCGGCCTTCTCCCCAGAGGAGCTGACCGACCGGCTGATCCGTGAGACGCAGGCCCGGATGGCCGCCGACACGATGTTGCTCGCGCGGCTCCGGCAGATCCGGTCGGCACGGCCGGAAGACTGGCCGACGGTGCTCGACGTGGTCGGACTGCTGCGCGGCGTGCGTTCGGAACACGCCGCGCACCGCCAGCGGGCCGCGTTGCGCGCCAACGAACTCGGGGTGCCGGGAGAGCCACTGGCCGAGGCCCTGCTGGTCGAATCCGACGCGAATGTCGCGGGCGCGCTGCGGTGGGCACTCGCCCAGCTCCCGGATTCGCTCGGCCCCCTGCTCTCCGGAGCGGCAGAGGACGATCCGCTGATCCGGCGCCGGGCGGTCGCCGCACTCGCCCACGTCGACGACGCCCGCGCGGTCCGCACGCTCGAGGAGGCGCTGACCGACACCGATCCCGTCGTGCGACGGACCGCGGCGTCGGCACTGGGCCGTCTGGGCCGCGAACCCGCCGTACCCGCACTCGTCGAACTGATCGCGGCCGGGGACGGCGACGTCGAGGCCGCAGAGATCCTCGCCACGTTCGGCGACGGCCGGCGGATCGTCGGCGTGCTCGTCGACAGGCTCGGCGACGACCCCGACCCCGCGGTCCGGCTGCGGCTGGTGCAAGCACTGGCCGAATTCGCCGCAGACGCGGCGTCGCCGGCACTGGAACGGCTGACCGCCGATCGGGACGAGACGGTCAGCCGAACGGCGCACTACATCCGGGAACGGAGCCGAAAGGGGTGAGGTGCCGGCCTACCTCGGTGCGCACCAGCTCGGCGAGCAGTTCAGCTGCGAACGGACGACCCATTCCTTCTTCGACGGCGGAAGCACCCGCCGAGGCTTGGCCGCGCCCGGGGAGCGGTCGACGCGGCTGTTCACCGTCATCCAGCCGCCCTCGTACCTCTTGCTCACCATCTGCGAACCACCTCGGCACGGGGTCACCTTGGTCACCCGGACCTGCGTGAACGTCACCTGGTAGGACTGCTCGTAACCGGCCGCACCGCCCCGCGCCTTGCGCCACGGCGACGCATTCGCTCGGTGTCGGGGGCCGGAAACCGGCACCACCTGTCCGGGCGCGAGCGCCCGGGCACACGATTCGCGGTCGGTCCAACCATCGACGGGAACCGCATGCGCATCACTGACGTCCGTCAACGACAGCGTTCCCGCCGCGAGCACCGCTCCGACGACGACCGACAGACGACGAAAACCCGACCTCACAACAACCTCCCCGACCGATCCGACCGGCTCGCCCAGCCGGATCACTCACAACGGACAGGGCACGCTAACACGGCATTTGCGACACTGCTGTCCGTGCCGGACGTGCACCGATGTGATCTGCACCGGTTGTGATCGGCCCGACCCGCAATCGACACGCGATTGGCTGAGGCGCACCGCCGGTCGGTACTCTGTGGATCACTATGGCACCCGATCTGACCAGCCCTGATCTGTCCGGTACGGCCGCTTCCGGCACCTCCCACGGTGCGGGCCGCCCGTACTACGTCACCACCGCGATCGCCTATCCCAACGGCGCACCGCACATCGGGCACGCCTACGAGTACATCTCGGCCGACGCCCTGGCCCGGTTCAAGCGCCTCGACGGCTTCGACGTCCGGTTCCTCACCGGCACCGACGTGCACGGGCAGAAGATGCAGCAGACCGCGGTGGCCGAGGGCATCCCGACCGCGGAGCTCGCCGACCGCAACTCCGACCGCTTCCAGGCCCTGCAGGAACGTCTCGGCTCGAGCTTCGACCGCTTCATCCGCACCTCCGACGAAGACCACAAGCGGGCCTCGCAGGAACTGTGGCGCCGGATGACCGAGCGCGGCGACATCTACCTCGACAAGTACTCCGGCTGGTACGACGTCCGCGACGAGGCCTTCTATGCCGAGTCCGACACCGTCGTGAACGAGGCCGGCGAGCGCATCGCCAAAGACACCGGCCACGTGCTCACCTGGACCGAGGAGGAGACCTACTTCTTCCGGCTCTCGGCCTACCAGGACAAACTCCTCGAGCTGTACGAGTCGCGGCCGGACTTCATCGGCCCGGACGTCCGGCGCAACGAGGTCATCAGCTTCGTCAAGGGCGGCCTCACCGACCTGTCGGTCTCACGCACCACCTTCGACTGGGGTGTCCCGGTCCCCGACCACCCCGAACACGTCATGTACGTGTGGGTCGACGCGCTCACCAATTACCTCACCGGCGCCGGGTTCCCCGACGACCCACAGACCCTCGAGCGGTACTGGCCGGCCGACCTGCACATCATCGGCAAGGACATCATCCGGTTCCACTGCGTGTACTGGCCCGCCTTCCTGATGAGCGCCGGCATCGAACTGCCCAAGCGGGTGTTCGCGCACGGCTTCCTGTTCAACAAGGGCGAGAAGATGTCGAAGTCGGTCGGCAACGTCGTCGACCCGGAGAACCTCATCGACGAGTTCGGCCTCGACCCGGTGCGCTACTTCTTCCTGCGCGAGGTCTCCTACGGCCAGGACGGCTCGTACTCGGCCGAGGCGATCGTCTCGCGGATCAACTCCGACCTGTCCAACGAGTTCGGCAACCTCGCCCAGCGCACCCTGTCGATGATCGGCAAGTACTTCGACGGCGCGGTCCCGCAACCGGGTGAGCTCACCGACGTCGACAAGACGCTGCTCGAGCGGGCCGACGGGCTGCTGCCGCAGGTCCGGGCACACTTCGACAACCAGGCGATCCATCTCGGGCTCGAGGCGCTGTGGTCGACCCTCGCCGAGACCAACCGGTACATCTCGTCGCAGGAGCCGTGGAAGCTCGCCAAGACCGACCTCGAGCGCACCGGCACCGTCCTCTACATCTGCGCCGAGGTCGTGCGCATCGTCGCGTTGCTGGCCCAGCCGGTGATGCCGGAGTCGACCGGCAAGATCCTCGATCTGCTCGCCGTCGGCGACGATCGTCTGTTCACCGCGGTCACCACGCGGCTGGCGCCCGGTACCCCGCTGCCCAAACCGTCCCCGGTGTTCCCGCGCTACGAGAACTGACCGACCCCGCCGCACATGGCCGCGCCTGCGCTCGACGTCCTCCGGGTTCTGCATGCCGAGACCCGCGGCCGGGGGCTCCCGCCACCGGCGGCGCTGATCGGTGACTGGCTCGGCGCCGACGCCGTCATCGCGCCCTCGGTCGAGGTGGTGCCCGGGTGCGCACCGCCCGACCGCCCGGACCGGTACTGGTTCGGCTACCTCGGATTCCCGGTGCGGTCGCACGAGTCGGCGCTGCCGCACACCGCGGGCGGCCTGACCGACGGCGTTCTCGTCCTGCGCGACGGCGAGTGGTCCGTCCGCGGCAGTGGCATCCCGGACTGGGCCCGCGCGGCGCTCGACGCGCCGCCGGGTGTCGCCGGGGAACCCACGTCCACCGAATGGTCGGCGCCGCACCGGGACCCGCACCTGGTGGCCGTCGAGCAGTGCCTCGAGGCGATCCGGGCGGGAGAGGTGTACCAGGCATGCGTGTGCACCCGCTTCACCGGGGCGCTCACCGGGACGCCGGTGGATTTCTTCGCCGACCTGGCCGGAGCCACCGTGCCTGCGAAAGCCGCTTTCCTCCAAGGGGATTGGGGTGCGGTGGCAAGTCTGTCGCCGGAGACCTTCCTGCGTCGCACCGGCAACATCATCTCGTCATCGCCGATCAAGGGCACGCTGCCGGCACACGCGGATCCCGATGCGCTGTCGGCGTCGGCGAAGGACATCGCCGAGAACATCATGATCGTCGACCTCGTGCGCAATGACCTCGGGCGCATCGCGGCGACCGGCAGCGTCCGCGTGCCCGAGCTGCTGTCGGTGGTCCCGGCACCCGGTGTGTGGCACCTCGTGTCGACGGTCGAGGCGATCCTGCACCCGCGCACCGGGAACGACGCCGTGCTCGCCGCGACGTTCCCGCCCGCCTCGGTGACCGGCACCCCGAAACTGCGCGCGATGGAGCTGCTCGCCGACTGGGAGGCCGACGCGCGCGGCGTGTACTGCGGCGCGATCGGCGTCGCCGGGCCGGACGGAGCGCTCGACCTCAACGTCGCGATCCGCACGGTCGAGATCTCGCCCGACGGATCCCTCGGACTCGGCGTCGGCGGCGGCATCACCATCGACTCAAACCCGCTCTCCGAGTGGCAGGAGTGTCTCGACAAGGCCGCCAGCATCGTCGACACCAGCACCGATCGGGCGGTCGATCACCGGAGATGATCGGGCATTTCGGTAACATCTCCCTCATGACCATCTCCGTCCAGGCGACCACCGACCTCACGGAGCTCGCCCGGGAGATCAACCGCGACCGCGAGGCGATCATGTCCGGCGCGACGCCACCGCCCCGGTTCGCGGGCGAGGTGGTCGAGTCCTGGAACCGGGTGCAGGCCACCGACCATCCGTCGACCGTCGACGACCATCACCGTGTGTTGATCAGCCGCGAGGAACTCGAGTCGCGGCGCACCGCCAACCCGGTCCGGCACGCCATGGACACGATCAAGCGGGTGTTCGCCGCCTCGGCCGACGACCCGATGATGGCGCTGGGCATCTTCGACACCGACGGCGTGATGCTGTGGCGCGGCGGTTCGCGCACGGTGCTCCCCGAGGCGGACCGGCTCGGACTCGTCGAGGGCAGTCGGTGGGACGAGGATTCGGCGGCGACGACAGCGGTGGGGCTCGCGATCCGCAACCGGCACAGCTGCCGCATCTTCGGCGCCGAGCACTATTCGCGATCGCTGCACGGGCTGTTCTGCACCGCCGCCCCGGTGCACGACCCGCGCACCGGAGAGATGGTCGCGGTCGCCGGACTCGCCGGGCCTGCCATGCACATGCAGCCCGCGGCGTCGACGCTCACCACCGCGCTCGCGGCCCTCGCCGAGCACGAGGTGACCCTCGCCCACCAGCGAACGCTGGCCGAGCTCCGCTATCACAGCTGCGCTCAGCTGGCCGGTCTCCACGGCCCCGGCCTGCTCGTCGACGACGACGGCTGGGTCGCCGAGGGCCGCGGCTGCACCCCGCCGGTGCGCGTCGCCGCGCCCACGCAGGACATGCGCCAGTTCGTGCCGGGGCTCGGCATGTGCGTCGTCGAACGGCTCGGCATGGGATGGCTGGTGCGTCCGGCCGGCCCTGCGGGCCCGGTCGTCGCCGAACTCGACCTCGACGGCGAACCGGCGGTCACGGTCACCGGCGACGGCGATCCGTGGCGCACCGTGCTGACGCCGCGCCACGCCCAGATCCTCCTGTTGCTCTCCGACGCCGGCGAACACGGTCTGACGTCACAGCAGTTGAGCATGATGCTCTTCGGCGACGACAACCACACCGTGAGCGTCCGCGCGGAACTGTCCCGGCTGCGCCGGGTGGTCGGCGCGCTGGTCGCCAGCCGCCCGTACCGGCTGGCGCCGCGCGTCGAGTTGCGGGTCAATCCCGAGCAGCGCTCCGCCTTCGAAGGACCGTCTGGTAGACGTCGCGCCGTGACGCACTAGTCCCGTCGGTCACCGCCGCGCACGCCTCCTTCAACCGCATCCCGCCGGCGACGAGCGCCTCGGCGCGGTCGGCCAGGTCGTCGAGGTCTGCTTCGGCGGCGACCGCTCCCGCGACGACAACGGTGATCTCGCCCCGCACCCCGCCGGCGGCCCACTCGGCGAGTTCGGCGAGCGTCCCACGCCGGACCTCCTCGTAGGTCTTGGTCATCTCACGGCACACCGCGGCACGCCGGTCGGGTCCGAGGATCTCGGCCGCGGCGGTGAGCGTGTCGGCCAGCCGATGCGGCGATTCGAAGAACACCGCGGTGCGGGGCTGGGTCGCCAGTTCGCGGAGCCATTCGGCGCGGGCACCGGTCTTGCGGGGCGCGAATCCCTCGAAGCAGAACCGCTCCGACGGCAGCGCGGACACCGCGAGTGCCGTCGTCACCGCCGACGGGCCGGGCAGCGCGGTCACCGGCAGGCCGGCCTCCGCGCACGCCACGACGATCCGGTAGCCGGGATCGGAGACCGACGGCATGCCGGCGTCGGTGATCAGCAGCACCGTCTCGCCGCCGGCTATCGCCTCCACCAGCCCGGGGGTGCGGGCGGCCTCGACCTGGTCGTAGTAGCTCACCAGACGGCCACCGATCTCGACGCCGAGCGCCGCGGCGAGCGACCGGGCCCGGCGGGTGTCCTCGGCCGCGACGATGTCGGCGGTCTGCAACGCCGCCCGCAACCGCGGGGACGCGTCGTCGACCTGCCCCATCGGTGTGGCGGCCAGCACGAGCCGACCGGTGGTCGGATCGGTTGCGGGGGTCGGCTGGGCGACGGGGTCGTGGTCGGTCTCGGCGGAGTTCATCGTCAGTCAGCTTACGAGGGCCCACTAGGATCGAGCGGGTGACCATCACCGCCGAGCGTGCCACCCGTGTGCCCGCCGGGGTGGAGGCCCCGTCACCGATCCCGCCGCGCCTTGGGCCCGAGGTGCCCGCGCCGCTGTTCGGAGCGCCGGACCGACGCCGCGGACTCCTGGTCGGGCTCGTCATCACCCTGATCGCCGGGATCACCCGCTTTTGGAATCTGGGCCACCCCACCGATCAGGGCACCCCGGTCTTCGACGAGAAGCACTACGTCCCGCAGGGCTGGCAGGTGCTGACCGGCGGCAACTGGATCGAGGACAACCCCGCCTACGGCCTCGTCGTGCACCCGCCGGTCGGCAAATGGATGCTCGCCGCGAGCGAGGCGGTGTTCGGGTACGGACCGCTCGGCTGGCGTGTCGCCCCGGCGATCTCGGGTGTCCTCATCGTCATGCTCGTCTACTGCGCGGTGCGCCGCGTCACCCGGTCCACGCTCGTCGGCGCGATCGCCGGCGTGTTCGCCATCTGCGACGGCGTGCTCTTCGTGCAGTCCCGCATGGGCATGCTCGACATCTTCCAGACACTCTTCGTCGTCGCGGCGTTCGCCGCGCTCATCGCCGATCGCGACCAGGTCCGCGAACGCATGTACCGCGCCTACCTCGAGGGCCGCATCGGCGACAGCAGATTCGGCCCGCGACTCGGGTTCCGCTGGTACCGCTTCACCGCCGGCGTGATGCTGGGTCTCAACTGCGGCACCAAGTGGTCGGGCCTGTACTACGTCGTCTTCTTCACGCTGCTCGCGGTCGGTTTCGACGTCGCCGCCCGCCGTGCGTATCACGTGCAGCGCCCGTGGGTCGGCACGCTGGTTCGCGACGTGATCCCGGCGGGGGCGAGTCTCGCGGTGATGCCCGTCGTCATCTATTTCCTGTGCTACATCCCGTGGTTCAACAGCGAGACCGCGGTCTACCGGTACGAGGAGGGCAACGCCATCGGCACCGGCGGGCCCTGGTCGTGGATCCCCGGTGCGTGGCGCTCGTTCTGGTACTACGAGTCCGGCATTCTCGAGTTCCACTCGGGCCTGACGAACTCGGCCGGAAACCACCATCCATGGGAGTCGAAGCCGTGGACGTGGCCCATGAGCCTCCGGCCGATGCTCTACGCGATCGAGAACGGCCCCGACCAGTGCGGCGCCGGCGAGTGCGTGCGGGCGCAGATGCTGATCGGCTCCCCCGCGCTGTGGTGGCTGTCGCTGCCGATGCTCCTGTGGGGACTGTGGTCGTGGGTCGTGCGCCGCGACTGGCGCTACGCCGCGGTCCTCACCGGATACCTCGCGGGCATCCTGCCCTGGTTCCTCGCCCTCGACCGGCAGATGTACTTCTTCTACGCCACCGTGCTGGCACCCTTCCTGGTGATGGGTCTGGCGCTGTGCTGCGGCGACCTGCTCCGGTCGGCGGCCGCACAGGCCAGACGACGCCCCGAACGACGCGCGCTGGCGCTCATCGTGATCAGCGTCTACGCGGCCCTCGTGGTCACCAACTTCGTGTGGCTGTGGCCTATCCTCACCGCGTCCCCGATCTCACCGGGACTCTGGCGCCAACAGATCTGGCTGCCGAGCTGGGGCTGAACCTCAGGCCGGCGAGCCGTCGCGGTCCGGGGCGTCGTCCGCCACGCTCACCGGTACCTCATCCGCCTGATCCCCGTTCGCCTGTTCGATGATCTCCGGTTCGATCTTCTCGAGGTGCCGGATCGCGTCCGGGTCGATTGCCTCGAGCTCACCGGTCGCGATCGCCGCGGCCTGGTCCCGGACATGCTCGTCGACCCGTGCCGTCAGCACGGTCCGCGAGACGATGAGCGGATCGTGCCGCAGGTCGAGGTAAAGCGACAGGCACATGCCGATCATGACCAGCACGAACGGCAGCGCAGCGATGATGGCCATCGTCTTGATGCCCTCCAGCGCGTCGTCACCGCTGATCGCCAGCAGCAGTGCGGCCACCACACCGGTCAGCACACCCCAGAACACGGTGAGCAGCCGGGAGGGTTCCTCCGCGCCGCGCTGCGACAGCGTGCCCATCACCAGCGACGCGGAGTCGGCGCCGGAGACGAAGAAGATCGCCACGAGCACCATCACCAGAGCCGATGCGAAACCGAACCACGGCAGGTTCGCGAGCACGTCGAACAGGGTGTCCTCACTGGCGTCGTTCGCGGCGTCGAAGTCCAGCACGCCGGTCATCTGCTCGCGGATGGCGGTTCCGCCGAACACGCAGAACCAGACCAGCGACACCGTCGTCGGGACGACCATGACGCCGACGACGAACTCGCGGATCGTGCGGCCACGGCTGATCTTGGCCAAGAACAGCCCGACGAACGGGGTCCACGACACCCACCACGCCCAGTAGAAGATGGTCCAGTCGGCGAGCCAGTCCTGCGCCGCCTCCCCGGCCACGGTGGCATCCGAACGCGCCGCGTAGGTCGTCAGATCGGTGGCGTAGGCGCCGAGCGTGGTCGGCAGCAGGTTGAGGATGAAGATGGTCGGGCCGACGACGAACACGAACACCGCGAGCACCACGGCCAGCACCATGTTGATGTTCGACAACCACTGGATACCGCGGGCGATGCCCGACACCGCCGACGCCACGAACGCGGCGGTCAGGATCGCGATGATCCCGACCAGCAGCAGCTTGGTGGGTTCGTTGACCCACCCGACCTTGTCGAGCCCGGAACCGATCTGCAGCGCGCCGAGGCCCAGAGAGGCGACGGTGCCGAACAACGTCGCGAAGATCGCGAGGATGTCGATCACCTTGCCCGCCGGGCCGTTCGACACCCGCGCGCCGAACAGTCGCTCGAAAACCGAGCTGATCAGCTGCGTGCGTCCGAGCCGAAAGGTGCTGTACGCCAGCGCCAGTCCGACCACCGCATACATCGCCCAGGGATGAAATCCCCAGTGGAACATGGTCGTTGCCATCGCCGCGCGGATGTCGTCGGCACCGATCTCCGGCGGCGGGCTCACGAAGTGGAAGAGCGGTTCGTAGGCGCCGAAGAACATCAGGCCGATACCCATTCCGGCGCTGAACATCATCGCAATCCAACTGATCGTGCGGTACTCGGGCTTCTCCCCGTCACGTCCGAGCGGGATGCGTCCGTACTTGGACACCGCGAGCCACACGGCGAATATCACGAAACCCGTTGCGGCCAGGATGAACAGCCATCCCAGGTTGGTGGTGATCCACCCGAGTGCATCGGCACTGGTCGAATTGAGGCTGTCGGAGTCCGCGATTCCCCAGAGGACGAAGGCGATGACGATGAGCGCAGTGATCGAGAACACCGCCGGATCGAGTCGTGCCCGATCAGGCCGCCTCCCCAGACTGCGCCCACGCCCGGTGGCAGACCCACGATCAGAAGGCACGATCTGTTCACTTGTCATGGGTCCACCAAAGCAATGTCGGTGGGGACAATTCAAGTCCTGCCCAGCGCCCGCCTCACCAGTTCGACGGCCGTCTCGTCGTCGAGCCCCAGCTCACGGGTGGTCTCGACATAGCGCTTGGCGGCCGCGAAACCCGCATCATAAGCGTCGTTACGGCCGGCCTTGATGAACGATCCCTGACGACCGCGGGTCTCGATGACCCCGGCCGCCTCGAGTTCGCGATAGCTGCGCGCGACGGTGTTGGCCGCCAGGTCGAGGTGCGACGCGAGCGCCCGCACGGTCGGCAGCCGTTCGCCGGCGAGCAGGGTGCCGTCGGCGATGAGGTCGATGATGCGCAGCCGCACCTGTTCATAGGGCGGCCGGTCGGAGTCCGGGTCGATCCGCAGATGCGACAACAACGAGCTCATCCTGTGCTTACCTCACAACAGATCTCGTGCCAGCGGGCACGACATGCATCGGGGTCCGCCGCGCCCCGAGCCGAGTTCGCGGCCCTCGATCTCGATGACCTCGATCCCCGAATCGCGGAGTCGCCGATTGGTTTCCACGGTTCGGTTGTAGGAGACCACGACGCCCGGCGCCAGGGCCAGCGTGTTGTTCCCATCGTCCCACTGTTCGCGTTCGGCCGTGACAGGATCGAGTCCGGTGTCGATGACCCGCAACTTCTCGATGCCCATCGCCTCCGCCGCGGCCTCGACGAAGGGCCGTTCGTTGCCGACGTGAACGGTGTCGGTGTCGACATCGTGTTCCAGCGTGAACGCGGTCATGTGGTCACGGATGTTGGGGTACATCACCACCGCATCGACGTCGACCATCGTGCATACGGTGTCGAGATGCATGAACGCGCGCCGCTGCTCGATCGGCACGGCCAGCACGGTGTGGGCGAGATGGTCGTCGAAAAGGCTGCGCGCCAACGCCTCTGCGCCCGCGGGTGTGGTCCGCTCGCCCACCCCTACCGCGACGACGCCGGGCGCGAGGAGCAGCACGTCGCCGCCCTCGACCGGGGCCACCTGCGACTCGTAGGCGCGGCGGGCACCGGTGAACCGCGGGTGGTGCGCGTAGATCAGGTCGGTGAGCGAGGTCTCGCGGGCCCGGGCGGGCAGGGCGAGAGACGTGATCGCGAACCGCGACCCGATCCAGAACGAGCTGTCGCGGGTGAACAGCAGGTTGGGCAGCGGCTCGATCGCGAACTCCGGCCCGTGGTGCATGCGCCGCACGAGCGAGGATCGTTCCGCGGACGGGGTGATCGGCAGTTCGTCGAAGGTCATTCCCGCGGTGAGGACGTGCGCCAGTTCGGCCGGCGGGAGGCCTCTCAGGTGCTTGGCGAGGTCCTCGGCGAGGTGCGCGCCGAGACGGCGCGGACTGACCGCGGCGGCGATGCCCTGGATGCGGGCGGCGCCGCTGTGCGCGATCGTCTCGGTCAGCAGGTCGCCGAGCAGGTAGACGTCGACGCCGCGGTCGCGCAGCACCTGGGCGAACGCGTCGTGTTCCTCCTGCGCGCGATCCACCCACGGGATGCCGTCGAAGAGCAGCTGATCGCTGTTGCGCGGGGTCAGGCGGCGCAGTTCATCGCCCGGACGGTGCAGCATCACCGCACGCAGCGTTCCGACCTCCGAGTTCGCGCCGAGCTGGTAGTCCCACTCATCGGGCTGCACTTCACGCGTCATCGCTCAACCGTAATTCGTTCCGGCGCCCTCGCACATCACCTCACGCCGAGGTGTCGCTCTCAGCCTCCACGTCGGCGCTCGCCCGGTGAGCGATCACCGAGGGCGTCGTCGGTGGACGCCTCGGGCTCCGCCGGCGTCAGGATGGGTCCGTGCCCGACGATCGCCGGCGCGGTCTCGCGGGCGAACAGCCACGCGACGAGCGCGACGCCCGCCACCACGCCGGTCAGGATGAACGCGGGACCGAAACCCACCCGGTCGGCGACGAAGCCGACGATGACGGGCCCGGTGACCGCCCCCAGGTCCGACGACATGCCGAACGCGGCGAGTGCCGATCCGCCCTGCTGCCGGTTGCCGAGGACGTCGGCGAGTGCGGCCTGGTGCGTCGGGGCGAAGAGCCCGGAGCCGACGCCGGCGAGCACCGAGAGGCCGAGCGCGACAGCGACGTTGGGAGAGAAGCCGAGTGCGACGGTGGCGATGACGGTGATGGTGAGACCGGGCAGCATGATCGGCCGGCGGCCGAACCGGTCGGACAGGCGGCCGGCGATCAGGATGGCGAGGACGTTGCCGCCGGCGTATACGGCCAGCACGATTCCGGCCATGCCCGCCCCGGCGTCGAGGCCCTCGGTGATGAACAGCGGGACGACGGCGACCCGCACGCCCATCGACGCCCACCCCTGCGTGAAGTTGGACAACAGGATCGCGCGGTATCCGCTGTCGCGCAGCGCGGTCCGGAATCCGATGAGCCCCGCGGTCGGCTCCTCGGCCTGGTCCGGCGCGATCACCTCGCGCAGCTGGGTGGCGACGACCGCGGATGCCAGCAGGAGCGCGGCGGCGTACACCACGAACGGCACCCGCAGGCCGAAACCGACCAGCGCGGCGCCGATCAGCGGGCCGGTGATGGAGCCGACGAGGAAGCCCGCCGAGAACAGCCCCGACACACGGCCGCGGATGTCGGCGGGCGCCATCCGGATGAGCAGCGCCATCGCGGAGATGCTGAACATCGTCGACCCGATGCCGCCTGCCGCGCGGAAGACCAGCAATTGCCAGTACGAGTGCGCGAAGGCACAGGCCAAGGTGCTGGCGGCGACGATGAGCAGTCCGGTGAGGTAGATCCGTCGCTCGCCGAAGAGCGTCACCAGCCGACCGCTGGTGGGCGCGAACAACAGCCGCATGACGGCGAATGCCGAGACCACCGCGGTGGCCGCGGTGAACGACACGTTGAACGTCCGCGCGAACGACGGTAGGGCCGGCGCGATGAAGCCGTAGCCGAGTGCGATGACGACGTTCGCCGACAGCAGCACCCAGATGCCGCGTGGGATTCTCCTCATGGCGTCTCGGGGAGTTCGTCGAGGGCCTTGGCGGTCAGCTCGCGGCCCAGTTCGATCATCTCGGTCGCCTTGTGGAAGTCGAGGGTGCGCACCGCGCGCCGCGGTACCCGGATCAGGATGTCGGGCGGATACCCCGCGACCTGATAGCGCGTCAGCGCATCCGACATGATGTCGAGCGAGCGGCTCAGCACCTCCACGCGACCCATCCGATACCTGTCCTCACCAGTCTTCTCCTCACCGGTCCTCTCAGGGCCGGTCCGCCCCGGACCCACCGCACCGGAATCGACGACGACCGCACCGTCGGTGTCCCCGGCCACCGCGGCGACCTCGGCGGCGCCTTCGGCCCCGCCGCCGGCGGACCGCTCACTGTCGGTTGCGGCGCCGCCGGATGCCGTGCTGTCGGATGCCGTGCTGTTGGACGGGCTGTCGGACCCGTCCAGGCCGAACCGCTCGCGGACCGAGCGCACGTTGTCGAGGATGGGCTCGACGTTGCGGCGCAGCAGGCCCTTGGTCTTGGGCTGTCGACTCGCGCCGGTCTCGGGTCCGCCGTCGGAACCGAGGATCACCCCGATGGTCACGTCGCTGGGGACACCCGAGGTCGGCGCGACGGGCAGCGGGTCGAGGATGCCGCCGTCGGCGAGCAGACGGCCGTGGTGCTCGTGCGGGCTGATGACGCCGGGGATCGCGATCGAGGCGCGCAGGGCGTCGACGAGCTCACCGTGCTGGAACCACACCGCCCGACCGGTGGTGAGGTCGGTGGCGACCGCGGTGAACGGCGTCGCGAGATCCTCGATCCTGGTGTCGCCGACGATCTCTCGCACACGCGAGAGGATGCGTTCGGCGCCGATCACGCCGGGCTTGGAGAGCGACACGTCGAGCAGACGCACGACGTCGAGCTGGGTGAGTCCGGAAATCCACTCGACATAGTCGTCGAGCCGGTCCGCGCAATAGAGGCCGCCGACGAGCGCACCCATCGACGACCCGGCGACCGTGACGATCTCGAAGCCACGCGCCCGGAGTTCCTGGATCACGCCGATGTGGGCGTAGCCGCGAGCCCCACCACTTCCCAGTGCCAGCGCCACTCGCGACGGTCGAGCCATGCGCCAACCCTACCGCCGGGCTCCGACCCGACCGGTCGGCGCCCGCGACCCGCCCCTGGGACCCAGGCCTCAGTCGTCGTCGGTGATCAGGCGCCGCGGTCCCGGACCGAGCTTGTTGAGTTCGTCCTCCGGGTTGAGGAGGTGGCACTCGCCGAGCGACAGGCAGCCGCAGCCCACGCAGGAGCCGATGAGGTCGCGCATCTTCTCCAGCAACTCGATGCGGTGGTTGATGTCGTCGATCCACCGTTTCGACGCGGCCTCCCACATGGCCTTCGACGGGGACTCGTGGTGGCCGAGTTCGGCGAGCACCTCGCCGATGACCGACAGCGGGATGCCCGCGACCTGGGAGGCGCGGATGAACGCCACGCGCCGCAGCATGGCGCGGTGATACCGGCGCTGGTTGCCGGCGGTCCGGCGACTGAAGATCAGCCCCTGGTCCTCATAGAACCGGACCGCCGACGGCGCGATACCCGCGCGCTGCGCGAGCTCGCCGACCGAGAGCTCGAGTCTCTTCAGGCTCATGCCTCGATGGTAGGCACCGTCAGAGAACTCGGCTGATCACTTGCGCACCACCAGCACCGGGCATTCGGCCTGGTGGATGACCTTCTGGCTGGTCGAGCCCAACAGCAGGCCGCGGAACCCGCCGCGACCGCGGCTGCCGACGACGAGGAGCTGTGCGTCCTTCGCGGCGTCGAGCAGCGCCTTCGCGGGCTCCTCCGGCAGCACGCGTCGCTCGACGCGGACGTCCGGGTAGTCCTGCGAGTAGCCGGCGAGCCGCTCGGCCAGCACCTCGACCGATTCCTGGGTCATCCGTTCGACCTCTTCACGGCTGATGCCGTAGCCGTGCAGCGCGTCGGCGTCCAGCGGCGTCCAGGTGTGGACGGCGACGAGCGGCGCGTTGCGCAGGGAGGCCTGTCGGAACGCCTCGGCCACCGCGGCGTCGCTGATCGGCGAACCGTCGACACCGACGATGATCGGGCCGGTGTCGGATCCGTCGCCGGCGACGATCGCCACGCGACCGTGCGCGTGCGCGGCGACGTTGATGCTCACCGAGCCGAGGAACAGACCCTTGACGCTGCCGAGATGACGCGTGCCGACGGCGATCATCGCGGCGTCCTTGCCGAGTTCGAGCAGCACTCGGGCGGCGTCCCCGTCGACGATCGACGTGGTCACCGAGACGTTCGGCGCCGCCTGCTTGGCCACATCCGCCGCCGCGTGCACGGCATCTGACGCGTCCTGGCGGATCGCGTCGATGACCTCCTGCGGGATGATCAGACCCGGCGCGTAGTCACTGGTGCTCGCGTCGTAGGCGCTGACGATCTTGAGGTCGACGTTCTCCGCGGCGGCGGCCTTCGCGGCCCAGCGGACCGCGCGCGTGGCAGCTTCCGAACCGTCCACTCCGACGAGTATCGCGTTCATGTCCCTCGCTCATCTCCTTTGACGACGGGGCTCGGTCGGAACCCTCGATTCCATCCTGCTCCCCGTGCGGAGCAGCGGCAATGAGTATTTGGTCCTTCTCGTCGGTGGCGCCGACGGCCCGAATACGGCGTGTACCGTGGACTCACCATGACCTCGAGGCACCCGTCACCCCAACCGCGGAACGGCGGCAACGATTTTCGCGAGATGGCGACCCACGTCGCCATCACCGTGGTGTTCGGTCTCGCCCTGGTCGTCGTCGCCCTCTTCTCGTCGTCCCCGCTGGACACCGCGCTCATCGTCGCCGCGCCGGTCGTCGTCCTCGTCGGTGCGGTGTCGATGCTCGTGCGGACCTACCGCGTCTACAAGCGCAACGGGCGATGGCAACTGTGGCAGGGCGGTTCGTGGTTTCTGCTCTGCTATTTCGTGGTGATCCTGTTCGCCTCGGCGCCCGCTCTGGTCGAGTAGGATCGAACACCCACACGACAGGTGAGGGAGCGACCGTGTCCTTCGATGCCACTCGCGGCGACCACCTCGCCCCCGGCACCGTCCTGGCCGGCCATCGCATCGAACGGGTCCTCCGCCGGCGCGCACCGGCCACGCTGTACCGCGCGGTCCCCGTGGCACCCGGTACCCCGCAGCCCGCCCCGATGGTCCTGACGGTCGTCGACCGCGCGCGCTCGGTCGAGCCGGCATTCCGTGACTGGTTCTTCCGCTCCACCGAATCGGCCGGGGCGACGACCCATCCCGCACTCGCCCGCATCATCGGACACGGTTTCGCCGACGGCCATCTGTGGGCGGCCACGGAGCCGGTGCCGACCATCGACGCCGCCGGACTGCTGCACCGCCATCGCGACGGCATCGACGTGGATCTCGCGGTCGGGATCGTCCGGGTGGTCGGTGAGGCCCTCGACGCGGCACATCGCCGACGGCTCGTCCACGGCGGGCTCACCATGTCGGACATCCTTCTGCACACCGGCACCGAACCGCGCGTCGACGATGTCTCGTCACCCGGTGTGGTCACGGTGTGCGGATTCGGCCTCGCGCCACCGCCGGACGGCGAGCACACACCTCGCCCCGACACCGATGTCGCCGGACTCGCACGGGTTCTCGTCGAGATGCTGACCGGAACCGGTTCCGTTGCCCGCCATCGTGTTTCGGAGGCCGTGTCCCCGGCGTTCGGAGCAGTGCTGTCGCGTGCGCTCGATCCCCGCCCCGATCATCGCCACCGGACGTGTTCCGAGTTCGTCCGGGCCGCCGACCTCGCCCTGCATCTCACCCGGCCCGACGGCGAGCCGGCCACCGAGGTCATGTCGACGACGAGACCCGCTGCTGTACAGCAGGATTCTCCGACGCCGAAGGTCTTCCAGCCGGTCGGCAACCCGGGTCGGTCCACCGAGATCGTCGCCGCACGGCGGCCATCGGCGCGGCCCCCGGTGTCCCGGTCGGGTTCGTCCCATCGTTCACACCGTGGTTCGGGACGCGGCCGGCTCGTCCCTCTGCTGGTCGCCGCCGTCGTGGTGGCCGTCTGCGTGGGCGCGGTCGTGCTCGTCGGGGCCCGCAATTCGCCCGCGCCGTGGCCGGAGCCGGTCGCGCCGATCGCCGATGCCTTTCCCCGATTGCTCCCCGACTCCCCCGACGGCGCCGGCTGGCGCGATGCGTCGTGCCGGGCCGTCTCCCACGAGGGCGTGGTCGGCATCTCGTGCACCGACGTCGAGGATCTCACCTACGTGGTCTGGGACACGGCTGCGCCGGGCGCCCGGGAGACGGTGACCGCCTCGCTGAAGGGATATCCGGGCGATGCGATCAAGTGGCGGGACGGACCGGCGTCGGCGAGTCGCGACAGCGTGGCGGACGGCTGGCTGGTGACGAATTTCGTTGCGCCCGTCCACCAGCAGTTCACGGTCGTCACGAGGTGGCCCGGTCACTCGGGCCGGGAGATCCTCGACGCCTGGTGGCGCACCGCACCCCTCGGCTGAGTTTTCACGCCCATGGGGGTGGTCCCGCGGTGCCCGTCAGCGGCCCCGCAGGGCGTCGATGCGTTCGGCGACCTCGAGCGCGGTCGCCGGCCGGCTGCCCGCCAGCGCGAGACAGTCGGCGACCAGCGTGCGCTCTTCGTCGGAGAGTTTCTCCGAGAGCCTCGGTGGGGTCGACAGCGCCGCGCGGATCGCCAACAGCGGCTGGGCGTCGGGCACCTCGCCGTAGACGCCCTCGTCGGACAGTGCGCGGTGCAGGCAGGCTCCCACCGACCAGATGTCGGTGGCACGCGACGGCAGGTCACCGGCGAGCAGCGCCGGGTCCATGTACTGCACCGCACCGGGCTGGGCGAAGCTGGTGATCGGCTCGTCGGCGGCGAGTACCCGGGCGAGGCCGAGATCAGAGATCTTCCCGCCGGCCTCGGTGACCATGATGCTCGACGGCGTGATGTTCGCGTGTGCGATGCCGGCCTCATGCAACGCATGGACCCCGCGCGCGGCGTCGGCGATCGCCGCGAGACGCTCGTCGCGGCCGAGCGGGCGCGTCGGCGACGCCAGCGACCCGAGTGGGAAGTACTCCATCGCATACATGAACCGGCCCTGCAGGATCGCGTCGTACAGCGCCGCCAGATACGGCGAGGCGACGGCCGCGAACGCGCGCAACTCGCGCACCCCGCGGCGGTAGGCGTCGTCGCTGCACACGCCGCTGAACACCTTGAGCACCACGCGATCTGTGGCCAGCCCGAGACGGACCGGGGGCACGGCGAGGTAGAAGGTCCCGTTGCCGCCGACCCCGAGCTTGCCGAGCACGGTGAAATCCGCCAGCTGACGCGGGATCTCGAGTGTGGCCATGTCAGTGCCTCTCTGGTGATGAGGTGGTGGGTGAAACGGTCTGTGCGTCGGGCGGTTCCTGCCGTGCGGCGTCGCCGGACGGGTACAGGGCGGCCACCCGGTCGCCGAGGGACTCCTCGCTGGTCCGGGTGTGGTCGACCACGGTCACCGCCGCGGTCCCACCGGATGCGGTCCCGGCGGTGGCGTCCCCGTCGGCGGCGGCGACGATGAAGGCCCCGCCCTCCGTGCGATGCCGGCGCGGATCGACGACGGACACCTCGACACCACGTGCGGCAACGGGCTTGAGGTCGTTGCCCAACCGGCGCCGCGATCCGCCGGACACGACGGTCAGCGTGCGTGAACCGAACAGGGCGAGCCCCGCGGCGAGGACGATCGCGGTGCGCCCGCCGCGGCTGTCCGCTGCCACGCAGGTGACGATGCTGCGACTCGGCGCGGACCCCGGCGCCGCGTCCTCGTCGACGATCGCCACCGGCGCGGCCCGCAGCCGTTCACCGAGGGCGCGGTCGGCGCTGTCGACGACGATCACGTCGGCGTTCACGTTCTCCGCCATCGCGTCGAGGTCGGAGGCGGGATCGGCGCTGAACCGACACAGCACGGACACGGCTCCGGCGCCGGTGAGCGATGCCCCCAGGAGGTTCAACCGCTCGATCGCCGAGGCGATGGCGGCGAAGTCGGGTACGACCGGTATCCCCACCTCGAGGCGCTGCGACCGTTTGTCCGGCGAGGTCAGCACGCCGGCGAGGACGACGTCGAAGCCGATGGTGCAGTCGAGCATCCGGCGATGCCGCGCGCGCAGGTCGTCGACCGAGCCGGCGGGGTCGCGGAACACCACCAGCACGCGGGGCGCGGCGGCGGCCGACAATGCCCGACGCTCGGCGGCGGCGATGTCGCTCGCGACCACGCTGTCCGGATAGACCAGACGCAGAAGCGGTTCGGTGAGGACCGTGGTCACCAGGGCCATCACCACCATCATCGCGAAGAGGTCGTCGCTGAGGACGCCGAGATCCCTTCCGGCGGAGAGGATCACGAGCTCGGTGAGTCCACGGGTGTTCATCAGCACGGCGATCGCCGCGGACTGCCGGGTGGGGATGGCGCCGGCCCGCGCCCCGGCGTAGGCGCCGAGGAACTTGCCCGCGACGGCAACCAGCAGGACGAGGCCGAGCTGCCACAGCCCGGACAGCCCGATCGACGCCAGGTCGACGCCGAGGCCGGTCACCACGAAGAACATCGGCAGCAGGAGGAGAACGCTGACCTGCTCGAGGCGTTCGAGTATCTCGCGGTGGAGGTGCTCGGCGCCGACCTTGGGCATCACCGCGCCGAACATGAAGGCGCCGAGGATCTGATGGATCCCGATGACGTCGGTGACCGCCGACGACAGGAACACACCGACGAGGACGACGGCGAGGATGTCCGGGGTGAGCCGGCCCGCGGCGTCGCGCCACTCGATCAGTTTGGCCAGCAGCGGCCGCACGAGGCCGAACATCACCGCCGCGTAGACCAGGGTGAGCCCGACGATCTTCGCGACCTCCATCGGGCTCCCGCCCGAGATGATCGCGATGATGAACGCCAACAGCGTCCAGGCGAGGATGTCGTCGACGGCGGCGGCCGCGAGGCTGAACACGCCTGGCACGGTGCGCATCATCCCCCGGTCGGCCAGGATGCGGGCGAGCACCGGGAACGCCGTGATCGACATCGCGACACCGGTGAACAGGACCATGCCGAGGCGTTCGATCTGCAGCCCGTCGACGGTGTCGTGCGACGGATACAGCAGGAAGCCCAGTCCCGCTCCGAGACCGAACGGCACGACGATCGAGGTCGCCGAGATGGTCGCGGCGGCGCGTTCGCGGCCGCGGGTCAGCCGCATGTCGAGTTCGAGGCCGACGATGAACATGAACAGCACGAGGCCGATCTGCGCCAGACCGCCGAGCAGCGGCCGGACCTCCTCCGGGAACAGCCATTCGTCGGGGCTGCCGGGCAGTAGGCCGAACAGGCTCGGGCCCAACGCGATACCCGCGGCGATCTCGCCGACCACCGCGGGCTGGCGCACGGCGCGCGCGATCATCCCGCCGAGGCGGGCCGCGGCGATGATGACCGCGACATCCAGGAGGAGGAACACGATGGTGTGCTTGTCCATCCGACGACCCCGGCCTTCAGATCCTGGCGTGGTGGGATTCGAAGATGAAGTGGCGGCCACCGATCCGGACGTGGGAGCCAGGCACGAGGACGTGCGGCCGATGCGGGAGGAGTCGGATCTCCCGACTGGTGCTGGGATCGGTCACGAAGGTCCCGTTGGCCGAACCGAGGTCGACCAACTGGACGGTCCATTCGACGAGTCGGATCTCGACGTGACGTCGCGACAGTTGCCCGGTCTCGTCCTTGACACGGATCGGCCTCGGACCGCTCGACCGTCCGCCACCCGACGCCCCGGGTTCGCGGCCGATGACGAGATCCTCGTCGAGCAGGAACGTGAACCCGTTGTCGAGCAGGAGCCAGCCCAGCGGCGGTCGCTCGCCCTCGACGAGGAACGTGGTGAGCTGATCCATCCGGATGCCGCAGACACCGCAGATCCACGACTGCGGATGATTCAGGTGACCACGCGCACAGCGGATTCCGTGCACCTTGGCACGCGACGCCTCGACCCGGACGACCTCGGTCACCGGCTTGGAATGTTGCTCTCTCGGCAGCGGCGGACGCGGTTCGAGCGGTTCGGCGAACGGATCCGGCGTGCCCGGAGGCGCTTTCGACGGTCCCCCGGCAGGCGTGACCGGCGGCAGCGGGTGGTGCGCGACGGGCGTGCCGACCGGCCCCCCGCCGGGGTCTCCGCCCAGGGGCGTCGACGTGAACGGAAGGGGTCCGCCCACCGGGTCGGGTTCGGGTGTCACCTCGGGTTCGGGCGTCAGTGCGGGGTCCGGCCTCATCCGCTCGGTGGTCTCCCCCGGCCCGGGTTCGGCGGGAACGGGAACCGGCGGCTTCTCGTCGACCGGCATCTCCTCCATCGGCTCGAGCGTGACGTCTGCTCCGGCCGCGTCGTGCTCGTCGCCGGTGAACTGCTCCGAAGGCGGCGCGGTGGACGGCCCGGGGTCGGGGGCGGGCACCGGCTCCGGCTCGGATGTCACCGACCCGGATGCCACCGACCCGGTTTCCGGGACGACGGGCTCGCGCACCGGCCGCGCGGCCTTGCGCACCGCCTCGGGAAGCGGGTGGAACTCGGTGCCGCGCATGCCCAGCGGAGTGTGCAGGAGTGCGCCGGCGGCGGGCACGACGCCGTCGACGAGATCGAAGCGCTCCTCCCCCACCTCGGCCGGGACGGTGCCGTCCAGATACAGGCCGAGTCCCTCGTACGGCCACGGGATGGCCTTGTCGTACGGTGCGTCGACTCCGGGTTCGATGCGGTGGCCGTCGGTCTCGCCGTAGATCCCGCCCGAGAGGAACACCGCGATGCCGACGTTGTCGGGGGCCGCGAAACCGATGTCGATCGGCTCGTCGGCGGTCGCCACCAACCGTGCCAGAGCACGGACCAGGTGCCGTCCGCGACGCGGCGCCGAATCCGGCACGGCCACCGCGGATTCGATGTCGAGGAGGTCGGTGACGAAGGCTGCCGGCACCGAGTCGGCGACCACGGCGAGGAACGCGGGTTTGCGGATGACGATCCCGGCGCCGGGGACCAGGGTCACCGTCGGGGTCACGCTCGGGATGTCGCCCGGTCCGGTCACAGGAACCGCCCTCCTCGGAATCGCCAGTGCGGGAAGATCGCCCGCAGCGGGCCGTTGACGACGATCCACACCAGCAGCCACGTCGTCACGAACTGGACGGTGAACACGCACGGCGACGGCCGCAGCGACTCGGGGAGCAGACCTGTGCCGTCGACGACCAGCCAGGCAACGACACCCTCGTTGATCGCGGTGACCAGCCCGAACAGTGTCGGCCAGTCCTTCTCCCACCGGAACTGTTGCAGGAAGTGGTAGACGAACTCCCAGGCCACACCGAGCACGATGACGGTGGACAGCACCGTGTAGGCGACGCGGAAGACCTCCGCGAGCGACGGACTGCCGGACGAGATCAACCACAGGAACGGGATGAGGACCAGCGTCCACACCCCGCCGAGGACGCCGAGTACGAACACCCGGGTCTGGATGCGGCCCCACAGGGTCGGCAGCACGTCAGTCGACCCCCTTGTTGTTGACCCAACGCCACCACTGGGCGGTCGATCGCCACGGCGTGAGTTTCTTGCAGAAGCCCTGTCGGGCCAGGTCGTCGACGATCTCGAGGGCGGCGATCTGGAGACCGAGAAAGGTGTCGACGCCCGGGAAGTAACCGCCGAGCGTGGCACTCCCCGACGCGTAGATCTTGCCGTCGCCGTTGCGGGTCCCGCGCAACTCGAAGTCGCGCTCGACGTCCATGCGTCCGATCGGGTTGAGTCCGGCGCCGGAGTGGTCGAGCAGGTCGCGCAACAACCGGTGTTCGCGCACGTCGGCCTCGAGGCCGGTGCAGTCGATGACGTAGTCGGCGTACAGCTCGAAGGTGCCGTCGGGCCGGTGGTCCTGCCGGATCGGCGCGTGCGGGTCGACGCGCACCGTCGTCACCACGCCCTGGCCGCCGGGGCCGGGCACCAGACGCTCCGCGGAGCCGACCGCCACTCGGTACCAGCCCTCGCGCCGGCCCCGCCCGAGCTGCTCCTGCCAGTTGTCGCGCACCGGCGTGTTGGTGCCGCCCATCTGCTTGTACGCCTCGGCGCGGGCATGGCCCTCGAGTTTGCGCATGCGCGCCTTGAGCTGGCCACCCCACACCGACTTCGGGTAGTTGAACCCCTGGTAGGCCCACCCGTCCTTGCCCTTGCGCCGCATCCAGATGTGCGGACCGTGTGGCTTGTCGACGTAGGTGCGGAACAGATGGACGATCTGCGTCTGCAGGCCGTGGGCGTCCCGGTCGTCGATCAGGCGTTGCAGCACGCGGGAGGCCACGATCCCGGACCCGCGGATCATGACCGTCCCGGGCCTGCGCTGCAGCGACTGGTAGACGTGCTCGTGCGACTCGTAGGCGTTGACCACCTTGCCGGCGTCTCGGTGGGTCTCCCGGAACGCCTGGAGGTCCGGGAGCAGTTTGATCCCGGGGTAACCGATCGCGACGTGCACCCACCTGCTGCGGAACGCGACCCGCTTGGTCGGCGAACTCCCCTGCGGCGGGGTGAGGATCGTGAAGTACCCACCGCCGTTGCGGCGTCGGATCATGCGCACCTGCCCGCGGTGCAGGCACTGCAGGTAGCCGATCCGGTGGCACTCCTTCTCCATCGACTCGAATGCCTGCCCGGCGCGCGGCGTGTAGTAGTTCGCGATGATCGGTTCGACGAGGACGTTCCACAGCGGTTTGAGCGTCTTGTCCTGCCACGCCTCGCGGACCGCGTAAGAGGGGAAGCCCCAGATGTTGTCCGGGGTCGACGCGGAGTCCGACCGCAGCCGCTCGCTGCGCGGGATCTGCGAGACCCGCGTGAGGTACTCGTAGCTGTGCCACGGCACGTCCTGCGGACCCAGGACCGCGATCTGGTCCAGCGGGACGCCGCAGATCCGCAGGTAGTCGACGGTCACGAACGAGCCGATGCCCGATCCGACGGTCACGAACGGGACGTCGACGACCGGGATGCCGGCCGCGGCGACCATCGCGTCGGTCCAGACGTCGGTCTCGACGAGGTCGGGCGTGAGATCACCCGGACCCCGGCCGGCCGCCGGCGGACGCGGCGTCGCGGGCGGGCGCATCGCGGGAGCGCCGAGCGGGCCGGGGACCGGGCCCCGGGGAGGCCGACCTCCGGGCACCGGACCGGCCGGTTGCGGGGGCACCCGGGTCGGACCCGGGAACGGCTGGTTCACCCGCGCCCTCGCACCGGCTGCCGAGACGATCCTCCGCCGCTCATCGCACGGGACATCGATTCTCCTGGAGATCTGTGGACGCCTGGGTGAGGCCTGCGGACACGGGGTGGTGCCGTAACGATAACCCCGATCGAGGGGGTGATCACTGCGAAACCAGCCGATCGAATTACCCCCGTAGCCGGCTGGTCAGCGTACTGCCGGAGTCGCCGTGAACGCCCAGCTCAGACACGATCGTTACATTGACTGTTGACAAATAGCGCCGCTGCTGAATACGTTCGTGTCATCCGCTGCGGCCGCTTTCACGCGGCTCGGCCTCATCTCTGCGAAGGACGCGACGATGACCAAAGCCCTGACGAACCCGAACGCCGCCGAGTCCGCCGACCCCTCGGGCGAGCGTTACGTCCCCGAACACGACAAGACCGGCGACGGCCACGACTACGCCCAGGTGCTCGACGACCTGTCCGCGGCCTCGGTGCACCGCAACTTCGATCCGTACGTCGACATCGACTGGGACGCACCGCACATGGCGGTCACCCCGAATGATCCGCGCTGGATCCTGTCCTACGACGTCGACCCCATCGGCCGCCACCCCTGGTACCAGCAACTGCCGCAGGACAAGCAGATCGAGATCGGCATGTGGCGCCAGGCCAATGTCGCCAAGGTCGGCCTGCAGTTCGAGTCGGTCCTTATCCGCGGGCTGATGCAGTACAGCTTCAAGCTGCCCAACGGGGCACGCGAATTCCGGTACACCACGCACGAATCCAAGGAGGAGTGCAACCACACCCTGATGTTCCAGGAGTTCGTGAACCGGGTCGGCATGGACGTCCCCGGCGCGAAGGTCGGCTACCGCGTGATCTCGCCGCTGGTGCCGCTCATCTCGACGGTGTTCCCGGTGGTGTTCTTCTTCGGCGTGCTCGGCGGCGAGGAGCCGATCGACCACATCCAGAAGGACTTCCTGCGCACCCGCGCCCGTCTCCATCCGACGATGGCGGCGGTCATGCAGCTGCACGTCGCCGAGGAGGCCCGCCACATCTCGTTCGCTCATCACTTCATCCGCGAGCAGGTGCCGCAGCGCAACGCCTTCCAGCGTTTCGCGCTGTCGATCATGCTGCCGATCACGATGCGCACCCTGTGCAGCGCCATCGTGGTGCCCCCGCGGGAGTTCCAGCGACGGTTCGACGTCCCGCGCGAGGTCATGAAGGACATCTTCTGGCGCTCGCCCGAGTCGAAGCGCTTCCTGCGCAACGTCTTCGGCGACGTCCGCATGCTCGCCGAGCAGAGCGGCCTGATGAACCCGGTCGCCCGGCTGGTGTGGCGCGCGCTCGGAATCCACGGCCGTTCCTCGCGCTTCCGCAGCGAGCCCACCTACACCGCCGCCTGAGTCGCGGCCCCACAGAGGTAGACAGCAACCCCCATGCCACACGTCGTCACCCAGGCGTGCTGCGGCGACGCGTCGTGCGTCTACGCATGCCCGGTCAACTGCATCCATCCCACTCCGGACGAGCCGGACTTCGGCACCTCGGAGATGCTCTACATCGACCCGGCGACCTGCGTCGACTGCGGCGCCTGCGTCAGCGCCTGCCCGGTCGGCGCGATCGTCCCCGGCCACCGCCTGCCCACCGGCCAGGAGCGGTTCGCCGAGGTCAACGCGTCGCAGTACCGCGAGACGGTCGACGGCTCGGCGGCCCGGTTCCCCGTCGATCCGGCACGCCGCCTGCCGCTGGCCCCCATCGACCGCCCGCGGCAGCTCGCCGTCGACGGCCCGGTGTCGATCGGCATCGTCGGGTCCGGCCCGTCGGCCATGTACGCCGCCGACGAGTTGCTGCGTCACCCGCAGGTCTCGGTCACCATGTACGAGCGGCTCGACCGCCCGTTCGGCCTCGCCAGGTACGGCGTCGCGCCGGATCATCTGAACACCCGCAAGGTGATGCGGCTGTTCGACGACATCGCCCGCAATCCCCGTCTCGAGATCCTCCTCGACACCGAGGTGGGACGCGACATCTCGCTCGACGACCTGCGCGCGCGTCACTCGGCGCTCATCTGGGCCGGCGGCGCCCCCACCGACAAGCGGTTGCCGATCCCGGGTGTCGACAAGGCCGGCGTGACGAGCGCGACCGCCTTCGTCGGCTGGTACAACGGCCATCCCGACTTCGCCGACCTGTCGGTCGACCTGTCCACCGAACGCGCGGTGGTCGTCGGCAACGGCAACGTCGCGCTCGACGTCGCACGCATCCTCGTCGCCGATCCCGAAACCCTTGCCGCGACGTCCATCTCGCGTCCGGCCCTGGCCGCGCTTCGCACCTCGTCGGTGCAGGAGGTCGTCGTCCTGGGACGCCGCGGGCCCGTGCACGCGGCCTTCACCCTCCCGGAGCTGATCGGGCTCGTCGACTCCGGCGTCCCGGTGGTGGTGGATCCCGCGGACCTGGAATCGACCCGGATCGACTCCGCGGCCGACAACACGATCAAGACGAAGCTGGACATCCTCTCCGAGTGTGCGTCCCGGCCCGCGCCCGAGGGCCGGCGAATCCGGCTGGCGTTCTTCGGCTCCCCGCTCGAGATCGTCGGCGGGGAACGCGCGACGGGCGTCCTGGTGGGCCGCAACCGCCTGACCGTCGACGCGACCGGCGCCGCGTCGGGCATCGAACCCACCGGGCAGACGAGCGTTCTCGACGCCGGGCTGGTGCTCACGTCCGTCGGCTACCGCGGGGTCGCGGTGCCCGGCCTGCCGTTCGACGACGACACGGGCGTGATCCCGCACCGTGCCGGACGTGTGCTCGACGGTGACGAGCCGGTGCCCGGCGTCTACGTGACGGGCTGGATCAAGCGCGGGCCGACCGGGTTCATCGGCACCAACAAGACCGACTCCGCCGAGACCGTGGCCTCGCTGCTCGCCGACCTCGAAGCGGGCCTGCTGCCGACGGCGGCGCCGCGGCGGCGGACGCTCCTCGGGCGCCGGTAGCGATCCGCCGAACCCTGCCGGGCGGGTGCGACGAGCGAGCGTGTCCGGGACGCCACGCGGCGGGGGCCGCGCCCGCTACATTGTCGAGTCATGGGTCCCGCATACGAACGCACGACCACCCGCGCCGATCTCAGTGATCTCACCGCCGCCGTGGCGGCCGCGCTCCGGGAGCATGCGGAGGCCCGTCATCTCGTCCTGACCGACGACCTGCCGGCGTGGAGCACGCGATCCATCAACCTGCCGGCGTCGTCGTGGCCGGCCCGGCTGTTCAGGCGGCGCAGCAATCCCGCCGACCCCGATTCCGAGCACCAGACGCTGGTCGTGCTGCATCCGACCCACCTGATCGTCGTGGTCTCCGGTGCCCGGCGGGGCATCTCGGCGATGTCGGCCGCGCTCGCCGTCGCCTCGATCGACCAGCCCGAGACCGCCGACGGGTTCTCGGTGACCGGTTTCGTCGGCGACGAGGGCCGGCCTGCGAGCTTCTACCTCGGCGTCGGGGAACCCGCGGGCGACGAATGCCGTGAGGCGGTGCGTGCGGCGATCGTCGCCGCGAAGAACCCGTGACCGTCCCGACCATCGGACGGCCGTCGGGTCCCGCTGTCGGATTCGTCCTCGCGCTCGTCTCGTCGGCCTGTTTCGCGATCTCGGGGGTACTGGCGCGGGCCATGATCGAGTCCGGCTGGTCGGCCGGCGCGACGGTCACCGTGCGGATCGCCGTCGGCGCCGCGGTCCTGGCCATCCCGGGCTTTCTGGCGTTCCGCGACCGGCAGCCCCCGATCCCGGCGAGCCCCGCCGCCCGGTCCTGGGGCGTCGTCGCCGCCTACGGGCTGCTCGCCGTGGCGGGCTGTCAGCTCGCCTACTTCTACGCGGTCACCTATCTGCAGGTCGGCGTGGCGCTGCTCATCGAATACACCGCTCCGGTCGCCGTCCTGGTGTGGATGTGGTTGCGGCACGCCCAACGGCCGACCCGGGTGACGGTCCTCGGTGCGGCACTGGCGATCGCCGGTCTCGCGCTGGTCCTCGACCTGACCGGTGACGTGCCGATCAGCGTGGTCGGCGTGATGTGGGCGCTGGCGGCGATGGTCGGGGCGGCGACGTACTTTGTGATCTCGGCCGACGAACGCACCGGTCTGCCGCCGCTCGCCCTCGCCGCCGGCGGACTGCTGGTCGGGGCCGTCGTCCTGGGCCTGGCCGGGCTCGTCGGAGCACTGCCGATGACCGCGGGCACGGCGGATGTGGACATCGGGACGCTGTCGCTGCCCTGGTGGGTTCCGCTGCTCCTGCTGGGAGTCGTGTCCGCGGCGATGGCCTACGGCTTCGGCATCGCCGCCGGACGTCTCCTGGGCGCGCGGGTGATGTCCTTCGTCGCACTGTCGGAGGTGTTGTTCGCGGTGCTGTTCGCCTGGATCGCACTCGACGAGCTGCCGGCCCCGATCCAGCTGATCGGCGGGCTGCTGATCGTGGCCGGAGTGGTGTTCGTGCGGCTGGGCGAGGCGGGTTGAGCGAGGTCGGCGGAACTCGGCGACCGCTCGCGCGCGTACCCGATCGCACGCCTCCCGCCTGCCGGGAACCGACATGTCGCATGCCGCTTGCGGTGGTAGTAGTCTCGTCCCCCATGTGGGTGGGAGACCGCGCGTGACCGGAATGTTCTCGCGGTTCGATTACATCGACGCGGCCCTGACGACCGGGGCGCGCTTCCTCGAGCTCGTCGACGGCGTCGAGGACACCGAGACCCGTCTTCCGCACACCCCCGGCTGGACGCTCGTCGACTGCCTGGGACACGTGGCCCTCGCGCCGACGCGGTTCCTCGCGCTCGCCCGCGGCGAGGGCGAGTGGTGCCGGGACGCCCTCGACGTTCCCGACTTCAACGCCAAGCAGATCGCGAACCTGCCGACCCGCGACGTCCGGGTGCTGGCCGATCGATTGCGCGACGACCTCGACACGCTCGTCGACGCGGTCTCGCACTTCAACGCACGGGTTCCCCAGATGCGTTTCGACGGCGACCGGCTCATCCGCGCGGACGCCGCGCTGGGAATCCTCATCGGCGAGTTCGTCGTCCACGGCCACGACATCGCCCGCGCGGTGGGCGCACAGTGGTGGGTGGAACCCGATGTGGTGCTGATGATCATCCGCGGCCGGCAGCAGATCCTGCCGAGCTGGGTCGACTCCGCCGGCGCGGCCGGCCACGATGCCACCTACGACATCCGGCTCCGGGGATGCTCGGAGCGCTACATCTACGAGTTCACCGACGGCGACCTGGTCATCAACCCGCCCGAACCGCGGCGTCCCGACGTCCACATCAGCGTCGACGCGACCACCGCGCTGCTGGCCGGATACGGCCGGATCTCGCCGGCCTGGGCGGCGCTGACCGGACGGGCCTTCGCATGGGGAAGCAAGCCGTGGCTTGCGCCACGGCTTGCTTCGAGGTTCCTGCCCGCCTGAGCGGGTTGTTCAGTTGTTCTGCGGGCCGGCTGTTCCGGGATTCGGCCGGTCCCGGGGATCAGCGACCGGCAGGCGATCCCGCGGGGCGTCGGACCCGACGGGTCTGCACGCGGCCACCGGCACGATGCTGCTCGCCGGAGCGCCCGTGACCGGTCGCGCGGCTCTCCGAGGTGCGGCCGCCGGCCCGACGCGCGGCGCCTGCACCGTCGCCGCGGGCGGCGGTGTGGGCCTGTGCGCGGGTTCCCCGGCTCTCGCCGCGTCCGGCGCCGTTCTCGGTGCGGGCGGACCCGCCGCGCTCACCGCGGCCGCGTCCGGAACGTCCGCCGCGTCGACCGCCCTGCGAGCGCCCGCCCTGGGAACGGGCGTTCCCGTTCTGACCGCGTCCGCGAGCGCTCTCGGCGGCGGCCCGCTCGGCGGCGGAGACGCGCGGTGCGCGCTCGCCGACGAGGTCGTCGACCTCGGCGGAGGTGGCGTCGACCTTGACCGGGGTGACCTTGATCTTGGCCTTGCGCAGCAGCTGCGCGACCTCGCGACGCTGCTCGGGCAGGCACACGGTGACGACGTCGCCGGAGCTGCCGGCGCGCGCGGTGCGGCCGGAGCGGTGCAGGTAGGCCTTGTGCTCGGCCGGCGGATCGACGTGCACGACGAGCTCGATGCCGTCGACGTGGACGCCGCGGGCGGCGACGTCGGTGGCCACGAGTACGCGCACGTCGCCCTGGCCGAATGCGGCGAGGTTGCGGTCGCGCTGGGCCTGGCTGAGGTTGCCGTGCAGGTCGGCCGCGGGGATGCCCTGCTCGGTGAGCTTCTTGGCGAGCTTCTTCGCCTGGTGCTTGGTGCGCATGAAGAGCACGCGGCGGCCGGTGCCCGAGGCGAGTGCGGCGACCAGGTCGGCCTTGCCGGCCGAGGACACCTCGAAGACGTGGTGGGTCATGGCTGCGACGGGCGACTCGGCGGAGTCCACCGAGTGCATCACCGGGTTGTCGAGAAAACGCTTGGCGAGCTTGTCGACGCCGTTGTCGAGGGTCGCGGAGAAGAGCATGCGCTGGCCGTCGGACGGGGTGGCGGCGAGGATCTTGGTGACGACCGGCAGGAAGCCGAGGTCGGCCATGTGGTCGGCCTCGTCGATGACGGTGATCTCCACCTCGTCGAGGCGGACGATGCCCTGACGCATGAGGTCCTCGAGGCGGCCCGGGCAGGCGACGACGATGTCGACGCCGCGACGGAAGGCCTGCTCCTGGCGGGCCTGCTTGACGCCGCCGAACACGGTGGTGACGGTGAGGCCCACGGCCGAGGCGAGCGGCTCGACGACGGCGGCGATCTGGGTCGCCAGTTCACGCGTCGGCGCCAGGATGAGCCCGGTGGGCTTGCCGACGTAGCGCTCGACCTCCATCTCGGCGAGTCCCGCGACGAGCGGGATGGAGAAGGCGAGGGTCTTGCCCGAGCCGGTCTTGCCGCGGCCGAGGACGTCCTTGCCCTCGAGGGTGTCGGGCAGGGTGTCGGCCTGGATCGGGAAGGCGTTCGCCTTGCCCTGCGATTCCATGACCTTCACGAGTTTGCGTGGCACACCGAGGGATTCGAAGGTCACCTGGGGTGCGGCGGAAGCGGTGGGAGTGGTGTCGACGTTCGTGTCGACGGTGTCGATGACAGCAGTCATTGTCTGGGCAGGGTTCTTCCTGTGCGTGGCACGCGAGTCAGGACGACAGTTCCACTGCCGATGGTCGGTGCCGGATGGCGAACACGCGGGTGTCGCGGGCTCGTTCGCCGTACGAAGTCAATGGCAGGTCGTGGACATCCGATGTGTCCGACGTCGGCATCCCCGTGGGGCACCGACCTGCGAGAGAGGCGTTCTACGACGCGTTGACGCATGCCGTCATGGCTGCATCACTGCAGTCGACACTACGCGCCGGTAACGAAAGAAGCGAATCGTTGTGACCGACGTCGCGTCGGACCCCGGCTGTGGACACACCGCAACCCGGTACGGTGCAACGCCGATACCCTTCGACGGTCCCGCGACCCGCGCACTCCCGTACCCAGCCACAGAGGACCGCCTTGACGACACCTGCAGCCCCGCACCGGCCCAAGAAGTACGCCCTGATCAGCGGCGTCGCGCTCGTCGTGATCGCCGTGATCGTCGGGGTGGTGTTCGCGGTGCGGGCAGCGACCGGCGACACGCCCCGGTGGTCGGACCCGTCTGCGGGCACCCTGCCCGACCTGTCCTCCGCGCCCGAGGACCCGCGGTGGACGTTCGACCTCGGCCAGGGCTTCTGGTTTCCCCGGTTCATCGGGGGCAACGAGAACGTGGTCGCCCTGGGGGCCAGGCGCCACGACGCCCCGGCCGCGGTCGCCTTCCTCGACGCCGGGACCGGAGAGCGCCTCGCGCAGGTGGACTCGCCGGACGACCGCACCGAATTCCGGTCGTGCGCGATCGCCGAGTCCGACGCGTCCGCGGCATGTCTCGCCGAAGGGCTGACCGATGACGGCCAGGCGGTGGTCTTCGCCGATCTCGGCAATGGATCGATCCGTCGCTCGGTCCCCACCGCCGACCGCGCCATCGTCGTCGCACACCGGGACAGGTTCTTCGTCGTCCCGGAGCGGTCTGCACGGTCGCGGATCGAGGTCTACGACCGCGAGGGCGGGCTCGCCGCAGCGCTTCCCTACGGCGAGGTGTATCCGCGCTCAGGCCTCGTGGTGTCCCGGGAGGAGGCCGGCCGCGACACCGAACGTCTGGTCGTCCGCAGCATGACCACGTTGGCCGAGGTCTTCCGTCAGGAGCCGAGGAAGGTCGGCCACACCGGCGCGAATCCGTTCCCGGGTGGTTTCGCCGTCGACACCGACAGCGGCGTCGACTATTTCGATTCCGACGGGAATCCGACGACGACCGTGCGCGGCGCCCGACTCGAACGGGCCGCGCCCGGTGGCGTGCTCAGCACACGGCTCGGACCGGCCGGGGAGTCGATCCTTCCGATACTCACCGACCGCGACACCACCGGCAACGAGAAGCCACTCTTCGTCGCCTCACCCATGAGCGGAAAGACACTGTGGCGCTGGATGTTCGACAATCCGGTCGTCGTCTTCTCCGACGGCGGCACGGTGGTGATCAAGCGCGGCGGAGACGAGACGGAGGGTGTCTTCGACGTGTCCACCGGAGCCATCCTCGCCGACCACCTGAACGATGCCGACCTCCTCGGCTCGGACGGTCGGCGCGTCCTCGTCTCCGCTCCGACAGCAGGCGGCCACCAGCTCGAGGCCATCGACGGCGCCGAGACACTGTGGGAATACGGCCCGTACGCCTCCGATCCGGTCGTCATCGCCGGAAAGGTCTACGCCGACACCGAACGGCTTCTCTGACGGAATACGTGCCGCCGGCTCAGAACGCCTCGCTGATCATCACCGCGACGGTGCCCGGCTCGAGCGCGTCGAAGACATGCTCGACGTCGCCGGGATACGCGATGTAGTCGCCGGGCCCCAGCGTCTCTGGGGCGTCGGTCGGCCCCAGCCGGGCACGCCCGGTGCTGACGACGACGTGTTCGACGACGCCGCGCGCATGCGGCTTGGACACGCGCGGCTTCCCGGGTTCGGCGCGCACGACGTAGATGTCCCGGCGCGACCCGGGCGCGGCGGTCGAGAGAAGGGTGGCCGAATAGTCGGCGTCGGCCGCCGGGATGACCGGGCCGTCGCCGAAGCGGATCACCTCGACCGTGGGCGCCGGAGAGTCCAGCAGTGCGGAGAACTGGACCCCGAGAGCCGTCGAGAGCGCCCACAGCGTCTCGACGCTGGGGTTGCCCTCCCCGGACTCGAGCTGCGACAGCGTCGACTTGCCGATGCCCGCGCGCCTCGCCAGTTCCGTGAGCGAGAGTCCGGCGCGGGCGCGTTCACGCTTGAGCGACGCCGCCACCAGCTGCTTCGGGTCCACCCCGGCCACATTGTTCATCGAACCGTCCAATCGTCCATCTTGACGAACATCCGTCACATGTTCACTATAGTAGTCATGCGTTCGGCATGGAGAACACTCGACGCGGCGACCCTGCGCGCCGTGGTCGTCATGTGCCTCTCGGTCCTCGTCATCGGCGCCTCGTACGGGGTCGCCGCACACGGTGCCGGACTGGCGTCGTGGCAGATCGTCCTCATCGCCACGGTCGTGCTCGCCGGGTCCTCGGAGTCCGTCTTCGTCGGCGTGATCGCCGCGGGCGGCGCACCGGTCGTCGGCGCTCTGGCCGGACTTCTGGTGAACACCAGGAACTTCGGTTACGGCCTGTCCGTGGGGAAGTATCTGCGCGGACCGTCGGAGACCCTGCTCGGCGCCCACCTCATCAACGACGAGACCGCCGCCATGACCGCGACAGAGCCCGACCCTCGCCGCGCTCGCGCGGCTTTCCTGTTGTGCGGATTGGGAATCCTCGTCTGCTGGCCGGCCGGGGCAGGACTCGGGGCGTTCCTCGGGAGCGTCGTCGCCGGCCCCGAGGCCCTGGGCCTCGACGCCGCCTTCCCGGCCCTCCTCGCGGCCCTGGCCATCCCGGCGCTGCGGTCGGGTGCGACCTGGGCCGCGGCAGTGGCCGGCGGCGCGATCGCCATCGCGTCGACGCCGTTCCTGCCCGCCGGACTCCCCGTCGTGGGCGCCCTGGCGGGCTTCGCCGGGGTCGAGGTCATGCGGCGGTTCATCCACGGCCGGGCGCCCTCGGCGGCCGGGCCGAGTTCGCCGACCGTCGAGACCAGGCGCGATCACGAGGTCCGCCGATGAGCACCGGCCTGTCCCTGGGCATCGGTGTGGCGCTGCTCGCGGTCGGCACCTACGCCATCCGGCTCGCCGGCCCGATCCTGCGCAACCGCATCTCGGTGTCGGCCGAGACCGAGGCGCTGATGGACCGCGCCGCGGTGGTCCTGCTGGTGGCGGTCGCGCTCACCGGAGCGTTGTTCGTCGAACACGACTTCGCGGGCTGGGCGCGTCCCGCCGGAGTGGCGGTCGGCGTCGTCGCCGCGCTGCTACGGGCGCCGCTGGCGGTGGTCATCGTGCTCGCCGCCGCGACCGCCGCGGGACTCCGCGCGCTCGGAATCGCCTGAGTTCGCTGCGGTTCCACCACTGTTCCGTACACACGCCTCCGGATCGCCGGGCGGATCTGCCGAACGGTGGCGGGGCTGCCGGTCAGCGCACCACTGCAGGGTTCGCGCAACTGTCCGGCACGTCCACCAGCGAGCACGGAACCGGAGGCCTCGTGGGCCGGTATCCCCTCGGCACTCCCCCGGCGCGGGTGATGTCGCGATACGCGGCGACGGCGTCGGTCGGCCGGCGTGTGAGCGCCGGATCACGCCCGACGTCGACGGTGTACAGGCCGAAGCGCGAGTCGTAGTCGCCCCATTCGTAGTTGTCGGTGAGGCTCCAGTAGTTGTACGACCGGAGGTCGACGCCGTCCTGGCGGGCGCGCTGCAGCCAGTACACCGTGTCGCGCAGATGGTCGGCGCGACGGTAGCCGTCGGGTCGTTTGCCGTGCGGATCGGTGGCCAACCCGTTCTCGACGACCCGGACCGGCTTACCCGGGAACTCGCGCGCCACCCGCCGGAGGACGTAGTAGATCGATTCGGGCGCCTGGGAACTCTTCCAGAACTCCCCGGTGGCGCCGTGTGCGACCGACGCATCAGTGACGGAGAACGAGTAGTAGTGGTCGACGCCGACGAAGTCGAGGGTGTCGCGCATCCGTTGCGGGAACACCGATTCCAGCCAGTCCTGGACACCGGCGATCGGATAGTAGGCGAAGTTCGACGACACCTCCGCACCCGGCTGCACGCGGTGTATGTGACGGTAAATCGACCGATGGGCCGAGACGATCCCGTCGGCCATCCGGCCGACGTTCTGCGGCGTCAGTCCGCCGTACTGCAGCTCGCGCCGGACGTATTCGGTCGGCTCGTTGAACGTGATCCACAGCGGGTCCGCCCAAGCGTACCGGTCGACGACCCGCTTGGAGAAGGCGACCATGTCGTCGGCCATCCCCGGTCGGTTCCAACCGCCGAGATCCACCGCCCACCCCGGGTGCACCCAGTGGTTCAGGGTAATCATCGGGCGCATCCCCGCGTCGACGACCTTCCTGATCACCCGATCGTAGGACGCCCAGCCCGCCGGGTCGTCGTGTCCCCGGCGCGGTTCCACCCGCGACCACTCCACCGAGGTGCGGTAGATCCCGACCCCCAGTGACGCCGCACGGTCGATGTCCTCGGCGTACCGGTGGTAGAAGTCGATGGTGTCGCCGACCGGCTCGCCGACCTTGCCCTGTCTGCCGTATCGCAACCAGTTGGAGTCGCGGTTGTGCCCCTCGGACTGGAAACCCGACTGCGCGACACCGAATTCGAAGTCCGGCCCCAGTGCGGGGACGTCGGCTCCGGCAGCGGGCGCGCCGACGTCACCCGAGAATCCGGCCGCCACGACCACCGCGACCGCGATGATGCTGCGCCGCAATCGGCCTCGATGATGACGCGCGGACCGCACGATCAGAACGGGCTGCCGGTGAACGGGGCCGCCCGATCACATGGAACGGCGCGCGGGTGTTCGGGGTCGAGCGCGTTCAGCACGAAGTACGCGGTGCGTCGCGAACCCGCCATGCCCGCGTGCTCGGTGTAGTCGACCGAGCACCCGTCCTGCACGACGATGTTCTTCACGTTGGAGCCGCCGGGCGGCAGGCCGTTCCAGTACGGCACCACGAGTTCGTCGTACCGCGTGGCGATGTTGGTGTACCGGATACCGGGCAGGTAGTAGCCGCCGTCGGCGATCTTGCGCAGGAACGCCGCGCCGGGATCGAGGTCGAAGCAGGCCTGACACAGCGGGACCTGTTCCGGCCGCACACCGAGCCCGCGCACGAACGGACCGATCTGGTCGGCTGCGGCGACGGTGCTTCCGCGCCACACCGGCGCGAGCGAGATGTACTTGTCGACGCTGTCCCTGCCGCCGAGGTACTTCACGTAGTAGGCGGGCACCACCGTTCCCTGGGAGTGCCCGATGATGTCGACCTTCTCCGCACCGGTCGCCCGCTTCACCTTGTCGATGAACGTGCCGAGTTCGCGGGCGCTCTCGGACATCAGCCCCATCCCGCCGATCGCCGTGATCGGCCACGGCGCGCCCTTGATCGCGCCGTAGGTGGGCGCGAAGACGCAGTATCCCTCGTTCTTCAGCAGCGGGACGTAGGTGCCCCAGTTGGTCTGCTGCGACCCGCCGGTCCCGTGCACGAGGATCACCGGATTGGGATGCTCTGCCGACGGCTTGCAGTTCCAGTCATTCGAGCCGGGCAGCGAGCCGCCCGGGTTGGTCAGTTCGCCGGGGATGCCGGACAAGAAGTTGTAGGTGACCGGCAGTGTGTCCGCCCGGACCGGCGCCGCGGTGGCGACCAGCACTCCGGCCAGCGCCGCCACGACCAGCCCCAACAGCAGCTTCGAGGACCTCATGGGTGCCGAAGCTAACAAACGCCTCACCCCGAGGTAGGGCGTTTGACCGAACCGGGCGCCTCCGGATCGCCGTGACGATGACGCAGATCCCGGATGGTGGCCGCCACAGAGGCGATCAGCAGGAGGAAACCGACGACGAGGGCGATGATCTCCACGTAGTCGAGGATGTTGTCGTAATGGCCGAGGTCGTACTTCTCGTCGGTGACGTGGATGGCGACCACGACCAGCCAGGCGAGGAAGGCCGCCATCAGCGCGCGCCGCTGGAACATGAGGCTGCGGCGACGATGCTCGTACTCCCCCAGATCGCCGATCGCGTCCAGGACGATCGACTCCATGTGGGCGTGTGCCGCCGTGCCCGACGGGAGCTTGGCGAGGATGTCGACCTTCTGCGCGAGCTTCTGGTGCCGGTCGTTGGCGTCGAGCCGGCTGAAGGTCCCGCCGACCCCTGCGATGAGCAGAGATCCGGCGAATGTCAGCAGCGCGGCTGTCATGTGGGGAACCTACAACGACGAGGTGGCCGTGTGCAGGGAAAACGCCCGCCTCGCGGGGGCGGACCGGGCCTATTGCACCGCCGGCCGGCGGGTCTCGGAGGACACCGATCGCGCCGCGAGCTCCAGAATGCGTTCGGCGCGGCGGAATTCCAGCGAGTAGGTGCTCGCCTGCGGTTGCACGGTGTTGCTCGCCAGCCGCAACAGGATCGCCGCGAGCGACGACGCGGTGCGGGGCGGGATCACCAGAAGGCGGACGATGGCCACCGGCGTGCTGAGCGTCATCATCGGCGGCGTCGCAGGCGAATCAGGCGAATCGAGACCGGGCAGACGCCGGAAGCTCTGCCAGGTCACGTCGATCCCGGTGACGTCTCCGAACTGGGCCCGCGCCGAGGCGAGCAGGCCCGGGAGCTCGTCGGCGAGTTGAACGGTATATGGGTACCAGGCACCGCCGATGGCGGCGGCCGGGTCCACGCCGAAACGGACGCGAGTGGGGCCGAGGAGCGGTGGGGTGCTCATCGGGCGGCCTCGACGCCGTGGGAGAAGACGAGGGTTTCGGTGATCACAGCATCCGCCTGACGTCATCATCAGACGGAGCCCGGTACGTCTGACACCGGTGAGGCCGACAGAGATCTGCCGGTTGTTCTGCCCGGATGCCTCCAGCCTACGTCAGTCGGACCCGGTGTCCCGTCAGAAGCAACTCGTGGTCTGGACCGCCGCGACCTGGCGGGGGAACTGCAGCACTCCGCTCGACGGCGCTCGGCGGACTCCCGACGAGAAACCGCGCACCTGCTCGACGCCGTATTTTCCCCAGGTTCCGTCGCCCTTGAGGTGGTCCTGGCACTTCTGCAGCGTCACCGAGCCCGAAACCCAGTAGGATGTACCGGGCTTGAGTCCCGCGAAGGTCGTGCATCCCGCGGAGTCTGCGTTGTGGGTGAACACCGGACGCGGACCGTTGAACAGCCCACCGGTCGTCGCGTGGAGGACGATCGGCCCTCGGTAGGCACCGCCTTCCTGATTGATCACGCACACCTTCGCGCTCGGCCTCGGCGCGGCCTCGGCTGTGCTCGACGTCGCCGTCACCGCACCCATGGTCACGATCGACGCAATGGCGCTCAGTCCCGCGATCCAACGCTTCGTCACAGTGGTCCCCCCGACCTGTCTCGACATCCTTCCGAATCCGCCATAGCGGACTACAACTTTGGTATCACGTATCCACCCCTCGGTCCCAGTCGCCCGTTACCTTCTTCGTAGTCCCGCACCGCGGGGCCACGGTCGCCAAGTTCGGTATGACTTCTTGCCCCTGTCTCTCTAATGATCCGGGGGGTGGTGTCGCCGAACCTGGTGACGTCGATGGA
>NZ_JBDUUF010000015.1:0-64403 GCF_039939235.1 Gordonia aurantiaca | reverse complement strand
GTGTTTGGTGATCGTGATGATGTCGTGCGTGCTCTCGGCGCTGTCGATGAGCGCGGAGAGCTTGTCCTTGGCTTCGCCGAGTGGCACTGTCGTCATGCCTTCAGTCTAGCCGCTAGACTGGCCAGAAACTAGCCATACTGTTAGCCGATAATGTACGTTACGTCAACTAACGGGTTTCCAGCCCCTCACGTTCATTAGTAATACCGGCCCACCAACATCCTCGAGCTTGTCGCTCGCAGCGAAAACGGGACCCGCTTCGCCGACCTCGCCGCGGCAATCGATGCTCCCCGCTCCTCCGTCCACGTCCTCATCAAAGGCCTGGTCGCCACCGGCTACTTCCACGACGAGGGCGGCAGGCACACCATCGGATCGGCCGTCCGCGCACTACTAGCAGCACCGACAGTGCCCCTCGACAGCGCCACCCGGACCAGCATGGAAGCGCTACACACCGAGTTCAACGAAACCGTGATGCTCTCCTTCCTCGTCGGAGATGCCGTCGTCTACACCGATGTCATCGAATCGACCCAGATGTCCGCTACTCCGCCCCGCTGCGCACCCGCCGCCCGCTCTATCCGACCAGCTCCGGAAAATGCTTCCTCGCACACGCCGGCGACGCCTTCCGCGAAAACTATCTCGCAGCACACATTCCGGACGAGGATATGCGAGAACAGGTCCGCGCCGAACTCCGCACGATCGCAGACGACGGTGTCGCCATCAACCGAGGACAAACCCTCCCCGACGTCTGCGGTGTGTCCGTGCCCGTCTTCGGCAACGGACAACTTCTCGCTGTCCTCGCCATGGCCGGACCCACTACCCCGCATCGTCGATCGACTCGACGAGTTTGCGGCCGCCGCCAAGCAAGAAGGACGCCAGATATCGACACGTCTGGCACGCTAGCTGACACCCCGCGGACAGGGACTACGTCATATCCGTTGTTCTTCGGCGACTACCGGAACCCCAATGCGCTGCGGAAGAACGAGCTTGACGAGTGCTTCCCAGGTCTGCTCGACATGGTTCTTGTCGAAGTCGCTGAGTGGGCGGCCCCGTTCACTGGCATCAGCGAGAACTGAGCGGTCCTTGATCGCCGGCTTCCCAGCGCTCTCCTTCGGGGCGTCGCCACGCAAGCATCCGCATCACTGCTGTGTAGCAAATTTTGTCCTCTTGGTTGACGGACCGGAAGGACACTCGCATCGATGCGCGCCCCGGCCGCGAAGCTGAGGTCTCGATGCTCTCCACCCGGCCTTCGACTCGGAGACGGTCACCGGGAAGCGTCGCGGTGGGCCAGGTCATCTCGCCGTGCGCGCCGATGAGGCCAGTGGCCAGGGGAAAGGCCTCAGTGAGCAGCCGCATCGTCAACGCGGCGGTATGCCAGCCGCTGGCGACGAGTCCATCGAAGAAGGTGCCCGCGGCGTCCTCGGCGTCGAGGTGATAGCTCTGTGGGTCGAACTTCGATGCGAAGTCAACGATTTCCTCGGCGGTGACTTCGCGGTGGCCCGAGCGGAACTCGAACCCCTCGGTGAGGTCGTCGAGCCAGAGCCCTCCCGGATGGACGACCTTCGGTGTCATGCTGGCTGATGACATCATGCTCCTTCTTCAGTCGTGCTTGCGCACACCCTGGTTATGTGGTCGACGGTGTCTCCCTACGTATCGTCTGTCCCGCCAGGTCGTGGTCCTCTGCGCCTGCGACGGCGACCTGGTCGCTGTGGCCTGGTCGTGGACCGGGGGTGAATAGTTCCTTCGTGTAGACCGCCGTCGGAACAGCGCGGCCGTGCGCCGTGGCCCGTGTGATAGCCAGCTGCTCGGAGCTACGAACACGAGCACCGGCTGACGCAGTATCGGCAGGTACTTGGCGCCCTCGGCATCCACGTAGGGGGCTGCCGGTGAGGTCGGACTCCCTGATGGTGATTCCGTACATGGGAAACGCGGTGACGTGGAATTTTTACCGGGGAAGAGGGTCCTCGCGAGGAGAACGGCGACTTTCGTGTCGAAGTGGACGGGTGCCGCGTCGTAGGCACGAGTTTCCTGTATGTCTGGAGAATCAGCAGTGGGCGAAGCCCGGCTCGCGCTTGTTCTGGAAGGCGTGCATGCCCTCGATCCGGTCCTCGAGCGCGAAGCTCTGGACGAATGCCTGCCGCTCTGCTTCGACGCCTGCGGCCAGGCCGGTCTCCTGGGCCGCCTGCAGGGTCCGCTCGGCCAAATAAACTGCGGCAGGGATTTTTCGCGATCGCACCCGCCGTCTTCTGCGCTCGATGTGGATCTGGTCGGAGGATACGACGCGGGCGACGAGACCGGCGGACTCGGCCTCCTTCGTACCCATGAGACGACCGGTGAGCACGAGATCGGCAGCCTTGGCCTTGCCGATGGCACGAGGCTGGGTGCCGCCGAGGCCCGGGATCACGGCAATCGAGAACTCGGGGCCGACCGAACTTGGCCGTATCCGCGGCGATGACGAGGTCGCACATCATCACCAGCTCGTTGCCTCCGCCCAGAGCGGAGCCGGCGACAGCGGCGACAAGCGGTGTACGCAGTTGTTCGAACGCGGCCCCAGGACGAGAACAGTTCCGGCAGCGCGGTGCTGCCTTCCGGATGTTTCAGCATTTCGGCGATGTCGCCTCCAGCGGTGAAGGCTCGATCGGAGATCCGGTGACGATGATCGCGCCGATGGCGTCGTCAGTATCGAAGTCGACTGCGACGGCGACGGCGACGATCTCGCGGGACAAGGTCGCGTTGAGCGCGTTCATTGCGCTCGGACGATTCAGGGTGCTCCAGCCGACGCGTCCATCGGTGCGAGTGAAGATCGTTTCGTAGGAACTCATGGGCGCAGCATTTTCTCTCGGTGGTTTCGGGGTCGGTCACGGCGTTCCCCGCCGCAGCAGTACACCAGGACCCACGAGGTCGTCGCGGGCGTCCTTCCAGGGTTTGACCCAGGTCATCTGCTCGGACACGAGGGGCTCGCCGCAGGCGCTACACACCTCGCCGCGGGTCGTCTCCATTCCGCACGCGCGATGGACCAGCGGCATATGGCCGGCATGGTCGGGGGTCCGCGTGTGTTTCTCACCCCAGAGAGCCAGTTGCTGCAGCACCGGCAGCAACTCTGCAGCGGCTTCGGTCGCCGCGTAGCCCTGCCGGGTTCGACCGCCGCGCTCGTAATCGATGCGCACCAGAAGACCGGCGTCGACCATCCCGCGCAGGCGGCGGCTGAGGACCGCCTCGGAAATCCCGAGGTTCCGGTGCAGGGAGTCGAACCTGCCGTGGCCGTGCAGCACGTCGCGCAGGATCACGAGTACCCACGGATCGCCCACCACATCCAGTGCACGGCGAATCGGGCAGGCATCGTCCGACCAATCGGATCGTAGAGCCATCATCTTTCACTCCCCCACGTCATCCGGTAACGTTCCCAGTCTCGCAAACTTCGCTAAAGAAAGTCTAGACCATGACGACGAACCGAACCGAGGCCGCGGCGACCGAACTCGACGACGTCCATCGACGGCGAAACAAGAGAATCCATCCCGCCTGGTGGGTGGCCGCAGTCACATTCCTCGCCCTGTTCGGCGCGGCGGGATTCCGCGGCGCTCCCGGGGCGCTGATGGTGCCACTGGAGACCGAGTTCGGTTGGTCGATGAGCGTGATGTCGGCCGCGGTCAGCTTGAACCTGATCCTCTACGGCCTCGTCGCCCCCTTTGCCGCCGCTCTCATGGATCGCTTCGGCCTGCGGCGGGTCGTCGCGACCGCGCTACTGTTGGTCGCTCTCGGCGCGGCGGGCAGCGTCTTTATGACCGCATCGTGGCAGCTGTTCCTCTTCTGGGGAGTCCTCATCGGGGGCGGGACCGGGTCGATGGCTCTGGCACTCGCCTCCACGATCACCGAGCGATGGTTCGTCGAGCGCCGCGGCCTGGTGATGGGCGCGCTCACCGCGGGACAAGCGACCGGGCAACTGCTCATCCTGCCCCCGGTCGCCGCGATGGCCGAGACCATCGGCTGGCGGCCCGCCTCGCTGGTCATCGGCGGCGTCGCCCTGGCGGTGATCCCCCTGGCAGTCTGGATCCTGCGCGACTTTCCGGAAGACCGCGGAGTTCAACCCTACGGAGCGGATTCCGACAGCTACGTCATACCGCCGAGAGCGCGCGGCGGCGCGATGAGCCGCGCCATCGAAGGCCTGGTGTTCGCCTCCAAACACAAAGCATTCTGGGCATTGGCCGGCGCGTTCGCCGTGTGTGGGGCGACCACAAACGGCCTCGTCGGCATCCACTTCATCCCCTCGGCCCACGACCACGGCATGCCCGCCGCCACCGCCGCGGGGCTGTTGGCCACCGTCGGAGTGTTCGACATCCTCGGCACCGTCGCCTCCGGCTGGCTCACCGACCGTTTCGACCCCCGCAAACTCCTAGCGATCTACTACACCTTCCGCGGAGTCAGCCTCCTGCTGCTGCCGTGGCTGCTGTCCGACGTGGTGCACGTGAGCATGCTCGTGTTCATCGTCATCTACGGTCTCGACTGGGTGGCCACCGTGCCCCCGACCGCCGCCCTGTGCAGCCAGATCTTCGGTGAACGCAGCACCATCGTCTTCGGGTGGGTGTTCGCCGCGCATCAAATCGGGGCGGCGCTGGCGGCCTTCGGCGGCGGCATCGTCCGCGACATCTTCGGCGAATACACCTACGCCTGGTGGGCCGGGGCCGCGACCTGCATCGTCGCCGCCGTCCTCTCCATGCTCGTCGTCCAGAGCCGCTCCGCTCGGAAGGAATCCCCCGCATGATCCGCCAACGCCCCTTCGCCCAGGTCGACGTCTTCTCGTCAGAGGCCTACCGCGGCAACCCCGTGGCCGTCATCCTCGATGCCGAGGGCATCTCCGACGAGGACATGGCGCGCATCGCGCGCTGGACGAATCTGTCCGAGACCACGTTCCTCCTGCCACCCACCACGGACGAGGCCGACTACCGGGTGCGCATCTTCACCCAGACCCGCGAGATCCCCTTCGCCGGCCACCCCACTCTCGGTTCGGCTCGCGCCTGGCTCGAGGCCGGCGGCGCACCCCGGACCGAAGGCACGATCGTCCAGGAGTGCGGAGCCGGCCTCGTCGAGCTGCGCAAAGACGGCGAGGTGCTGTCCTTCGCCTCGCCCCCGACAACACGCACCGGGCCCATCGAGGACGATCATCTTGCCGGGCTCGTCTCGGCCCTCGGGATCACTGCCGACCAGGTCCTCGACCACCAGTGGGTCGATAACGGCCCCGGCTGGGCCGCGATCCGGCTCGCCAGTGCCGCGGAGGTCCTCGCCCTGGAACCGGACTTCTCCGACCTGCCCGACGCGATGGTCGGCGTCGTCGGCGCGCATCCCGCCGGCTCGCCGCACGCGTTCGAGCTGCGCGCCTTCGCCCCGGGCGCGAACGTCGCCGAGGACCCGGTGACCGGAAGTCTGAACGCCTCGGTCGCCCAGTGGCTCACCAGCACCGGTCAGGCACCGCAGCGCTACACCGCCGCCCAGGGCACCCGACTCGGCCGCACAGGCGAAATCGCGGTGGCCGTCCAGGACGGCCGCGTGTGGATCGGCGGAGCGACCGTCGTCCTGTTCCGAGGCACGGCCACCGTATGACGGGCACCTCCTGCCGGAACGGCTGGAGAAGATTCTCACGATCTTGTCAGGATCCTTGAATCTGTAGACATCAACGCTGTTTCAATACCGAAACTGTCAATTGCCGAGCTGCTCGGGCAGAGTGCCCGTAATGATCCGGCGGGCTTCGGTGATGATTGTGTGGACGACTGCTCGGCAGCTGACGACATCGTCGATGAGTCCTTGAGCTTGGCTGGCCCACCACATGCCGCCTTCGACGTCACCGTTGGTCAGCACCTGCTCGCGTCCGCGCGCGCCGGACGCCAGGTGAACGACGTCATCGAATGTGGCTCCAGGTCGACGGGAGATCTCGATGATCTCCTCCGAGATGGAGTTGCGTGCGACGCGGGCGGTGTTGTTGAACTCCCGGAACACCAGCCGCGTGTCACGTTCGGTGTTGGCGACTATTTGCTGTTTGACGTTGTCGTGGATGGGTGCCTCGGTGGTGGCCATGAATCGGGTGCCCATGTTGACCGCCGACGCTCCGAGGGCCAGAGCAGCGACGAGGCCGGATCCGGTGGCGATTCCGCCGCTGGCAATGATCGGGATCGACAATGCCTTGGCGGCGGCGGGGATGAGGACGAGGCCGGGGACGTCGTCGTCGCCGGGATGACCGGCGCATTCGAAACCGTCGATGCTGACGGCGTCGACTCCGAGATGTTCGGCTTTGACGGCGTGACGGACGGAGACGGCCTTGTGGATCACCTTCACCTCGGCGGCCTTGAAAGCGGGCAGGTGCGGTGCAGGGTTGCCGCCGGCGGTTTCGACGATGGTGATGCCGCTGTCGATGATCGCGTCGCGGTACTCGTCATAGGGCACCGGGTTGATGGTGGGCAGGATCGTCAGGTTCACCCCGAACGGTTTGTCGGTCAGGTCGCGGCAGCGGGTGATTTCCTTGACGAGGGCCTCGGGGGTGGGCTGCGTCAGGGCGGTGAGGAATCCGAGGGCGCCGGCGTTGGCGACGGCACTGATCAGATCGGCGGTGCCGACGGCGGTCATCCCGCCACAGACGATCGGATGCTCGATCCCGAAGGTGCGGGTGAAGGCATTGGCGAACATACGTTTTCCTCGGTGTTGTCGTTGGGGGTGGTCGGGCGCCGGGGTCCCTGGGGTGCTCGTAGACGGGGTGGGCATTGTTGTCCACGACCACGGAACCACCGCGAAATGGTCAGTGTGGGAGATTGAAGGCGCGAATTGCGTTCTCGCGTAGAAACGCAGCACGGGTGTGTTCGTCGAGATCGAGCTTGTCGAGTCCGACAAGGCAATCAGGTGCGGGCCACGCGGGGTGGTTGGACCCGAAGAGCACCTTGTGCCGGCCGTGGCTGCGGAGATAGTCGACGATCTCCGCCGGGTAGCGGTTGGTCTTGTAGGCGGAGGTATCGATGTAGACGTTCGGGTATTTCGTGGCCAGGGAGATCGCCTCACCGGTCCAGGGCACACCGATGTGACCGGCAACGATCCTCAGGTCGGGGAACTCCAGGGCGACGTGATCGAGATATGGGATCGGGCGGCCCGGCTCGGAGGGCGCGAGCGGGCCGGTGTGCCCGATCTGGGTGCAGAAGGTGATGTCGAGGTCGCAGCACGCCGCGTAGATCGGGTAGTAGCGGCGGTCGTCCGGGGGCAGATCCCACAGCCACGGCAGGATTCGTACCGCCCGGGCGCCGTACTCGTGGACGCACCGGCGTATTTCCCGGACGGCGTCCATCGGGCGGCGCAGGTCTGCCGAGGCGACCATGACGAAGCGGTCCGGATGTTGTTCGACGATGGTGCCGACTTCGTCGTTGCCGATCAGTTCCCCGGCGGGGCTGTGCCAGGCGCTGAGCATGCCGATGCCGACGCCGGCTTCGTCCATGCGGTCGAGGGTCCAGGAGACCGGTGGTTCGGTCTCGGGAATGGTGCCTTTCGACCAGCGGCGCAGCGAGTTCAGGAAGGGCATGTCGAGCCATCGCTGGGTCGGGTGTTGCATCCATGCGTCGATCGTGGTGTTCACAGGTCTTCTTTCGCGAGAGGTGGACAGTTCACAGGGGTGCGGGGGCAGCTTTGGTGTTGTGGTCGGTGGTGGGGTTCTCCATGTCTCGGTGGCGGGTTTCGGTGAGGAAGAACGTGCAGATCAGGCTCAGGACGCCGAATCCGGCGAGCATCCATCCGATCGCGGCGCCGCCGAAGCGTGCGGCGAGTTCGGCCGCCAGGGTGGGGGCGGTGCCGCCGCCGAGAACGCCGGCGATCGCGTAGGCCATGCCCGCCCCGGTGTAGCGGTATTCGGTCCGGAACATCTCGGGCAGCAGTGCACCGGCGGGGCCGTAGGAGATGCCCATGATGACCAGCGTCAGCGTCAATCCGGCGAAGAACGTGATCGGCGTTGCGATGTCGATCAGTGGGAACAGCAGCAGGCCGCCGGGGATCGACAGCAGGCACGATCCGACCACCATCCGGCGGCGGCCGAGACGATCGGAGTACCCGGCAGCGATGGCGGTGGCCGCGGCGAATGCGACGGCGGCGAGCAGTCCCAGCGACAGCACCGTGGTGCGTGACAGGCCGAGGGTGGTGGTGGCGTAGGAGGTCAGGTAGGCGGTGCCGACATAGAAGAATGCGAACATCATTGCCAAGGAGCCGGCTGCGAGCAGCAGCTCGCGCGGCTGATTTGTGAACACACCGATCAGGGGTCCGGTGGCGGATCGAGGTTGGGTGGACTGTCGTGCGAACATCGGGGTTTCCTCGACCTTGAGCCGGACGTAGAGACCGATCAGGACGAGCAGGGCACTGGCAAGGAACGGGATACGCCAGCCCCAGTCGAGGAAGGCGTCCGAGGTTTCGCCGACCAACAGATTGACCAGCAGGAAGGTGCCGCTGGACAACGCGAAGGCCAGGGACGGTCCGAGCTGGGGGAACAATGCATACAGGCCGCGTTTGTTCGTCGGGGCGTATTCGGTGGCAAGCAGTGTCGCGCCTGCCCACTCCCCGCCCACAGCCAAGCCCTGAGCGATGCGCAGAGCCACCAGGATGATCGGGGCGGCGACACCGATGGTCGACGCGCTGGGAAGCAGGCCGATGGCGACGGTCGCGATGCCCATGAGCAGCAGCGTGCTGACCAGGGTCTTCTTGCGGCCGATGCGGTCACCGAAGTGACCGAAGAGCACAGCGCCGAGCGGTCGGGCGACGAACGCCACGGCGAAGGTGGCGAACGAGGCGACCGTGCCGGCGGCGGTCCCGAGGGCCGGGAAGAAGACCTTCGGGAACACCAGCGCCGCGGCGGTGCCGTAGATGAAGAAGTCGTAGAACTCGATGGTGGTGCCGGTGCAGCTGGCAAGGGCGACACGGCGCATCGGGGTCGATGCGGTGGCCGCCGGGTCGGCGTTTCGGGACATCGGATCTCCTGCTCGGTGGGCCCCGACCGCCGAGTGGGGGCGGGGCTGTTCAACGCGAGCAGTGTGAGCGCCGTTACACCGGTGCGCACACCCCCCAAAGTGGGTCCTGCTGTTCCGCAGCCACTTTCGGGGGTAGCACTACACGGGCAGCGGGGCACTCGCCCCGGAAGCGAACCTCGGCAGCTACCGTCGGGTCGTCAGCGGATCAGACCGTTCTCCCGGGCAAGGACGATCGCCTGCACCCGGTTGGTGGCATGCAATTTGCGCATCGCGCTCTTGAGGTAGGACTTGACGGTCTCGGGCTGCAGCCCCAACGCCTCGGCGGCCTGACGGTTGCTCAGTCCGCACGCGATCTGTTCGAGAACATCGATTTCGCGGGGCCGCAGCGTGATCGGGGTAGGCGACGCCCGCGGGGCCAGGACGGGGGCGAACCGGTCACCGACGGCCTCGAGACGCGCCCGCAGCACGTCGTCCTGAATCTGTTCTGCCAACTGGGCCAGTTCCTGGGCGATGTCGTGCATGTCGGCGCGGCTGAGTCCCGGACGCTCGGCTTCGGTATCTGCCCGCATCAGACTCAGGCGCCGGCCGACTTCGTCCTCGACGGCGATGTCGCGTTCGAGGCGGCGGGCCAGCGGAGCGAAGCTGTCAAACCAGCGATCCCCCAGACGGACATGGGTCCGCGCGGCGAGGTAGATCAGAATCCGAGGTGTTCGGTCGACCACGATCGGCAGGGCGGCGAGGGTTTCGATGGCTTCGGGACGCACCGCGTGGTCGTAGACATGGGTGATGCCCTGCGCCGAGAAGTAGTCGGCTACCGAGACCGGTCGGCCGAGCATCAGCGCCTTGCCGCCGAGCCCTTCCCCGTTGCGCACCACCAGGTTGACGGCCGAGCGGGTCCGCACACCGGTCAGATCGGTGATCTCCAAGGACACCGCCCCACGCTGGACCGGGCCACCGAAGACCATGTCCATTCCGGTGTGCTTACGCAACGGCTCCAGCGCACGGGCAAGAATGCGCCGTTCGACGGGGATGGTCGTGTCGAAAGTTGCGGTCATCTCTACCTCCACCTGCTCATACAATCTCGACGCTAGTGAGTGCGGTCACATACCGGCAAGGTCGTACCCCCGAAGGGGGGTACGACCTTGGTGCCCCCTCGATCGGGGGTCCCCCGCAGGAGCATCACCGGTCACAGTTCCTCCCAGTGAACGGAGGAGCATCCATGAACCCCACGTTGAGTTACAGCATCGGCCCCACCGAGCGAGCCTTGCTCGAGATGACGATCGGCGAGAGTTTCGACGACACCGCCACGCGGTTCCCCGACCACGACGCCGTGATCGACGTGCCCACGGGGCGTCGGTGGACCTACGCCACCTTGCGCGGCGACGTCGACGCACTGGCATCGGCCTTGCTCGAGGACGGTATCGCCGTCGGGGACCGCATCGGCATCTGGGCACCGAACTGCCCGGAGTGGACGATCGTGCAGTACGCGGCGGCCAAGATCGGGGCAGTGCTGGTCAACCTCAATCCCGCCTATCGCACCCATGAACTCGAGTACGCACTGAACCACGCCGGGATCCGGATGGTGTTCACCCTCCCGTCGTTCCGGTCCTCCGATTACACCGCCATGATCACCGAGGTCACACCCCGTGCGCCGCAGCTCGAGCACGTGGTCTATCTCGGCACCGAGCAGTGGGCCGCGATGCTCCACCGCGGCAACACAACCCCGACAGCGGAGCTGGCCCAACGCCAACGCGTCCTACAACCCGATGACCCAATCAACATCCAATACACCTCGGGCACCACGGGGCTGCCGAAAGGCGTGACCCTCTCACACCGCAACATCCTCAACAACGGTTTCTTCGTCGGCGAGCTGCTCGGCTACACCGAACACGACCGGATCTGCGTGCCGGTGCCGTTCTACCACTGCTTCGGCATGGTGATGGGCAATCTCGGCGCGACAACTCACGGCGCCTGTGTGGTCATTCCCGCACCTGCCTTCGATCCGGCCGCGACACTGCGAGCCTGCGCGCAGGAACAGTGCACCTCGCTCTACGGCGTGCCGACGATGTTCATCAGCATGCTCGACGTTCCCGACTTCGCCTCCTATGATCTGTCCGCGTTGCGCACCGGGGTGATGGCCGGCTCGCCGTGCCCTGTCGAAATCATGAAGCAGGTCACCGCCTGGGTGCCCGAGGTGGCCATCGCATACGGAATGACCGAAACCTCCCCCGCCTCCGCGCAGACCTGGGTCGACGATTCGCTCGACCGTCGCGTCACGACCGTCGGACGCGCCCACCCGCACGTCGAGGTCGCCATCGTCGACCCGGTCACCGGCGAGACCACACCTCGTGGACAGGCCGGGGAATTGTGTGTACGCGGCTACTCGGTGATGCTCGGTTACTGGAACGATCCCGACAAGACCGCCCAGGCCATCGACGCCGACGGCTGGATCCACAGCGGGGACCTGGCCGTGATGGACACCGAGGGGTACCTCGCAATCACCGGACGGATCAAGGACATGGTCATCCGCGGCGGGGAGAACATCTACCCCCGCGAAATCGAAGAACTCCTGTACACCCACCCCGACATCCTCGACGCCCAGGTCATCGGCGTGCCCGACGACAAGTACGGCGAGGAACTGATGGCCTGGATCCGCCTGCGCTCCGGTGCAGACCCGCTCGACACCGCCGCACTGCGCGCCTTCTGCACCGGCAAGATCGCGCACTACAAGATCCCGCGCTATGTGCACTGCGTCGACGAATTCCCGATGACCGTCAGCGGCAAGGTCCGTAAGGTCGCAATGCGCGAACAGGCCCTGCAGATCCTTGACCTCTGAACATCAGAGTCGCTGTAGAACAACATATTTCAACCCATTTTGTGAAGGAGATTGTGATGAGCTGGGACATCGAGCGTCGGGGTCGCGTCGCGGTCGTGACGATGAACACCAATGCGGTCAACGCCCAGAACCGGGCGTTCTTCGCCGATCTGCACGAGGCCTTCGATTGCCTCGAACGCGACCATGCGGACGCCCCGGTCGTGCTGACCGGTGTCGGTGCCCGGTTCTCCGCCGGCCTCGACCTCGGTGAACATTTCCGGCTCTTCGCCGGCGACACCGACAAGGTCGCGGACTGGTTCCAGGACTACCGCGCCACGAACATGCGCCTGTTCACCTACCCGCGCCCGACCGTCGCCGCAGTCAACGGACACGCCTTCGCCGGCGGTCTGATCACTGCCGCGGTGTGTGATCGCACCGTCGGTGCCGCCGGCGAGGCCCGGTTCGGGATCAACGAAGTCAACATCGGCATCCCCATGCCCGCGGTCTATCTGCGCATGCTCACCTACGCGTGGGGACAGCCGGTGGCCTCCCGTACGTGCCTGCAGGGCGAGATCTTCACCGTCGAGCAGGCCCACGCCATGGGCATCCTGCACGAGGTCGTGCCGCCCGAGGACCTTCTCGACCGGGCCGTCGCGATCGCCGAACTGACCCCCCAAGACTGCCTCGACGATTACGCCTACACCAAACGCGCCCTGCAGGCCCCGGCGTTGCGCGATATCGCCGAGCTCTCCGACCCCCTCGATCGCAGCGAACTCGCCGCCGGGATGACCAGCGAACCGTCCCGGCGAGCCCACCGCCGGTACTGGGAGCAGCTCAAGGGCCGCCCCGCCGACTGGTGACCACCCATGTCCACCCAGAACGCCCACGAGATGCTCCCGGACTGGCTGATCTGGCAGCAACGACCGTTCCCCGATGCGAACCTGCTGCTGATCGACGGCCGTGAGCCAGCGCTCATCGACAGCGGATTCGTCGGACACGCCGCCGATACCGCCGCCTGGGTCGAGGCCCACACCCGGGATCTGCAGTGGGTCGTCAACACCCATTGGCACGCCGATCACGTCGGCGGCAACGCACTGCTGCAGGCCCGCGGCGCCGGCATCGCCGCGAGCGTCCCGGACGCTGCCGCCCTCGCCCGCCGCGATCCGGGGTGTTGCCTGGCCGAATATCTCGACCAACCGGTCGCCCCGTACACCGTCGACGAACCCCTCACCGACGGTGCGGTGCTCCGCCTCGGCGACACCGACTGGCAGATCGTGTCCACCCCGGGACACACCCCAGGGCACCTCGCCTTGTGGCAGCCCGACGACGGCCTGCTCATCGTCGGAGATGCGTTGTCGAACTACGACGTCGGATGGGTCAACATCGCACTCGACGGACCGGACGCTGCCGCGACCGCATCGGCATCGATCCAACGCCTGACCGAACTCAGCCCGCGCGTCGTGCTCCCCGCACACGGACCGATCCCGTCCGACCCGTCGGCAGCGCTGGTGAACGCGCAGCGGCGCGCCGACCGCCTCGTCGCCGACCACGAGGGTGCCGTCTGGTACGGGCTGCGGCGAATCTTCGCCTACGCCTTGATGATCCGAAACGGTATCGACACCGACGGAGTGGAATCATATCTGCAGGACCGTGCCTGGCTGATCGACGGAGCGCGGCTTCTGGGGACCAGTCCGGAGGCATTGGCCGCCGAGCTCGTAAACACCATGGTCCGTAGCGGCGCGGTCGTGGTGCGGTGCGGTCGCCTACACGCCACCGCCGAGCACTCGTTCGTGCCACCCGGGTCGGTGCGCACACCGTTTCCCCGCGCCTGGCCGTCGCCCACCCCCGGACAAGCACCATGACGCAGCGAGACGCCGACCGTCCCGAAACCATCAGGTTCCGGACGATCGGCGATCTCGCCGCAGACAACACCAAGTGTTATTCCTCGATGGCTCCGCCGACAGCCCGCAAGTGCTGACGGAAGGTGATGCCCTCGCGATCACGCCGGGTCAGATACTCGGCGAAATGTGCCTGCGCACGGAAACTGGTGCCGTCGTGCATACGTGCAGCCTGGTTCCGCTCGGTGTCACGGATCGCGGTTGCGGCAGCAGCGATGTCTGCGGCCCGGTCCAGCGGCAGGAACAACACACCGTCCTCATCGCCGAGAACGAAATCATCGGCAGTGACCCGATGCGTTCCCACCTGCGCACTAGTGAGCGCCTCCGATGACTGGGGGTCGAGTCGCTGCGGCCCTGCCGGCAGTGCGCCGCAACTGAAGACGGGGAGACCGATGGAGCTGAGCTCGCGTGAGTCCCGGTGAAACCCCCAGATGACGATCCCGGCGAGCCGCGCATGGTGAGCCTCGAGAGTGACGAGGTCACCCACGCAAGCTTCGTCATCCCGACCGTCGTTGTCGACCACAAGGACCTCGCCGGGACTGGAACGATCGATGGCTTCGAGAAACACATCGACGCTGCCGGTGTGGCGCGCGGGACGAATCCGGCCGACGATATGCACGTTTCCCCATAGGGGCCGAACACTCGGTGGCGCCTGACGAACCGGTAGATCCAAACGCATGACCGCATCCGCGACATGCGGCGTGGTCAACATATGGAAGGTTCGTCGAAGTTCGTATGAGTCCATCAGGATCGGTCTCCTTGCACGGTAGAAACGCGAAGTCCGCGTACGTCGCAGAGCACTACAAGAACTCCTCATCACAATCGGGAGGAATGTGCGAACTGTGCATGTCGCTGGGTCGGATATCCATGTCAGGCAATGACATCCGACATTTCATGGTGAACCGATTCGAAAGAATCCAAACAGCACACATCTCCTTTCCGAACATCGACCGAACGCATTGGAGGACGACAGTCGCTGTCCCAGTGCACCTCATGTCATGAGCCGCTCGAACAACAACACCACCCCGAGAGTGACCATCACCGCTCCCGAGACCACGGTCACCACCCGCGCCGCGGTGGGTCGAGCACGGAGCACCACCCGCGCACCGGCGCCGACCCCGAGGTAGACCACCGCACAACTGACCGTGTGCACCACACCCAGCACCACGATCTGCAGTCCGAGCGGCCATGAACCCGCCGAATCGGTGAACTGCGGCAACAACGCCACGAACAACAGCACCACCTTCGGGTTCAGCCCACTGACCCCCAAGCCGGTCACTGCCTGCCGAAACCACGACTGCGTCACGTGTCCTTCGGCGGCCTGGACCGCGGCGGTCGAGCGCACAAGCATCACCGCGCCCAACCACACCAGATACACCGCTCCCGCCACCGTCAGCACCGTCATGAACACCGGACTTCGAGCAACCAAAGCCGCAACCCCCGCGGCCACCACCGCCGTCATCAGCAAATGGCCCGACAACATCCCACCCACCGCCGGCAGCACGGTCCGGTGCCGCAAACCTGCCGTGATCGCATACGCCCAATCCGCTCCCGGTGTCAGCACAAACACGAACGACACCGCCCAAAACGCGGCAACAGCGCCGACCGCCACTTTCACCCTCCCTCACCAACCCAGACGAACCCGCAGTTCGAGGCCCTGGCAGAAAGACTAGGAAGAGTTCGGGAGAACACGTTGCCAAAGATCCCTGCAAACAAGGACTATTGGGGAAAGATCTCGTACATGGACAGTACGGACAGGAAGATTCTTGCTGAACTCCAGCACGACGGGCGACTGACCGTCACCGAACTCGCCGACCGGGTCCGTCTGAGCATCTCCCCCTGCCACCGACGGCTTCGCGCACTCGAGCAGTCCGGCGCCATTCGTGGCTACCGCGCCGTCCTCGACGCCCCTACTTTGGGTCTGGCCTTCGAAGCACTCGTTTTCGTCACCATGCACTCCTCGGACCGCGCCACCCTGGACGCCTTCGAATCCGCGGTCGTCGACATCCCCCACGTCCTTCAAGCACAACGCCTCTTCGGCGATCCCGACTACCTACTGCGCGTACTTGCCCGCGACCTACCGGCCTTCCAGGAGCTCTACGACGAACAACTCGCGACCCTTCCCGGAGTCCAACGACTCAGCTCCACCCTGGTCATGAAGAGCATCGCCGACGACCGGCCACTCCCCCTATAACAGCTTCTTGCCCTGACCAAACGATAGTGCCCCGTGGAGTGGTGGACTTCGGATCGGCTCAGCAATACACGTAGCGATCAACGAGTCGCGGTGAATACTATGCTGTTTCGCTCGAGCCGGTCAACGACACCACCGGTTCGGTAGCGTGCTGCTTCGCGGCGATCACCGCTCGGAGCTCGTCCATGCTCACATCCGAGACATACCGGCGGGTGACCTGCCATTCGTCGTGCTGCTCGATGACCACCGCGGTCGCCAGGCGCAGGAACGCCGCCGGATTCGGGAAGATTTCCACCACGTCGGCTCGACGCTTGATTTCCTTGTTGAGCCGCTCGATCGGATTGTTGGACCAGATCTTCTGCCAGTGCGCCTTCGGAAAAGCGGTGAACGCCAACACATCGTGTTTGGCGGCCTCCATCAACGCCGCGGCCTTCGAAAACGACCCGGAGAAGGTGTCGGTGACCTGGTCCCACTGCGCGGCCACCTCGACCGGGTCGGTGTGCGCGAAGATCGTCTTGACCGCGGCCATCACCGGCGGCACGTGCTTCGAGGACACCGCGGCACGGATGTTGCGCATGAAATGTACCCGGCACCTCTGCCACGATGATCCCGCGAACTGCTGCATCACTGCAGCTTTGAGCCCACTATGGGCGTCGGAGATCACCAGATGCACCCCGGACAGACCCCGGGCCTTGAGGCTGGTGAGGAACTCGCGCCAGAATTCGAAGGATTCACTGTCGCCGACGGCGGTGCCGAGGACCTCGCGGGTGCCGTCGATCGACACCCCGGTCGCGACGACCAGCGCCTGCGAGACCACATGCGCACCGACCCGGACCTTGCAGAAGGTGGCGTCGAGGAACACGTACGGAAAGCTCGTGTGCGTGAGCGTCCGTTCGCGGAACCGGGCGATCTCGCCGTCCAGACCGGCACAGATCCGCGAGACCTCCGACTTCGAGATCCCGGATTCGACGCCCAGGGCGCCGACCAGGTCATCGACGCTGCGGGTGGAGACGCCGTGCACGTAGGCCTCCATGACCACCGCGTACAGGGCCTTGTCGATGCGCCGGCGCCGCTCCAGCAAGGATGGGAAGAACGACCCCGACCGCAATTTGGGGATCTTGACCTCCACATCGCCGCTGGTAGTGGCCACGGTCTTGGTGCGATGTCCGTTGCGATGGGTGATGCGCTTGTCGGTGCGTTCGTAGCGGCCGGCGCCGAGCTTGTCGGTGGCTTCGGCTTCGATCAACGCCTGCAGGCCGGTGCGGATCAGTTCGGCGAACACGCTGGCGCTGTCGGCACCGGTGAGTGCGTCGAGTTGGGCAAGCAGTGCAGAATGGTCGTGGGTCATCGCGTGGATGCTTTCTGTGAGTCACTTTGGTCGGTAACTCGTTGATCACTACGCGATGGCCCACCCTCGGCGAAGGAGCGACACGCCGCGGACCTGGCCGGATGCCTTCAGCCGATTCCCACCACTCCCTGGGACTTACCCGACCAAACCGTCGTCCACCTACAACCGGTATCGACATCCAGCGAAGCCTGACAGCACATACCGCTGCAAAATGACGGATCGCAGGCGTGGTGACAGTGCTCGTCACCATTCGTCCACGTTCATGAACAGACGATGCTCACCACAAGGATGCACGCCGCGCCAGTGCCCACCCAGCACGGTGAACGAGCGCAGTCCCAGGACCATCCCCTGCGGATCCGCCGCGTAATCCACCACCCGTGTCCACTTACTGGGAGTAAGGCCCTCCTGTTATTCGTCGGCCATCCGCACCCACGGCGCCTGCCCCGGATGTGCGAGCCGCCGGATGCTGCCCAGGCGCAACGCCGACGGCGACGCCGTCTGCATGGACTGCGCAGGAATTTCCCCCGACCTACACCGCCGCCGCTGCGGGCACGAAGAAGAGAGCTACCGTGCCGGGCTCTGTGCCCGATGCGCTCTGCGGGACGACCTGCACACAGTTCTGTGCCCCACCAACAACGCCGAGGACCCTCGCCAGCAGCTCCTCGAGGCCGCCCTGGCCACCGCGGCACGTCCCCAGAGCATGCTCACCTGGATGCGGGGCACACAGGCGGCGACGCTGCTCCACACGATCGGTGCCAGCGAGGTGAAGCTCAGTTGAGAGGTCGTACGAAAGTGTCAGCAGGTAGGCCGTACGAAATGTCATCAACGAAATCGGATCTCTCGCCAGCTCGATGACCGGATCCTGACCAGTGCTGCTGACATTTCGTGCGGCCTACCGCTGACATCGGTGACGTTTGCGCAGGTCAGGGGCTGACAGTTTCGTGCGGCCTCTCACCGAGCATGCGGGGTTGTTGGAGAGAACCTGCAGGTAGAGCAATTGCCTGCCGCAACTTTGTGGCAGAAACCTTGCACTTACCTCGGGTGCTGTGGCAATGCCTCAGATCCGATGGCACAGAACACCTACAAACAGTTGTAGGTTCTGGCCGAACTTGTCAGTAGTGCAGCGCGTGGACCTGCGATTTTCCAAGTTCGTGTCAGCCAGGGGTTCTCACGATCTTGTCAGAATCCTCGGACATCCCGGGCGGCGTGAGACAACTCGAGGGGCCTGAGCTGGGGAAATCAGGTCTGGGTGACACTAAATGCGGAAAATGACATGCGAGTGACATGGAATCTGGAAAGTGACACGTCCTCGTGGAACCTACAATCAGACAAATCGGGCACTTTGGTGACCTGGGGGTTAGTCATTCACGGTTTCTGCGAGGTGACCGACGAAAATTTCCATTTCCGCACCGTCTGCCCCGAAACCCCAGACCAGCGCGTTTTCTGCTGCAGACAGGACTGTCAGGGGCCGTCCGGTAACGTGCCCGAGGTGCACACCCAGCCGGAACCAGCAGAGAACGCGCCCCTCGCGGCGACCGAGGCGATCTCGGGCCCGGCGCTGCCGGACATCTCCGTGGCCACGGCGGCCCGGATCGCCGCGTCGGTCGGTTCGGCGCGGGCGCCTGGCACCCGCGCCACCTACGCCTCGGCCTGGCGGCGGTTCACCACCTGGTGCATCACCGAAGGACATACCGCGCTGCCGGCGCACCCGGTCACCGTCGCCGCCTATCTGGTCGCCGCCGCCGACACCCTCGCCGAGGACGGCACCCGCGCCTACGCCCCGGCCACCCTGGCCCGCTGGGTCGCCGCGATCGCGCACCACCACCGCCAGGCCGGACAACCGAGTCCCAGCGGGGACGAGCTGGTCCGGCAGACCCTGTCCGGGATCCGCCGCGACTACGCCACCGCCGGGGACCGACCCCGCGTTCCGCGTGCACCGTTGCTCACCGCCGATGTGCTGGCGATCGTCGAGCAGGCCCGGGCGAGCTGCGAAGGCTGGGCGGACGAGGTGCTCGAACGCCGCGACAGTGCGATCCTGCTGCTCGGCTACGCCGGGGCGTTCCGGCGCAGCGAACTCGTCGCCCTGCGCTGTGGGGACGTGACGGTGCATCGTCTCGATGGCCTGCATGTCCGGCTGAGGAAGTCGAAGACCGATCAGGAGGGCCGCGGCAGTATCCGCGCCCTGCCCTTCACGCACGAGCACAGCAGTTGTCCGCCGTGCGCGTGGATGCGGTGGGCGCAGGTCGTCGCTGCGTTCGACACGGGCGGCCGGCCCGCGGTGATCCGGCTGCTGCGCAGCGCGGAGCCGTTCGCCGCGCATGTGTGCCGGGGGACGCGGCCCCGCACGGTCTCCGACGCGCCGTTGTTGCGGTCGATCCGCAAGAACGGCAACCTCTCCGACACACCGTTGTCGGGGGCGGCGGTGCACAAGGCGATCCGTCGCCGCGCCGCACTCGCCGGCTACGACCCCGACCTCGTCAAACAACTCGGTGGGCATTCGCTGCGGGCCGGGTTCGTCACCCAGGCGTTCCGCAACGGCGCCTCCGCGCACGCGATCATGCGCCAGACCGGGCACAGCACCCCCGCCATGCTCGAGGTGTATGCCCGCGAACACGCACCGCTGCTCGGCAACGCCGTCACCAACCTGGGCTTATGATTCGATGCGGACCTCGATCGAGCGACACGACACGCTGCGCCCCGCACCGCCGGATGTGGTGGTCCCGACACGGTATCGGCACGACTGGGCCCTGTTCGCCGACTGGTGCCTCGCCGCCGACCACTCCCCCATCCCCGCAGATCCGGACACGCTCGCACGCTTCGTGCACGAACACCCCGCCGCGATCGCGACCCAGCGGCGGCGCCTCTCGGCGATCAACGCCGTGCACACCCGGCACGGCTATCCCGCCCCCGGCCGCACCGAGGAGGTGCGTCGACGCCTCGACACTGCTCGCGCCACCCGACTGGAGCGCCTGGCCCAGCTGCTGCTGCAGCGTGCACTCGAGTTGCCGCACACCGGCTGGCCGAGTGGACTGTTCGGCCGCCGCGATGCCCTGCTCCTCGTGCTGGCCTCGACCGGAATGAGCTTCACCGATATCGCTCGCCTGCGCCGCCGCAGCATCACCATTCGCGACGACATACTCGTGGCTACCACCGCTACCGGGCAGCATTTTCGCGTGCCGCCGAATCCCGAGACCGGAGACAACCCAACCGTGGTGATCTACCGGCGGTGGGCACAGGCCCAGGCCTTTCTCGACCTGTATCCCGGCACCCACCTGCTGCGCCACCATCTCGCCAACCCGAAGGAGATCGTCACCGATCCGCTGGACGCCGAACAGGCCCGGCAGCCGTTATTGTGTCCGATCGACCGCTGGGGACACCTGCCCCACGCCCGGCAGATGACCGCGCAATCGGTGTCGACACTGGTGCGGGCACATCTGTCGGGGCGGGCACCGCTCCGGACGACGTTGACCGTGGATGTGCTCGATGAGACGGATCTTTGGGGCGAACCCGAAGTCGACCTCGACCCTACCTACTACGAGCGCGGCACCGCGGCTCGCCGCCGCGACCACGAGGCCCTCGATGATCTCGCAGAGGCCTTCGACGAGATCGATCGACGAGCCGAGGCGTTGCTCAACGAGTTGTTGGGAGCGCTGGAGGAGCTGTGACCGCACCGGCCGGCATGCCGGAGTCCGTGAGCGCGGCCGACACTGCGACGTGGGTGCGTGCACGCCACGCACGCGGCACATGCACATCGCTTCGGGCCCCGCACCTGCACGTCTAGGGTCCCATCGTCGAGCAGATCGCGCGCCGCGAGTCCCGTTCAGACTTGAAGTGGATGCGTTCCTGACCTTTCATCCGCAATCCCGTCAGGGTGCGGCGGGCGTGCTCAAGCGCCGACGGGTCCGCGACCGCAGCGACGACCATGATGCCGCGGACGGTGTTCTCGTCGATGAAGGCCTGCACGGGTATCGAGCCTAGAGAGGACGTACCCGCCCTCTGGCAAGAGGTCAGCTCCGCCGTCCTGGTAAACGGTGCGACGTCTTTGGCGGCCTGCTCGTCCAAGAAGACGACCCGGCCGCCAAAGCGTGCTTCAGTCTGCTCTGCGGTGCCGGCTACTATCTGTCGAAAATCGCTTCCGCCGAGCCCGTTCCAGGCAGACCCGAGGCGCTGCCGGTTCCGGGGAAACCGTCTACGCTACCTGTCCCAGGCGTCTCCACCGGCGTCTCTGCCTGTGGGTCCGGAACGATAGCTTCGACCATCGCAGTGGCAGTGGACTGTCTTCCTGATGCATCGACGACCCGCAGAGTCACTTCATGGGTACCGGGCTGCTGGAATGTATAGAACAGCAGGTTCTCGCAGTCCAGCGTCTGGCCTTCTACTTCGATGTTCATCTGTAGCGGCGGAGTGCCACCGATGCTGCCCCCGCACCCGATCAAGGTGTCGTATCCGACTGCCACCACAGGTTCGATGTCCAGCACGGCTTGGGGAGCAGACTCGATAGAGTCGATGGCCGAGCCTAGTGCGTCCCCAAAATCGATTCCCGAGTCGATGTCGAATGTGCTGCCACCGGAGGCACCCGCGATCGGATCCAAAGAGTTCACCAGATCTCTCGTTCCGATCCCATAGAGGGTGACCGGCAGCCCTAACCAGCCTCACTGTCGCCATCGACCGGATGCAAAAACATCAATCGGCGAAAAAGGCCACGCCGCCTTGACCCAGGCGTATGCCGTCGCGTCAATTCGCGTTGATTGCGATATTGATTCAAGTGGAGAACGGCCCCCGAAGCTAACTTTTTCCCGTGTCCTGGCTATTGGCCTTCGCATCTTCGCGACGACGCGAAGGCGGAAGTTCCTCGAAGATATCGTTCAGGTCATCCCAACCGTCGATAACACCGACTGTTGTGAGCAGCACATCGGCAATTTCCCCACACCTCTCAGGTTCCGCAAGAGCAGTTCTAGCCATAATCAGCAGTTGAAGGCCACTCACCAAGCAGTGCTCACGCATCTCAGCGTATCGGCGCATCTGGTCGGGAAATGTTGGTTTCGTTCGGGCCAAGGGCGGCTGATCGCGGTAGGAGTTGATAACGAGAATACCTTTCGCGGTACGCCCTAATTCGAGCTCCTCAGCAACCCACTTTTCAAGCTGCGCACAATGGGACTCAGCTGCACTCTTTGTGACGCCCTTAGTCTCCACCACGATCGCGATCTCGCCATATTCTCCACGCACATCGGTTCTTCCAGGAATAGTGGGTTGAAGTTTGAATCCAATCGCCGTCAGAGCTCTAGCAACAGCCTCTTCTAATAGCGTTCCAGACCCGGCGACGAGAAGCTTCCATTGCTGATCGGACTCCAATGCAACCTCAAGTCCGTCCATCTCAGCCTGAATTCTAGCCATTTCCAGGCGAAGCTCATCCAACTTTCGCGACCGCTGCACTTCTGATCGGAAGAGGTAGTGACCAACCCAATCCGGCCAAACGATTTCATCCGAACGACAAAAACTCAGCAACCAGTCCAATACCATCCGGTCCACGGCCGAGCTATCCGATTCAATTTCGTCTCCACCAGCATCTTCCTCAAGACTATCCACTTCATCGACTGAGTCGTAACCAGCACTGGCAACTCGACTGCCGGAGATGTCATCGACGTCATCGTCATCGTCTTCAACCGCACCTGTGACCAAGACGGGAAGGAATACAATATCCCCTTGCAAATAGGCCGTACACGCAGCCGTGACTTTAGGAGTTCCTTTAATCCGTAGGAGCGGTCTGAAATCCTCAGGACATTCGATGATGCACGCGTAACACCACCATTCTGACGTCTGCCGATATAACGGACCTATCGAACTGTCCGCCGGTTCCATTTCATCACCGAGCGCCGCCCACCGTTTTGGGCGCTTAGGCAAGGAGTCCAAGATGTCACATCTTGTCACAATGGTCGTCGTGTGGCGATTGCGCCCGGTACCAGAGTATTGCCTTTCCCCTGAGTCGACATAGACGCGAGCATCACCCGGCAGGAAAACGACAAGCGTCCGGCCGAGTTTCAAGAATTCTTCGAAGTCGTTCCTGCGACGCGCAATTGCCTGCCTGAGGCTCGGGGAATCGTGGTCAGAGATGCGCGGTAATCCACCATAGGAGCCACTCGTTCTAAAAGCTTGCATCGACGAGTGCGGATCCCAAATCACCATGTCATAGTCGTATAGCGAGTGAGTTGAATCGAAGCGAGCTCTCGCTGCGTCGATCTCCATATTGCAGTCAAGGAGCAGTATTCTCATTCGAATGGTAGTCCTCCGTGTCGATTTCACATGATCAATGGTCGCCAAAATTGCTCACATACTCTGCATAGGTAGCCGCAGATTCCACCGCATGTCTCTCAATCGTCGCGGGGGAGTAGCCAAGTACATCCGCAAGGATCGAAGGTGGTGCAAGCTTTGTGAGTTCGTGGAGCGTTCCGAGACGGGCCGCCCTGGTACTGAAGGTCGTCGTGAGCCGCGTTCGTAAGTGCCCCGGGTTGATGTGTTGGCCCGGCATGTATCCGCGGAACACCCATGTCGTGGCCGGATGCGCAGCGGTGTTCGCGAGGTCGCGCTCGCCGGCGAGGTAGCGGAATGGCTCATCAAGGGGTTCGGGTAGGGCGATGGCGATGTCGCCGAGAGTTACTGTCACAAGCTCGTCGGAGACAATTACGTCCTCCCAGGTGAGTTTGACGACGCGGTCGATCTGTTGGCCGAAGACGAGGACGAGGATTGCCGCAGCTCGGTCTCGAGGATTGAGTGCCGGTTGGTTCGACGTGATGCTGTCGACGGCATCCTGCTGGTCCTCAGCACTCATCTTGCGACTGCCACGACGGTGCGGTGTCATCGTTAGATTCGCAGGGACCAGCTTGGTCTTGATCGCCCACGAAAGGAAGCGGATGGCGAACTCTCTCGTGCTCGGACCTGCGGCTTGCCAAGCGTCCAGGTCGGTCTGAGACAGGTTCGTAACCGAGACGTCCCGGCCGGTGAGCCAGTTGAGGAAGTCGATTGTTACAGTGACTGTTTGCTTGGATCTCAAGAAAGTTCCTTGCGACACCGACTCCATCGAATGCATCTGGCGTAGGTGGTGCCACCGGATATAGCGGTTTACGACGTCACGATGTTCCTCGGATGTCACACGGCTGAGGGCTTCGTTAGACCATTCGATATAGCGGTGGAGCAGTCCGTCCCTAGGCGGAAGGATCTCGTGGGTCACCAACAGCTCTCGAACGTACTCGCGCGTTCGTGACTGCGGTAACGCATCGACCACGATCGTGGTGCCGTCGGGTGCGGTCTTCTTGCCCGTGCCGTACTGGTCCACCCAGTGCTTCAGGGTGCCCCGCGCGACCCCCAAATTACACCGCCGCCGGACGGACCGGAGACGCCCGAGCAGGAGCTGGCCCGGCTCCGGGCGCGGGTGCGTGAGCTCGAGGTCGAGACCACGTACAAGTCGACGGCCTGACGACGGAACTCTTCGGAGTAGTTCTTCCTGGCCATGGTTCTCGGATCATCTCGCTTCCCCAGCACCAAGTGCTGGATTCAGCGTGTCCAAGAACCGGGGTCAGGCCCCGACACCTCGTCGCGCTTCTCCCAGGCATACCGTGCCCTCCCGATAGATCCTCATTTCGTCGGGGGATATTTGGTACCAAGGGTGTTACATGTAGCGGCCGCCTGTGACCTCCGCGACCGTTCCGGTCATGTACGACGACAGGTTCGACGCGTAGAACAGCGCGACGGACGCGATCTCGGAGGGCTCCCCGGCCCGCTGCATCGGGATCTCGGACATCTTCTGGTCCCACGCCTTCTGCGGCATCGCCTCGGTCATGGCCGTGCGGATGAGGCCGGGCTGGATGGCGTTGATGCGCACCCCGAGATGCGCGACCTCCTTGGCCGCGGCCTTCGTCAGACCGACGATGCCGGCCTTGGCCGCGGAGTAGTTCGTCTGGCCGATGAAGCCGACCTTGCCGGAGATCGAGGACAGGTTGATGATCGAGCCGCCGCCGTTCTCACGCATGATGCCCGCGGCCAGGCGCGTGCCGTTCCAGCATCCACGCAGGTGCACGGAGATCACGTCGTCGAACTGCTGCTCGGTCATCTTGCGCATGGTGGCGTCGCGCGTGATGCCCGCGTTGTTGACCATGACGTCGAGGGAACCGAAGGAGTCCACCGCCCGGTCGAGCAGGGTGGCCACGTCGTCGGAGGAGACGACGTTGCAGCCGACGCCGAGGGCCTCGGTTCCGAGGGAGGCGGCCGCCTCCTTCGCCTTCGCCTCGTCGAGGTCGCCGATCACGACCAGGGCGCCGTTGTCCGCGAAGGTGCGGGCGATCGCGTATCCGATCCCCTGGGCACCTCCGGTGATCACCGCGGTTCGTCCGGTCAGCATGAGTGTCCTTTCGTCGAAATCCGGTTCGTCGGATCGCAGATGTCGTCGGTAGATGTCACCGCGCGGACGCGGGATGGAACCTGTCGGCCTGCACCGCGATTCCGTCGGCCAGCGCGGTGTCGATGTCGTCCGGGTCCATCCCGGATTCCGTCAGGAGGACGTAGGTGTGCTGACCGAGTGCCGGGACGTCGCCCATCCGTGCCTCGACGTCCGTGAAGGTGGCCGGCGGAAGCAGCGCATCGACCTCGGCGTTCTCGGTGCCGACGGTGCGCCAGCGATTCCGGGCCGTGAGCTGCGGGTGGGCGACGACCTGGTCGAGTTGTTTGATCTGCGCGGCGGGCACACCGGCGGCGGCGAGTCGCGCATCGAGTTCGGCGGTGGACCAGCGGGCGGTCCGTTCGGCCACGGCCGCGTCGCACGCGGCCCGGTTCTGCACGCGGTCGATGTTGGTCGCGAAACGCGGATCGTCTGCGAGTTCGGGTGCCTCGAGGACATCGTGGACGAGTGCGCGCCAACCGTTCTCGCTCTGCACACCGATCAACACCTGACCGTCCCGGGTGGGATACGCGTCGTACGGCGCGATGGACGTGTGGCTCAGTCCCATTCGCGCAGGTTGCCTTCCCGTGTACATCTGCGTGTACATCGAATGCCCCATCCATTCGACGATGGCCTCGAGCATGGACACATCGATCACCGAACCTTCGCCGGTGCGACCCCGGCGCAGGAGCGCCGCCAGAACCGCCTGTGCGCAGTACATTCCGGACGCGATGTCGGCGGTGGGGATTCCGGTCTTCACCGGCGTCTCGGGTGTGCCCGTGATCGAGATCAGACCAGCCTCGGCCTGGATGAGCATGTCGTAGGCCTTGCGCTGTTCCATCGGCCCGCCGGCACCGAACCCGGAGAGGTTCACCACGATCAGTTCGGGATGCTCGGCACGCAGCTGCTCGGCCCCGAGTCCGAGACGCTCGGCCGCACCGGGTGCGAGGTTCTGCACGAAGACATCCGCACGATCGATGAGATTCTTGACGGCTGTGCGCCCTTCCGGCCTCTTGACGTCGACGGCGAGCGATTCCTTGCCGCGGTTGAGCCACACGAAGTGCGCACCGGTGCCGTGTACGGCGTGGTCGTAGCCGCGGGCGAGGTCGCCTCCGTCGGGGCGCTCGACCTTGATCACGCGGGCGCCGAGGTCGGCGAGGTTGCGGGTGGCCAAGGGTGCGGCCACTGCCTGTTCGAGCGCGACGACGGTCACGCCCTCGAGCGGGAGCGTCATTTCGTCTTCTTCTGTTCTTGCTTGACGAGTCCGCCGCCGATGATCAGACGCTGGATCTCGCTGGTGCCCTCGTACAGACGCAGCAGACGCACGTCGCGGTAGATCCGCTCGACGGCGACCTCACGCATGTACCCGCTGCCACCGTGGATCTGCACCGCGAGATCGGCGACCTTGCCGACCATCTCGGTGCAGAACAGCTTCGCCACCGACGGCGCGATACGACGGTCGGTCTCCTCCACCCACGCCTTCGCCGCGTCGCGCACCAGAGCGCGACCGGCCATCACCCCGGTCTGCTGATCGGCGATCATCGCCTGCACCAACTGGAAGTTACCGATCGGCGTGCCGCCCTGGGTCACCGCGGCCGCATAGGCCACCGATTCGTCGAGCGCACGCTGGGCCTGACCGACCGACAGCGCGGCGATGTGCACGCGACCACGGGCGAGCGAGACCATCGCGGCCTTGTAACCGACATCCTCGCTGCCACCGACGAGCGCGAAGTTCGGCACCCGCACCCCGTCGAAGTGCACATCCGCGGTCCAGGCACCTTCCTGGCCCATCTTCGCGTCCTTGTTGCCCACCGTCAGACCGGGAGTATCGGCGGGGACGAGGAAGACCGCGATGCCGGTGCCGTTCTCGTCCGCGGGACGGGTGCGGGCGAAGACGACGAACAGGTTCGCCAGCGGCGCGTTGGTGATGAAGCGCTTCTCACCGGTGATGATCCAGTCGTCGCCGTCGCGCACGGCCTTGGTGCGCAGACCCGACGGATTCGAACCGGCACCGGGTTCGGTGAGCGCGAACGCGGCGACGACCTCGCCGGAGGCGATGCCCTCGAGCCACTGCTTCTTCTGCTCGTCGGTGCCGAAGTTCACCAGCACCTGACCGGCGATGCCGTTGTTGGTACCGAACATCGAGCGCAGCGACAGGGTCGTGTAGCCCAGCTCCATCGCGAGTTCCGCGTCCTGCTGCAGATTCAGGCCGAGACCACCCCATTCCTGCGGGATGGCATATCCGAACAGGCCCATGTCCTTCGCGGCCTGGCGGATGTCCTCGGGAATCGCGTTCGTCTCGGCGATCTCCTGCTCGCGCGGGACCACACGGGTGCGGACGAATTCTCGAACGTGTTTGAGGATGTCGGCAAAGACGTCGTCCGACACCTCTGCAATGAAGTTCTGCATGGGTAGGACTATGACCCTCGAATTGTGAACAGTCCAATACTTAATTCGCAGCTATGATATAACTCTAGCGGCATAAATGGAGGTCGGTAGTATGGATATTCCTCAGTTGCGCGCGTTCCTGGCTGTCGCCGAAGAGCTGCACTTCGGTCGAGCAGCCGAGAAACTTCGGGTGGCGCAGCCGCATCTCAGCCGCACCATCAAACAACTCGAACGCGAGCTCGACACCGTGCTCTTCGAACGCAACACCAGATCGGTCACACTGACCGCAAGTGGGCACGCTTTGGTCGGACCGGCTCGAGACGTATGCGATGCCCTGCGCCGCGCCGAAGCTTCGGTACGTTCGGCCGCCGACGGCGAAGTCGGCCTGGTTCGGATCGCGTTCGCGGGAGTATCCACTCACCGGCTTGTAGCCCGCCTCGCCCGCATCGTGCGGTCTCAGCGTCCGGGAATCCGGCTCGAACTTTCCAGCCAGAACTTCGCTCAACCCGCGATGAAAAAGCTGGTCACGGCCGATACAGACATCGCGCTGGGTCGGTGGGACATCATCCCAGCGGAGGTGACCGCCCGCGTGGTGATGCCGGACGCTCTTGTCGTTGCCCTGCCGGATACGCATCGACTGGCCGGAGCGCGACAGTTGTCGATCGCCCAACTCGCCCACGACAGCTTCGTTTCCCTGCCACCCCACGAAGGAGCGGTATTGCCGGACCGGCTACGCCGCCTGGCGCATGCCAACGGATTCGTCGCCGATGTCGTACAGGTCGCCCCCGACACACAGACCGCTCTGGCACTCGTCAGCGCGGAAGTCGGGTGCCACTTGACCTTGGCGTCGGTCGCAGGCAACGAAACCGACCCGCATGTGGTGTTCATTCCCCTCGACGAGACGACCACCGACGTGGACTTGAGAGTGGCATGGCGCCGCGACGACTCCGACCCTGCACTCCACGCCGTGTTGAACGTGATGTTCGCCCTTGACGACGCGACAAGTGCCTGACCCTGTCGCCATCACGGCCAGCGGAAACCTCCCCGAATAATCACAGAGAGCTTTCGCCGCTGTCGAGGTCGAAGTGACGCAAGCGGCGGTACAAGGTGGTTCTCCCGATACCGAGCAGCGCCGCCGCTTCGGACTTGTTACCTCCTGTAGCTGTAAGAGCTTTGATGATGGCTTCGCGTTCGGCTGTCTCGATCAGGCTCAAATCCCGCTTCGGCGCCGGCTGCTGGAGAAGCACCGGCAGGTCCCTGCGTTCGATTACCGCGCCGTCGACGTGTTGCACGACAGTAGTCACGACCTCGACGAGTTCGGTGATATTGCCGGGCCAACTCCATTGCATCAACGACTGCAGCGCCGCCGGCGACATAGTGTGTCGGCTTCGAGGGTCGGCATGGTTGAGGATGCGTTTGACCAGCGGGGGTATGCGTTCGGGCGTCTGAGCAAGCGGTCGAGTACGGGCCACAGGACCGATCTCGTCGATGAGGGTGCGCACCCTCGCTGCGGCACGGTCATAGGACGCTGTCAGCAGCAGCGTGCTCCCGCGATCTCCTGTCTGCACAGCCGTGCGGTGACGGGCGACCATATTCAACAAATGACGTGATTCCCACTCTGCGACCTCGTCGACTCGACGGAGCAGTACATCGGTACCTTTTGCGAGCCTGTCCTCGAGAGCCTTCCAGTCGGTCGGGATAATCGAGTCCACCATCACGACTTCGAGGTCGCGGCCGCCCGACCGCTCGGCGTGCATCTCTCGGGCAACAGTGGCACGGCCGGATCCGCGGGGCCCCTCGACGAGGATCACATCCGTGCGTTCGGGCTGCCTGGTATGGACCGCACCGCGCTGCGAACTCGACGGCAGTACTGTGCGGCGTTCGTCCCGGTCCGGTTCCGCGAAGTGAACGACGAAGTGAACCCGTGGCCCCTCGACGACACGACGGGCCGTGACCTCGACATTCGTCGAGTCGAGACGAATCCGGGCGATTTCGCTGGAAGACCAGTTATGGGCGTTGAGCGTCTCCCAGAGTACGACGTGAGAATCGACAGTGACATAGGACAGACCAGGAGTGTTGGCCAGCAAGGATTCTCGGTCCATGACCACGGTGGGGCGTTGGGAGTTGGTGTAGCGAATGAACGACATCGCCAGAGCCAGATCTTGGGGACGAGAGAACGTGCGTAGGCGTTCTTCGATCTGTTGGCCGATCTCACGAGTGAGCGAGAGCATCAACGGACTGGCGTTGTCGATCGGTCCCCCGAGTGAGATCGAGCCGATCACCATGCCCGTGGGTGTGGACACCGGCACCGCGGCGCAGGCCAGACCGGACAACGCATCGTTGTAGTGTTGGCTGCCTTCGACATAGATCGGGCGCTTTTCGATCATCGACGTACCCAGGCCGTTGGTACCTATTGCATCTTCTGAATAGTCGAAGCCCTCGGCGGCATGCACACGGTCCAGGCGACGCAGCAACCCGTGATCGCTGGTGCGGCGCGCCACGATGCTTCCACCCCGATCACTGAGGAACAACGTCGTTCCGGTGTCGACGAGTTGATGTTGCCAACGGTCGAGCACCGGGGCGGCGGCTCGACACAGAATCGAGTCGGTGTCGATGTCTTCATAGCGCGGGGGAACTGCAGCACTATCGACACTGTTGCCGAGCGAGCGGCGCCAACTGCGCATGATTACGTCCGGGACGACACCGTCAGGTTCGCTGTGGTGAAGAAGGCCGGCCCGGATCAGTTCCTGTCGTGCTCTGCGAACCGGATCGCTCATGGTGTCCCTTCCTCGTGTTCTGCAGCCCAGCCTGCGTCAGCAGGCACAGAAAATCCAGCATACGCAACTCACGATTCTTGCAAAGTAGGCATAAGCGCAGTTCAGGACGCCCTTTGTGCAGTGTTCCATATTGGTACACCCCGCACTGTTACCCGTCCTCCCAACATGGTTGTCAAGTGAAGTACGCCACATCGGTCGCGTCGACCGAAGGAGTGAAGGAGAAACACTGATGGATGCAGCCGCACCCGACCAGGTCCACGAACTCGACGCTGTGGTCATCGGCGCAGGCTTCGGCGGGATCTACGCGCTGTATAAGTTGCGCAACGAACTCGGTCTCGATGCGGTGGCCCTCGACAAGGCTGCCGGGGTAGGTGGTACCTGGTTCTGGAACAAGTACCCCGGTGCACTGTCGGACTCCGAAGGTTTCGTCTACCGCTACTCGTTCGACCGCGAGTTCTACGAAAAGACCCTGTGGAAGACCAAGTTCGTCACCCAGCCGGAAATCCTGTCCTATCTCAATGGCGTCGTCGACCGCTACGAACTGCGTCCGCACATCCAGCTCGAAACCGGTATGACCGGCGCCGCATTCGACGAAGCCTCGGGCACTTGGACGGTGCGCACCGATCGCGGCCCGATCTACCGCTGCCGTTTCCTCATCACCGGACTGGGCCTGCTCTCTGCGACGAACATCCCCGATTTCCCCGGTATGGACTCCTTCGCCGGACAGGTGGTACACACCGGTGCCTGGCCCGAAGGCCTCGACCTGACCGGCAAACGAGTCGGCGTCATCGGTAACGGTTCGACCGGAATCCAGGTCATTACTGCCACAGCACCGATCGCCGCGCACCTGACGTCGTTCCAGCGCACCCCTCAGTACAGTGTCCCGGCCGGTAACCGAGAACTCACCGACGCCGAGATCCAGTCCTACCGTGACAACTTCGAAGCGACCTGGGAGCAGGTCTGGAACTCGAACACGGCTATGGGATTCGTCGAAAGCGACGTTGAAACCTTCAGCCTGTCCCCGACCGAACGCGAAGCGGTTTACGAGCGCGCCTGGAACGAAGGCGGCGGCTTCCGCTTCATGTTCGAAACTTTCGCCGACATCGCCACTGACGAACAGGCCAACGAGGAAGCAGCGCGATTCATCCGCCGCAAGATCTCCGAGATCGTCAAAGATCCCGAAACCGCCCGCAAACTCACTCCCACCGACATGTATGCCCGCCGCCCACTGTGCGATTCGGGGTACTACGAGACGTTCAACCGCCCGAACGTTTCCTTGGTCAGTGTTCGTGAAACCCCTATCACCGAAGTCACGGAAAAAGGCATCCTCACCGCGGACGGAACCCTCCACGAACTCGACGTGCTCATCCTGGCAACCGGTTTCGACGCGGTCGATGGAAACTACATGCGCGTCGACATCCGCGGTCGCGGAGGCCAACGCCTCGCCGACCACTGGAGCGAAGGGCCGACAAGCTACCTGGGCATGACCACCAGTGGATTCCCGAACATGTTCATGATCCTCGGGCCGAACGGACCGTTCACCAATCTGCCCCCGTCGATCGAGACGCAGGTCAATTGGATCACCGACGCCGTCGCCCATGTTACCAACACGGCTGCGGGATGGATCGACGTGCGCGCAGAAAAGGAAACCGCATGGACGGAACTGTGCTCGGACATCGCGAATGCGACCGTCTTCGCCAAGGCCGACTCCTGGATCTTCGGAGCCAACATCCCCGGTAAGAAGCGCTCGGTTCTGTTCTATCTGGGCGGCCTGAAGGAGTACCGCGCCCTCATCGGCGACGAAGCAGGCTCAGGGTACCCGGCCTTCGTCACCCGCTCGGACGTTCTCTCCGCCGTCTGACAAGCACTTCACCGACAGGCAGGGACGGTCCGCATGGACGAGGCGGACCGTCCCGCTCGACTCCGTCAATGAAAGACGAGCAATGACTACGTACGCAACGGTCAACCCGGCCACCGGAAACCTCGAGCGGGAATTCGCGAACTTCACCGATCAGCAAGCGCAGCAAAGCCTGGCCACAGCCCACGAAGCCTACCGACGCTGGCGCACAACCGATCTGTCACAGCGCGCCGAAGTGCTGGCCCGGACCGCCGAACTCTACCGTCGGCATGTGCAGGAACTGGCCGAGTTGACCACCCTCGAAATGGGCAAACCGATCGCTCAGGCGAAAGGCGAAGTCGAGCTCTCCGCTTCGATCTACGAGTACTACGCCACGACCGGCCCCAAACTGCTCGACGACGAGACCCTCGACATCGCTGGCACTGGCCGCGCGGTCGTACGCACCACTGCGATCGGTGTACTGCTGGGCATCATGCCGTGGAACTTTCCCTACTACCAAGTTGCTCGTTTCGTAGCCCCGAACCTACTGCTGGGCAACACCATCTTGCTCAAACACGCCGGCTCCTGCCCCCAGCAGGCACTCCGTATCGCCGAAATTCTCGATGAAGCCGGCGCCCCACACGGGGTGTACCAGAACACCTTCGTCACCACCGACCAGGTCGCCACGATGATCGCCGATCCACGGCTGCAGGGCGTATCGCTGACCGGATCCGAAAAAGCCGGCAGCGCCGTGGGTGCCCTCGCCGGCCGACACCTGAAAAAGTGCGTTCTCGAGCTCGGCGGATCAGATCCTCTCCTGGTCCTGCCGGGTGCCGATCTCACCCGTGCCGTCGACGCCGCGGTGACCGGCCGGTTCTGGAACGCCGGGCAGGCCTGCACCTCATCGAAGCGGATAATCATCGACAGTTCGATGTGGAACGACTTTCTCACCTCCTTCGTCGAGAAGGTCGAGCAGTGGCACCCGGGGGATCCAATGAACGAGAACACCCGACTCGGTCCCATGGCCTCCATCGACGCACGTGCCGATCTCGCAGCTCAGGTCGATGATGCCGTCGCCAAAGGCGCGGTATTGCATCTCGGCGGGCAAATCCCCGACGGTCCCGGCGCCTACTATCCCGCCACCGTCCTGTCCGGAGTCACACCGGACATGCGCGCCTACCACGAAGAACTCTTCGGTCCCGTGGCCGTTCTCTACAAAGCCGACTCCGTGGACGAGGCGATCGACCTCGCCAACGACTCCCCGTACGGACTCGGCAGTGCAATCTTCACCGACAACGAGCAGCAAGCCCACGCGGTAGCGAACCGCCTCGACGTCGGCATGGTCGGGATCAACACGACCATCCGCAGCGCCCCCGACCTGCCCTTCGGCGGCGTCAAGAACTCCGGCATCGGACGTGAGCTGGGGCGGTACGGACTCGACGAATTCGCCAACAAGAAGCTCGTACGGATTCTTTGACCACTGATCGCCCACCCCCCTGAGAAGGAGCTCTACCCATGACCGATCGGAACCTCACCGGCAAGGTCGCCTTCGTCACCGGTGCCGCTCGCGGACAAGGCCGAGCCCACGCCGTAGAACTTGCCAAGGCCGGTGCCGACATCATCGCCCTCGACATCGCCGACTCCGACGCCCCTTTCAAGCTCGGCTATCCCCTCGGCTCGGCCGACGAACTCGCCGAAACCGGAAAAATGATCGAAGACCTCGGCCGCAGGGTCGTCATCGCCCAGGTCGACGTCCGCGACGAAGACGCCGTGAACGCCGCACTTGAGCGGGGCGTCACCGAACTCGGGCGTCTCGATATCGTCATCGCCAACGCCGGTATCGCCCCCGGCCCCACCCCGATTCAGCAGACCAGCCGCGAGCTGTGGGACGACGTCATCGGAGTCAACCTGACCGGGGTGTTCACCACCACCAAGGCCGCCATTCCCCACCTGATCGCTACCGGCGAGGGGGGATCGATGGTCCTGACCAGCTCGATCGCAGCGTTCTACACGCACGCCGGACTCGGTCCCTACACCTCCGCCAAGATCGGGGTCTACGGCCTGATGAAGACCCTCGCAAAGGAACTCGCCCCGCATTCGATCCGAGTGAACTCGATTCACCCTTCCCAGGTCGACACCCCGATGATCATGAACGACGAACTGTTCAAGATTTTCCGGCCCGACCTCGAGAACCCCACCAAGGCCGACTTCGAGGAAGCATCCCAGACGCTACATGCGCTTCCGGTGACGGTCTTCCAACCCGAAGATATCGCGCGGGCGGCCCTGTTCCTGGTCTCCGACGACGCGAAGTACATCACCGGCATCTCGATGCCCCTGGATGCAGGAATGCTGGTCAAATAGCGCATCCGCGACACATCGTCGACCGTCACATTCCTGGGTGGCGAATACTCGCCGACAGAATGCCCCCGTATAGGTAGGGCACCGCAGCCAGCCCCGTGATCGACTATCTCCCTGTAGGAGTCGACCACGGGGCTGTCTTGCCAACTACCGATCCCTCGCCTCATAGACCGTATGCACCTGCCAACAGCAGAGGATCTGTCTGCCACCACCCGGCGGACACGGTGCTTTCCGGCTCGCACCCGAACAGACCGTCGACAGCAGTCCGATCTTCGTGAGCCGCCGTACGGGCGTCCGCAGTTGGGGTCGAGCCGCACCATGTCCACGACGACAGGCCGGGCGGGACGAACAGTCGTAGGGTCCGTTGATCGGGCCACGACTCCCACATGCTCGACCTCGATGCCTCACACGCCGATCCGCCGGCGGTTCGCTCTACGAAATGTGGATGGGATGCGCGGAACGCTTCCCGTTCGTCCACGCATCCCATCCAGCGCTCAGCATAACGCATGATCGAACGAATGTACGAACGCGGGTTTGTGGTTCTGAATCAAATCCAGCAGATGCTTCCAGGAGCCCCCCTACCTTCCACCCCTCCCCCGCCGGAATCGCCGACGTGGCAACCGGCTGGGACGGGAGAGCGGCAGCGCAGCGCAGCGCAGCGCAGCGGAGACTCACCCATTGCCTGTCATACAGCAATACAGCAATACAGCTCGTGCCCGTGTATCTCGCCTGCCTATGTGATGCGTGCGCGCACCTAGGGGAACGGCTCAGCGCACATCAACGAGATCGGGATGGCCTTCACTGGGCGCATCAGGAACGTCGGACTCGCTACGAGGCCCTGGTGGTGCTGCAATCACCACCAGGGCCGCTTCCTTGGAATGTCAGTGCTCGTTCTGGCGAACCCAGTCCGCGATGAGCTCCTCGAGGACGGCGTCCATCGTGGTGCCGGCAGCCGTGGTCGCGAGCTTGAACCTGAGATGCAGATCCGGGTCAAGCCGATGCGTGAGCTTCGTTCGAGCTGAGGTCGGACTTTGAAAGGTGGCTGAAACGGGTACCTTCCGGGGCGACATCGACGATGCCGATTCGGAGGCCGCTGGCTGACGTGGCACCAGGTTGGCCTTGGGGTTGGGCTTCTTGATGCTCATTCCACTTCCTCTTTCAATGCCTCAAGCATTTCGGTCAGAACGTCGCTATAGGCCACGTCGTGCGGCGGACGGAGGCCGTATGCAGTGCGAATGTGCTCCCGAAGGGGCACGATCGTGTCGAACCGAGAGATTCCCTGCTCTTCCAAGGTCGCGATCGTGTCTGTCAGCAATTTGGTACCCAGGCGCGCGGATGTGATGAGAACCGCGTACATCTGCGTGGTGATCACCGGCAGCGTTTCCCACACACGGCTGAGGTCGAGCCCGGCTGCCTGAGTCGGGACGATGACAAAATCCGACATCTCAATCGCGGCCTGGATCACGGCACTGTCTCCAGGTGGCGTGTCGATAAACAGGGCCGCCTCCGGACCCATCTCCTGAGCAATGCGCGGTAGACGCTTCACATTGCTGACGATGACCTTGAACGGAAAGGGGTCTCCGTTGTCGTGGGCGCGGTCCGCCCACTCCGTCGCCGATCCCTGCTTGTCCAAGTCAGCGAGCACAATCTGGCGGTCGGGTTCCCGCCGCGCGAGTTCGGACGCCAGGAAGACACTCGTCGTCGTCTTCGACACTCCCCCCTTCGTGTTCACCACCGACACGATCATGTGACATCTCCTTTTTTCGCTGCTGCCTTGCTGTATTGCTGTATTGCTGTAGTGACAGCCAGCCCTTTGGGCTGCGTCACGCATACAGAACCTCTTGCTCCGAGACGGCCTAGCCGAATCAACCCGCCGGATTGCCGCATTGCCAGCTAGCTGGCTAGCTGGGCGGCTGTACTGCCGCACTACCCGGAAATCACCTAGCTGAACTGAGGTTATGCCTCGCTACCGCCTCGTTTCAAGACGACGCGCCGTATTGCTGTACTGCCGCGTTGCTGTACTACTGTACTGCCGTGTTGCCAGATAGCTGTACTGCTGTAGTGCTGTAGTGCCGTGTTGCCAGATAGCTGTACTGCTGCAGTGCTGTAGTGCCGTGTTGCCAGATAGCTGTACTGCTGCAGTGCTGTAGTGCCGTGTTGCCAGATAGCTGTACTGCTGCAGTGCTGTAGTGCCGCGTCGCCAGATAGCTGTACTGCTGCAGTGCTGTAGTGCCGCGTCGCCATAGTGCCGTGTTGAGCTGTGCCGCCTTTACAGCTACGCGTCGTGCCGTCAGGCTGCATTGACAGCTGGCTGGCATGCTGTACTGACGGCATGCTGGTTGCGCAGTCCCAGTTGCAACTGCCGACCGCAGAAGATCTTGATCTTGTTCTCGATCACCTCCGCGTCGCATGGAAGACTCGGCCCAATGCACGCGAAGACACTGAGTGAGCTGCCTCATCCCTCGGGACGGGTGCCGCTCTTGGGGGACGTGAGGTCTGTCGATCGGCGCAGGCCGACACAGCATGAGGCTCAACTTGCGCGAGAGCTGGGGCCTATCTTCCAGCGGTTGCTGCTCAGAGATCGGCTAGTCGTTGTGGGGGGAGCAGAGCTTGCCAAGGAGACCCTGAACGAGCAGGCATGGGGCCGGGTGCTGGTTGGTCCTCTGGCGAAGCTCCGCGAGATCGTCACCTCCGGACTCTTCACTGCACGAACCAGCGATCCTCTATGGGGGCAAGCTCGACGGATTCTGACTCCCGGTTTCTCCCAGGCAGCTATGCGCTCGTACCACCGCGCCATGCAGACCGTGGCTGATGATCTGGCGATCAAATGGGAGAAGAACCCGGACGTCGACGTACATGGCGATATGACCGCCGCAACGCTGGAAATCATAGGGCGGGCAGGATTCTCGACCCCGATGGGTTTACTCGGTGACCACGAGGCCGCGCCAGAAGGGACCGACGAGTTCGTTGCAGCGTTGAGCCGAGTCCTGGCGTGGGCAAGCGAGTCGACCAACGATCTGCCGATTGTCGGTCCGCTCCGAGCCGCGTTCGCCGCACCGGGCATTCGCCGCGACGTCAACTACGTGCGCGGGTTCGTAGACAGCATCATCGAGCGTCGACAGAAGGACGGTTCTGCTCAGAACAATGACCTCCTCGGGCTCATGCTGACCACGCGGGACCCGGAGACAGGGCAGTTGCTGCCCGTCGACAATGTGCGAGACCAGGTGCTGACCTTCCTCGCCGCCGGCCATGAAACAACGGCTGCCCTTCTGGAGGTTGCCCTGTACCACCTGGCCGCCGATCCGCGTGTCGGCGATCTGATCGTCGCCGAGGAACTGAGCGGGAACAGGGTGCTGGACTACGACGAAGTTGTACGACTGCGCCGAATCCGGGCTCTGATAAACGAGTGTCTGAGGCTGTACCCTCCTGCACCGGGGTTCTTCCGTATCGCTCGCTCTGACCAGGAGCTCGGCGGCTACCTGGTGCCCGCCGGCAGAGCGGTGTTCGTCCTCAGCCTCGCCGCACAGCGCGACCCAGCAGCGTGGGGATCGGACGCCGGAGAGTTTCGCGCTGATCGGTTCTTAAACACGAGGTTGACTGCCAGTTCACCAGAGTTCTTCGCGCCGTGGGGAACCGGCCCGAGATCGTGTATTGGCCGCCAGTTCGCGATCCATGAGACAACCCTGCTGATTGGATCGCTACTCTCACAGTTCAGACTGACCGTCAATAAGCCATTCGAGCTACGCCTGCGCGAGCGGGCAACGTTACGGCCCGAACCGTTCAGGATCGTGGCAACTCCGCGGGGGAGGGCGTAATGACCTGGTATCTCATCGAGACGTTGGCGCCTGCGCCGAGCGCATCCATCGTCTTCAAGGAGGGGGAGCCCCGAGACTGGACCTCGGTCCGCACGATGACGCGCAGCGACGGTCTGGACATGATCGAAGACCTCATCGCCGAGGTCCGTACCTCGCGTGAGGGACTCGACCGAGTCGAGCACGGACGGCTTGGTCCTCGGCGGGTCGTGATGCGGCCGGTGCTCGGATTCGAGGGCGAGGTCTATGGGATCAAAACCTGGGTAGGCAAGCCTGATGCGGCACTGACTCCCGAACGTGCCATTGCGTCAGTGAACTGGGATGTGCAGTCCCTAGTGGCCCGGCACACCCTTGAGTCCTACATGATGTCGTCCATCAGCCCAGAGGGGTTCGGGCAGGATCGCGATCCGGGACAGTTCCTCCGTAAAGTCGCTCAGTTCGACGCGCTCAATGAGCTGGCTGAACTGTGCCTCAACGACGGAACTCGTACACATTTTTCCGGCCGGCTCACAGTGCTGCACGACGACACCCACTTGATGGCGTGGCGCGGCCTGGCCCGGAGCAACGCCGGCTCGGATGGCTCCGAGGTACGTGGGTTGTTCCATGACGTGACAGATACCGAACCACCACAAATTGCGCCTCTAACTGCGCTGAAGCTCCCTAGCGGCGATGAGCAGCGTGGCGAAACTGGCAGTGCCCCAGGAACAGTGTTGGTGGCGTACCGCCGTGTGCCTGGCGAACCTGAAATCCCAGCTCTGATCTATTGGGTCTCGCCCCGACCGAACTACATCGCGGAATCGGCCACTGAGCACTACCTGACGCGGCATCCCGACGCACCGCTTCCCGGCAACCTCATCAACCCGGAGTCCTTCGATGAGTTCGCCCGTGCCAAGAAGGTCCTCGAAGCAGGTCAAGACGACCTCGAGATCCCCATGGTCGTCGAGTTGCTCGGACCTGATGGCAACTGGGTTCGCGTCCGCTTCCACATCCGCCGCTATCCAGGCGCGGTCGGCAGCCTTCTCCACATCGGCCGCTTCGTTCCGCTGGAAGACTAACCAGGGCCGTCACGCACTGTTCGCCGGTACCGGCTACCCGATCGTCGCTGTGATGACGACTCTGTACGCGCTGTGAATGCGTGCACCATGCCAGGGAGCGCGTCAGCGTGCGTGAGGCGTCTCCGCAGCACTTCCAGTCCTCGTCTGCTCCGGTCTTGTTCCGAGCGAGACTCAGCGTGCCAGCAGCGGCGCTCCGCTACGACTAGCGCGCTGATCTGCCGTGCGCGGTCGAGAGCGCCGCAAGTGGCGGCGGCGTCATCGGGGGTCGTAGCGCCTAGTACCCACCGCGTCCCTCTCCCGCGACCTGTGCGCTGGACGAGGCCGTGCTCGCCCAGTTGGTGGAGGGATCGGAGCACTCCGTAGGTCTGGTCCCCGACGGGCAGAGCGAGCACTGTCGCGATGCGGGAGGTCGTGGGGGAGGGGAGAGTGTGCAGGGCTGCCCACACGCGGCGACAGGTGTGGCCCAGCTGTGCCCACAGAGGGTGGGTGAGGGTGGGGCGGACCCGGGGGCTTGTGACGTCATGGGCCACTTTCCCCCGGTAAATACGACTTGGCACAGCGAGGGTGTACAGGTTCGCGTGCCGGGGGTTGCCCGCCGGCCACCGCTCAACGAGGACGAGCAGGCCGCGACGAACAAGCTCCTGGAGGGTCCTCGCCGCTGTCCCGTCCGATAGATGCAGCCAGGTCGACAAGTCGCGCCGTGCGACTGGGCGAGCGGTGATGCCGTGCCCGTCTCGGTAACGCTGGTGGACGATAACCGCAGCGGCGGCCGCGAGGTCAGCTTCTGGCCACCAGCTGATCTCTTCTAGGGCCGCGTCGATAACGGACTGGTCGGACGCAGGGATCGCTGGCCGATGTGCGCGGGCGCGCCGCACAATTGATTGCCAGTGCTGCTGACAGGCCTCCCACCTGATAGGGCCACGTCGGCCCGCTTTGCGATGGGCATCGACGTCCCTGTCCCGGAACTTGGCAAATGCGGGTAGGTGTTCGTACCACCAGCGGGCCGCTGCGAAGGATCGCACACCGTGTCGCCAGAGGAGCCAAGCTGCTTCAGTGGCCGCCATCGAGCGATCTGCGGGATTCGTCGTGTTGAGCTTCCGCCACTCGTCGGGCGACATTCGTTGCCGAGCCCGCCAAGCTCGAGGTGATTCCCACTGCAGCCCTTGGCTCTCCGAGTGGTCATCGGAGGGGAGGAGCACTGGCGTCACCTCGGCAGTACCACCAGGCGTTGCGGGCTGGGTGTCGTCGTCGGCGGCGGCATCTACCGCTCGCTTGACCGCTTCAATAGCCGTGATGGGGGCAAGGGTGTACTCGTCAACGACGGTGCAGTGTCCGTGTCCTTTGAGTGAAGCACTACCTGGCAGGCGTATCGGTTTACGTCCACGGACGTCGATTGCTGCGCCAGCAGGTAAGTAGGGGGCGTGGCGCTCTCGAAGGTCGGCGAAGATCTCCTTCAGCCGGGCATAGGCGTGGGGAGTTGGAACGGTGAGCGCCGCATGCAGGCAGTTCGGGCGGCCTGACGTCGCGCAATGAACGATGCCAGCTCCGACGTCGGCCGCGGCATCACGGATCGTCGGCCAGACCTCGTCGGCGCATTCGTCGATGTCTAGGACCAATAGGTCAGCCCTCAACGGCGCGACGACAGCCCAGATAGCTTGGCCGGCACCTGCTCGTTCGGCCTCCGTCATGAGGTCTACAGCATCGCCGGAATTGACCTTGACCGGCGCGTTTGCACGATCAGTGGGGGCGAGCGCGTACGCGGTCGTCCCTGGATCAAGCAAGATCCTGAATAACTCGGCCCATCGCGTCTCATCAGAGGACGCGTCGACCGACACGCTGATGTCAGAACTAGCCTCGTACCGTGGGTACGCGCTATCCTGAGTGCAGTCCCGCAAAAGACTGAACCCTTTCAATTTGGGTGGAGAATTTCCTCCCGGGTTGACCCTCAGCCAAGTTGGCGCTTGGCCTCTACGACGAACTCCCTGGTGTGGCAGCTAGGGAGTTTTCGTCTATCTAGGGAAAGTTCTCCTCGTTTGAAGTTGTCTGAGTAGCTCTTCTCAGCCTGCTTGCTTGAGTTGGACCTCCAAGAGGGTTAGTTGTTCTCCTGCTCCCGCTGCGACGTCGCGAGCGATGAGCTGCTGGATGTAGTCATTGAGGTTGAGTCCTTGTGCACCCGCGCGTTCGGCGGCGGCCTCCTTCAACGGCGCGGGTACGAGCGCTTTCACGACTTCCCGCGGCCCCTTCGACGGACGACCGGGCCGGCGCCGCGGAGATGCTGAGGATTCAGTCATGCTGCTAATTATGCGTACCAGAAACCGCTGGGCGTGCAGACACGCCGAGGAGCGTGAGTCTGTTTGTGATCATACTTCCCAACGTAGCCGAAAAATTGCGCCGGTCAGTTGCGCCTACGGCGTGCCGCCGCCCGCGCTTCCAGGAGCTGCCTACGTGCCTCGAGAGTGACTTCCCACGCCGCATCCACTTCCCCCGGCTTGACCCCATACGTCGAGGCCATCGCGTCAGCGAGCGTGGCCGGCAGTTCTTTACGCTGCCCACGCTCTACGACCCCTAGGACTGTGCGCGACACCCCCATCGCCTCCGCGGCAGCCGTTTGCGAGAGCCCCGCTCGGACGCGGAGGTCCACCAGCGACGGGTCTCCGGCAGCAGACGGCGTGAACTCCGCGACTTCGACCTCAAGTACGTCAGCAACCTTCGCCAGCGATCCGGGACTCGGCACGGTGACGTTGTTGAGCCAGGCGGAGACCGTCTGGCGGGCAACACCAATCAGCTCTGCCAGCTCGTCGGTCGAGATGCCGGCGCGAGACATGGTCCGGCGAAGAGCTGCCGCCGAGAAGCCGTGCACACCGGCGCGGGGCATGTGAGCACCTCTCTGAGTCGGATCAACGCCCCAGGATTGCGGAGCAGTACCGCAATCTTCCCGCCTACACACGGCGCGCCCAAGCAGGTCGAACCCAAAACATGCGCCCAATAATTGCACAACTTGAGTCGCTGACCTACGATCGCAGCATGTGGAAACACAGGATTGCGAACGTGGGGGCCGGTGCTAACATCAGCTCCACAACGCGCACCCCGGCACCGGGGTGGATGTTCCCGGACTCTGGAGACCCGAGTCCGGTCGCGACACAAAACGGGAGCACGCGACGCTTCGACGTCGGAAGTCCTGCTCCCGCATTGGTTCGCGACGAGAAGGGGCACGAGGCGTTGTTTCACCTGGGGGCGCAGTTTCTGGCACTCGCTCCTGCCATTCACACCATTTCAAGCGTCTATCTGGGCGGTCTGTGGCAGCTCCGCACCAGATGGCCGGCAACCTCGAAGGTTTGCCGTCGTGGTGTCGTCAGAGCAGGGGAGGAGTAGCACCAGCACAACGCCTGTAGGAGCCTCGTGAGCGAGGTGAGGCCTAGATTTGGCCGTCTCGCCTCATCCCGCCCACGAGGACTCCCAGTTCATTGCCCGACTCGATGTGGTACGACCACGAGTCCGACATTTCGCATGCTACGTGAGGTGTATGGGTAGCGGCTATCCGCAGCCTGGATCATTCGTGCGCCGTAACCGAATCGAGTCTCTCTATCCAAGAGCGAGGACTCGTGTACGGCTTCACTCCTTCGCAGCGACAGACTGCGCTCCCACCGTATGGGGGCGCTATCTCGGTCGCCGAAATTGTTAGCGGCACAGCAACTTATCTGTGCCCATGCCGTCCATCAGGCTACGTGTGTGTCACTGGCCTACCGATGGTGACGGCATTTGAAACACCCCATTGCAACCTGGGACATCCGCTCATTCCCCGCAAGCTCGCAGAAAGCCTGGCGCAGTGAGTCGGGCGTGGGTGCGGCGCGGTTCCGCCGCGGGCCTGGCGGTGTCGCTGGCGGTCGGAGGATTGATTACTGCGCAGGCTCCTGCCGAAGCGGCGGGGGCCTGCCCGAGCCTGTACGTCCTGGGAGTTCAGGGCACGGGCCAGTCGACGGCCGACGCCAGTCCGACCACCGATTCCGGGTTCCTGTCGTCAGTGATGAAACCGCTGATGACGATGGCCGGCTCGCTGGTCCAACGCGCCTACGTCCCGTATCCGGCGGGTTTCGGCGGTGCAGTGGGGAATTCGTCGATGACGTTCGACCAGTCCGTCACGGCCGCGATCAACCGTACGAACTCGATGATCAAGCAGGTCGCAGATCGCTGCGAGGACACTCAGTTCGCGTTGACGGGATACTCGCAAGGCGCATTTGCTGCGGGCCGAGTCGCCCGCGATATAGGGCAAGGCCGCGGCCCGATTTCCGCCGACCGAGTCGCAGGGGTGTCACTGTTCGGCGATCCAACTCGGCCTGCTGGTGCCCCGTTGTTCCCTGGCCGGGCGGGGGCCACCCGTCCTGATCCTGCGCCTGGCACCACTGGGGAGTCGTTGCAGTCGGTGCCCACCCTCAACCAGCCGATGCCTACCGGCGGTGGCATCGGTCCCACAACGGATACCGTCAGCGACTATGGCGAACTGACTGGTCGGGTCGCATCCCATTGCCAGAGCGGCGATCTGGCCTGTGACGCTCCCGCTGATGCACCCGTCGTCCATCTCGTGACCAACATCGTGGGACAAAGCAAGCTCAACCAGGACGATCCGGTGCAAACGTTGACGTCCTTGGCCGAGGCGTTGGCACTGACCACCGTCAAGACCGTGGTCCCGGTGCTGAATGAGGATGTCCAGGGCGAATCGCTGGACGAGCTGACATACCAGCCAGCACAGTCGATCTCCCAGCGATTGGCAGTCGCCTCCGATCCCCGGACTCCGGTGCCCTCGGTCAGCGATGCGCTCAACGCGCTGGTGAAGGTCGGAACGATCGGACTCAACGCGGTCATCACCGTGGCCAAGGAGGTACTGAATCCGGCCACCATCGCCGCACTTGCGACAACCGGACTGGCAAACCCGCCTGCTGCGTTGGCAATGCTGGGAGCCAAGGCACTCGAAGCCACTGTGAAGCTGGTGCCGCCGGCCACGGTCAGCCGGTGGGCCGACGAGGCATTCACCGCCGTCAAACAGAACCTGACGGACAACTCCGAGCTGCTCGATGTGTCGAACCTGGTGCGCTACTGGCAGACAGCGCAACAGCACACCAGCTACGGATCTCGGGCCTCCACCACCGCAGGCGTCTCCGCCGCGTCGTACACCGCCGCATGGTTCGCAGCGCTGGCCGCCGACATCGCAGGTAAGCCGCTGACGCCCGGGTCAACTGGCGACACACTCTTCTCTCCAGACACCAGCAGCGCTCCATCGCCCGCCGTCGTTCCAACCCTTCCGGACACCTCGACAACAACAGCGCCGGTCTCCACGTCAGCCGTTGAGGAATCGGCGGATGCCGCCGACGCCAGTGGCGACGGTGCTGGAAGTGGTGTGCCGCCGAATCCCGAACCCGCCGACGATCCCACCTCGCCTTCGACACCTGTTCCTAGCGCCGAGTGACCTTGTGCATCCGGCTCTTATCCCGAAAGGGGTAGAGGAGAATTTTGTTGACAACTCACAACAAGAATGAAGCGAAGTGGTTCGCCACGATCGCGGCGTGGGCCTATCCAGGTGGCACTCCCGCACAGCTCTTGGCGGACGATCTGCGAGCAGCAGGAAAGATCGCCGACCCCGACGATGAACAACCGAGCGAGCAACCGCTCGGGGACGAGTGGGGCTGGCTTGCCTTCGCCGATGCGCCGAATGTCTCTGGCCCGCCCGAACCTACCGGAGACGAAGAAGCCCACCTCGACCTGTTTGATGGCGGCGATGGCGACGCCCTGGACGAGGCCGACACTGAGGTTCCCTCCGCTCAGCACCGCACGGTCAGACGTGGCAAAGCCAAAGGCCGGAGTCGTTTGCGGGGAAAGCGCAAGCAGCCGTCTCGCAATGTACTGGTCGGCGCCGCGGCCGTATCGACCATTGTGGTTGTCGCTCTCGGCGTGGGGCTCGGGATGGAGTTCGGTGACGCGAACGAAGTTCCAACACAAACAGATCCGGCGGCTGTTCTCGCCGACACCGGCACGGCAACGGCCGCCAGTGACGACGAGTGCCCTGAAGACGTGGACGGCCCGGTAACCACAGGTAATGATGCGGGCAATCAGACGACAGGCCCGGGAGTCATTAAGGCCTTTGACTACGCCTACTACGTCGATCGGTCCGGAGAGCGGGCACGTGCGGTGGCGACGCCCACGGGCGTCGGAACCACGCAGGCACTGCAAGCCAGCATCGACGCTCTGCCGGCCGACACCACACACTGCCTGCGCATCACCGACCTAGGAAACGGCCTGCACGCGGTGCAGCTCACCGAGAACCGGCCTGGGGAACAGCCCATTGTCTACCCCCAACTCATTCAAACCATCCAGGCCGGCGGCAAGACCTGGATTGCCTCCATCAAGAAGGACCCTTCCTGAGCGATCCGACGAATCACGTTGGGCTGCTTATCGATCAACTCGAAAGGACCCCATAACAAGATGACCGCGAAACACCGCTACGACAGAAGGTCACAGCTGTCGACCAACCGCCGTTTGCTGGCTGCTGCAGTCGCCGCCGCAGCGTTGGCCTCCGGCCTCGCCGCTGGCCCAGCACTGGCTGTTCCCGAGCAGGGCGGCGCAACCCCGTCCGCCCCGGAGGCACCCGAGCAAGGCGGCACGACGACTCCGGCTGTACCCGAGCAGGGTGGCACGACCCCCGCACCTGCACCGGCACCCGCACCTCCGGTGACCTATTCGCCCCGCCCCGGCACCCTTCCGGCCCCTCCGCAGGAAGCCCCGTACCAGCCGTTGGTGACGCCGCAGTACGACGATCACTACAGCCCGGTACCGACCGCCCCTCTCGGCCCGCCCCGGCCGACTGCTCCAGTCCGTCCGATCGCACCCCCGCCGGAGAAGATCCGCATCGGCAACTACATCACCGACATTCCTGAGGGGATGTCCCGCCGTGATGTCACGTCGATCAACGAGTGGGCCGCCTACACCGAAGCGAAGATCGCCCAAGGACTGATTTCTGTCGGAGTGCCTGCTGACCAGGCTTCCCGCCAGGCAGCTGCCACGGTGATCGGTGTCGCAGCTGGAGGCGTGACCGGTGCTGCTGTCGCAGGTGTACCTGCCGCAGTGGTCGGCGGTGCCGGAGGTGCGGTGATCGGCGGCGTCATCGGCGGCGCGATCTCTGCCGGCAACCCGGCCAGCGTTGCCGGTGGCGCTGGCATCGGTGCCGCGGCGGGTGCTGCGGCGCTGGGCATTCCGGCAGCTGTCGCCGGTGGACTGGCAGGCGGTCTGGCCGGCGGACTCATCGCCCATGCCCTCGGCGCGGGTGACCCCGGGGCCAATCCCGACCAGCCCCGATTCCCGGGACAGCCCCCGGCCCCTCAAGCGCCGGCCCCCGAGAAGACCGCGCCCGGGGTCAATCAGTTCGAGCTGAACCTTCCAGCAGCGGAAGCGAAGAGGGTCGGTCTGCCGGCCATGAACTACACGGTCACCTCCGGCGGCGATGTGAGTGCCTCGGTCGATGTTGGTGGGCACACGCTGCACACCGGCTGGTCAGCAGAGCAGGCACAAGCGCCGTATGCCGTGCTGGGCTCTGCTGCACCGCAGGTACAGAAGCAGGTCCAGCAGGTGACCAAGCAGGCGGTCAGCGATCTGAACAAGGCCATTCCCGGTCTGCACGTGGAGTGGCCTCAGCACAGCAAGCCCGCACCACGCCGGTAAGGCGCTGACGCGGCAACGACCGAACAGGAGTACACGCAGATGAACGACTCGGCATCGTCATGGCTGACCGAGACCGGACCTCGATCCTTGATCGAAGTCCCCACTCGTCCGAGCACACCTCAGGAAATCCCGGTCCGCGACCGACCCGTGTTGGTATGCGGGACCAGTGGTGGAGTGGGCACCTCCGTGCTTGCCGCTCTTCTCGCCGAATACCGTGCTGACGACCTGGGGGAGAGGTCGTGGTGGGTCAGCCTGTCCGGGAACGACACCGACATTCCCCGGCGATTCGGCGTGAGCACTGTTCCTGAGTACCGCCAGTGGATCTCCGCACGGGGAGCCACGCTATGGGCACCAGACGAGGGCACTGCGCTGGGCACAGTGCTCGAGCAGGTATCGACCACCGGACGAGGGGTTCCGGTGGTCGATGCCGGTGCTCGCGCATTCAGCGTGGCGCAGTCCTTACACCTCGAACCGCTGCCCGAGGCCGTGACACCGGTCCTCGTGGTCAGCCCCCGGCCTGACCTGCTGAACCGGGCGCGGGAGGTGTTCGACTGCTGGGACACGATGGGCCTGCTGGCCGATACCGTGCTGGTCATCGCGTGCCAGGTGCCCACTTTGAATCACCTCGCGCTGACCGAACTCATGCAGAACGCACTGACCGGGAAGGTCGCTGCCGTCGTTGCAGTCGATTACGACCCGGTCCTGGGTGAGGGCACCGCCTTAGGCGTGGAGAGGCAAAACGCCCTGTCCGAGCGCACCTGGGACGCGGTTGCCGAGTTGGCCGAACAGACCAGCTCACGCACACAAGCTGATCGCCGTTCGGTGGTGTCGCAATGATCGGGGTCCGCACCGAACCTCTGCCGATCACAGGCGAGTTCCCACCGCTGTTCGCGCTCATGGGCGCTCATGGTGGCGCCGGGACCACCACGCTGGCCAGGATGTGGGCGCCTGCCGCCGATACAGGACGACAGTGGCCGACGTCTCCGCTGACCACCCGCCGTGTGCTGATCGTCGCCCGCGAGCACATGAGCGGCATCGCAGCCGCCGCCGACGTTCTGCGCGCGTCATCAGACGAATCGGCCCCGACGGGAATCACTGTGTGCGGGTTGATCACGGTGGCCGCTCATCCGGGCCGGCCGAACAAGGACGTGGTTCGTTACGCAGGCACCGTCTCGGAGCTTGCCCCTCATTCCTACCGCATCCCGTGGGTGAAGTCCTTGATCCCGCTCCTGCACCGCCAGCTACCGACCTGGCGGCCCGCCGACGGCGTCAAAGCAACCCAGAAGACCGCCGACGGCGTCATCGCAACCGTGCCGAGTCCCATTGCCGCAGTGGGACTCCAGATCTGTGAGGACTTGGCAGCCGATCGTGCTGCCGAACTGAGCGACCCGTCAGTGACGGTCGTCTAACCATCAAGGGGAACACCATGACAACTGGCAATCTCATCACCCAGGCGCAGCTGCTGGCAGTTGACTTCCAGGTCAACCCCACCGCACCTCCCGGTTCAGAGAAGTTCATGACTCTCGTCTCCTGGGTCGGCTGGGGTGCGTGCCTGGCCGCAGTCGCCGCCCTGCTCATCGCGGGCGGCAAGTTCGGATTCGACAAGCACCAGGGCACCGCCGATTCGGAGGCTGCCACCAAGGTCGCCAAGACCTGCATCGGCTGCGTCATCATCGCAGTGGCCGGTGGGCTCGTCGGGGGACTCACCGGCTAATGAAAGGACCCACGAATGCTCGCCCTGCACACCCTGGCGGCCGGGAGCGACCTTCCCAAGGACGTCACCGAACCTCTCAATCTGCTTCTGGGTTGGATCATGTGGCTGATCTGCATTGCCGCCATAGCCCGGTTGTTCTGGATTGCCGGGCAGATGGGGCATGTGCAAGACCATCCCGCCTCCGACCCGCCCGATACACCGTTGGGGGTCATCATCGGGTTGATCGTGGCCAGTTCGGCATCCGGCATCGCCGGGGCGCTGCTGTCGTTCTGATAGCTCTCGTCACGGTATTGGGGACATGCCTTCTGAGCGGATGCGGCGCGGAATCCACGACGACCTCGCCGTCGTCGGCGACGCCGGCCCCAACGGACCCGCCGACCAACGTCGTGTGGACATCGTTCGCAGGGGTGAAGGTTCCGTGCGCTGAGGAAGGGCCGAAGAACAACCGCTATCAGGCTGTCCCCACCGGCTATGCCCACACGGGTGCAGGTGCGGCTCTGGCCGCTATCTCGGCGACGATTCGGATGTCAGTTGCCGACGACACCACCTGGCCGAACGTGGTCGGCACCCTTGTCGTCCCCTCCGCGGCACGCGATCAGTGGTCGATCAACCGGGTGCAGTTGTCGATCACCCAGCCTGTTCCTAAGGACCAAGCTCCGAAGGTGATCGGCTACACCGTCGAGTCCTACGCCCCGGACAGAGCGACCGTGGGGATCATCACCCGCCAGGTGGACGACTCGATCACAAAGACCACCGCGGACGTGAAGTGGGTGGCCGGCGGGGACTGGTTGCTCGAACTGCCCCCTGTGGACAACACCACCAATCGCGTACAGGCGCTGGCTGATCCGCCCGCCGACATGATCCACCTTCCGGAATCCGACTAGTAGGGAGACTGCGCCGTGGCGCTACCAGGCATGACCGATCTCGAAAGCCCCACCCGCAAGACCTGGTGGAAGCGCCCCCGTGTGTGGGTGGCGGTCGGGGTTGTCGTCGTTGTGTCGACCATCCTGGCCGGGGTTGGGCTGCTCAGCAGCGACGACAGCACCCGGCCACCGGTTGCGCCGCAGACGGCGGCACAGGAACCGCTGACACCTCTACCGAGCGGGTCAGCAGACGGCTCTCCGTACACCGGCAGCGATGTCGACGTCATCGGTCGAGGTATGCGCATTCCCGCAGCCCCTCACGGCCACGTCCTGGAGCAAACGGCCAAGACCTCGCCGCCGCGGCTCAGCCAGCCGATCGCAGCTCCCCAGGGCTTGGAATGGCAGAAAGTCTATGGCGCACCACTGCCGTTCAGTGCCAGCGATGGTCCCACCCAGATCAGCGACGAAGGCGTGCCATCGGGGTTCAGCCGCACGCCGCAAGGCGCAGCCCTGGCCTCCCTGCAGATCCTCATGCGGGTCACCTACGGACCGCGCGAAGTCCGGCAGGCAGTCCTCGACAGCTCCGTAATCGGATCGCCCGAGTTGAAGAACATCGTCCTCAACGCACCTAGTGAGGCCCAGTACCAGACGATTCCGGCGGCCGTCCAGATCCTCGAGGACCGCTACAGCGAACACTCGGCATCTGTGCGCTGGATGTTCGGACCGCTGCCGGCACCGGATGAGTTCCCGACCACCAACGGCACCGTCTACCACGGTGGCGCAATTCCCGTGATCTGGGACGAGGGCCGTTGGAAGGTGAAGCTGACCGAGGCCGTCGTGTCGTCAGAACTCAGCGACTTCGAGGAATACCTCGATGACCCGAAGTGGTCGACGACATGGTTCTGACCTCCCGAACAGTCTGGCCGCGCCGGCTGCTCATCGCATTCATCCTGGCCACGGCCCTAATCGTGCGTGTTCCCATCGGGCTGGACAACAGCCCGGCAGTCCCGCAGATGCTGCCCGTAGCCGCTGCGGAACCGAGCGTCGGCGACAGCGTGAAGGAATGCGTCAAGAATCCGGTGGCGCTACTGACCAGCCCACTAGGGTGTGTGGCCGCCAAGCAGCTCGGTGGCGCGATCAAAGACAGCGCTGGCGAAGGATTCAAAGCGATCGCGAAGTCGATGGCACAGGGCTGGGTGAAGATGATCCAGCTGTCGCTGGCGTGGTTCATCAAGATCCCCACCCCGGACTACGCCAACGACTCCGTCATCAACGACATCCAGCGTGCCACCGTGCAGTTACAGGTCTACGGTCTTGCGCTCTCGATCTTGATCGGCTCCTACAAGCTGGTCCGGGCACGTCGCCAGGCGGTGATGAACGAAGCCGAAGAGTCCTTCACGAGCCTGGCGAAAACCGTGTTCGGGGCATGGATGTTCGGTGGCGTGCTCACCGTGTGTACGGCAGCAAGTGACTCCCTCGCCGACTGGATGCTCGACCAGGGAACCAAGAACAACGAACAACTGATCGCGAACCTGGCCGCAGCCAATCTGGTCGGAGGCTTGGGGGCGGGCCTGACCTTTGTCGTCGCGATCTGCGGCATCCTGGGCGGGTTGCTACAGGCTGTCCTCCTGATTGGCCGGCAGGCGATGCTGGCCGTGGTGGTAGCCGTGATCCCACTGGTCGGATCGTTCGGCGGCACCGCTGTCGGCAAAGACGCCTTCTCCAAGCTCATCAAGTGGACGATCGCGCTCCTGCTATGGAAGCCGGTTGCCGCGATCGTCTACTGGGTCGCTTTCAAGATGGCCGGACACGACGTCAAATCCCTCAAAGATGCCCAGATGGCACTGATGGGACTGATCCTGCTTGCGTTGACCGCCTTGGTTCTTCCGGTTCTGATGCGCCTGGTCTCCGGTGGTGCCGCGATGTCAGCTGGCTCCGGTCTGCAGGCCGGAATGATGGCCGCAGGCGTGGTGGCCGCGGCCGGAACGATGGTCGCAACCGGCGGCGCATCAGCCGCCGCAGGCGGCGCTTCGACCGCGGCAGCGGCTGGAGCAGCACCCGGTGCTGCTGGCGCAGGTCCCAGCGCAGGCGGAGGACTCGCAGGTGGCACCGGAGGAGCCCCGCCCCCCGGCGGCGGCGGTGGCGGCGGTGGCGGCGGCACCGGCGGCGGCGGAGGGCTGTCCCCCGGTCGTGGTGGAACTGGTGGAGCAGCTGGCAGCGGTTCACCCTCTGCACCCCCGGCTGGCGGGGGAGGCAACCCTGCCGACCAATCCTCTGGCAGCGGATCGTCTGGCAGTGGCGGTACCGGTGGCCCCTCGGTGGGTGACGTGGCGATGGCGGGCAATGCCGCGATGTCGGCCTCCGAGAGGTTGTTTGACGACAGCTTTGAGTCCTCGGTTCCAGCTGAGGAAGGAAGTTACCGATGAGCAATCCGCGCAGCAACGCCGTCCTACTGTACGGCCGCTGGGAGAAGCCCCGCTCCACCGGCCTGTTCGGCATGACCTGGGGCGCAACCATTTTTGCTGGTGGCGTGCTCATCGTGGGCGTGCTCCAGTTCATGATTTTCCGCTCGTTGTTTCTGACCGCCGCAATTCTCGGCATCGGCCTAGCTCTGTTGGTGCCGATGCTGATGCAGCGCCGCGGCCGTACCGGATGGGAGTTGATGATTGTGCGACTGGCATTTTGGCGGTCACAAAGCAAAGGAGAGAACACATTCCGCGGGGGTGTGTTCGGCGTGGTACCGGGGCGTTGTCAGATGCCCGGCATCCAGGGCGACACGCGCCTGTACGAGTACGAGTTGAGTTCGGGCAAGCGGTTCGGACTGATCCACGCGAGGGCCAAAGACCACTACACCGTGGTGTTGTCCAGCCAGCCGCAGGGCCAGGAGCTGGTGGAGCAGTGGCAGATCAACGAGTGGGTACAGGGCTGGGATGACTTCCTGGCCAGCCTGGGCACGACACACAATGTGGCCGGCGCGACAGTAGTTGTGGAGACGGTCCCCGACAACGGCACGCGCATCGCCTCCGAGGTCCGGGCCATCACCGCACCGGCCGCACCCGACTACGCCCGCGAGGTCATGGCGCAGACGGCTCTGCATCGCGCATCGGCAACAGTCCGCAGCGAGTGCCGAATCTCGATCACCTTCCGGCGTCAGCGCGAAGCTGCCAGCCGCGAGGTCGCCGATCAGGGCGCTGCGATCGGCCGACTGCTGTCGACAATCATCTCGAATGCGGCGGCCGCCGGTCTGGACGCTGCACCCATGACGGCCGGGGAACTCTGCGTCGTCGCCACACGGGCGTTCCGGCCTGAACTCGACCGAGAACTCGAAGTGCTACTGAGCCGGGGTGAGCAGGATGCGCTCCGATGGGATCAGACCGGCTGTACGGGCGCCAAAGCCCAGTGGGATCACTACGTTCACAACGGTTTCCGGTCCATCACGTGGGAAATGGCGGCTGCACCTGCGGGCACCGTCACCCATGACGCGCTGCGTCCACTACTGGTGCCGCGGTTCGACCTGCCCCGCAAACGCGTGGCGATCGTCTACCGAATCCACAACATCGCAGAGGCAGTCAAGCTGGTCGACGGAGACTTCAAAGATGCCCTGTCGGCAGAGCAAGCCAAGACCGGTATCGGCTCGGCAGCAGCTTCGATCCGCGTGGACAACACCCGCGCTGCCCGCGAAGAGCAGGCACGCGGTGCCGGCCTGACCAGGTTCGGCCTGCTGGTCACCCTCACCGCGCCGCACGATGCCGATCTGCCCCAGATGACCGCAGAGATCGAGGGAATGTCCGCTGCAGCACGAATCGGCGTGCAACGCGTATACGGCGGACAGGACTCCGCCTTCGCCGGGTCGCTGGGTCTCGGGATCTTGCTTCCCGAGTACGCCACGGTCAACAAGCGCCTGACCACCTGAAACCGAGAGGACTTAGCGAACAATGACGACATTGGGAGTACCCCCTCGGCACCGTGCTGTCGACCCCGTCGCCGTCTCCGGCGAAGAGGCCTTTCCCGATTCTGTGCGTGTCGGTGGCGTCCTGGTGCTGACTGCCAAACGTTACGCAGAGTTGAAGCTGGCGGCCGCCACGAAGACCGGACTGGCCGGCCGCACGGCTCGCCGCCGCCTCGCGCTCGAGGACCGCCGGCGAGCTCGTGCGATCTCGCGCGTGATCGAGCAGGGCGGTTTCGACATCGAGGGGCGTGACCCGGGGCATCGCGGTGCCGGTGGCGCCGGGGGAGGACGCACCAACATCGTGCTCAAGATGCACGAGTGGCGTGCCACCACCGCCCAGGTTGCGGGCGGGTTCTGGCCGTTCTCCATCGGCGCATCGTCGCCCCTACTTGGGACACCTCTCGGTTCCCACTTGAGAACCGGCCAGGACTTCGGCTGCGATCCGCTGTCGTGGTTTCTCGCCGGCCTCATCACCGCCCCGGTCGCCTTCGTTCTGGCTCTCAACGGCTTCGGTAAGTCGTCACTGGTGCGACGGCTTGCGCTGGGGAACATGGATCAGGGCCACACGAGCCTGTTCCTCGGTGACATCAAGCCGGACTACGCCGAGCTGACCCGAGCCAACGGGGGACAGGTCGTCACCGGCGGCTACGGCCACCAGAAGATCAATCCCCTGGCCGCTGGCGCACTTGGAACCGTCCTGGATCGACTCACCGACGAGATCGCACGACTCCAGGCGCTGCCCCGAGCGACCGACGACGATCGCAAGCGCCTGGGCACTCTCACCGATCTGCGGATCCAGGTGGCCGCCGACCTGCGGGCGCGACAGGTTGCCACTCTCGCCGGCCTGGTCGAGATCAATCGCGGGCGGGCTGTCGAGGACTTCGAGGAAACCCTGCTCTCCTCGGCCCTGGACATGCTCTACCGGCCCGAGGCCGAGGGTGGCCGGGGGTTCACTGGTGCTCGACCACCCATCCTGGAAGACCTCTACGAGGTCATCAAGGAAGGAAACCCTTCGCTCTACGAAGACGCAGCAGTGGAGTGGAAAGAGGCCTATATCGAGGTGACTGCTCCGCTGCGCCGGTCGCTACGAGCACTTGTATGTGGCCGACTGGGCGAGGTGCTCAATGGTCAGACCACCCAGCCACTCGATGTCAACGCCCCCGCAGTCTGCGTGGACGTATCGCGGGTACCCCAGGGCGACAAGAAGCTCAAGGCCGCACTGCTACTGGTGTGCTGGTCCGATGGGTTCGGAGCCGTGGAGGCCGCCCATGTGCTGGCCGACGCCGGGATGGGGCCACGCCGCACCTTCCAGGTCATCATTGACGAGTTGTGGCAGGTCATCGGCTCCGGCGCTGGAATTGTCGATCGTGTCGATGCGCTGGTTCGACTGAACCGCTCGGACGCTGTATCGCTGGTGATGATTACCCACTCCGTGGCCGACCTGTCGGCCTTCGAGTCCCAGGCCGACGCGAACAAGGCCATCGGGTTCCTCGAGAAGGCCCGACTAAAGTTCATCGGGCCAGTAGGGCCAGAGGAGCTGGACAGACTCTCTGCGGTGACACAGTTCAACGCCGCAGAGCGGGCGTTGGTCACCTCAGCGGCCTCGACGCCACCACCGTCGGAGTCGGTACTGCAGAAACTGCGCCACAGCATGAGAGCGGGAGATCGCTCCGCCGAACGTCCCCGCCCACACGGGCAGGGCGTGTTTCTGCTGAAGTTCGGGGAGGACAACCGACCCGGAGTTCCCTTCCGGCTCAACTTCACTCCGCTGGAGGCCAGCGGTGCGGTGCATGACACGAACTCGCGCTTCAACGGCGTCACCAGTCGAGCAGGTGCGGCATGAACGCCCCCGAATCCACCCGTCGATATGGCTGGATCGACCCCGCGATCAGGGAGACCGCGGTGGCCGCTGTCCGCGACCTACTGCCACACGTCCGATCGCAATGGCAAGCGTTCTGTGTGGTGTCCAAGCAGGTGTCGGTGCACCCGAACACGATCAGGAACTGGTACCTGAGCGCTCTTAATGAGCAGGACACCCCAGAGCCCGGCACTGCCCTGCATGTGAGCACGAGGAAGGCAGAACAGCAGGCGTTGGAGCGGTTGAGCGCAACGCTGAAAGACCTGGGTACCTCGCAGTGAATGAGGCCGTCAAGGGCGCGTTGGCGCTGGCTGTTGGACTGGTGGTGGCGATCCCGATCGCCATCGCAGCGGTACTCGGCGGCACGGTGGTCGACTGTGAGCCATCCACTGGCGACAGCACCAGCACCCCTTCTGGCGGCAACCCGGGGCAACGAACGTGGCCGATGAAGAAGGGGACTTACAACTTGAGTTCTGGGTTCGGTATGCGGTGGGGATCACCTCATCAGGGCATCGACCTGGGTTCGCAGCCCGGAGTACCGATCTACGCCGCCTTCGACGGCATCGTGGAGAAGTCCGGTCCCGCATCGGGTTTCGGTGAATGGATCGTCCTGCGACACACCATCGACGGGAAACGAGTGGACACCGTGTACGGACACATGTTTCCCCAGGACCTCCTGGTGAAAGAGAACGCGAAAGTGGTTGCCGGCCAGCAGATCGCCCGCGTCGGTTACAACGGGTCTGTCAGTCCTCCTGGACCGGGCGGTGCTCACCTACATTTCGAGGTGTGGGAAGGTGGCCGCTTCGGTGGCACAGCGATCGACCCGCAGCCGTGGCTCAACGGCGCATCCGAGCCGGGTCAGACGCGCAGCTCGGGTGCGGTGCGCAATATGGCCGCAGTGGTGCCCCAGCCCGATGAGTCCTCGGACGAGGGCTCGGAGAGCGAAGCCCCGCCGGCGCGCCGTACTGCAGGCGAACCGCTGCCGGACACGGTGCCGGAACCGTGGCGGTCGCTGATCAACGAGGCCGCCGCCAAGCATCCCGACTCCGACCGGCGAATCGTGGCCGCGACCCTGTGGGCCGAGCACCGCGGCTGGCCGGAGTATCGCAAGACGGGCTGGGCAGAGTCGCCAGACTCGGCGCAAGGCCCGTGGCAGTTCATTCCATCGTCGTGGGCGTCGATGGGTTACGACGGCGACGGGGACGGCATGAAGGACCCCAACAATCCCGAGGATGCGGTGCACGCAGCGTTCAACCATTCGCCGGGATCGGCCGGCTTGCCGGTGATCTACGGCGAGTCCGGCAACCCAGCCGTGGACTATCCAACCAAGCCGTTCTACCGGCACGATCCCGCCAGGAAGAGCCTCCTCACCTACATGGCTAACTACAACGGCAACGACGGCACCGCGGTCGAGGGTGCAGTTCTCCCCAACTTCGCGCGCGGGCAGAACGGCGACTACGTGCGGATGGGCTACTGGTTGATGGCGACCAACTTCGAGCGGGGTTGGCTACCTGAGTCGAACCAGATTGTCGATGCCAAGACGAAGAAGTCGCTGGGCAACCGACTCCCATCCGCCGGCTCGATCACTGGCAACCAATGTGGTGAAAGCAGTAGCGAAGGCAGTGGATCGGCTGCACCGAACGGGTCGTGGGTGTACTACTCCCAGAACGATCCACGGTGGCAGGTCGAGGGCCTTCCAATCGCCGCAGCAGGCTGTGGACCCACCGCGATCGCGATGATCCTCGCATCCACGGTCGACAGCTCGATCACTCCTCCGGTCGTCGCGAAGTACGCGGTGGAGAAGGGCGCCTGGAATGGCGACGGGCTGTCGTGGTCGTTCTTCGACCAGATCGAACCGAAGTGGAAAGTTCCGGTCCGATCTATCGGCACCGACTACAAAGCCGCTGTCGCTGCGCTCAGAAACGGAAAGAAGCTGGTGCTGTCGGGCGAGGGTGGCTTCCCCCCGCCGTTCTGCCCGTGCCCCGGCGGACACATCGTGGCCGCCCGCGGGGTCACCGACGACGGAAAGATCGTCGTCGCCAACCCCGCCCCGAACCTGAAGGGACCGAACGGAACACCGGACAACTCGGCGTTTGCCACCCCGATTCCGGGCTTGAAGAACATGTGGGTCTTCGGATGACAGCGACACCCAACCACCACCACGCCGGCCAGGACTCGACTGAAAGGATCACCATGACCACTCCCTTCGACAAGTCGAACCACTTCGGCCGAGACGGATACAACGCCTACGGCCTCGACGCGAACGGCTACGACCGCGACGGATACGACACCCAGGGCTACGACCAGTGGGGATTCGACCGCTACGGGTGGGATCGTGACGGCCGGGACCGCGAGGGCTTCTACCGCGACGGCTACAACGACGCTGGATATGACCGCGACGGCTACGATCGGGCCGGTTTCAACCGTTACGGCTTCGACCGCACCGGCCACGACCGCACCGGCCAACGGGCACCGGCCCGCCCGATCGAACCCACCGTGCGTGACGCAGTGATCGGACTGGCCGGCGGTGCGATCGTGACGGTCACCGCCGCGGGCATCGTCACCGCCCTGGTGGTGTGGCTGCTGCGTTACATCACCTCACACGTACCGGCACAGGTGTGGGACCAGTTCGACAGCGGCCCACCGCTACTGCCCGCTACCGGCACCGCCGCCCTTTGCGCCGCCGGGCTCGCAGTGCTCGCCATCGCAGCCTCCGTCGTGATGACAGTGTTCACCCCCGGTGGGACCGCCCTGTTTCGGCTGCTGGTGTTCCTGCTGGGCCTTTGTCTGCTGATCGCGATGGGAACCGGCCACACCGCGCCCACCTGGATCTGCTCGGCGGTGATCGTCGCCGCCGGCGGCGTAGCGATCAGCCAGCTCGTTCCAGCCGTCCAACCCCGAATCCGCACCGCCACCACCACCGACCGAAAGGACCCGTGATGACTCGCAAGAAGAGCACCAACGACGCCGCCGACTGGGACGCCGCACGTGACGCCGTACGAGCAAACAGCGAGGCACTAAAGGCCATGAGCAGCCACAGCGAGCTGTTCGCCTGGGCCAAGAGCAACGGCATCGACTCCGGGTCACTGTTCGCGAAGTTCAAGACCGAACTGCGCAAACAGCTCCACATCGACTACGACGAGCTGCGCCAGAAAGCGTTTGACGCCCGCACCGAAGAGATGGCACAGCAGGCCGCCGACGCGCCACAGGTGACGCTCTATGCCGCCGGAGACAGCGAGGTGGACTCGTTCGCGGTCTGCTCCGAAGACGGTGAAGATCCTTGGTACGGAGAGTTCCATGAGAATGACCGAGTCACCGATCAGGACAGCGCCGACATCTCGGCGGCCCGGAAGGCGATCTATCTCGCCGGGCAGGCCCGAGAACAGGAGAGCCTCGAGCTGATCGGGCTGCGGCTGGTGGTGTCCAACCACCATGTCACAGCCGATTCCGTACAGCGAGACAGCCTGCGTCACAAGGTGTTCGTCTCGATCGAGGTGGTGGACAACGGCGAAGACAACCCAGCGTTGGAGGTGTGCCGGCTGCCTGGATTCCGTAGCTGGCGTGAGGTTTCTTTGACCGACCTTCTGGCCGCCAGCAGCGGGGCACGATAATGGCCAGCGCACCGGGTAAGACCAGGGAGCCCTCTGGGCATCGTGGCGCCGACCTGATGCTGTTCAGCGTTGCCGGCGTGGTGACAGGTATCGCGATCCTGACATGGGCGGCGGTGCAACTCGCCGGAGGGCAGACGGTCCCCGGCAATCCGTTCGCGGTACCCATCAAACTCGCTACCGGCGACCTTCAGTGGCCTCTGGCAGCGACCGTATGGACGGTGTTGCTGCTTGCAGTCATCATCGGCCTCGTCGGCGGGGGAGCGTGGTGGTGGCAGCAACGCCGGACCAGCCGCACCCGCGTCGACAGCGCACAGCAGCACCTGGGCAACGGCAAGGACATCGAATCGGTGACCGCGAAGGCCGTGGGGTCCAAGGCGAAGTCTCTCGGCGTGACCGAAGCTGCCATGCCTGCGGAGTTCTCCAGCGCCGTCGGCGTTCCGCTGGGCAACACATTGAACGGGACTCCGGTCTATGGGTCCTGGGAGGACATGCACCTGGACATCTGGGGTCCACGTCAGGGCAAATCGACCTCGCGGATCATCCCGGCAATCTGTGAAGCTCCAGGACCTGTGCTGGCCACGGAGAACAAGCGCGGAAACCTCGACCACACTCGGTTGGTGCGCGAGTTCCGGGACGCCGACGGCCTTCCCACCCGGCAGGTGTGGGTCTTCGACCCACAGTCGGTCGCCAACGAAGAACCATGGTGGTACTGGAACCCGCTGAGCTACGTCACCGACGAGACCCGTGCTGAGGAGCTGGCGCAGTTGTTCGCCGCCGGAGACGACGGCCTCGACGCGAAAAAGGATCCCTACTTCGACCCCGAGGGCGAGGACCTGCTCGCCAACCTGATCCTGGCATCCGCACTTGCTGGCGAGTCGATCACCGTGGTCTACGAGCGGCTGGTAGTGCGAGATCGCGGGCACGAAGCCGTCTCAATTCTCGATGAGCACGGGTACCCGATGATTGCCCAAGCCCTCAATGCTCGACTCAACTATGCGTCAAAGCAGGCCGACGGTATCTGGGGTACTGCGATCAAGATGGCCAAGTGCCTGCGCGGCCGGAACGTCCGGCAGTGGGTTGCCCCCGTTGACGATGAGGATCAGCGACCCGAGCTGGACCTGGACTCCTACATCCGCAACGGCGAGACCCTGTACTGCCTCTCGCGTGAGGGTGTCGGCTCGGTAGGTCCATTGGTGGCTGCGCTGACGATGGCCGCTACCAAAACCGCCGAGGCCATTGCCACTGCATCACCTGGTGGCCGGCTGCCGGTTCCCATGCTGTGTGCGCTCGATGAAGCGGCGAACGTCGTGCGCTGGCCCGATCTGCCGAAGCTGTACTCGCACTTCGGTTCACGAGGAATCATCATCATGACGATCCTTCAATCCTGGTCACAGGGGATCGGCGTATTCGGTGAGAGGCCGATGAAGCTGCTCGAATCGTCATCGAACATCTACATCTACGGCGGCAACGTCCGCGAGGCTGCATACCTGGACAACCTCACCAAGCTGACCGGACAGTACGAACGGCTGGCTCGCAACGTCTCTGACTCCAGCGGAGGTGGCAAGGGTGGCGGGAACCGGTCGGTGTCGCGGCATGTCACCCGCGAGAACATCTTCAACCCCAGTGACCTCGCGGCCTGGCCGCGCGGTCGGCTGCTGCTGTTCTCCGCTGGTAACCCGCCCACGATCCTGAAAACGGTCCCGTGGTGGGAGAAGCCATACGCCGACCTGATCAAGCAATCGCTCGCCGAGTACAGCCCCGATACGTCTGCGCCGGCGGGCGCGGTGACCGCCTCGCCTGTTCACTCCGAAGGAGCGCTCCGATGACCGATGACCTGTTCCTGGATGAAGAGTTCGATGACGTCGATGCCGACTGTGACGGGGAAGCCGCCGACGAGGATGCTGCGCCGGAGCCGGAGTTCACCTCGGTCTATGAGTTCGTGGAGACCCACCTGGTGTACCTGTACGCCCGCAAAGTCGCCCACAAGCAGGATCGCCGCTGGTGTCCTCGCTGGTTTGAGCATCCAGAAGCTGTGTCGCGCCTCGAGGCGTTATGGCGTGCATACGAATCGCTGCGGTTAGACCCCGGCACCGGGATGAGCGTGTGGTGGCGCGATCACGCCGACCACCACATGTCGGCGCTGTTCGCCACCGACGGACCTTTCGAGGGGTGCTCGGTTGACCGCGGTCACAGCCCCGACCTCACGGCCGAATCCCTGCCCACCGAGGAGATGGATGATCTGAACCTCCGCATGGCCATGAGCACCCTCGCCCCCGAAACCGTCAGTTAAGGAGTCCCCGATGGAAGAGCACGACAACGAAACCCGCGAGCTCGAACAGACAATGGAGCGCGCACTGGCGGTCGCCATTGCGCACGGTTCCTCCATAGTCGAGTCATGGGCGAAACTCGCCGCCAAACAGCGTAACCGGACAGCCCGAGGTGCCGATACTGACGAACTGGCCGCCTCTGGCAAGGCCAGTGAAGACTTGAGCCGAACCGCGAGCAAAGTGCAACAACGTGCCCGCCATGACCTTGCGAAAGGCCGGGCAGACGCGGAGTTCTGGCACACCGCCAGCCCCGATGAGTTGGTCGCCAGATTCCAAGCGGAAGCCGCAGAAAAGGACCCGCTCCGTGACGCAAGATCCGACGCCCGGCTCGACCCTCGTCGTCTCGGCGATCGCACCTATGACCGACAGTGGGCACAAAGCACGAAGGGGATCGCAGTCGTGGGCGTGCTCGACCTCGCACACCGATACGCCGACGAGGCCGCCGTAGCTGCCAACGTGCGCGATAACCTCCGCGAACAGATCCGCAATCTCGGACTCGATCCGGACGAACTGATGCGCATGGACCCAGCAGAAGCGGGCCGCCGCTACGAAGAATCGCTGGGGGCATCCTTGCAGATTCCGGACACTCCATTCAGTCTTGGCCCCAACTCCACTGCCGCTCCGACGATGACGCTCGATGGCAGCGACAGCGTCGATCGCGATGGAGCCCAGGTTGCAGCGCTGCTCTCACAGGCGCAGGCCGCCGATCAGCGGGCCGCCGAAGCAACCCACAACGCCGAGATCGCCACCGAGCGGGCCGAGACACCAGCCCAGTCGGAGTCGGCGCCGGATCGCGGGGACCCGCTCGACATCCCTCCGCCCCTGTGGGGCCTTCGACCTGAGTCGATGAGCAGAGCAGAACGCGTCGGTACGGCAAGTTCAACAGCACCGGGTCGCGCAGCAGCGACGGCCGCCCGCGACCATCCGACGAACCCACGTGCCGCAGTGGCTGCACCGCCGCGTAGCCAGGCACGTGCGAAGACCGGCGGCGGCAAGAGCGCCGATCGTCAACGCGGCCGCGGAATGTGACCACCTACAACCACATAAGGAGACACCGATGACCACGTTCGACCCCACCAATCTGCTCGCCGAACTCGAAGCCGAGGACGCCGCCGAAGCGCAAGCCCTCGCCGACCGGCAGCGGCGCCGCCGCGAAGCCCTCGAACCGGCTGCCCGGCTCGCCGCCGAGATCGAGGCCACCCGCACCGAGTTCCTCGAGGCCGACCGCCGGCGCCTGGCCGAGCTGGCCCAGCTCGTCAAGGAGGCAAAGAAGAACGGCGCTCCCGCCGCCAAGCTCGACCTACTCAGCGTCGCACCGCTGACCACCCAGTCCGGGACGCGGCGAGGCCGCACCAGTAGTTCGCGCCGGCCGCGTAGAACCTCGGCGGCCGAAACACTCCCCGATACAACCGCGTCTCAGCAGTACGCGCCGCAGAACGCGGAGAGTGAGGAGCCGACGAACAACATCCGAATGGCCGGCTGAAATCGGTAGCAGAACGACCTCAGATATGCGCGCACGGTCCGGTGTCACCTATAGGTGGCGCTGGACCGTCGTCCTATGACGGCAAGGCGGGCGGGGTCCCATGGAGCTTTTTGTCACGTCTGTGGGAGATCATGGACTGATGCGTGTGGGTGTCTACATCGACGGGTTCAACCTGTACTACGGCAGTAAGTTTCAGTGCGCCAAAACGCCGGCTGGGTGGCGGTGGCTGGATCTTCGTAGGTTGTCCTCGTCGGTGATCGCTGCGCAGTCTGGGTGGACCGGCGCGGTGGTGGAGCGGGTGGTCTACTGCACGGCCCGGATCAGCGGCCGCGACAATCCGGTGGGAGCTCAGGAGCAGGACGTCTATCTCCGGGCGCTGAGGCTGTCCGGGTCAGTTGATGTCATCGAGCTTGGAAACTACGTCTCACGGACCGCGGTGGCGCCGCTGGCTACGAAGGACAAGAAGGGCAGGCCGGTAGTGACCCGACCCGGGTGGCCAGTAATGGTGAAGAACGGCTCAGGCGATGATGAACCGGACGCCCAGTTCTTTGTGCAGGTCGGTCGACGGGAGGAGAAGGGCTCAGATGTCAACGTTGCGTCGCACCTGCTTGTGGACGTGATGAGCGGTGCGGTGGATGCTGCGGTTGTGATCAGCAACGACAGCGATCTGAAGTTCCCGATCACCTTTGCACGTCATCGAGTCCCTGTTGGTCTGATCAACCCGACGAAAAACTACACCGCGGGCGGGCTAAGCCTCGATCCACCGATGAGCCTTCGGCGGGTGGCGTCGGCGTGATGGGCGCGGCGTGATCGGCTGCGGGCAGGGGTGAGTTCCGGGCGTCTCATCCCGGTTGTCCACTTCGTTCTCGGTCGTGCCGCTGGTGGCGGCGGTCAGCTGGCCGCGGCCGGTGGTGGTGGTGCGTGCGTCGCGGTGAAGAGTCGGTCGAACGCGGTCTGCCAGGGCCAGGCGTCCGGCAGGTGCAGGATGATGCGGCGCGCCGTCCGTGCCAGT
>NZ_JBDUUF010000014.1:0-71473 GCF_039939235.1 Gordonia aurantiaca | reverse complement strand
CTTGGTAGGTAACTCACTGACCACTACGCGATGACCCACCCCAAAGCCCTCAAGACACACCGGGCACAGTCCATCCCGTCCGGCTCCAGCCCCGAAACCCCACCAACCCAGGGGACTTACCCCAGTGTCGTCGTCACCATCGAGGCCGCACGCCCGTCGGCGATCGCACCCGTGATCGCCGTCGCACATGGGATCTCGATGCGCGAACGCGAGGTCGTCGACCACCTCGTCACCGGGATGGGCACATCTGCCATCGCCGATTCGCTGGGGATCTCGTCGCACACCGTCCGCGACCACGTGAAGTCGATCCTGCACAAGTTCGGCGCCTCGACCCGGGCCGAGCTCATGGCCCTGTTGCTGGGCACTCATCGGGCCCGCTGACCGGTCTCCGGTTCTGCCGGTGTCCGCCGGCGCAGTCATCCGAACGGACTTCGTCGCCCACATTCGGCTACCGGCATCAGCACGCAGGCGCCGGGTTCGCCGAGTCGCCGCTGCGCCGGCCCATCGGCCCGTTCCGCGCCCCACCCATGCCCCTTCACGCCGGACCGAGGCGCCACAACCGGTCAGCGACCGCGAGATCCCTGACGCACCGGGGGCCGCCGCTCGGTCGCGGCATCCGGCTCCTGCCGACGCCGGTGCACGACGACGCCGATCGTCACGATCACCACGGCCGACAGCACCGACAACCCGATGGCCTCCCGCCGTTCGTCGTCGAAGGCCATGAGCACCAGGACTCCGACGATGAACGCCATGACGACGACGGTCAGGTACGGGAACAACCACATGCGGACGGGCGGACGTTCTCCCCTCGCCCGGAGCGCGCGGCCCAGGACCAACTGGCTCGCCGACACACTCAGATAGACGAACAGCGCGACGGCGCCGCTGGTGGCGAGGAGATAGCCGAAGATCTTGTCCGGCAACACGTAGTTGCCGATCACCGCCACGAAACCGACGACCATCGACGCCAGCACCGCGACCCACGGAACCCCGTTGCCCGTCAGCGACCGTACCGCCTGCGGGGCGTCGCGACGGCTGCCGAGTGAGTAGAGCATGCGTGACGCCGTGTAGAGCGCGGAGTTCAGGCACGACGCGACGGCGGTGAGGATGACCAGATCCATGATCAGCGCCGATCCCGGAAGGCCGATGGCATCGAGCACCGACTGGTACGACCCGTCGTCGAGCCGGTCGTAGGGCATCAGGGCGACGACGACGAAGATCGAGCCGAGGTAGAACAGCGAGATCCGCCAGATCACCGAGTTCACCGCCCTGGTGATGCCGCGCTTCGGGTCCGGGGATTCCGCGGCGGCGATGGTCACGATCTCGGTGCCCATGAACGAGAACATCGTGACCAGAAGTCCGGTGATGACCGCGCCGAAACCGTTGGGCATGAACCCATCCGGCTCCCACAGATGGTGCAGCCCACTGACGCCCGAACTCGGGACGAGACCCAGGATCGCGAGGGCTCCGACGACGATGAACGCCACGATCGCAAGGACTTTGATGAGTGCGAACCAGAACTCGAACTCGCCGTAGTTCCCGACGCTGACGAGGTTGGTGACCGTCAGCGCGATCGTGACGGCCAGTGCCCAGATCCATTGGGCGCCACCGATGAGGTCGGTGAGGATGGCCGCGGCCGCGGTGGCCTCGACCGGGATCACCAGCACCCAGAACCACCAGTACAGCCATCCGACGGAGAACCCGGCCCATCGTCCGAGGGCACGGTCGGCGTAGACGGAGAACGAACCGGTGTCGGGGTCGGCGGTCGCCATCTCGCCCAGCATCCGCATGACGAGCACGACGAGGGTTCCGGCCAGCGCGTACGAGATGAGGACCGCCGGTCCCGCCTTCTCGATCGCCTCCGCCGATCCGACGAACAGACCCGCACCGATCACCCCGGCGATCGAGATCATCGTGATGTGCCTTGGCTTCAGACTCGACCCGAGCCGGTCGGCGGGCTGTGCCGGGGCATCGTCCCGGCTCGACGACGAGTTGCTCACCGCGGGGTGGTGCCCGCTTGACGACCATGCAAAACCTCGTCGCCCCTCGACGCGGCGGCGACATGCGCGGACACTGGGAGAACCGACCGAGGAGGCTCGTCGTGAATCGTGTCCGCGTGCTCGTCTCCGCGGTGGTGGCGGTCGGCCTGATGGCAACCCCCTCGGTCGCTGCCGCAGCCCCCACGCTGCTCCCGTTCCAGGTCAACCCCGCGCCGCTCGGGAATCCGAACGGCAGCTTCGACGCGCCGGCGATCCGGTGTGCCGTGGAAGTCGGGAGACAGGCCGGTGTCGTCACCATCACCGGTGGCGAGCGCGACCGCTGGGGCTGCCTGATCTCCGGCGACGTGCGGTGGCTGAACCTCTCCACGGGCACGCACGGGATGGCCCGGATGTCACCGGGCCTCCACGGACATCCACCCGAGGCGACGGTCCGCACGGGATCGGGCCGGGTGACCATCGTGATGCTGCAGGCGGTGCCGGGCAATGTGACGCCGGGCCTCACAACGTTCTCCGTGCCCTGAGGCACCCGGCTCGACGTCGCGCCGGGCGGTGTGGGGCCAGGTGTTCGACGCCTGGTCGACCAGCGCCAGGTGCAGGAGCGGATACGGCCGCCCCGCCTCGTCAAGCGCGCGACGGCCGATCACCTCGAAGCCGCGTCGCCGATAGAACCGCACGGCCAGGTCGTTCTGTTCGTTGACGTCGACGGATCGCACACCCGCCGTGCTCACCGCGTGCGTGAGGAGAGCGCTACCGACGCCCGTCCCGCGAGCCTCGGCGCGGACGAACAGCATCTCCAGCCGCGTCACCAACGTTCCGGCGAACCCGACCGCGCTCCCGTCGACATCCGCGACGGTCAGTTCGACCTCCGGTAGGTGGGCCGACGCCATCTGGCCCTCGATCTCGTCCCGATCGTGCGCGGAGAGGAAATGGTGAGTGGCGTCGACGGCGCTGCGCCACACGTCCACCAGGACCGGGTATTCGGACGGGCCGAGGCAGGGGCGAAGACGGACGGGTGGGTCCATCGGTCTGTCGTATCGGGCACTTCCGCAGGCGGTTTCACGCCCCGCCCGCGGGTCGGGGATTCGGGCGGTTCTTCGTCAGATCCTGTGCCAGCATCACGATGATGCCGCTGGGCCCGCGCAGGTAGCTCAGCTTGTAGATGTCCTGGTAGTTCGCCACACCGCGCAAGGGATGCCATCCGTGCCGCGCAGCGATGTCCAGCGCAGCGTCGATGTCGTCGACGGAGAACGCGACACGATGCATCCCGATCTCGTTGGGCAGCGTCGGTTCGGTCTCGATCGCGTCGGGATGGACGTACTCGAAAAGCTCCAGTTCTCCGTTCCCGTCCGGGGTTCGGAGCATCGCGACCTTGGCGTGGTTGCCGTCGAGACCGACTGCGGTGTCGGCCCATTCGCCACTGACCTCGTCCCGACCGACGACGCCGAGGCCGAGATCGGTGAAGAAGGCGATCGCCTCCTCGATGTCGCGGACGGCGATTCCGACGTTCTCGAGTTTGATGGACATGGGGCCACGGTAACCCCGCGCGCGGGTCCGCATCCCGGAATCGCGGTCAGCGTGCATTCGGGCCATGGGCGTCGACGTCGCACCATGACGAGATCCCGGTGCTTTGCTCCCGCCTTCCGGGACAGGACGCAGCGAGATCGTGGACGACACGGAGTCGGTCGTCGAACCTCAGACGACCTTCTTCACCACGCTCGACTTCAGCTGCATCTTCCCGAAACCGGGGACCGTCGCTTCGATGTCGTGGTCGCCGACGCCGTCGGAGATGAGCCTGATTCCGCGGACCTTCGTGCCGATCTTGATGACCCCGCCGCCACCGCCCTTGACCTTGACGGTCTTGACGATGGTCACGGTGTCACCGTCGGCGAGCACGTTGCCGACCGAGTCCTTGACCGCGGACGACTCGGCGTCCTCCGAAGACCCGTCCGACGCCGACCACTCGTGGCCGCACATCGGGCACACGAGCAGCGCACCCTGCTCGTAGGTGAACTCCTGCGCACACTCCGGGCAGGGCGGCAGCCGATCAGACATTGAAGCGGAACTCGACCACGTCGCCATCCTGCATGACGTAGTCCTTGCCCTCCATGCGGACCTTGCCCGCAGCCTTGGCGGCAGCCATGGAGCCGGCCTCGTCGAGGTCGTCGAACGACACGATCTCGGCCTTGATGAAGCCCTTCTCGAAGTCGGTGTGGATGACGCCGGCGGCCTTGGGCGCGGTGTCGCCCCGGTGGATGGTCCAGGCGCGCGCCTCCTTGGGGCCCGCGGTCAGGTAGGTCTGCAGGCCCAGCGTGTGGAAGCCGGCGCGGGCCAGCGAGGTGAGGCCCGGCTCGTCCTGGCCGATGGAGTCGAGGAGCTCCTGTGCGTCCTCCTCGTCGAGTTCGAGGAGCTCGCTCTCCACCTTCGCATCGAGGAAGACACAGTCCGCAGGGGAGACCGCAGCCCGCAACTCGGCCTTGCGGGCCTCGTCGGTGAGCACCGACTCGTCGGAGTTGAAGACATAGAGGAACGGTTTCGCGGTCATCAGGTGCAGCTCGCGCACCGACGTCAGGTCGAACGAATCCTTCTGCGAGAACAGCGTCTTGCCGTCGTTGAGGATCTCCTGCGCCCTCTTCGCGGCCTCGAGCGTGTCGGCGGTGTCGCGGTTCTTGCGCGCCTCCTTCTCCAGGCGCGGGATCGCCTTCTCCAGCGTCTGCATGTCGGCGAGGATCAGCTCGGTCTCGATGACCTCGATGTCGGCGAGCGGATCGACCCGGCCGTCGACGTGGACGACATCTCCGTCGGCGAACACGCGGACCACCTGGCAGATGGCGTCGGCCTCGCGGATGTTGGCGAGGAACTGGTTGCCCATGCCCTCACCCTCCGACGCGCCCTTGACGATGCCGGCGATGTCGACGAACGACACCGTGGCAGGCAGGATGCGCTCGCTGCCGAAGATCTCGGCGAGGCGGTTCAACCGCTTGTCCGGCAGCTCGACGACGCCCACGTTGGGCTCGATGGTGGCGAACGGGTAGTTGGCCGCCAGCACATCGTTACGGGTCAGGGCGTTGAACAGGGTCGACTTACCGACGTTGGGCAGACCGACGATTCCCAGGGTGAGACTCACGGGGGCCCAGTCTATCGGCACCGGCCACGGCACCCGACGCTGCGTCGGGCTCGGGACCGTTCAGACGGTCAGTCGCGTCCTCGCAGACGGTTGAACGGGTTCTTCGACTGCGGCGGGTCCTCGTCGGGTACGCCGACCTGCTCCGTCACCGGGGTCCCCTCGGGCGCCAGGGTCTCGCCGGCCCGCTCGGCGATCTGTTCGTTGATGTAGCGCAGCACCACCGCCAGCGACGCCGCCGCCGGGACCGCGAGGAACGCGCCCGTGATGCCGAACAGCGTGCCGCCGAGGGTCACCGACAACAGCACGACGACGGCGTGCAGGTCCATGGACTTGGCCTGCAGCCAGGGCTGCAGCACGTTGCCCTCGAGTTGCTGCACCGCGAGGATGACGCCGAGAAGGATCAGCGCGGTGGTCAGTCCGTTGGAGACGAGCGCGATCAGCACCGCGAGGGCACCGGCGACGAAGGCGCCGACGATCGGGATGAAGCCGCCGAGGAAGGTGACCACCACCAGGACCCCGGCCAGCGGGACGCCGAGGACGAACAGGCCGATGCCGATGAGCGCGGCGTCGACGAAGCTGACGATCGCCTGCGTGCGGATGAAGCCGCCGAGGCTGTTCCACATCCGGACCAGCACCTCGCCGACGTGGGTGCCAGACGGCTTCCCGACGGACCGGTCGAGCCACGGCACGAACTTCGGCCCGTCCTTGAGGAAGAAGAACACCAGCACGAAGGTCGTGAACAGCGTCACCAGGAACGACGTCGCGGTGCCGACGCCGCTGAAGACGCCTGACGCGATGGTCGTCGCACTCGACTGCAACTTGTGCGTGATCGTGTTGACGATGTTGTCGAGCTGCTCGTCGTTGATGTTGAGCGGTGGGCCCTGCACCCAGTCCTGCAGGCGCCTGATGCCCTCGATCGCGCGACTCGCCAGTTCGGGCGTCTGGTCGACGATGGACGGCACGATCAGCGCGATCACACCGGACAGGACACCGATCCCGACGAGCATCATCAGCAACGACGCCGCTGCGGGCGGGACGTTGTGATTGCGCAGCCAGCGCACCGGCGGCCAGAGGATCGTGCAGACGATGACGGCGAACAGCACCGGCAGCAGGACCACCCAGAACTTGCCGAGCAGCCAGAACAACACCCACAGCGCCGCCACCACGAGGACGATCTCGGCGGACACGATGGCGCAGGAGCGCAGTCCGGCCAACATCACCTGTGCGCGGGTCGGAAAGGCCTTCTCCTCCGCACCGCCGAGAACCGCGTCTCCCCCCAGAACGGCGTCTGCGCCCACCGGGATCGAGTCGCCGGCCTTGCTCGCGTCGTCCGGACGCTGGTCATCCGATTCAGTCACGCGAAGATCCTCACACATCGCGAAGACAATGCGGTGTCGACGCGACGACAACGGCACCAACATTCCGTCGGCGCCGGTGAGGCGACACCGATGTCACCTGCGGCGTAGTTTGCGCCCCAGGAACCGGACCAGCGAGTTCATCGCCTCGAGTTCGGCGTCGAACTGGTTGAACGCGACCGGGACGTCGTCGCGACCGCACTTCTCGGCCTCCGGCATCCCGCCGGGGCGGCGCCGCTCGGGTTCCCCGACGCGTCCGCGATCCCACGGAACAGGCGCGACTCCCCGTTCGGCCTCTTCCGCGAGTGCATGCCTGATCGTCTCCGGACCGTACAGGCCCATCATCATCTCCAGTGCCCAACCGGGCATCGAGGAGAGGGGCAGGTCGTCGTGCCGACTCCCCCGCCGGCCATCGAACCGTGTTGACATGGCGACATCGTGCCACAGCACTGTTAGCCAGATCACAACTTTCGGCCGAGATGTCGCGTCCGATTTCCGCCAGACCGTGAGCGCCGCGAATGACACAGTGGTGTCGTGACCACCACGAGCACCGCACCGGCCGCCGCCGCATCGGCACCGGACTTCGACCGCTGCTACCGCGCCCTGCAGGCGAGGGATGCGCGGTTCGACGGTCAGTTCTTCGTGACGGTGCGCACCACCGGGATCTACTGCCGCCCGTCATGTCCCGCGCAGACCCCGAAGCCACAGAACGTCGCCTTCGTGCTGACCGCGGCCGCCGCCCAGCAACAGGGGTACCGCGCCTGTCGACGCTGCGCTCCCGACGCCGTACCCGGCTCGCCGTTGTGGAACATCAACGCCGATGTCGCCTCCCGGGCGATGCGGCTGATCGCAGATGGCGTCGTCGAGCGCGAGGGTGTCGTGGGACTTGCCGCGCGGCTGCGGTATTCGCCGCGGCACCTGAACCGGGTCCTCACCGAACAACTCGGCGCAGGCCCTCTCGCCCTGGCCCGCGCACATCGGGCGACCAACGCGCGGGTGCTCATCCAGTGCACGTCGATGCCGATGTCCGAGGTCGCGTTCGCGGCGGGTTTCGCCAGCGTGCGTCAGTTCAACGACACCATTCGCGAGGTCTTCGGCCTCACCCCGACGCAACTTCGGCGACTTCCCCACCGCGGCAACGCGACCGCGCCCGGGACGGTCGGCCTGCGCCTTCCGTTCCGGCGGCCGTACCGCTGGGAGTGGATGCGCTGGTTCCTGTCCGCGCACGCCGTGGCCGGCGTCGAGGCCCTCGTCGACGATGCGGACGCACGATCGGGTTGGCGGTACCGACGCGTCCTGCGCCTGCCGCACGGCACCGCGGTCGCGGAGATCGAACCGGACGACGACCACGCGACGGTCGTGCTGTCGCACATCGACATGCGCGATCTCGGTACCGCGGTCAACCGGGTCCGGCGGTTGCTCGACCTCGATGCCGACATTCAGGCGGCCGAGGGGGCACTCACCTCGGATTCGGCTCTGGCGCAATTGATCCGGAGAAGTCCCGGGCTGCGCGTGCCGGGCAGCCTCGACGCCGAGGAGACGATCATCCGCACCATGCTCGGCCAGCAGGTCAGCCTCGCCGCGGCCCGGCATCACATCGACCGGCTCGTCGCCGAACTCGGCGAACCGTTGCCGGACGCCCCGTCCGGCGGGCCGGCGGTGGCCTTCCCGACCGCGGCCGTCATCGCCGACCGCGGACACGAGGTCCTCCGTGGTCCGCGACGCCGGATCGATGCGGTGCTGCGGGTCGCGGAGGCGCTCGCCGAGAACCGGGTGGAACCACATGCGGGGGTCGATGCGTCAGATCTACGTGCGCAGCTGCTCGAGTTGCCCGGCATCGGCCCCTGGACCGCCGACATCGTCACCATGCGGGTGACCGGCGATCCGGACGTGTTCCTCGGCGGCGACCTCGTCGTCGGCAGGGCCGCGGCCGGGCTCGGACTCGACCTCGGCGACACACAACGCTGGGCACCGTGGCGCTCCTACGCCACGATGCACCTCTGGCGGCACGCTCTCGATGCCGCCGGCGAGAACGTATGACGCGCCATATGACCTGACGAGCACCGTGACCTGACGACCGCGTGGTCCACGACGCGACCACCGATTTGCGACCGCCCCCCACCCCGACCCCCCCTCCAGACCCCGAACCCCCATCCAGACCGCGAACCCAGGAGCGACATGTCCGCACCGTCCACCACCGTCACCGACTCCTCGGCACCCGACACCCCGCTGTCCGACACCCCGCTGTCCGACACCCCGCTGTCCGACGGCCCGGAGTCCGCTGCCCCGGGGTCCGCTGCCCCGGGGTCCGCCGGCAACGGGCCCTCGACGAAGGTCCCCGAAGCCGTGGAGCCCAGCACCCCGGCACCGGACGCCGTGCCCGCGATCGGCCGATTCACCACGGTCACCACACCGAACGGACCGTTCACCGTGATCGCCGACGCCGACGGCCGCGTCCTCGCGTCCGGCTGGTCCGACGATCCCGCCCAGCTCGCCGCGCTGATCCACCGGTCACTACGGCCGCCGACGCTCGAGGAGTCGGACGAACTCGACGACCTCACCGACGCGGTGACCGCCTATTACGCCGGCGATCTCGAGGCCCCGTCGCGCATCCCGGTCCTCCAGCGTTCCGGCGGCACTTTCCTCGGCCGGGCATGGGACGCGCTGCGCACCGTCGAACCGGGCAGGCCGGTGACCTACGCGCGGTTCGCCGAGCTCGCCGGAGAACCGGCCGCGGTCCGCGCCGCCGCAGCGGCCTGCGCCCGCAACGCAGCCGCACTGTTCGTGCCGTGCCATCGGGTCAGGCGGAGCAACGGCTCGCTCGGCGGGTTCCGCTACGGCCTCGAGACCAAGAAGTGGCTGCTCGATTTCGAGGCGCCCCGGGACTGAACCACCCGACGCCCGTGGACCCGCCGGTCAGACGGTTTTGTCGGTGCCCTCCGACAGGATCGGGTCCATGATCGCAGCAGCCTTGTCCCTCGTCTTCGGCGTCGTGCTCGGCATCGCTCTCGGGTGGTGGGCACACGCCGCGCGCAGTTCCGCGGTGGTGGCCGCCGCCCGGGCCGAGGTCGAGATGCTGCGGGAAGGCCGCAACGAGGTCGCGTCGACGCTGTCATGGGCCACCGAGGACGCCGCGCGCCGTCAGTCGACGGCGATCGGCAACCAGGTTCAGCACATCGTCGAGCCGCTGCGTTCGACGCTGACGCAACTCGCCGAGGAGTTGCGCCGGGTCGAGACCAACCGCATCGGCGCCTACGCCGGGCTGACCGAGCAGGTGCGCGGCATCCACGCCGCGTCCGCCGCACTCAACGAACAGACCCGACAGCTCGCCAACGCCCTGCACAGCTCGCATGCCCGCGGACGGTGGGGCGAGGTGCAGCTCGAACGGGTCGTCGAGCTCGCCGGGATGACCAAGCACTGCGACTTCAGTACCCAGGTCTCGAAGACGGACAGGGTGTCGGGTGGCACGGTCCGCCCCGACCTCGTCGTCCATCTCGCGGGTGGCCGCGACATCGTCGTCGACGCCAAGGTCCCGCTCGACGCCTACCTGCGGTCGGCGGAGGCGACCGAGCCCGCGGCACGTGACCGACTGTTGGGCGAGCATGCGCGGGCCCTCCGGGCGCACATCGCGCGGTTGTCGGCGAAGGCGTACTGGTCGGCGTTCGAGAACACCCCGGAGATGGTCGTGCTGTTCCTGCCGGCCGATGCGGTGCTCGAGGCCGCGGTCCGGACCGACCCGGATGTCCTGGAATACGGTTTCGCCCGGAACGTGGTGGTCGCGACCCCGTCGACGCTCATCGCGCTGCTGCGCACCGTCGCCCTCGGCTGGCGTCACGACGCCATGGCACGTGAGGCCGCGACCATCCACGCGCTCGGCGTCGAGCTGCATCAGCGCCTGTCGGCGGTGCTGGGGCACCTCGGGACCCTGGGCAGCTCGCTGCAGCGTACGGTCGACGCCTACAACTCGACGATCGGTTCGGTGGAGAGCCGCCTGGGCGTCACCGCCCGACGCCTCGCCGAGCTCGACGCGCTCGGCGAGGTGGGCGAGCCCGACCTGCCACGCGTGATCCATGACACCTGCCGCTCGGCGGGTTCCGCGGGTGCACCTGCGACAACAGCGGTCGGCGCGTCCACGCCACGGTCCGGCGGTGGAGCGTTTTCGACGGATGAACCGGTACCGTGACCATGTGTCTTCCCCGCAACGTCTTCAGACCGCGGTGCCGCTGGACCAACAGTCCGTGCTGCCCGCGGTCCGCGGTGTGCCGTGGTGGGGCGCTGTCCTCCTGGCAACCGGGATCACGGCCCTCGGCGCGGCGATCGACGCCGGCAGCAACGACTCGCTCGGCGGGATCTACAAGTTCTGCTATCTCGTGGGATGCGTGCTCGCCGCGCTCGCGGTTCGCCGTCGCGCACTGTTCACCGCCGCCGCGCAGCCACCGCTCATCGCGTTCTTCGTCAGCATCGCCACGCTGTACGGGCTCAACTCCGAACAGGCGTCATCGGGGCTGAAGAGCCTGATCTTCAAGGTCCTGCTGCCGATCGCGGCCGACTTCCCGTGGATGGCGACGGTCTTCGTGGTCACGCTGGTCCTGGTGCTTGCGCGCTGGTACCTCACCCGGGACCCCGCCGCGCGCACTTCGCCTCGGTCCACCAAGACCGGCTCGAACCGGGCCGCCCGTCCGACCCGTGAGCGCACCTCGCGCGATCGCACCGACAAGGTCGCCCCCGACGCCGGTGATCGCGGAACCGTGGCTCGTCGACCCCGCAGCGGCGCCGCACCGTCGTCGAAGAGCGCCCAGTCGCCCAAGTCCGCCCAGTCGCTCAAGTCCGCCCAGTCCCCCAAATCCGCGTCGAAGCCGAGTCGCTCGGCGACCGCGAAGGCGACCGGCGCCGGCGCCACGGAGCGGATCCGCCCGCCGCGCACCGGTGGGGCCCCGGAACGGCCGACGGCATCGGCCCGCACCGCGACCGCAGAACGCCCGCACCCGACGAACCCGGCCGACCGTCCGTCGACAGCCGACCGAGGCGGTGCACAACGCCCTGCGGCGGCACGGCCCACGGTTGCCGATCTCGCCGCTCCCGAGCTGACGCCGTCCGATGCCCCGGAGGCCGGCGCGGCCAGGGGTGCATCCCCGGAACCGTCGTCGTTCCCGACCTACGAGTCGAGCACCGACATCGCCGATACCCGCTCGTAGCGAGCATGTGCCCCGACGGGCCTCCCAGAGTCGCTGCTTCCAAATCGCTTCATCGCTCCCGTATTCGCGAGTTCCAGCTCACGATTCTGGCGCGAAGTAGCGATTTCGGGTTTGTGGCAGGGATTCCGCGGGCCCGGGTGTCTGCGGGTCAGCTGTAGACGTTCGTCTCGACCCACTCGGCGAGCTTGCGGGCCGCGGCGTCGACCAGGTCGGGCCACTCCATCGCACCCTCGTCGGCGTTGTCGGTGACCGCCTTGACCAGCCGGCACGGCAGCCCGAACCGTGCGCTCACATGCGCGACGGCGCAGCCCTCCATGTCGACGAGGTCGGCGTGCCGGGCCAGCTCGGACCGACGCAGCGGGTCGGCGACAAAGGTATCGCCCGAGGCCAAGACCGTGCCGTCACCGTCGGGCAGCTCCCAGCGGTCGGTCATCTCATAGCCCATCGCGCGCAACTCCGCGCTGCTGATGTCGTGCTCGAGGACGGCCGACGGCACGAACAGGTCGCGGCCGTCGCCGACGATCTCGTCGCGCAGCGCCCCGGCCGTGCCGATGTTGATCACCTGGCGGACGGGGGCTCCGGAGACCAGCTCGCGGGTCAGCTCGATCGAGGCGCGCACCTTCCCGATACCGGTGATCAGCAACCGCGACTCCTTGGGCAGGTGGCGCGCCTCGGCGCGCGTCGCGGACACGATCAGGACATTCTCGGGCAGCAGTTCGTCACCGGACACCGGCTGATTATCGCTTGCGTCGACCATGCATGAGCACCAGAGGCCGAACCGCTGTCAGGATCGCGAGCGCTCGGGTGTGCCTGCGCCCGGCCTCACCCGCGGGTGAGCGCGAGCGTCGTGCGGGCCGCGCGACCCAGCGCGGTGCCGTAGCTCGGCCCGTGACCGGCGGCGTGCACCGCGAGCGGATGCAGTTGGTGCACCTCGACCCGGTCTTGCCAACCCGGCTTCAGAGGGTGCACATCCTCGTATCCGGCGATGATGTCGCCGAGCAGCGGGCACCCGAAGAGGGCGAGCATCGCGAGGTCGGTCTCCCGGTGACCGCCATGTGCGGCCGGGTCGATCATCACCGCTCCGTTCGACGTCCACTGCACGTTGCCGTTCCACAGGTCGCCGTGGATCCGGGCCGCCGGTTCGTCGTCGTCGAAGACGCCACTCGAGATGAGCTCGCACGCCTCCACGACGACATCGAGGTCGGTGGACGTCAGATACCCGGCGTCGAGTGCGGGCTGCAGGTACGGCTCGACACGTTCCCGGGCGTAGAACTCGCCCCAGGTGTCGTATTCGACGGAACTGAGCGTGCGGCGACCGATGAACAGCTGGCCGTGGAATCCCTCAGGCGGTGACCCGAACCCGGGCGCACCGGCGTCGTGCGTACGTGCCAGCGCCGCACCGAACTCGCGTGCCGCACGTCTGTCGGGGCGTGCGGAGTCGAGCAGTTCCAGTTCGATGGCGTCGACGCCGACGCGCAGCACCTTCACCACGGGCGCTCCCGCGGCGGCGAGCCAGCGCAGACCCGCGGCCTCGGCCGCGAAGAAGTCGGGGTGACCGCCCGGTGGGCCGCTGTCGCGCAGCGTCTTCCGGAAGACCCGGCTCACTGCGCCGGATGCTCGTCGCGGGCGCGCGCCTCGAGTGCTGGACCGCTCACGCGTGCGAGTCGATCGAATCGGTCGTTGGCCACCCGCATCACGATCTCGTAGGGCAGGGCGAACTTCCGCGCCCACCAGTATCCGAAGCGGATGTCGAAGGACGTGTAGACCATGAAGCGATTCTTGCGAACTCCCTTGAGGATCGCCGCGGCCGCCTTCTCCGGAGACACCGCGACCTTGTGGAACCCGTTGATGGCGGCCTTGACCCGCGGATCCTCGCGGTTGACCCCGACGATCTCGACGGTGTCGACCAGCGGCGTGTTGACCCCGCCGGGGCACACCAGCGACACCCCGATGTGGTGGCGGCGCAGGTCGAATCGCAGCACCTCGGAGACCCCGCGCAACCCGAACTTGCTCGCGCTGTACGCGGCATGCCACGGCAGCGCGAGCAACCCCGCGGCCGAGGACACGTTGACGAGGTGTCCGCCCTGTCCGCGCCGGACCATCTGCGGCACAAAGCATTCGATGATGTGAATCGGACCCATCAGGTTGACGTCGACCATCGACTTCCAGTGCCGGTGCTCGAGGTTCTCGACCGTGCCCCAGGCGGAGATCCCGGCGATGTTCATCACCACGTCCATCACGCCGACCTCGGCGTCGACCTGACGGGCGAAGTTGCGCACCCACTCGTAGTCGGAGACGTCGCCGGCGACGTGATAGAGCACCGTGCCGCCGGCGCGTTTGACGTCGGCGACGACCCGGTCGAGCTGATCGGCGTGCAGGTCGGTGAGGACGAGCTCGGCCCCCTCCGCCGCGGCCGCCTCGGCCGTCGCCTTGCCGATACCGCTGGCGGCGCCGGTGATCAACACCTTGCGTCCGCGCAGCGAGGGAACCGGCGTGTCCATCACCAGGAGATCTCGAAGACCCATGTGCCCGAGGTTAGCCGCCCGGGACGTCCCGGCTCAGCCGATCGGCAGCTTCCCGTCGAAGAGTCCGTACAGAATCGTCAACATCGCCTTGAGGACCTCCGCCGACACGTCCTGCCCCTGGGTCGAGAGGAGCTGCAGGACGGCCTCGGAGTCCTCGGTGGACAGCAGCTGCTGGACGAACGGGATCACCGACGACAGACCGCTCGCGTCGTCGAACTGCGGCTGCGCGGGTGCGGGCCCGGTGCCGGCGGCGGCATTGCCGTTGACGTACTTGAGGATTCCGTCGGTGATGGCGAGCGCGTACTTGAGCTGGCCGTCACGCCCGGACAGTGCGGCGGCCTCGGCCGGATTCGACAGGTTGCCCATCTCGATGAAGACGGCCGGGACCTTGGTCAGGTTGACCGCGGCGATGTCGGACCGGGTCTGGATGCCGTTCTGCACGCCCGCGTAGTTGGCCGGCGGGAACCCGGCGGCGACGAACGCGTCGCGCATGATCGTCGACGCCTTGCGCCCTTCCCCGGACTGGACGCGGTTGACGGTGGCGTCCGGGATCGGCAGCGACGGCACGATCATGTGGAAGCCCTTCTTGGAGGCGTCCGCACCCCGGGTGGTCGAGTCGGCGTGCAGGCTGACCGCGACCGAGGCGCCGGATCGGCTCGCGGCGGCGGCACGCTCGTCGACGCAGCCGCCCCAGCCGGTGTCGTCATTGCGGCTCAGCACGACGCGGGCGCCCTGGCTCTCCAGGCCGGCCTTCACCAGCTGGCTGATCTGCCAGTTGATCGTGTGCTCCTTGGCGCCGTTGACGCCGGTCGCACCGCTGGTCTGGCAGTCCTTCTTGCCGCCCCGGCCGTCGGGCACCTGCTCGGACAGGTTGTGTCCGGCGGAGCTCCCCTGGTGACCCGGGTCGAGGAAGATCGTCTTCCCGGCCAGCGCGGTTCCGCGGGCAGGCTCGGCCTGCGCGGGCGCCACGGTCAGGTTCGACGCCACCACGGTCGACGCCACCGCCGCCGCGGCGAGAGCAGTCGTCATCATGCGCTTCTTCATCACGTTCTGGAACATCCGCGTTTCAAGGCGTCGATCTCCGCCGAATCGGTGGAAACCGGTCACCTTTCTCCTCCCGTTAGACACCATTGGTCACACTGGTCACAGACTTAACAGTGAAACAGGAGTTATGGAGTTTGCGAAATGATCGACCAGGCACAACGGGATTTCGTTAGCCAGATGTGACATGCAGGTCGGCGTGTCGTGTGATGTGCGCCACGTTTGTCCCGATTCTGCACCACCCCCCCGGCCGAGCGCAGCCTCACTCCGGCACGTGCCGCAGGACGCTCAGGATGCCGTTGGGGTCCTCGGGGTCGTCGGCCCGTGCGACGGCCTCCCAGAGCTCCGCGAGCACGTCCTCGCGGTCCATCCCGCGTCCGATCGCGACGAGTTCGGTCGACGGCCTCGCCCCGTCCCAGGGCTCGCGCGCGATGCGCAGGAAACCGCCGACACCGTGCACGATGAACTTCTGCCGGTACCGCGGCACGTCGAAGTGGACGACCCCCTTGATGCGAAAGCACCCGGCGGGCGGGCGCTCGAGGAACCGGGCGAGCCGACGCGGGTCGAGCGGTTCGCCGCTGCTGAACGACACCGACTCGTAGCCGGCGTGCAGGTGGTCGTGATGGTCGTGTCCCGCGGCCTCGAGCAACAACTCGTCGAGGGTGAGCTGCCCGCTGCGGGGCTCGTCCGGCGCCGCCTCGTCGACATCGAAGAGCAGCCCCGGATCGATCCGCGCCTCCTCGGTCGGCACCCGCGCGGCGGTGGGGTTCAGATGCGCCACGAGCTCTTCGACTCCGCGGCGGTCCTCTGCGGAGATGAGGTCGACCTTGTTGACCAGGATCAGGTCGGCGATCGCGATGTGCGCGTCGATCTCCGGGTGCTCGGCGCGGACGCGATCGATGTTCGCGGCGTCGACGACGTAGACGAGCCCGCCGTAACGCAGGCGCGGGTCCGCGACCGCGGTCACCATGCGGATGAGCGCCTTCGGTTCGGCGATCCCACTGGCCTCGATGACGATCGCGTCGATGCCGGCGCTCGGCCGCACCAGCGAGAGCAGAGCGTCTTCGAGGCCGTCGGCGTCGACGGTGCAGCACATGCAGCCGTTGCCGAGGCCGACCGTCCCGTCGGCCTGGGCCGACACCAGCAGGGCGTCGATGTTGACCGCGCCGAAGTCGTTGACCAGCACACCGAGGCGATTTCCGGATGCGCCGGCGGTGCGCAGCAGATGGTTGAGCAGGGTGGTCTTGCCCGACCCCAGGAAGCCCGCGACGACGATCACCGGAACCGGCGACCGCGTCCTGCGGGATGCATTCAGCCCAGGCATGCCGGGCAGATCACGGCGAGGTCTCGGCCCTCCCGGTCGGGGTGGTTCGCCACGTTGCCGGTCGGCGCACCGCATTCGACGCAGGTCCCGATGTCCTCGGCCTCGTCGGAGAATTTCATGGTCATCCGGTTGTCGAAGACGAACAGCGAACCCTTCCACAGCCCCTTGTCGCCGAACCGCTCTCCGTATCGGACGATGCCGCCGTCGAGCTGATACACCTCGCCGAACCCGCGCTTGCGCATCACGGAGGTCAGCACCTCGCACCGCACGCCCCCGGTGCAGTAGGTGACGACGGGACGGTCCTTGAGGTGGTCGTAGGCACCGCTCTCGATCAGCGGGACGAAGTCGCGCGTGGTCCGCGCCTTGGTGACCACCGCCCCCTCGAAGCGGCCGACCTGCGCCTCGATCTCGTTACGGCCGTCGAAGAACACGACCTCGTCCCCGCGTTCGGCGACGAGCCGGTGGACGTCCTCGGGGGCCAGCCGCTCGCCGCCGCCGACCACGCCGTTCTCGTCGACCTCGATCTCGTCGGGGACCCCGAACGTGACGATTTCGGGACGGACCCGGACGCTGAGTCGAGGGAAATCGTCGCCGGTTCCGTCGGACCATTTGATGTCCGCGCCCGCGAAGCCGGGATACGACTTCGTCGCCCTGACGTAGCGTTTCACGTCCTTGATGTCGCCGCCGACGGTGCCGTTGATCCCGTGCCGTGACACGATGATCCTGCCCCGCAGACCGAGCGACTCGCACACCGACTGCTGCCACAATCGAATGGCTTCCGGATCGGGAAGCGGGACGAAGACGTAGAACAGAACGATCTTGGGGGTCGACACAATGCAAGGGTACGGAAATCGTCGGAGGGCTCCCGTACACCTCCCCCGCTTCTCCGACTTCCGCCGACCTGCGCATTTCGGACGAATCGTCGGGGGTGGACTGGCGACTGTGGCGACCGCCACGCTCCTCACCGTCGCGGGGTGTTCGTTGCCGACCGACACCACCCCGTCGCGAATCGTCATTCCACCCACCGACGAGTTGTCCACGATCACCGAAGTGGAGTCCGCGTCGACGACGACCACCACACGTGAGGACCGGGCGGACAATCTCCCGGATTGGACCATCGGCCGCGTCGTCGCGTTGGCTCCCCGTGTTGACAACTCCCGCTTTCACCAGGGCTCGGTGAGTCCGGATTCGCCGATACAGGACTCCTCCGGCTTCCATTTCTCCACGCCTGACCGTTCGGTCAATTGCTCGACCGGCACCAGCGGCACCGGGGCGCTGGCCTGCCGAATCAACAACGGCGCGGATGCCGGGCCCACGACACAACGCAGCCGCCCCGCCGACACGTCGGGCGCTTGCGACTGGAGGCCCGATTACGTAATCCTCACCTCGGACGGTCCTCAGCGCGGCGCATGCGCCAATCGGTATCCGGTTCTCTATAGGTCATCAATTGTCGACTTCGGGCATACGATTTCGGTTTCTCGATTCTCCTGCCTGGTCGAGACGGTTGGCCTGTTCTGCCTCGAATCCCGTTCGAAATCCGGTTTCTCGGTGACCGAGAACGGTTACCGGACCATCTACGCCGCAGATCGAGCACCCGAGGATCTCGTACCGGTATCGGATGATGAAACCGATGAATCGTCCAGAAGTGCGACGACCATCACGCCCACGGGGCGGACACCCGGGACTCCGAACCGGGACACGACACGCCCGAGAGGGTCATCCAGTGGCAGTACAGAGCCAACTCGCTGAGAATTCGCGCGTCACGGCTTCCCTGATCGTTTTGAATACTTTATGGTCTAGTCGGGGGTTCTCAGCGACAGCTCACACTTTGGGTCTAGGCTGTGTACCGAAAAATGGATCAATACGGGGCGGATAAGGTTTAATAGTCCTTGCACAACCGTGTTGGTCGACATGACACAAATCGAGGGGAAAGCGTTTCATGGCTAAGAAGGAAATCGTTCAGGTCATCGATGATCTCGACGGCAAGGTGCTCGACCAGTACGAAACCGTTCGTTGGTCACTCGACGGCAAGAATTACGAGTTCGACACCTCGGCCAAGCATGCCCAGCAATTCCGTGATTCGCTGCAGAAGTACCTCGAGGTCTCGCGTCAGGTGGGCCGTACGACCAAGCGTTCGGCGGCGACGGCGACCACCTCGTCCGGCGGCGGCCGCAACAAGGAGACCACCAAGGCCATCCGCGAATGGGCCATCCGAGAGGGCTACGAGCTGAGCGACCGCGGCCGCATCCCGCAGAGCATCATCGAGGCCTTCGAAGCCGCGCACTGACTCGTTTCGGTGCCGTTCACGCCACTGTCTTCCTGCCGCCCGGACGCGCTCGTCGCGCCGGGCGGCAGGCGTTTGTGGCGTGTTCCACAGGGCGAACTGTCGAAACCACGACGGGTCGGGACATTCACATGAGGCCCCTTGCTCCGCTGGCCGCACCGGTCGACCCGGTGGAGGCCCTCACCCGAATCTCCTGGCTGCTCGAACAGCGTCGTGAGAGCACCTACCGCGTGGAGGCATTCCGACGCGCCGCCCAGGCCGCGTCCCGGCTCCGCCCCGACGACCTGCGTGCGAAGGCCGCCGCCGGCACCCTCACCTCCGTGAAGGGAATCGGCAAGACCACCGCCACCGTGGTGTCCCAGGCGGTCGACGGCGAACTGCCCGACTACCTCACGCGCCTCCAGGACGACGATCCGCCCTATCCGGCCGAGGACGCAGGCGAACTCGTCGCGTCCGTCGTCGGAGATCTCCATGCACACACCGACTGGAGCGACGGCGGCGCACCTCTCGGCGAAATGGCAGCAGCGGCACAGGCTTTCGGGCACGAATGGCTGGCGATCACCGACCACTCACCACGCCTGACGGTCGCCAACGGACTCAGCGCCGACCGCCTCGCCACTCAGATCGAGGAGATCGACGCGTGGAATACCGATCACACCAACGGTTTTCGGTTGCTGCGTGGCATCGAGATCGACATCCTCGACGACGGCGCGCTCGATCAGACCGACGAGTTGATCTCTCGGCTCGACGTGGTGACCGCGTCGGTGCACTCGAACCTGCGGATGGCCCACTCCCCCATGACCGAGCGGCTCGTCACCGCGGTGTCGGACCCGCGCGTGCACGTCCTCGGACACTGCACCGGCCGACGCGTCCTCACCGGACGCGGGCACCGGCCGCCCTCGACATTCGACGCCCGGGCCGTGTTCGAGGCGTGTGCCGCCACCGACACCGCCGTCGAGATCAATTCACGCCCCGAACGAGTCGACCCGCCCGACGATCTGATCCGCCTCGCGATCGACGCGGGCTGCCTCTTCGCCATCGACTCGGATGCGCACGCGCCCGGCCAGCTCGAGTTCAAGGTGCTCGGCGCCCGACGCGCCGTCGAGCACGGCATCGATCCCGACCGGATCGTCACGACCTGGTCGGCGGATCGGCTGCTGGACTGGCTTTCCCGATGAGCCGGGCGACCAGCGGGAACAGCAGGACCGTCGTCGCGCCGGCCGCCACCAGGGTCGACGCCAGGGATTCGGACATCAGATCGGACGAGACGGCGACCTCGGTGACGGCGACGATGATGGGCAGGCCGGTCGCGGCGAACAGCGCCAGCTGAGTCCGCTCCCTCGGATGCCGCAGAAAGTGACCGTCGTCGACGAAGCGGGCGCCCAACCACACCGGCAGCCCGCGCGCGATCGCGATCGCCGCCACCAGGATCACCCAGGCCCCGGGCATGTTCGCGACCGCCGAGACATCGATGTTCATGCCCGAGGTGACGAAGAAGATCGGGATGAGCACGCCGAAACCGATGACCTCGAGCGATTTGCCGATCTCCTGATGTTCCGGGCCGATGAGCCGGCGCAGGATGAGGCCGGCCGCGAAGGAACCGAGGACGACGTCGAGGTCGAAGACCGCGGCGACCGTCATCAGCGATACGAGCAGGAGTATCACCACTCGCACCGGCAACTGCACCGTCCCGCCGGACATCTGGGTGACGGCGGAGGCGAGGCCCGGGACGCGGGCCCGGATCTGACCGGGTGCGACCGCGATGAGCGCGGCCGCGACGAGGAACAACGCCAGCACGATGATGGCACCGCCCAGACCACGGCTGGTGAGCAGCAACGACATCGCCAGGACCGGCCCGAGCTCGCCCACCGCGCCATGCGCCATCACGGCCCGGCCCAGCGTGCTGCGGTCCAGCCCCGCCTGTTTGAGGATGGGAAGGAGCGTGCCCAAAGCCGTGGACGTGAGGGCGATCGCGATGGCGATGTGCGCGGTGAAGCCCTCCCGGCTGAACCCGAGGACAGCGGTGGCGGCCGCCGCGGCCACCGCTCCCCAGGCGATGAGCAGACCGGTCAGCCAGGACAGCTGCGCGACGCGGCCGGTCCTGCCGCCCAGCAGTTTCGGGTCGAGTTCGTAGCCGGCCAGCAGGAACAGCATGCCCAGTCCCAGCTGGCTGAGCATGTCCAGGCCGTCGCGCTCGGCCCAATCCAGCGCGTGCGGGCCCACCACGATCCCGAACACGAGGAGCAGCACCGCATCCGGGATGTACCCGCGTGACAGCCGCGACAGCAGCGGGGAGACGACGGCGATGGCGGCGACCCAGAACAGCGACTCGATCATCGATGTGGCGGTCGTGCCGGCCTCGGCGAGGAACATGGGAAACATCCTGGCATGACAGGGGTTCCCCGGGAATGGTCACAGCCGACGGGTCGGGTGTCGGGCCGGCCGGGACCCCGTCGGGCCGCAGTTCCGGGCGGCCGGGACCCCGTCAGGCCGCAACCCCCACCGGCCGGGACCCCGTCAAGCCGCAACCCCCACCGGCCGGGACTCCGTCAGGCCGGGGCGCCGACCCGATCGCGGAGGACCGGCAGCACCCCCTCGGCGAACCAGTACGCCTCCTCGATGTGCGGGTAGCCCGAGAGGATGAAGTGCGAGAACCCCTGCGCTTCGTATTCGCCGATGAGCGAGGCGACGTCGGCGTAGCTGCCGACGAGCGCGGTACCCGCTCCCCCGCGGATCAGGCCGACACCGGCCCACAGTCCCGGATGGATCTCCAGCGCGTCGCGCCGACCCCCATGCAGTCCGGCCATCCGGCGCTGGCCGATCGAGTCCGATCGGGAGTGCAACGCGAATGCGCTCTCGATCTCGTCGTCGGTGATGCCCGCGAGCAACGAGTCGGCGACCCGCCACGCCTCCTCGGCGGTCTCCCGGGCGATGACGTGCAGGCGCACACCGTATTCGAGGGTCCGTCCCACCTCGCCGGCGCGCCGGGCGACCTCGGCGATCTTCTCTCCCGCCACCGCCGGCGGCTCGCCCCAGGTCAGGTACACCTCGGCGCCCTCGGCAGCGACGGTCAACGCGGGATCCGAAGAGCCGCCGAAGAAGATCCGCGGACGCTTCTCGGGCGGGTCGGCGAGGAAGGCGCCGGCGATCTTGTAGAACTCGCCGTCGAAGTCGACCGTCTCCCCCTTCCACAGGCGGTCGATGATCTGGAGGAACTCGGCGGTGCGCTCGTACCGGCGATCGTGGTCCACCCAGTCGCCGAAGCGCCGCTGCTCCACCTCGTCGCCGCCGGTCACGATGTTCACCGCGACGCGTCCGCCGGAGAACCGCTGCAGGGTCGCCGCCTGCTGGGCGGCCAGCGTCGGCGAGATGAGTCCGGGCCGGAACGCGACGAGGAATGTCAGCTGTCGGGTGTGGGTGATGGCCGCGGCAGTGGTGAGCCACGCGTCCTCGCACCAGGTCCCGGTCGGTGTCAGCACGCTTTCGTATCCCAGCCGGTCCGCGGCGCGGGCGACGTCGAGGAGGTACGGCAGATCGGGCGCGCGGTAACCCGGCGGGTGGCGCTTGGTGGCCGAGGCGTGCGACGCCCCGACGATCCCGCGGCTGTCGCCCGCGGTGGGCAGGAACCAGTGGAAGTGGCTCATGGTCTCGATCCCTTCGGCTTTCGGCGGTCGGGCGGTCACGAGGCGGGCTGCCCCAAGTACTCCCCGAGCGCCCCGTTGTAACGGGTGTCGACGAAGTCGGCGAAGGTCGGCTCGCCCTGGATCTGACCGGATTTCGCGAATGCGTCGGCGAGTTGTTGCTGGGAGTCGACGACGGGGTCGGTGAGCTCGATCGCCGGACGCAGGCTGCGACCCTGGGCGACCCTTCCGGCCTCCGGGTCGATCCCGACCTCGGCGGAGTACTTCTGCGCCCATTCGTCGGGGTTGGCCTTGGCCCAGGCGGCGGCGCGGGCGATGCCGATGACGAGTTCGCGGACCGCGGTGTTGCGGCGCGGGTCGGCAAGGGCCTGGTCGGAGGCGATGCCGAAGCCGTAGCCGTTGGACACGCCCTCGGCGGTCACCAGGGTCTTCGGCTTGTTCTCGAGCTGCACGATCGCGGTGTACGGGTCCCAGATCGCCCACGCGTCCACGTTGCCGGAGGTGAAGGCGGACAACGCGTCCGCGGGCTGCAGGAACACCGGCTCGACGTCCTTGCCCGGTCCGAGCGTCAGGCCGGCCCTCCCGAGCTGCAGAAGCAGGTGGCCGTGGGCCGAGCTGCCCTTGGCGACGGCGACCTTCTTGCCCTTCAGGTCGGCGACGGACTCGAGGTCCGCGTCGCCGGGGATCAGGATCGCGTCGCCGCTCGCGTTGTTGGAGTACCCGGCCACCACCTTGACCTTCGCGTTCGACGCCGCGCCGAAGATCGGCGGGGTGTTGCCGGTGACGGCGAAGTCGATCTTGCCGGCGGTGGCCGCCTCGATCTGCGGAGGTCCGGAGGTGAAGGTGGAGAACTCGACGTCGAACGGCAGCTTCTCGAGCTCACCGGAGGCGCGGAGAAGGGCCTCCGTGCCGCCCTTCTGGTCTCCGACGCGCAACGTGAGACCGGAGAGCGAGCTCACCTCGACGGTCTCGTTCGCGATCGCGTCGGAGGCGTCGTCGCGCTGGACACACCCCGCCAGACCGGACGTCAGTGCGGCGGCGGCCAGCGCGGCGGCGACCGCCCGGATGCGACGGGATCGGCGTCGATGTGGGCGTGCGAGAACATCGGTGTTCGTCATCAGGGCTCTTTCGATGGGTGTGTCGAGGGTGTGGGCATGATCAGTGCGCGGAGTCGGTGACACCGAGCGCGGTGAGGAGTTCGGCTCGCAGACGTGGGATCTCGGGGTCGACATCGCCGATCCCGGCACGCGGGTTGGGGACGGCGATGTCCGCCACGATGCGCCCGTCGGCGAGCACGACGACGCGGTCGGCCAGGCGTAGCGCCTCGTCGACGTCGTGGGTGACGAGGAGAGCGCCGAAACCGTTGTCGCGCCAGAGGGTGATGAGGAGCTCGTGCATGGTGCGGCGTGTGAGCGCGTCGAGTGCGCCGAACGGTTCGTCGAGAAGGAGGAGCCGCGGCCGGGCGACGAGTGCCCGCGCCAACGAAACCCGTTGCGCCTGACCGCCAGACAACTGTGCGGGCCAGGCCCCGACCTTGTCGGTGAGTCCGACCTCGTCGAGTGTGCGTCGCGCGCGTTCTCGGGTCTGGGCCTTGCTCACCTTCTCACGGACCAGTCCGTATGCGACGTTCTGCAACACGGTGCGCCACGGGAACAGGCGCGGTTCCTGGAACGACACCGCCGGATGTCCCGCGGTGCGCACGCTGCCCGACTCGGTATGCGAGAGCCCGGCCAACAGGCGCAGCAGCGTGGACTTACCGCTGCCGCTGCGCCCGATCAGCGCGACGATCTCGTGGGCGCCGACCCGCAGGGTGACGTCGCGCAGGACCACGTTGTCGCCGTAACTGAGTCCGGCGTGTTCCATTTCGGCGGCGTAGCGCGGCGCGGCGGCGGGGTTCGCGGCGGCGGTCGTGGGGATCTCGAGGTCGCGGGTTGCGATGGCGGTCATGGTCTGGCCTTCCGTGCTCGATCGGGCGGACATGTGGTCAGCGGTTCTGGTAGCGGGTGGTGTGACGCTCGAGCGCCCGGACGATCGCATCGGTGATCAAACCCAGTGCGGCATAGACGATCAGGCCGAAGAAGATGATGTCGGTGCGCAGGAAGTCGCGAGCGTTGTTGATCAGGTAACCGAGGCCCGACGTGGCCGCGATCTGCTCGGCGACGATGAGGCTGAGCCAGGCGATCGCCAGGGCCTGACGCAGGCCGACGAGGATCTGCGGCATCGCGCCCGGGACGATCAGCTCCCGTATGGTGGCGAGTCGCGAGAATCCCAGCACCCGAGCGGTTTCCATGAGCTTCGGATCGATCTGCCGGATCGCCGCCGAGGTGTTGAGGTACAGGGGGAAGAGGGCGCCCAGCGCGACGAGCAGCACCTTGGGCGTCTCGCCGATCCCGAACCACAGGATGAACAGCGGGATGAGGCCGAACAACGGGAGCGCACGGATCGCCTGCATGTTGGGGTCGACGATCGAGTCGGCGTAGCGACTCAGGCCGACGAGCAGACCGAGCCCGACACCGACGGCGACACCGATGGCCAGGCCGATCGCGACGCGCTGCGCCGACGCCGCAATGGCGTCGAGGAGCTGGCCGTTGGACAACACTTCCCAGCCCGCCTCGGCGATGAGCGACGGTGCCGGCAGCCGGTCCTGCGGGATGATGCCGAAGGCGCTGCCGAGCTGCCACAGCACGAGCACCGCGACGGGTGAGAGTGCGCGCAGCACGGAGTGCAGACGACTCCCACCCGCCTTCGCACGAACGGATCCCGAATCCGCCGAAGCGGATTCGTCGGACGAGGCGACTCCGGACACGGGGAGGTTGGTGGACTGGTCGGACACGCGCCCGACGCTACGAACCGCGGGGTGGTCGGCGACACCCTTGGATTCACCCTGGGTCGAAGTCCGTCCGACTGCGGGTCATCGGGTACGGCGGATGATCACCGCGCTCGTGCCCGAGGCCGAGCCGATGATCTCGATGACCGGCCCACCCGGCCGATCGGGCGGTCCCGCCTTGTCTTTCACCCGCGACCAGCCGGAGAGGTGCAGGTCCTGGTACCGGACCTCCTGGTCGGGGCCGAGGCGCAGTTTCACCGTGGACACCGACACCTGCAGCTGGAGCAGTGTCGACGGACCGGCGAATCTCGCCATCGTGAAGTCGAGGTCGATGGTGCCGACCGACGCGGTCGCCAGGATCGACGGCGGCACGTACCACGACCCCTTGCGCCGAACCTCGTCCCACTCGGCGTCGAGGTGGAGTGGCTCGTAGGCCACCGGCGCCGGCGCCGGCGCCGACGCCTGCGCGGGCGGGTCGGGGAAGAGGAGAGCCGCGTTCGGCAGGTCCCGGAGCACCTCGCGGAGGTCGCGGCGGGTCTTCGCCGTGTACACGAGCCCGGACCGGTCCTCGAACTCGGCGATCTCCAGGTAGCCGGAGCTGAACGCGTCGTTGAGCAGCGCGATCGCACGCTCGCGCTCGGGGTGCCCGACCCTCAGGTCGTCGTCGGTGTGGCGGTCGACCATGTCCCCACCCTAGGCACCTGGTCGAGCGGGTATCCAGTCCCGCGGCACCGGCGGTGCGTGGCCGGGGCGGGGGCGCGCCGATGCCGGCGAACACCGGGTGCCGCCGTCGTCGACCACGGCGTGCAGAACGTGGGGAATCCGGCGGGTTCACGGCGTACCGTCCTCCGTGAACGGGAATCAGCGATCGACGGAGAGGCTCCATGACCACTTCGCAGGCGACGATGCCGGTGGCGTTCATCGGACACGGCAACCCGATGAACGCGCTCGAACGCAACCGCTACACCGAGGCGTGGCGCGCCCTGGGCCGGGCGGTGCCCAGGCCGCGGGCCATCCTCGTGATCTCCGCGCACTGGTACACCAACGCCACCGCGGTCACCGCGATGCCGCGACCGCGGACCATCCACGACTTCTACGGCTTCCCGCAGGAGTTGTTCGACGTGCAGTACCCGGCGCCGGGTGACCCGGAGGTCGCCGACATGGTCTGCGACGTGGTCGAACCGATCTGGTGCGGCCACGACGTCGACAGCTGGGGCATCGATCACGGCACGTGGTCGATCCTGGTCCACACCTTCCCCGACGCGTCGATCCCCGTTCTGCAGTTGTCGCTCAACGCCTTCGAGGACTTCGAGCACCACTTCGAACTGGGCCGCAGGCTGGCCGCGCTGCGGGAACAGGGCGTGCTGGTCATCGGCAGCGGCAACATCGTCCACAATCTGCGCGCCGTGGACTTCTCGAAGGCCGATTTCGGATACGACTGGGCCCAACGGTTCGACGAGGCGGCACGCGAGGCGCTACAGGACAACCCCGCCGACATCCTGCGTCTCGACGCCCATCCGGATTTCGACCTGGCGGTGCCGACCCCCGACCACTACCTTCCGCTGCTGTACATCGCCGGAATGGCGGCGGAGTCGCCGCTCGACCTGCTCGTCGACGGCCATGCCGCGGGCTCCATCTCGATGGCGGCCTACACGCAGGGACTCGATCTCGGGGCCTTGCAGTTCGGCGGCGACGGCGCCGCCGAACTGCCCGAGGACCTGCCGCCGACGGAGACGAATCTGTGAGTCAGGTCGCGAGCAGATCGTCGATCTGGTTGATCGCCGCGCTTGCGCCCTCGATGACACCCATCTCGAGAACCTTCTGGAGCGCCTCGGCGGAGTCATAGGTGGAGACGTAGGTCGCGATGGTCCCGTCGCCGTCGGCGGTGAAGGAGTAGACACACCGCGATTCGGGCATGTCCGGGATCTCGTTGAAGTCCTCGTCGGCGAACAGGTCGCGGAACGTGAACCCGTACGGCTCGTCGACGGTCTCGACGTGCCACAGGCCGGCGAACTTCTCCCCTTCCGGTGAGGTCATGTAGTAGGTGACCCGGCCGCCCGGACGCAATTCGTGGTCGACGAAGGTGGCGGGGAAACCCGGAGGACCCCAGATCTTTTCGAGCCGACGCGGGTCTGCGTAGACCTGCCACACGCGTTCCACCGGCGCCGCGAAGCGGGCGGTGATGGTGAGCGTTCGGGCGTCGACGTCGGTCTTGACATCGGTGACGGGCATGATCAGTCCCCCTCTGAGACGGGCTGTTCGGATTCGATCTGTTCTGTTGCCAGGAGTTCGTCGATGCGGGCGATACGACCTCGCCACACCTGTTCGAGTTCGGCGAGCATCGATGCCACCGAACGCACCGCGGACACATCACCGCTGGCCAGTTGTTCGCGACCCTGCCGACGTTTGGTCAGCAGCCCCGCCTTCTCCAGCACGGCGACGTGCTTCTGCACTGCCGCGAAGCTCATGTCGTATTTCGCGGCCAGCACCGATACGGAATGTTCACCGGCGAGCACCCGGCGCAGGATGTCGCGCCGCGTACGGTCCGCCAGGGCGTGGAACAGGGCATCGGCCCTGTCCTCGTCGTCTGGCACGGTGCCAGTGGTTCCGGACACACCTTTAACATACAACCAACTGGTTGTATGTCAAGTGGCAACTTCCGTTCCGCGGCCAGACGTGCCCTCTTCGGTTCATGCTGACGGCAATCCTGGCCTCCTCCACGCCGAGGATCTTCACTGGTCACAGGTACTCCGCGTAGTGACTCCGGCCGATGGGCCCCACGCGGTTCTCGACCAGACCCGAAGGAACTCCACGCCTCGTCAGCTTCATCTCGGCGGCTTCCTGATCGCCTCCCCCGTCACCCACTCCCACGCCGCCTGGCGTCATCCGGGTTCGGAGACCGACTACTTCGGCCCCGATCACTACCACCGCGTCGGTCGCATCCTCGAGCGCGGCAAATTCGACTTCGCGTTCTTCGCCGACCTGCTCGCCGCTCCGGTGCGTTTCGGCGGTGACCAGTCCGAGCCGCTCCGACGGGGAACCCAGGCCGCGGCCACCCTGGACCCGAGTCTCGTCGCGGCCGGTATCGCGGCGGTGACCACGAAGCTCGGTATCGCCGTGACGAAGTCGGCGACGTACTTTCATCCGTACGAACTCGCCCGCATCTTCGGCACGCTCGATCACCTCACGCGCGGCCGCGTCGCGTGGAACATCGTCACGTCGCTGTCGCAGGCCGAGGCACAGAACTTCGGTTTCGACGAGCACGTCGAGCACGAGGAACGGTACGCGCGCGCAGAGGAATTCGTGCACGCCGCGGTGAAGCTGTGGTCGAGCTGGGATGCCGACGCGGTCATCGCAAACAAGAAGTCGGGTGTCTGGGCCGACCCGTCGAGGATCCGTCCGGTCGACCACGACGGCCCCACCTACCGCACCCGCGGACCGCTGAACCAACCGCGGTCGCCGCAGCATCGCCCGGTGCTCATCCAGACCGGATCATCCGAGACCGGGAAGGAATTCGCGGCCCGCTGGGCGGAGGCGATCTTCGAGATCGATCCGACTCCCGAGGGGCGGCGCGCCTACTACGACGACGTGAAGTCGCGGGCCTCGAACCACGGCCGGAATCCCGACCACGTCAAGGTGTTCCCGTCGTTCATCCCGTTCATCGGCGAGACCGAGTCGATCGCACGCGAGAAGCAGGCGTTCCACAACGAGCTCGCCGACCCGATCTCCGGCCTGATCACCTTGTCGGTCCACACCGACCACGACTTCTCGGTCTACGACCTCGACGCGCCGGTCGAGGATGTCCAGGTCACCGGCACCCGGGGTCTGTTCGACGTCGCGCGTCGCCTCTCGCAGCGGGACAACCTGACCCTGCGCGACATCGGAAAGCTGTACGCGCAAGGCGTGCTGCTGCCGCAGTTCGTGGGCACCGCCTCCGATGTGGCCGACCAGATCGAGGAGTCGTTCGCCAACGGAGAGGCCGACGGGTTCATCGTGTCCAGCGCCCAGACCCCCGGCACCTTCAACGATTTCGTCGACTATGTGGTGCCCGAACTACAGCGCCGCGGCCTCTTTCGCACGCAGTACGAGGGTTCGACGCTGCGCGGGCACCTCGGCCTCGGCAGCGCCGAGGAGGATCTGCCCGCCGACGTCCGCGAGGCGGCCTCGCCGGTCGCCGTCTGATCGACGTCCGACCTGCCGACCGCGGCGCCGAACACGAACGGGGCGGGTCACCTTCGCGGTGATCCGCCCCGTCGTCGATGCTGATGCCGTTCGCCGGTCAGACCTTGCTCGGCTCCGGCGCCGAGGGGGCGTCGGACGCCCCGCCCAGCGCGAACTTCCCGTTCTCGAAAAGCAGCGGATAGAGAATGCCGCCGATGAGTCCGCCGATTAGCGGCGCAACCCAGAAGAGCCACAACTGTTCCGGGGCGCCGTTGCCGTTGAAGAAGGCGACACCGGTCGATCGTGCCGGGTTGACCGAGGTGTTGCTGATCGGGATGGAGATCAGGTGGATGAGGGTGAGGCTCAGGCCGATTGCCAACGGACCGAATCCGGCGGGTGCCCGATCGTCTGTGGAGCCCAGGACCACGATGAGGAAGAACGCGGTCAGCAGCGCCTCGGCGATGAACACCGCCAGCAGCGAGTAGTCGTTGGGCGAATGCTCGCCGTAGCCGTTGGCGGCCATGTTCCCGGTCGCCTCCCACCCGGGTTTCCCGCTCGCGATCACGTACAGGATCGTGCCGGCCAGCAGACCGCCGATGACCTGCGCGATCCAGTAGCCGGGCAGGTCCTTGACCGGCAGTCGCCCGCTGACCACGGCACCCAGCGTGATCGCCGGGTTGAAGTGGCCACCGGACACGTGACCGAGGGCGTACGCCATCGTCACCACGGTCAGGCCGAATGCGAGTGAGACACCGAGCAGACCGATGCCGAGCTGGATCAGGGTGTCGTTGTCCTCGCTGGCGTTCGCGACGTACTTCGCCGCGAAGATGGCGCTACCGCAGCCACCGAACACGAGCCAGAAGGTGCCGAACAATTCGGCCAGCAACCGTCGTGGAGTACTCGCCATGAGATGTTCTCCTCTGCCCGGCTCGCGGAACCAAGCACGGCAGCGCCGAGCCGGTACCCCGCCACCGCAGTAACGAGTGGAACGCAGGCACCGGCGACCTGTCCACGAATTGACTCATTCCGTGGCACAAAAATGACCTCATCCCCTTGTCGTCGGCCCAGATTTGGCGGTCCACCCGACGCGGACCCGGCCGAAGGTCCGGACGGGGAGTGGGTTTCACGACCGCCAGGACGACGCCCACCCGGTGCCGGGGATCCTCATTCGAGCGCATGACCAATGCCCTCGGACATACGCGTGAATTCGTTTCGCGCCGAGCATTGTTCGACCCGCTGAACTGCGGGAACATCTCGCGGACGGTGTCGGGGTCGATTTTTCGGACGACGGTGAAACAACTGGTGGTCGCGGTACTCTCCCCGAGTCGATGACCGCCTCCGGTCGAGTCGTGACCTGCCAAGAGAAGGAGCCAACCGTGGGTAGTCCCTATGACCCCAACCAGCCGACGCAGCTGGGCCCGCAGGGTGGGCAGCAGCCCGGATGGCCGCCGGCCGGCGGTCAACAGCCCTACGGGCAGCAGTACCCGCAGCAACCGGGTCAGCCCTACGGACAGCAGCCTCCCGGACAGCAACCGCCGTATGGCCAGCAGCCTCCCGGACAGCAACCGTACGCACAGCAACCCTACGGACAGCAGCCGTACGGTGGGCCGCCGCAGCCGCCGAAATCGTCGGGCGGGGGCAAGAAGTGGTGGTGGTTCCTCGGTGGTGGTGGCGCACTGCTGGTCATCATCGTCGTCGTCGCGGTGGTCCTGGCCTTCACCCTCGGCCGGGGCGGCGACGAGGAACAGGCACCGCCGGCCGCGTCGGCGGTGGACCTCGTGCTGCCGGAGTCGGATTTCCCCGAGATCACCGGCGAGTTCGCGCTCAACACCGACCAGTCCGAGGACGACGACACCAGCGTCGACAACGAGACATGCGCACGCCTGACGGATTCGTCGACGTCCAACGGCGATTTCGCGCAGCGTGAGCTGACCGAGACGTCGAGCTCGAGCGAGGTCTTCTTCGGTCTCGACTCCTACAGCGCGGACGTCACCAAGCCGTCCGACGACTTCGCGGAGTTCGACCAGATCCTCGATGCCTGCTCGTCGTTCACCCTGACCCTCAAGGACGACAACGGCGACATCCCGGTGGCCATCAAGCTGGAGAAGGCCGAACTCCCGATCGACGGCACCTACAAGGCGTTCAAGATGACCGGCGAGTTCAGCTTCGGCGAGGACCTGGGCCTGCCGGAGACCGAGGTCTACCTGGTCGGCGTGATGGTGTACGGCGAGGAGCGCGGTACCGGTTTCTCCGTCGCCTACAACACCTTCAGCGACGAGAAGCCTTCCGTCGGATCGGAGATCGAGAACAATCTCGCGGAGATGTTCGACAAGCAGAGGCAGCGCATCGCCGACGCCGCCTAGCCCCGCTCGGCCCCACACGATCGCCACTTCCGCCTCCGACGCGCAGGTCACTCGCGTGCATCGGAACCGGAAGTGGCGATTGTGTTGTGCTCGAAGCGGTTTCGCCGCCGGGATGTGTGGGCACCCGCTCCCGGCTGCACAACAGGAGGAGCGTGACGTGAGCAGTACCGACGCATTCGACGAGATGGTGCGGCGATCGACCATCCGGTGCTCGTGGTGACGACGGTCGCGGATGGCCGGCAGTCGGGATGTCTCATCGGGTTCGCCACCCAGACGAGCATCGCCCACGGCGGCTCCTGATCGGCATCTCGCAGTCGGACCACACGCACGAGGTGGCGACAGACGCCGAGCATCTGGCGGTGCACCTGATCCCAGGGGCCACCTCGAACTCGCCGAAGCGTTCGACGACGTGACCGGCGACGAGGTGGACGAGTTCTCCCGATGCCGACGTGGTGTCGGTCGGCGCGGCGACCGCCCGCGTCGAGAACTGCGGGCCGGTGCAGTTGTCCTCGACCGCTGCCGAGACATCCGCGATCCGCGACCGCGCGGAGGTCATCGCCGTCGGTGACGGCACGTGCGGCCTGCCCGCAGCGATCGCCGCGCTGCCCGACCGCGGGCTGCGCCGGATCCACCGCGAGGGCGGACCCACGCTCCTCGACCGGCTCACCGAGGCCGACCTCGTCGACGAGCTGTGCGTCACCCTGGCGCCCCGGCTGACCGCCGAGGGCGCGCCGATCGCCGACGGTTCCGTCGTGAGGGCCGGCCCGCTGGACACGCCGCGGCGGTTCCGTCCGAAGCACGCCGTCGCGCACGACGACCCCTTCCTGAGATACGTCCGGGGGTCGCCGGTTCCCGAGCCCCCGCAAAGTCGCGGGTTCGGCCCAGAATCGCGACTTCCAACCAGCGCATCCATGGTCGAACCTGCGATTTCGGGCGAGCTCCGGGTCGGTTGACGACTGCGCCATGCATTCCGACCGTCACCGCACCGTCGTCTGGGTCCTCGGTTCGACGGCGGTCCTCGCCGTCGCCGCACTCGTGCTCGCCGCGACGCACCTCATCACCTAGTCCCGGAACGACGATCCGGCCGCGCAAGCGCCGGCGACGGTGACGGTGACAGAGGCCCCGGCGAGCTCAGCGGAACCACCACAACCCGCCCCGGCACGCACCCCAGCGCCAACCGCCGACGCGCCCGCTGTGGCGGGGATCCCGGCGACGTGCCCACACCGGCCGACCCGGGCTTCTGCGGAGCGCACACCAGCCCGTGGAACTGCTGGTCCGATGTCAGCCCCGCGCGTCCCGGCGAACTCGCGTTCGTCGATCACCGGCTGCAGCACGACATGCCCGGCATCCCGACGGAACGCACCCGGTTGCTGCAGATCGTGCGCGGAGTCTGTCAACAGATGAGCTACGGAACGAGCAACAACATCGTCCGATGGCTCGCGGAGGACCTCGGTGTCAGCGAGGGCAAGGCCGGCCAGCTGTTCATCATGGTTCTCCAGTACGCCTGCCCCGAGTATCAATGACCTCGGGTCGTCTACTCCGACGACCCGCCCCCGATCTGCTCGAAACAACCGAGCAGGCACGGTCGAATCAGGACACTGTGGGCAACGACGAATTCGGTGCGATGCCGACGACCGGAGAAACCCGATGACCGACGCTTGGTTCAAGTCCACCGGCAACGACGACGCACGGTCTGGACGCTGGCGGTGCTCGCGGGCGTCTCGGTCGTCGCGCTTGTCGCGCTCGTCGCCGGCGCCTCCTACGCGCTCACCACGAGCCGCTACCGGCAGGACCGCACGGAACCCACGCCGGTCACGGTGACCGTCACGAGTTCGCCTGCATCGCAGGCATCGCCGCCACCGCCACCTCCTCCCCCGACCGGGACGAGCCAACCGACGCAGGTGGGATCGACGCCGGTCGAGGGCGGCCCGTGCCTCGAGTGGGAAGTCCGTTCATTCGGCACGGCAGCGAACGGGATGAGCCTCGTCTGCACCTACATGGGTGCGGACGAGGCTACCGGTGGGTCCGCCACGCGCCGGACGACGGCTCCGTGCACAATCTCGGCGAGCCGTGCGACCCCGCCGTCGACCACGTCGCCCAGGACCCGACGGGCAAGGCGCTCATGTGCGGCGGACAGTTCTGGGTCGACGGCCCGTAGGCCGCGCGGAATCGCGGGTTCACCTACAAACGCGCTACTCACACGTCGCGACATTGTGGTCGCGACATTGTGGTCGAACCTGCGATTTTGGGCGGGGCCGGCGTCGATAGGGTGAGTGCATGAGCAAGCCGAAGAAGAGCTGGAGCGAACTGTCCACCGCGGCCAAGGCCGCCATCGTCACCATCGCCGCGGTCGACGGCGGTCTTCGCGTCTGGGCACTGCGCGACCTCTCCAGCCGCGCACCCGAGGAGATCAACGGCCCCAAGGCGGCCTGGCGTGTGGGCCTCGCCCTCGGCACCACCGCGGGCATCGCTCCCGCGGTCTACCTGCTGTGGGGCCGCAAGCGTAAGACCGTATGACCTTCCGCTCCCGGCAAGACTCGCTGATCTCCGCCGCAGAGACGTCGACCTTGGCAACAACTCACCGGATGGCAGATCTCCCAGAGACCGCGAGAAACGTGCCGGTGGTCATACCCTGGCACGGTTCTCGGCAGGGCGGCCGGTGAGAATTCACCTCTGCGGCCGCTTTCCCTTCCGGTCAACTGCCGGTGTGGTCCAGCCACCTCAGCAGTGAGTACAGGAACCGCGTCGAGCCCGGCATGAAGTTGTTGCCGTGGTGGTACGTCGGATCCAGGGTGGTGACGATGAGCCGCCCGGGCGTGCTGACGGTGTCCTCGTACAGGATCGCCCCGACGTCGGTGCGGGAGCCGGTCTCGTCGGGCTCTTCCGAGACCACGAGCGGCACGACGTCGGCGTCGGTGTGCAGCAGCCCGTGGTGATGCCAGATCACGGACTTGGTGGACAGGTACTCCCACGCCTCGTGCTCGGGGTTACGGGTGCGGATCAACGGGTCCTCGCCTTCCAGCCACCACCAGAAATTGGTGGGACGCGGACTCCACGAGACACCCGGAAGCCAGGTGTGGGCAGCGTTCTCACCGAGCACGACGAGCGTCCCGCCACGCTGCGGGACCGCGAGGAACTGTTCGGCGTGCCGCCGGACGAGCTCGGGGTGAAGGCGGTCGGCGAGCACCACCGTGTCGAACGCGTCGAGATCGCCGTCTGCGAGGTCACCGAGGTAGAGGAACTCCGGCTGGTGGGCGATCACCGCCGGGTCGTTGACCGTCTGCAGGTGGAAGTGCGAGCCGCCGTGGACGAAGGCGAGGCGCCTGCGCGACCGCGGCGCGCGGTCGGTGCGAGCGAAGGGTTCGATGACGGGATCGGTGGTCGTGGTCATGTTCAGGCCTCCTGCTGGGCGAGCCACGTGAGCAGCTGGGGGAAGATTCGCGCGGAGGTGTTCGGGTCCTCCTGGTAGACGCCGAGGTCGAGCCCGCCGTGCACGAGCACCCAGCCGGCACCGAGCGGGTACACGTAATCGACCGGAAGCTCGTGGCGGCCGATCCGATTGGCCACGATGGCGCCCTCGGGCAACTTGTCGCTGTACCCGCGGGCGTAGAACCCGGACACTCCGCGGCGGAAACTCACGTCGGCCGGATCCACGCCCTCCCACACCGGATGCCGTTCGCCTGCGACGATCGCGAGATCCTTGGGTCCGGAGTACTGCAGCTTGCGCCACCGCCCGAGGCCGGGCAGGAAATCGGTGAGCGGATGCCCCATGATCGCCACGCGACCGCCCGAGGTGACGAAGTCGGTGAGCAGTTCACGACGGCGCTCGAGGAAGATCTGATCGCAATTGCCGTTGATCAGCAATCCGCGAACGGAGCCCAGGTCGAGCTCGTCGAGCGTATACAGGTCGACCGGCGTGACCCGGCCCGAGACGTCGGTGCCACCGGACATGCCGGAGTTCGATCCCATCGTCAGATGCAGGACCGGTGGAAGTGACTGCGGCGCAGTCGAATCGGGAGTCATCAAACCACTTTCTGTAGAGAGGTCGCGGGGGCTGTGTCCGCGAACGTGTCATACCGGGTGAAGAGGACGGTGCGCCGGTTGCCACGGTCGTCGACCTCGGCGCTGGCCACGTCGATGCCGTACAGCTCGCTGAGAATCACGTCGGTGACGAGTTCCTCGACGGCGCCGACCCGGATGTCGTCGACCGAGCGCATCACCACCGCGCGCCCGCCCAGGTGCAGGACGTGGTCGGGGTGATGCGTGGTGAGCAGGATTCCCATCCCGTCGGCCGCGAGGTTCCGCAGCAATTCCAGCACCCGGGCCTGGTTCCGCAGGTCCAGGGCCGAGACCGGCTCGTCGAGGATCAGGAAGTTGCAGTCGGAGGCCAGCGCGCGGGCGATCAGCACGAGTTGCCGCTGCCCGCCGGACAATTCGGCGAAGCTGCGTGAGGCCAGGTCGGTGATGCCGACGCGCTCGAGGGTCTCGCGGGTGCGCGCGATGTCGGTCCGGCCCGGAGTGGAGAACGCCGAGACCTTCTTGGCCCGCCCCATGAGGACCATGTCGAACACCGTGTAGGCGAAGTTCGACGCGCTGGCCTGCGGGACGTACCCGATCGCGGCGTCGTGATGGACCGTGCCCTCCGACAGTCGGGTCAATCCCGCGATGCACCGCAGCAGTGTCGTCTTGCCCTGCCCGTTCGGACCCAGGATCGACGTGATCCCGCCGTCGACGCGGAGGTTCGCGCGCCGGAAGACCCAGTCGCATCGCGGATAGCGAAAGCCTGCGTCCCTCAATTCGAGGCCTGTGTACTCAACCATCGATGAAAGCCTGTCTGCGCGATCGACTCAGGAGGATGACGAACACCGGAGCGCCGATGATGGCGGTCAGGATTCCGAGCGGGATCTCGCCGGCGCTGACCGTGCGCGACAACGTGTCGATGAGCGTCAGGTAGATGGCGCCGAGGAAGAACGTCGTCGGCATGGAGATCCGGTGGTCCGGACCGACCCACAATCTCGCGATGTGGGGGACGACCAGGCCCACCCAGCCGATGACCCCCGAGACCGCCACGGCGCCTGCGGTCATGAACGCCACCATCGTCAGCAGCACCACCCGCAACCGTCCGGGCTTCAATCCGAGCGCGGTCGCGTCCTCGTCGCCCAGCGAGAGGATGTTGATCCGCCAGCGCAGACCGATGAGCACCGCCGCCCCGGACAGGATCGGGATCGCGGCCAGCAGCACCTTCGGCATGTCCGCGGTGGCGAGAGATCCCATGAGCCAGAACACGATCGACGGCAGCGTCGTGTACGGGTCGGCGACGTAGGTGATGAACGAGACCAGCGCGGAGAAGAAGGCACTGGTCACCACGCCGCCGAGCACGATCGTCAGGATCGGACCGCCCGCACGGGTGCGTCCGATCAACAGCACCACGCCGAGTGCGACGAGGCCGAAGAGGAACGCCCCGCCGACGAGGAATGCCGAGCCGAGACCGAACAGCAACGCCAGCACACCGCCGAAGGACGCACCCGACGACACCCCGAGGATCTGCGGGCTCACCAGCGGGTTGCGGAACGCCGCCTGCAGCGCCGCACCGCCGAGCGCCAGGCCACCGCCGACGAGCATCGCCAGCAGGATTCGCGGAAGCCGAACTCCCAGGACGACATTCGACTCGGCCTCGGTCCACGTACGGGGCAGCTCGATCACCTCGTTGACGAGGATTCGGGCGACCTCGTTGACCGGCACGGTGTACCGGCCGACGGAGAGGGAGATCAGGCCGACGGCCACGATCCCGATGGTCAGGACCAACGCCACCAGGATGCGCTTGGAGGTGTGTGCGTTCTCCGGCTCGGCGACGACGACCGGCTCGTCACGCACGGAAGGCGTCATAATTCGCGCTGACCCCGTTGGCCGGAACATGCAGGATGCGATCGATGTCGGCGGCGGACACGTCGTAGGCGTACAGCTTCTTGTACGTCTCCTGGATACGTCCGCGAAGGTCGTGGCGGACATCGGGGAAGAACACCGAGTTGACCCACAGCCACATCAGGTTGGACTCGTAGCACGGCGGGTCCCAGGAGAAGCCGCCGAGCGGCGCCTTGTAGACGCGCTTGTTCTTCACCGCCGACAACGACGACCACCGGGGATCGGCGTACATGCCCTCGGGCGACGTCGGCTCGAAGTTGCCGAGGATCACGATCTCGGGATCCCAGCTCAGCACCTGCTCAAGGGTGACGGCGAAGCTCGAACCGCTGCCCGCGCCCGACGCGACGTTCTTGCCGCCGGCCAGACGGATCCAGAAGTCCATGTAGCTGTTGTCGGCGCCCACCTTCATCTCCGGGGCGTTGTACATGTACAGGACCCGCGGGGCCTCGGAAGCGTGTGCGGCCGCGGCCTTCTCCACCGTCTTGCGGTCGGCGGCCATGGTCGCGAGAACGGCGTCGGCCTGTTCCTTCTTGCCCAGCAGCTCGCCGAAGATCGAGATCCAGGCCTCGAGATCCTCCTGTGTGCCGTACTTGAGCAGCAGCACCTTGAGGCCGGCGTTGCGCAGCGGCGCGACGATGTCGTCCCCCTTGTCGCCCCACTGGATCACAACATCGGGGTTCAGGCTCAGGATGTGCTCGACGTTCGGCACGAAGTCGTTGCCGGCAACCACCGGGGTGTCGAGGAACGCCGGGAACATCGTGCCCAGCATGCCCTTCGACGCCATCGAGATCGCGACCTGGTTGACACCGACGTTCCGGGCGGTCGACTGATCCGAACCGATGATCATCGACGGGACGGGGATGATCGTCGACGCGATGCGTCCGACCGGGGTGTCGAAGGTGAGAGTGTTCTGATACTGGTCGACGACCGTGATCGGACCACCCGTCGCGCTGGAGTCGGCGGCGTCGGACACCACTTCGCGGTTGGAGCACGCGGTGACGCCCAGGGCACCGAGAGCAAACGCCGCGACCCCCATCGAGCGCAGCATGTCGCGGCGCGTCAGGTGCGCAGTCGCATCGGAGGTACGGGGACGGGAGAGCATCGGAACTCCAGAACGGCAGGCGGGTGACGCGACGCACCGACCGGCACCTCGACGTCCTCCGAATCGGACATTCGTTACAGTTAGGTGAGCGTACACTAACTTAGCAATGCCTAGGTTAACCACTCGGGGGACGCGGACGATGTCCACGATGACGTCCCCCGCCCGTGGAGTCCGACGTGACCAAACCGCCGACATGGCGGCGGCCCTTCCTCTCGGTCGGCGTCGTCATGACGACCGCGTTGCTCGTCCCGATCGACAATCGGTCGGCGAGCTGGACCGAAGTGACCTACCCGGAGGACTGGCGCGAACAGACCCGACGCGGGGACAACCTCCACTACCGCAGGTTCGCGGTCATCATCGGGCGTTCGTCCTGGTCGGGGTTGCCGCGACGTCCCTGTGACCGGTACGCGGACGCCACGCGAAACGGAGGCGACGAAATCCGTTGCGGAGCACCCGATCAGCATTCCGCCCGTCGCCGAGGGCCACGCGCTGTCACTGCCCGGGACACCGGCTGTCACTGCCCGGGACACCGGCCGGCCCCGATGTTCGACGAGCGGTCGGCACGACAATGAGAAATCCCGCCCTGACGAGAGTCAGAGCGGGATTCCCTTTTGTGGAGCTAAGGGGACTCGAACCCCTGACCCCCACACTGCCAGTGTGGTGCGCTACCAGCTGCGCCATAGCCCCGTGTTCTGTTGTTTCCGCCCGCCCCGCGGGCAAAGAGAAAGTTACACTACCGCCTCTGCCGCGACCAAATCCGCAGGAACCGGGCCCTTTCTGCGGGCCCGGTTCCCGCCGATCGCTACGACTTGTTGCTCAGGATCTCCTCCAGCCAGGCGTTGCCGCTGAGGTTCTGCACGGGCTTGCCGTCGTGCAGGACCGTCGGGGTGCCGACCCGGCCGTTGTTGGCCTTGGACAGCTCCTCGCTCGACTTGTCGGCATTGGCCTCCGCCTCGGCGACCTTCTCGTTGTCGGTGATGCACTTGGCGGTCGCCGGGGTGGCGCCCTGCTCGGTCGCCATCCGCGCCAGCTCGGGGCTGGTGATGTTGCCGCTGCCCTCCGGCGGCTGCGCCGCGAAGAGAGCGCTGTGGAACCGCAGGAACAGGTCGGTGTTGCGCTCCTGCGCAACGCACGTCAGTGCGCCGACGGCTCGCGAGCTGTAGTCGCCCGGGCCCGACTGCGAGTTCAGGAAGTTGAGGGTGTGGTAGCGGACGCGGAGCTTGCCCTCCTTCACGGCGGCGGTGATCGCCGCACCCGACTGCTGCTCGAACATCTTGCAGACCGGGCACATCGGGTCCTCGAAGATGTCGATCAGCGGCGCGTTCTCCGGTCCGACGATCATCGTCGAACTGGTCGCGAGCGCCGACTGGTCGGCCTCTCCCTTGTCCCGCTTGCTCCACCAGATACCGCCGATGACGAGGGCGGCCACCACCAGCAGCGCCACACCTCCGAGGATGTAGGTCATCGTGCTCGACGGCGCACTCGGCTGATACTTCGACTTGGTGGTTCGGGGCACCGACGCTCCCGACTTACGCTTCTGACTCACACCACGACAATATCCGCGCGGCACTGATAAATCGCTGAGGAGAAAGCCCCCTTACGTGCCGTTTCGGTCTCGATCAGGGCCGAGTCGAACGCTCGCGGGTTCAGCTCCCCAGCGCGGCGTCGACGACCTGCTGGGCCTCCTTCTGCACCTGTGCGAGGTGCTCGGGCCCCTTGAACGACTCGGCGTAGATCTTGTAGACGTCCTCGGTGCCCGACGGCCGGGCCGCGAACCAGGCGTTCTCGGTGGTCACCTTGAGCCCGCCGATGGGCGCGCCGTTGCCGGGCGCGGTGGTCATGATCCCGGTGATCGCCTCCCCGGCGAGTTCGGTGGCCCGCACCTGCTCGGGCGACAGCTTCGACAGCACCGCCTTCTGCTCGCGGGTGGCCGGCGCGTCGATGCGGGCATACGACGTCTCGCCGTACTGCTCGGCGAGTTCGGCGTACCGCTGCGACGGCGTCTTGCCGGTCACCGCGAGGATCTCCGCGGCCAGCAGCGCCATGATGATGCCGTCCTTGTCGGTCGACCACGGGCTGCCGTCGAACATCAGGAACGACGCCCCGGCGCTCTCCTCGCCGCCGAACGCGACGCGCCCCGACAGCAGTCCGTCGACGAACCACTTGAAACCGACCGGCACCTCGAGCAGCGGGCGGCCCAGTCCGGCGACGACGCGGTCGATGAGCGACGACGACACGAGTGTCTTGCCGACGGCCGCGGTCTGCGCCCACTGTGGCCGATGCGTGAACAGGTAGTCGATCGCCACCGCGAGGAAGTGGTTCGGGTTCATCAGGCCCGCATCGGGGGTGACGATGCCGTGGCGGTCGGAGTCGGCGTCGTTGCCGGTCGCGATGTCGTAGGAGTCGCGGGCCGAGATCAGCGACGCCATCGCGTTGGCCGACGAACAGTCCATGCGGATCTTGCCGTCGGTGTCGAGCGTCATGAACGAGAACGTCGGATCGACGGTCGGGTTGACGACGGTGAGGTGTTCGAGGTTGTAACGCAGCCCCAGTAGCGCCCAGTAGCCCACCGACGCCCCGCCGAGCGGGTCGGCGCCGATGCTGATGCCGGAGTCGCGGATGGCCGTCATGTCGACGACGCCGCCGAGGCCGTCGATGTAGTTGTAGAGAAACGAGTAGTCCTTGACGTACTCGCTCGTGCGCGCCCTCTCGAACGGGATCCGTTTGACCCCGGAGAGGTTCTGCGCGAGCAGTTCGTTGGCACGCGCGGCGACGACCGACGTGATGTTGGTGTCGGCCGGGCCGCCCGAGGGCGGGTTGTACTTGAATCCGCCGTCCCGCGGCGGGTTGTGCGACGGCGTCACGACGATGCCATCGGACTGCACGCCCGGGTTCTCCTTGTTGAACGTCAGGATCGCTCGGCTGACGGCGGGCGTGGGCGTGAAGGAGTCGCCCTCGGCGGTGTACACCGTGACCTCGTTGGCGGCGAGCACCTCCAAAGCGCTCCGCCACGCCGGAATCGACAACGCGTGGGTGTCGAATCCGATGAACAGCGGTCCGGTTGTTCCCGCGCTGCGGCGATACTCGACGATCGCCTGGGTGGTCGCGAGGATATGCGCTTCGTTGAATGCGGTGTCGAGGCTCGAACCACGGTGCCCCGACGTCCCGAACACGACCTGCTGCAACGGGTTCGACGGATCGGGGACGTTCTCGTAATAGGCACGTTCGAGTGCATCGACGTCGATGAGGTCTTCGGGCTGGGCCAGTTGGCCGGCTCGCGGATGTGCCATGTCGCCGATTCTGCCACTCATCGCAGAATTCGCCTCTTTACCGCGGACTCATTTCCCACTCGCACCGCACGGGCCGCCGAGGATTCGGAACGAGATCGAATCGTTAGTGTGTAGAAGATCAATCGACACGTGCGGGAGGCCTGCGGAGAACATGCCGAATACGTCCCTGGTGCGACCCCTGCTGCGGCCGGTCACCGGGTTGCTCGCACCCGGCCGTCGCGACCCCGGGCTGATCGTCCTCGTGCTCCCGGGCGGCACCGACCACAGCCGCCGGCCGTTCAGCGCGACGCAGGGCTCGGCGCTGCGGATGTATCCGTTCACGTGGTCGCTGCAGCTGCGCTACGGCCGCTCGGTGCGCGTGCACCAGGTGCGTTACGAGGTCTACGGCTGGAACGGCGACGACGCCAGCCCGATGGCGCCGGCACGTGCGGCCCTCGAGGACCTGTGTGATCGGCACCCCGGCGCACCGGTGGTCGTCATCGGCCATTCGATGGGTGGGCGGGTGGCCGCGCAGTTGGCCGCCGACCGGCGGGTGATCGGCGTGCTGGCCCTCGCGCCGTGGTGGCAGTTCGCCGACTGGCGTCACATCCATCCCGGTGCCCGCGTCGTCGCGGTCCACGGCGACGCCGACGAACGCACCTTCGCCAAGCGAACCCGCAAGGGCATCGAAGAGCTGCGCGCCAACGGCGTCGACGCCGAGTTCGTCACCGTGCCCGACGGCCGCCACGCGATGCTCGACCACGTCCTGCTGTGGCAGCGCAGCGCGCTCGACTTCGTCGGCGAGCGTCTGTCCGCCCTGCGCGGGGCCTGATCGCAGCGCACACAGAGACACCCCTTCTGGACAGATCCACCACCCGAGCGGGGTGAGATCCTGTCCAGAAGAGGTGGTCATGCGCGGTCGCTCAGGCGGTCGTGCGGCGCTTGCCCGACAACTCGTCGACGAACTCCGGATAGAACTCGACGTAGCTGTCCCCCGAAAGCACGTACAGCGGGTCCCCGCCGGTCTCGTGGTAGGCCTGCTTGCGCAGCTCGGTGCGCATGTTCTTGAACGTCGACGTGTGCTCGAGCTGGTCGACGAGCCGCACGAACAGCGGCACCGCGTAGCCGGGCAGCCCGTCGCGGACGTGCGCGGCGAAGCCGGCGGCGTCGAACGTCTCGCCGTCCTTCAGGCTGACCGCCGCCATGCCGGCCTTGCCGTCGACGCCGGGGATCGGGACGCCGAAGACGACGGCCTCCTCGACCGAGTCGTGCGCGTCGATGACCGCCTCGACCTCGGTGGTGGCGACGTTCTCGCCCTTCCAGCGGAAGGTGTCGCCGATGCGGTCGACGAAACCGATGTGGAAGAAGCCCTGATCGCGCACGACGTCGCCGCTGTTGTACCAGGCGTCGCCCTTGCGGCGGACGTCGCGGACGATCTTCTTCTCGGTCGCCTCGGGATCGGTGTAACCGTCGAACGGGACACGCGAATTGATCTGCGCGAGAAGCAATCCCGTGCCACCCTTGCCGACCTTGCGGACCCGACCGTCGGGCCCGCGCAGGGGTTCGCCGGTCTCCTCGTCGTATTCGGCGACCATGTACGGCAACGGCGAGAAACCGGCGGTCTTCGCCAGCCCGAAGACGTTGACGAAGCCGATGTTCGCCTCGCTCGCGGCGTACAGCTCGACGATGCGGTCGATGCCGAAGCGCTCGGTGAAGTCGTCCCAGATGTCCGGGCGCAGACCGTTTCCGACGGCCAGACGCACCTTGTGCGCGCGGTCGGTGGGCTTCGGCGGCTGCGCGAGCAGGTAGCGGCACAGTTCGCCGATGTAGCTGAACGCGGTGGCGTCGTTCTCGATGAGTTCGTCGAAGAACCGCGACGCCGAGAACTTCTTCCCGATGGCCAGGCAGGCGCCCGAGGCCAGCACCGACGACACCGAGATCGTGAGCGCGTTGTTGTGGTAGAAGGGCAACGCGGTGTACATGACGTCGTCGCCGCGCAGGCGGATGCCGAGCCCGCCGATGCCGTTCATCGCCACCAGCCAGCGATAGTGGGTCATCCTGCTGGCCTTGGGATATCCGGTGGTCCCGGAGGTGAAGATGTAGATCGCGGTCGACCCGAGCTCGACGGCCTCGGTGACGGGCGGGTTGACCGGAGAGCAGGCAGAGGTCAGTTCCGGGAGCTCCTCGAAGGTGAATTCCTTTGCCGGACGGGCACTGTCGGGAACCGAGTCCAGGGCCTCGACCAGGTGCTGCTGGTGGAGAACGACCTTTGCGTCGATGAGGCCGAGGCTGTGTTCGAGCACCGCACCGCGCTGGTGGTAGTTGATCATCCCGCAGATGGCGCCGATCTTGACGATGCCCAGCATCGCGATCACGACATCGGGGTGGTTCTCCGACAGCACCGCGACCACGTCGCCCTTCCCGACGCCCTCGCGGGTGAGGAAGTCGGCGAGCCGGTTGGCGCGGGCGTTGGCCTCGCGGTAGGTGATGGACTCGCCCTCGAACCGCAGGAAGTCGCGGTCCGGGTACTTGTCGACCGACTGCTGGAAGCGCTTGCCGATGGACATCTTGGTGGTGGGCGGCTTGGGGAGCATCTCCGGAAGCACACGCATGATGGTCCCGACGTCCTTGCGCAGCGACGCGACGCCCGACAGCATGTCGGTCAGTCGGATGTCGGGCAAGAGCCCCGTGCCCGGTGCGTGATCAACCATTCAAGCCTCCCCTGTGGTGTGTTCGACGACACACACCATAGCCGGGAATCGGCACCAATGGAACGTCGTTGACAATTCGTTTCAAACGCCCCGGCGGGTCCCGTCTTGGCGCCGGGGCTGTGACCGGCCACACTGTTGGACCATGACCGACAACACCGTTGCGCCGGCGCCTGCCGAGTCGACGACCCCCACGGGCCCCCTCGACGGCGTCACCGTGCTCGAGCTGGGCACCCTCATCGCGGGTCCGCACGCGGCCCGCCTCCTCGGCGACATGGGCGCCGACGTCATCAAGATCGAGCCGCCGGGCAAGCCCGACCCGATCCGCACCTGGGGCCAGGCCGAGGTCGACGGCATCCGCTTCTACTGGACGGTGCACGGGCGCAACAAGAAGGCGATCACCCTCGACCTGCGCAGCGACCGTGGGCGCGAGATCTTCCTGCAGCTGGCCGAGAAGGCCGACATCGTCGTCGAGAACTTCCGCCCCGGCACCCTGGAACGCCTCGGCATCGGACCCGACGTGTTGTCCGAGCGCAACCAGGGGATCATCGTCGTGCGCGTGTCCGGGTACGGACAGACCGGACCCGATGCCTCGCGCGCCGGCTACGCCTCGGTCGCCGAAGCCGCAAGCGGCCTGCGACATCTCAACGGCTATCCGGGACAATTGCCTCCGCGTCTGGCACTTTCGCTCGGCGACACCCTGGCCGGAATGTTCGCGGCGCAGGGCGCGCTCGCCGCGCTGTATCGACGGACGGTGACCGGCAGAGGCCAGGTGGTCGACACCTCGCTCATCGAATCCTGTGTGGCCGTTCAGGAATCGACGATCCCCGACTACGACGTGGGCGGCATCGTGCGCGGCCCGTCGGGCACGCGGCTCGACGGCATCGCACCGTCGAACCTCTACCCCACCGCCGACGGCACGCATGTGATCATCGCGGCCAACCAGGACTCGGTGTTCGCGCGACTGTGCCAGGCGATGGGGCAGCCCGAACTCGCGACCGACGAGCGGTTCGCCGACCACGCCGCGCGCGGCCGCAACCAGGACGAGCTCGACGCACTGATCGGCGAATGGTCGTCCCAGCACTCCGCGGACAAGCTCACCGAGATCCTCAGCGTGGCCGGTGTCGTCGTCGGACCCGTCAACACGGTCCGCGAGGTGGTCGCCGACCCGCACCTGCGGGCCCGGGGCATGATCGCCGAACACTACGACGAACGCGCACACCGCACGGTGCTGGGACCGGGCGTGGTCCCGCAGTTCAGCGAGACCCCCGGCGGCATCCGGCGCGCCGGTCCGCCGTCGCCCGGGTGCGACAACGAGGCGGTGTACGGCGGGCTGCTGGGCTTCTCGGCAGGGGAGATCGAAGAGCTGAGGGCATCCGGGGTCATCTGACGCGATGTCATCGGACCCTATTCGGCATCCACCCCTGGGATCCGCCCTCCACGAGACGGCCGGCGACGAGATGTCGCCGGTGCCGCCCCGAGGGCGCTTTCCCGGGGTCGGTTCTCGAATCGGCGAGAAGTAAGGGATACCCCGGGTAGAAAGTTCGGCGTGCCGAATCTACAGTGTCGGTATGCCCAAGACCTGTGTCGTCCGATGGCTCGCGCCCATCGGCGCCCTGCTGGTGGCGCTGATGGTCGTCCCCGGCTGCACACTGTCGGGTCGGTTACCCGACGAGAAGGTGGTCCTGACGACCTTCACGGTCCTCGCCGACATCGCGTCGAACGTCGCCGGCGACCGCCTGCGCGTGGAGTCGCTGACAAAACCGGGCGCCGAGATCCACGGGTACGAACCCACTCCGGGTGACGTCCGCCGGGCCGCCACGGCGTCGCTGGTCGTCGACAACGGCCTGAACCTCGAGGGGTGGTTCGGGCAGTTCGTCGACGGCCTCGACGTCGAGCACGTCGTCGCGAGCGAGGGGGTCGAACCCATCGACATCGCGTCGGATGCCCATGCGGGCAAGCCGAATCCGCACGCGTGGATGAGTCCGGTCAACGTCGGGATCTACGTCGACAACCTGGTGCGCGCCTTCACCGAGCTCGATCCCGAGGGTGCGGACGTCTTCACGGCCAACGGCGCGGCGTACAAGAAGCAGTTGCAGCAGGTGCAGACCGACCTCGTCTCCGCGCTGGACCGGCTGCCGGCCAACGAGCGCGCGCTCGTCACCTGCGAGGGCGCCTTCTCCTACCTGGCGCGTGACGCCGGACTCGCCGAGCGCTACATCTGGCCGGTCAACGCCGAGCAGCAGGCGACGCCACAGCAGGTCGCCGCGGTCATCGACTTCGTCCGAAAGAACAAGGTGCCCGCGGTGTTCTGCGAGTCGACCGTGTCCGACGCGGCGATGCACCAGGTCGTCGCGGCGACCGGCGCACGGTTCGGCGGCACCCTCTACGTCGATTCCCTGTCGGAGGCCGACGGCCCGGTGCCCACCTACCTCGATCTGATCCGCCACGACGTCCGCACCATCGTGACCGGGCTGACGGGAGACAACCGATGATCACCTCACACGCCATCGAGGTCGACGACGTGACCGTGCGCTACGGCCGCATCCTCGCGCTCGACCACGCGTCCGTGCGCGTCCCGACCGGCCGCGTGTGCGCGCTCGTCGGAATGAACGGGTCGGGCAAGTCGACGCTGTTCAAGACCATCGTCGGGTCCGTCGCTCCCACAACGGGTTCGGTGAGTCTCGCGGGCAGGTCCCCGGCCGCGGCACGGAAAGCGGGCCTCGTCGGTTATGTGCCGCAGTCGGAGGACATCGACTGGTCGTTCCCGCTGTCGGTGCGGGAGGTCGTGATGACCGGCCGCTACGGGCACCTCGGCTTCACCCGACGCCCCAAGCGCGCCGACCACGACGCCGTCGACGAGGCGCTGGCCCGCGTCGAACTCACCGACTGCGCCGACCGGCAGATCGGCCAGCTCTCCGGCGGCCAGCGCAAGCGTGCCTTCGTGGCCCGCGGCATCGCGCAGGGTGCGTCGATCCTGCTGCTCGACGAACCGTTCGCCGGGGTCGACAAGCGCACCGAGGCGACGATCAGCACCCTGCTGCGGGAACTCGCCGACTCCGGGGTGACGATCCTGATCTCCACGCACGACCTGGCGGTGCTGCCCGAACTCGCCGACGAGGCGATCCTGCTGATGCGCCGCGTCGTCGCGCAGGGCGACCCTTCCGAGGTCATCACCACCGAGAACCTGGTCCGCGCCTTCGGGCTCGACCCCCTCGACCGCACGCGCGAGCGCCGGGAGGAGGCCTCATGACCACCGTCGTCGACCATCTCCTCGACCCGTTCGCCTATGCCTTCATGACGCGGGCGCTGTGGGCGACGCTGATCTCGTCGGTCGTGTGCGCGCTGTTGTCGTGCTGGTTGGTGCTGATCGGCTGGTCGCTGATGGGCGACGCGGTCTCGCATGCGGTGCTCCCGGGTGTCGTGCTCGCCTACATCGCAGGCATCCCGTTCGCGGTCGGCGCCGTCGTGTTCGGTTTCCTCGCGGTGGCGATGATCGGCGCGGTCCGCGACGGCAGCCGGGTGAAGGAGGACGCCGCGATCGGCATCGTCTTCACGACGCTGTTCGCATTGGGCCTGGTGCTGATCTCGGTGACGCCGAGCCAGACCGACCTCAACCACATCGTCTTCGGCAACCTGCTGGGCGTCTCGGCGTCGGATCTCGTGCAGATCGCGGTGCTCGGCGCGATCGTCGCGGTCATCCTGTTGCTGAAACGGCGCGACTTCACCCTCTACGCCTTCGATCCCACGCACGCCTTCGCGATCGGGCTGAGCCCGCGGCTGCTCGGCGCCGCGCTCCTCGCGCTGCTGGCGCTGACCGCGGTGACCGCGCTGCAGGTCGTCGGCATCGTGCTGGTGGTGGCGATGCTGATCATCCCCGGTGCGACCGCCCAGCTGCTGACCAACAGGTTCGGCCGGATGCTGATCATCGCCCCCGCCATATCCGCGCTCTGCGGCGTGATCGGCCTGTACGTCTCCTACTACCAGGACACGTCGCCGGGCGGGATGGTCGTCCTGGTGCAGGGCATCGCGTTCCTGCTCGTCTTCCTGTTCGGTCCGACGCACGGTGTCGTCGGCAAGCGACGCCGGCACCGGGAGCGCGCCCTGGCCGACGCCGCGGGCTGAGCACGCGCCGGCGTCAGGGTCGCCGCGGATCCGCGCCGTGGGCGTTCCCAGGAGATGTACAGGCTGCGGGCAGGCCTGTTCCAGAGTCCGTGGGCACCATGGCGTTCGCTACCGGGTCGACGGCCCGGACATTCGCGACAGCCAACGGAAGTGGAGTATGAACACGACGCCCGAGTATCCGAACCCGGAGAACCCGAACGGCCCCACCGACCGGCCGACCGAGCCGCTCGCGGAGCCACCCACAGAGCAGATGACCGAGCAGCCCACCGAGCAGATGGCCACCCCTGCCGCCGCGCCGTACGTCGCGCCCGTCGCCGACGCCCCGGCCGGCGGCCCTGCTACCGGTGAGCCCGCGGGCGCAGCCCCGGCGCCGACGACCACGCCAGCGAAGTCCAGGACCCTGGTGCTCGTCGCCTGCGGTGTCGGCATCGCCCTCGTCGCCGGCGCGCTCGGGTTCGGTGCCGGGTACATCACGGGAGACGAGACCTCCGATCACCCGAGGCGCCATGCCGGGTGGAGTCATGACCGTCCCGCATTCGGCGAGCATCCCGGCGACGGTTCGCGCGGGCACTTCCGTGGCGGCCCCGGCGGTGACGGTCAGGGGCGGCCCGCCCTCCCCGGACCGTGGGACGGCCGGGATCGGAACCACGGCCAGCGCAACCAGGCGCCCGACCGCCAGGGCACCGACCGGCAGGCGCCGGGCCGGCAGCCCACCACCCAGCAGCAATCACAGCCCAGCTGATCCGGCCCGGCGATCCTGCCCTCCGGACAAGAAGGCGCCCCACCGGTGATCAGGTGGGGCGCCTTTGCGTGGAGCTGCCGGGAATTGAACCCGGGTCCTCCGTCGTGTTGGTAGGGCTTCTCCGTGTGCAGTCCGCTGTGTCTCTACTTGGATCTCCCGGTCACGCGGACAAGCCGGGATGACGATCCCAGTCGCTGTTGGTTGTCCCGTCCTCCCCCGCGACCGGCGAGGACGGTGAGTTCCCTGCAGATGATGCCGGCGACCGGGTTCGGGAACACAACCCGGGCCGACAGACTAGCCGTCGCTGATCAGGCAGCGAGGGCGTAGTCGCGCTGATTGGAATCGGCGCTTAATTGGTTGCTGCGACGCTCACGGTGGTCTCCAGCCTGCACCGACACGCTTCCCCTACCTCGACGCACGTAGTCGAAACCGATCAGCCCCGAGATAGGTGTTGCCGCCGACCTTTCGGCCGACGAACACTCAGTCTAACAACACTCACGGCCGGGATCATTCCCGTTTCCGCGACCGCCTGCGCGACGCGCGTCACATGCCCTTCACGCGGCGGCCGATCTCGCGTTCCACCTCGCGCTGGGCGGTGCGGCGGGCGATGTCCTGCCGCTTGTCGTGGGCCTGCTTGCCGCGGGCCAGCGCGAGCTCGACCTTCACCCGGCCGTCCTTGAAGTACAGCGACAACGGCACCAGCGTGAGATTGCCGTCGCGGAGCTTGCCGATGAGCGTGTCGATCTCGCGACGGTGCAGCAGCAGCTTGCGCTTGCGGCGGACGTTGTGGTTGGTCCACGAGCCGTGCCCGTACTCCGCGATGTGCAGGGCGTGCAGCCACACCTCGCCGTCCTCGATGGTGGCGAACGCGTCGACCAGCGATGCCTTGCCGGCACGCAGGCTCTTGACCTCGGTGCCGACGAGCGCGATGCCGGCCTCGTAGACGTCGAGGATGGTGTAGTTGTGCCGCGCCTTGCGGTTCGTCGCAATCACGTTGCGGCCCTTCTCCCTGGGCACCACTCACCTCCTCGTGAACTCATCCGGCCGCGAACGGCCGGCAACCATCATCTCAGCGCCGCACCCGCCACCGGTCGCCCGGGGTCACTCCCGGACGTAGACGCGCAGCGTGACATACGCCGTCGCACCGGCCAGCACGATGCCGCCGAGGATCAGCCACGGCGCCACGAACAGCACGTCGGCCAGTTCGATGCGGGCGAAGAAGCTCACACCGTACAGCTCCTTGAGCGCGGTGTCGAAGAAGAATTTCTTGGCCAGCAGCAGACCGCCGATCGCCAGCAGCGCGCCGACAAGGGCGGACACCACCGCCTCCAGCAGGAAGGGCAACTGCGTGTACCACCGTGTCGCGCCCACCAGGCGCATGATCGACACCTCGGTACGTCTGGTGAACGCCGCGATCTGAACGGTGTTGATGATCAACAGGATCGCCGCGACCGCGAGGACCGATGCGATCGCGAAGGTCGCGTTCCGCACCCCGTCGAGCACGCTGAAGATGCGTTGCACCAGTTTGCGGTCATCCTTGAAGGCGTCGACGCCGAGGTCCTTGCGGTTCGCGTACTCGTTGAGGACCGTGTCGAACTGGCCCGGGTCGGAGACGCGCACGCGCAGCGACGCGGGAAGCGTTCCCTCGACGATGTTCTCGGCGAGGTCGGGGTTGTTGGCGAAGATCTCCTTGGCGCGCTTGTACGCCTCGTCCTTGTCGATGTAGGTCACCGACGTCACGCCCGCCTCGTTCTCCAGCCCGCGGCGCAGCTGCGCGCACGGGTCGTTCTCACACTGCGGATCCCGCTCGGTCACCTCGGGGTTGATGTAGAACTCCATCTCGACCCGGTCGAGGAAGATCTTCTGGCTCTTCTCGGCCATCTGGATCACCAGCAGACCGCCGCCGAACATGCCGAGCGTGATCGCCGTGGTGATGATCATCGCGATGGTCATGGTCGCGTTGCGGCGAAGTCCGTTGAGGACCTCGGTGATGATGAAATGCGCTCGCATGCTTGCTCAGACGTCCTTGGGGTCGGTGGAGGCGTGAGGAACTGAAGGCTTCGCGGCGGTCAGCCGATGCCGTACACGCCCTGCTGGTCGTTGCGGACGAGCTGCCCGTTGTCGAACTCGAGGACCCGGCGACGCATCGCGTCGACGATATGACGGTCGTGGGTCGCCATGATGACCGTGGTGCCGCGACGGTTCACGCGGTCGAGGACGTCCACGATCTCCTCACTGGTCTCCGGGTCGAGGTTGCCGGTCGGCTCGTCGGCCAGTAGCACCAGCGGCCGGTTGACGATCGCGCGGGCGATCGCGACGCGCTGCATCTCACCACCGGAGAGCTCGTTGGGCATGCGGTCGTGCTTGCCCTCCAGTCCGACGTACTCGAGCACCTCCGGCACGACCCGCTGGATCGTCGACCGCGGCCGCCCGATCACCTCGAGCGCGAAGGCGACGTTCTCGGCGACGGTCTTCTTCTGCAGCAGACGGAAGTCCTGGAACACGCAGCCGATCGACTGGCGCAGCTTCGGGACCGCGCGGGCGCGCAGCTTGTTGACGTGGAGTTCACCGAGGTAGATGTCGCCGCTCGTCGGCCGGTCCTCTTTGAGCAGCAGCCGGAAGAACGTCGACTTGCCCGAACCCGACGGCCCGATGAGAAACGCGAACTCCCCCTTGTCGATCTCGAAGCTCAGGTCCTTCAGAGCCGGCCGAGAGGATGCCTTGTATTGCATCGTGACGTTCTCCAGCTTGATCACGATGAGCCAGTGTAACGACGACGCCTGAGAGTCCGTTCAGGCGCGACACCCGATACCAGCGGACCTTCTGACCAGCGTCGACGCGATACTCAGCGTGTCGGGACGGGCGTCGTCGGCGTCTGCGGGGCGAAGTTGGGGATCTCCACGCCGGGCAGGCCCGGGACCGTCTGCCGTGTGGTGGACGGTGCCGTCCGGGGGCCCTCGCCCGGTGACGAGGTTCCTCCCGGGCCCTCCTCCACGGCCCCCGGCTCCCCTGGCGACGGGGACTCCGACGTCGATTCCGAGAGGATCTCGGTCGATGACGGCACGGGCTCGGTGTATTCCGGCTCCTCGACGATCTGCGAGGTCCGCGGTGCCGGACGCGCCGGCTGCGGTTCGACGACCCCGTACCGCTGCGACGTGTAGCCGTACAGCAGGCAGCACGCGATGAAGACGACGAACAGCACGACGCTGCTCAGGCGGATGGTGGTCCTGCCGAGGTACTGATTCCACCGGAGCCCGCGTCGGCGTCGCGCGGGATCGGCATGGGTCTGCGGTGATCCCGAGTCCGGGGAGCCGGCGCGCTGCGAGCCGGGCCCCGAGGACCGGGAGCGATCCGGGTCGGCCATCACTCGTCTCCGTCCTCGTCGCGGTCGCGTCCCTGATCGGCGAAACTCGTCGGTGGCCCGCCCGATGCCTGCACCTCACGGCCCGCCGGGACGATGATGCCCTCCCGAGCCAACGCGCGGATGATGTGGACGCGCAGCGCACGGCCGACCTCGAACTGCTTGCCGGGCAGGGTGCGGGTCACCATGCGCACGGTGATCGAGTCGAGTTCGAGGCTGATCACACCGAGCGACGACGGCGCGTCGAGCAGCAGGTCGTGCCAGCGCGGGATCTCGTAGAACTCGCGACCGACCCGGTCGAGGGTGTCGTTGACCAGCCCGATGTCGGCCTCGGACGGCACCGGCACGTCGACGACGGCCCGCGCCCAGTCCTTGGACAGGTTGGTGGCCTTGATGATCTGGCCGTTCGGAACCGTGATGACCTCGCCCTCGCTGGTGCGCAGCTTGGTCACGCGCAGCGTCACGTCCTCGACGGTGCCCTGCGCCGAGCCGTTGCCGGTGACGGTCAGGTCGACCACGTCGCCGTATCCGTACTGTTTCTCGGCGACCACGAAGAACCCGGCGAGGATGTCCTGGACGATGCGCTGGGCGCCGAAGCCGAGCGCGGCACCGACGACGGCGGTCGGACCGGTGAGCCCGCTGATCGGGATGCCGACCACGCCCAGGATGTGGATGATCACGATGACCGCGATCGCCACGATCAGGGTCCACGCGACCACGTCGACCAGGGCGCGACGATGCTTGGCGTCCTCGGTCTGGACGATGAGGTCGCTGGTGGAGAACTGAGCCTCCAGACGCGTCGCGTACTTGTTCGCGAACCAGCGGATCAGCCGGGCGAGCAGGACGGCGCCGAGAATCCAGCAGACGATCTCGAGCCCGTTGGTGGCCAGCCAGACATACACCCGGCCGACGAGAAGCTCGGTCGAGGACGGCTCGGCCGCCAGCAACTGGAACCCCGGCTGTCCGATCACGCTTCGGCGGACGCCATCCGCCAGCGGATGCCGGCCTCGATGAACTTGTCGATGTCACCGTCGAGCACGGCGGCCGGGTTGTTGTCCTCGACGCCGGTCCGCAGGTCCTTGACCATCTGGTACGGGTGCAGGACGTAGGAGCGCATCTGGTTGCCCCAGCTGGAACCGCCGTCACCCTTGAGCGCGTCCATCTCGGCGCGCTCCTCCTGGCGCTTGCGCTCGAGGAGCTTGGCCTGCAGCACTCGCATGGCCGATGCCTTGTTCTGCAGCTGGCTCTTCTCGTTCTGACAGGTCACCACGATGCCCGTCGGGATGTGGGTGAGGCGGACGGCCGAGTCGGTGGTGTTGACCGACTGACCACCCGGGCCCGACGACCGGTAGACGTCGACCTTGATGTCGTTCTCGTCGATGTCGATGTGGTCGGTCTGCTCGACCACCGGCAACACCTCGACCTCGGCGAACGAGGTCTGGCGCCGGCTCTGGTTGTCGAACGGGCTGATGCGGACGAGGCGGTGCGTGCCCTGCTCGACCGACAGCGTGCCGTACATGTACGGGGCCTTGATCGCGAAGGTGGCCGACTTGAGGCCGGCCTCCTCGGCGTACGAGGTGTCGTAGACCTCGACACCGTAGTCGTGCTTCTCGGCCCAGCGGATGTACATGCGCATGAGCATCTGCGCCCAGTCCGCGGCGTCGACGCCGCCGGCGCCGGCGCGGATGTTCACGACGGCCTCACGGGCGTCGTACTCGCCGGCCAGCATCGTCTTGACCTCCATGGCCTCGATGTCGGCGCGGAGGCTGGCCCGCTCGGCGTCGGCGTCGGCCAGGGCGGCGGCGCGGTCCTCGCCCTCCTCGGCCTCGGCGAGCTCGTAGTGCACGGGCAGGTCCTCGAGACGCTGGCGCAGCTCGGTCACCTTGCGAAGTTCGGACTGCGCGTGGGACAGCTCGCTGGTGACCTTCTGGGCGTGGTCCTGGTCGTTCCACAGGTCGGGATCGGAGGCCTGCATCTCGAGCTCGTCGATTCGACGACGCAACTCGTCCAGGTCGAGCACCTTCTCCACGGTGGTCAAGGTGGCGTCGAGGGCTTCGAGGTCTGCGGTCACGTCGGGATGCACAATCATCCAGAGTACCGACCTCGGACCGGGTCAGACAGCGTCGGGCACCGACTAACCGGGCGATCGGCTCCGCCGGTCAGTTCTTGCCGAGATCGACGGGCGGTTCCGGATCGGGCAGAACCCCGAACTGCCAGGACGTGACGGCCTTGTGCGGCTTGTAGATCACCGGCAGGTCGTCGCCGACCTTGGGCCACGGGTCCCCCTCGCCGAGGACGAGGGTGCCGTACACGTCGGTCGGGTTCGTCTCCGGCCCGACGATGGTGCCGGTGATGGTGCAGAACCGTCGGCCGTTCTTGTCCGCGGCATTCTTCGGGTCATACTCGTTGTCCGAGATGCCGACGACCGTCATCGTGCCCTGCACATACTGCGACGCCTTCGCCGCCGAGAGCCCCTGCGGGTTGCGGCCACGCTGCCACTGCACGACCAGCGCCACCACGAGGGCGGCCAACAGCAGGGTGAACACCACGGTCAGCACCATGAGGGCTACCCTACCGGGCATGTCCGCCGACCCCGGCCCGAAAGCCACCGACGCCCCGGATCCCCAGACGATCGAGGACGATCTCGAACTCGCGATGTCGCTCGCCGAGTCCGCCGACGCGCTCACCTTCGAGCGGTTCGGCGCGGTCGACCTGCGCGTCGACAGCAAGCCCGACCTCACCCCGGTCTCCGACGCCGACCTCGCATGCGAGCGGATGATCCGCGACCGCCTCGCGGCCCGACGCCCCGACGACACCGTCCTCGGTGAGGAATTCGGCGGCGACGCGACGCTGTCCGGCCGACAGTGGGTCATCGACCCGATCGACGGCACCAAGAACTTCGTCCGCGGCGTCCCGGTCTGGGCCACCCTCATCGCGCTGCTCGTCGACGGCGTCCCGACCGTCGGTGTCGTGTCGGCCCCGGCGCTTCGTCGACGCTGGTGGGCCGCGACCGGCCTCGGCGCGCACACGCGCTTCGACGACGAGGACGCCCGCGAGATCTCGGTGTCGGGCGTCGCCGACCTCGCCTCGTCGAGCCTGGCCTTCTCGAGCCTCTCGGGGTGGAAGGACCGCGGCATCCGCGACCGGTTCGTCGACCTGACCGACCGGGTATGGCGCGTCCGCGGCTACGGCGACTTCTTCAACTACTGCCTCGTCGCCGAGGGCGCGGTCGACATCGCCGCCGAACCCGAGGTGTCGCTGTGGGATCTCGCCGCGCTCGATGTCCTCGTCCGCGAGGCCGGCGGGCGGTTCACGTCGGTCGAGGGCACTCCCGGCCCGGGCGGCGGCAGCGCGGTCGCGACCAACGGACTGCTGCACGACGAGGTGCTGGCAGCGCTGCGCTGACATAAGAGGCCGGGACGGGAGACCGCCCCGTGCCCTCCTTCGACCACATGCAGGTGTGACTCACACCTCGGTGCCCTGCTCCTCGGTGAGCACCGTGAACTCCGTGGCCTCGTCCTTCATCTCCGACAGTCGCCCGTAGTGGATGCCGGTGCCGGCGTCCGACAGGATCGCCTGGTGGATCGGGACGGCGACGCGGGGCGCCATCGCGCGCAGGTAGTCGACGGACTCGCTGATCTTCATCCACGGCGCCGCCGATGGGAGCGCGAGGACGTCGATCTTCTCGAACGGGATGTAGAACGAGTCGCCCGGATGCATGAACTGTCCGGGCTTCTCGGCGGTGCCCAGGATGTAGGCGACGTTGTCGATGACCGGGATCTCGGGGTGGATCACCGCGTGCCGACCACCGGTGAACCGCGCCGTGAGCGAACCGATCTCGATCTGCTCGCCACTGTGCGCCGCCGTCCACCTGCCGGCGACGTTGTCGCCGTTGAGCTGCGCGGTGGTCTGCGGATCGGCGTAGAGCACCGCATCCGGGTTGGCCGCCACGAGATCCGGCAGCTTCGCCACGTCGCAGTGGTCGGGGTGCTGATGGGTGATCAGGATCGCGTCGAGGCCGCTGATGCCCTCGAACCCGTGCGAGAAGTTGCCCGGGTCGAACAGCACCTTGGTCCCGTCGATCTCGACGAGCAGACATGAGTGACCGAAGTGGGTGATCTGCATGACTCCACTCTGCCCGGTTCAGACGACGACAGGGAAGAGCCCCCATCCCGCCGCCGCGTCGACGATCCGCACCAGTCCGTAGGCGAGCCACACCCCGAGCAGCACCGCACCCGCCCGACCCAGGGCCAGGTCCCGCCAGTTCGCCAGCGGAGACCCCCGACGCCGCACCAGCGTCGCGACGGCCAGCACCACGGTGACCGCGGTCAGCACGAGGAACACCGGCCCGAACACGTTGAACCGGACGGCGGCCGCGACGTCGCCGTGCATCAGCGCCACCCAACTGCGGGTGAGTCCACAGCCCGGGCACGGCAGGCCGGTCAGCAGTGCGAACGGACAGATTCCCGGCCCCGATTCGATGCCCGCGGGAGTGAGGACGCACGCCGCCGCGAGTGCCGCGGCCCCGGCGCACCCGACGACCGCAGCACCCACTGCGGCGGTGGGCGATAAGTGCAGGTCGGCGTGGGGATCGACGGTCACGCGGCCAGCCTAACGCGCACCGCGGCGACGGTCGTCGGACAAGTGCGTGACAAACTTCTTACTTCAGAGTAAGGTCTGGACTTACTACCGAGTAAGATCGGTCCGAAAACATGCGCCCCACCGGGGCGGTGAGTCGAGAGGCCCCCACCGGGGCAACTGGAAGAAACGGCTGGTGATCATGACAACTCACACCGAACCGCGCGACACCTCCGCAGTCGGCCGCAACCCGCATCCCCGCAACTTCATCGGCACCGCGATGCGCGTGCTGACGACGGTCACCGGGTCGGAGTTCGCCGAGAAGTACAAGATCCGCGAGCCCATCAACCGCGTCGCCTACCAGGCCACCAAGACCGGTTTCCAGACCCTCGGCGCCGCGAACCGCGCCTTCAAGAAGGTCCAGGGCGGTTCGGGCGAGGCCAAGCGCCTGACCACCGCTCCCAAGGACTACTTCAACCTCACCCCCGACGACGAGCAGCAGATGATCGCCGAGACGGTCAAGGACTTCGCCGTCGAGATCCTGCGTCCGGCCGCCCACGACGCCGACGAGAACGCCTCCGCGCCCGAGGACATCGTCAAGCGCTCCGCCGAACTCGGCATCACGATGATCAACGTGCCCGAGGACTTCGAGGGTGCGGCCACCGAGCGCGGCGTGGTCACCAACGCGCTCGTCGCCGAGGCGATGGCCTACGGCGACATGGGTCTGGCGATCCCGCTGCTCGCCCCGAGCGGCGTCGCCACGACCCTCACCAACTTCGGCACCGACGAGCAGCAGCGCACCTACCTGCCGGACTTCGCCGGTGAGAACGTGCCGCAGTCCGCGGTCGTCGTCGCCGAGCCGAGGCCGCTGTTCGACGCGTTCAACCTGTCCACCAAGGCCACCCGGGTGCCAAGCGGCTACCGCCTCAACGGCGTGAAGTCCTTCGTCCCGGCCGCCGGGTCGTCGGAGCTGTTCATCGTCGGCGCCCAGCTCGACGGCAAGCCCGCCTTGTTCATCGTCGAGTCCGATTCCACCGGCCTGATCGTCGAGGCCGATCCCGGCATGGGTGTCCGCGCCGCCGGCATGGGCCGCCTGCTGTTGCAGGACGTCGCCGTTCCCGAGAGCGCGCTCCTCGCCGGTGACGCCGACGCCGCGTGTGCCGCCTACCGCGACGTGGTCCGCCTGTCGCGCCTGGGTTGGTCGGCGCTCGCCGCCGGCACCGGCCGCGCGGTCCTCGACTACGTGATCCCCTACGTCAACGAGCGCGAGGCCTTCGGCGAGCCGATCTCCAACCGCCAGGCGGTGGCGTTCATGGTCGCCAACATGGCCACCGAGCTCGACGCGATCCGCCTGGTCACGCTGCGCGGCGCCGCCCGCGCCGAGCAGGGCCTGAGCTTCGCCCGCGAGGCCGCCCTCGCCCGCAAGCTGACCATCGACAAGGGCCTGCAGATCGGTCTCGACGGCGTGCAGCTCCTCGGCGGCCACGGCTTCACCAAGGAGCACCCGGTCGAGCGCTGGTACCGCGACCTCCGCGGCGCGGGCATCGGCGAAGGCATCGTCGTCCTCTAGGCCGCGTGATCGAAGGAAACCTCTCATGAGCATCAATCTCGAACTGCCGAAGAAGCTGCACACCACGATCGACCAGGCGCATCAGGCGGCAGCGGAGATCTTCCGTCCCATCTCGCGGAAATATGATCTGCGCGAACACGATTACCCGGTCGAGCTCGACACGCTGGCCAGCCTCTACGACGGTCTCGCCGAGACCGGTCAGGCCGGCGCCGGCGCCGACGGCGGTCGCAGCCAGAAGAAGAAGGAAAAGCCGGTCGCCGAGGGCCAGGTCGTCAACGGCGGCAACATGCAGTCCGTTGTCAACGTCATGGAGACCTCGTGGGGCGACGTCGGCCTCATGCTGTCCATTCCCTATCAGGGCCTGGGCAATTCGGCGATCGCCGCGGTCGCGACCGATGAACAACTCGAGCGCTTCGGCAAGGTGTGGGCCGCGATGGCCATCACCGAGCCGAGCTTCGGCTCCGACTCGGCGGCGGTCTCGACCACCGCGACGCTCGACGGCGACGAGTACGTCATCAACGGCGAGAAGATCTTCGTGACCGCCGGTTCGCGCGCCACCCACATCGTGGTGTGGGCGACCGTGGACAAGAGCCTCGGCCGCGCCGCGATCAAGTCCTTCGTGGTCCCGCGTGATCACCCGGGCGTGGAAGTCGTTCGCCTGGAACACAAGCTGGGCATCCGCGTCTCCGACACCGCGGTCATCCGCTTCGACAACTGCCGAATCCCCAAGGACAACCTCCTCGGCTCGCCCGAGGTGGACACCAAGAAGGGCTTCGGCGGGGTCATGCAGACCTTCGACAACACGCGGCCCCTGGTCGCGGGAATGGCCGTGGGTGTCGCCCGCGCCGCGCTCGAAGAGCTGCGCCGCGTACTCGATGAGGCGGGCATCGAGGTCGACTACGACCGTCCGGCGGCCGACCAGCACGCCGCCGCGGCCGAATTCATCCGCATGGAGTCGGATTTCGAAGCCGCCTACCTGCTGACCATGCGCGCCGCGTGGATGGCCGACAACAAGAAGCCGAACTCCACCGAGGCGTCGATGTCGAAGGCCAAGGCCGGACGCACGGTCAACGACATCACCAACAAGGTCGTCGAACTGCTCGGCACCCTCGGCTACTCGGAGCGTCTCCTGGTCGAGAAGTGGGCACGTGACGCCAAGATCCTCGACATCTTCGAGGGCACCCAGCAGATCCAGAACCTCATCATCGCCCGTCGCGTGCTCAACAAGAGCAGCGCCGAGCTGAAGTGAGGCACTGAAACCTCTCACAGGATTCGGCCCCCGCCATCACTCCGGTGGCGGGGGCCGGATCGCGTTCGGGGAGCGTGCCGTTCAGGACAGGCACGCCAGGCCCATCCCCGCCACACACGCGGCGACCGAAGCGATCAGCGTGCCCACCGCGTACACCCCGGCACGCACCCGGTGCCCGTTCTGCGCGAGCCGCACGGCCTCGAGGCTCGCGGTGCTGAAAGTGGTGTAGCCACCACAGAATCCGGTACCGACGATCGCCTGCAGTTCGGATGGCGCGGCATGGAAGATCACCAGCCCCGCGAGCACCCCGAGCAGCGCCGAACCGGTCACGTTGATCACGAAGGTGCCCCACGGCGTCACGCTCGGCCACCTGGCCCTGACGGCCCCGTCGACGACGAACCGGACGACGGCGCCGAGTGCGCCGGCCACCATGACGGCCGCCGGGATCATGCCGCGTTCTCCACCCGGGAGGGCACCCGTGACGCCAGGGCGATCCCGCACCCCGCCGCCACCAGGCCCAGCAGGACGCTGGCAACGGCGTAGGTCGCCGCCGTCGCCACCGCAGAGACACGGGTCAGTTCGGAGATCTCCAGCGCGAACGCGCTGTACGTGGTCAGCGCACCGCACAGGCCGGTGCCGCCGAACAGCCGCACCCGCCGGCGCCATCCCTCGTCACGGCCGAGTCGCGTCAGCAGTTCCAGGAGCGCACCCAGGACGAGGGCACCGATGACGTTGACCCCGAACGTCGCCCAGGGCCAATGCCCCTCGCCGGCCGGGAAGGTCTCCTCGGCCCAGTACCTCATGCCGGTGCCGATCAGACCGCCCGCGAACACCCACAGCAGCACGCGTCCACGGAGATACAACGGGCGCACATCGGGATCGGCGGGCAGCTCGGGGTGCCGGCCGACATCCGGGTCGTCAGAGCTCACCCGCCCAGTGTCCTACACGGCGGTCGGCACCGAACGGCCTCCTGGACCACGAGGTGGTACAGGACGAGGAGGTACACCGGCACGATCACGTCGAAGAAGAAGATCGGGCCGGCGTTGCCCGGCTCGAGGTTCCGCTGCGTGACCATCTTCCGGACATGCCCGACCGCCGCACCCAGGTGAACACCGCGAATGCGATGATCGTCGCGAGTCGCAGGACGCGGTCGCTCATGCCACGAGCGCTTCTCAGCCCTTCAGTTGTTCGGCGAGCGCGGTGAGCACATCCGGGTCCTCGATGGTGGACGGAACCGTGTACTCCTCGTGATCGGCGATCTGGCGCATCGTCTTTCGCAGGATCTTGCCCGACCGCGTCTTCGGCAGCGCGGGGACGACGGTGACGTCGCGGAAGGTGGCGACAGCGCCGATCTCCTCGCGCACCTTGGCCACCAGCTCGGCGCGCAGCGTCTCGGCGTCGATGTCGACGCCCGACTTGAGCACCACGTACCCGCTCGGACGCTGACCCTTCAGGTCGTCGTGGATTCCGATGACCGCGCATTCCGCGACGGCCGGATGGGAGGCGACGACCGCCTCGATGCTGCCCGTCGAAAGCCGGTGTCCGGCCACGTTGATCACGTCATCGGAGCGGCCGAGGACGAACACGTAGCCGTCGGCGTCGAGGTAGCCGGAATCGCCCGTGAGGTAGTAACCGTCGAACGCGGCGAGGTAGGACTTGCGATACCGCTCCTCGTCCCGCCAGAGTCCGGCGAGCGTGCCGGGCGGCAGCGGCAGCTTGATGACGATGCTGCCCTCCTCGCCCGGGGCGACCGGCTTTCCCTCGGCGTCGACGACCCCGACCTCGTATCCGGGAACCGGCACCGTCGGCGAACCAGCCTTGATCGGCATCGGTTCCAGCCCACGGAGGTTCGCGGCGATCGCCCAGCCGGTCTCGGTCTGCCACCAGTGATCGACGACCGGCACGTCCAGGATCTGCGACGCCCACGTGAAGGTGTCCGGGTCGAGACGCTCGCCCGCGGCGAACAGTGTCTGCAGCGAGGAGATGTCGTATCTGGCCGGCTCCGCGGCGTCGGGGTCGGCCTTGCGGACGGCGCGGATCGCGGTCGGCGCGGTGAACAGCGCCTTCACGCCATGATCGGAGATGACGCGCCAGAATGCACCGGCATCGGGCGTGCCGACCGGCTTGCCCTCGTACATGACGGTCGTCGCGCCCACCATGAGCGGCGCGTAGACGATGTAGGAATGACCGACGACCCATCCGACATCGGAGGCGGTCCACCAGACGTCGCCGGTGGAGATGTCGTAGATGTTCTTCATCGACCAGGTCAGGGCGACCGCGTGGCCGCCGTTGTCGCGGACCACGCCCTTGGGCTTTCCGGTCGTGCCCGAGGTGTAGAGGATGTAGAGCGGATCGGTCGCGGCGACCGACACGGGTTCGGCCGGCGACGCGGAGGTCATCGCCTCGTCCCAGTCCAGCCAGCCGTCGTGATCGGCGGCGGCGCCGGGGATCTCGGGGCGATCCTTGACGATGACGGTCGCCGGCGCGGCGGTCGAGATCTCCATGGCCTTGGACACCATCGGCAGGTATTCGACGGTACGGCCGGGCTCGAGTCCGCCCGACGCGGTGACGATGGCGACCGGTTCCGCGTCGTCGATGCGGGCGGCGAGTTCCGGTGCGGCGAAACCGCCGAACACCACCGAGTGCACGGCGCCGATGCGGGCGCAGGCGAGCATCGCGATCGCGGCCTCGGGGATCATCGGCATGTAGATGATGACGCGGTCACCGGCGGAGATGCCGCGGGCGGCGAGCACGCCGGCGAACCGCGACACCTCGTCGAGGAGTTCGGCATAGGTGAAGCGGCGCACCTGGCCGACCATCGCCGAATCCCAGATGAGGGCGGTGCGGTCGCCGTTGCCCGCGTTCACGTGCCGGTCGAGGGCGTTGAACGAGGTGTTGAGGGCGGCGTCGGGGAACCACCGGTAGAACGGGGCGTCCGAGTCGTCGAGTGCACGGGTCGGCGGGGTGGTCCAGTCGACGGCCTGCGCGGCCTCTAGCCAGAAGCCTTCACGGTCCTCGACCGCTCGGGTGAATGCTTCGCTGTACCGGCCCATCGCGGCCATCCTTTCGACGTCATCCAACGCACGGCGCGACACCGACGTGCCGCGCCGCCCTTAGAGGGTAGCCATGTGACCGTCGACACCCAATCGGTTCCACGCAGATGCGCCGAACGGTGCCCCGGACGCGACGAACGGCGATCCGAAGCGGTGTTCGCGGCGCGCGAGGTCAGGGTCTGCGCAACTCCTCGACGGCTTCGGTCACCCGATCCAGGAAGGCCCGGACGGTGTCGAGTTCGGCCTCGGAGAAGTCCCCGGCGACGGCGTGCACGCACTTGATGATGGGGCCGAAGAAATCCCACCCCATGTCCTGCGCATCTTCGGTGACGTGCAGGATGACCCGGCGGCGGTCCTTCTCGTCGCGCGCCCGGGACACCAGGCCGCGCTCCTCCAACCGGTCGACCAGCGCGGTCGTCGATGCGCTGTTGAGACCGAGGTGGCCGGCGAGCCAGCCCGCCGTCGCGACCTCGCCGGCGCGCGCCCGGTCCAGCAGCGCGATCAGGGCACGCACGTCGGTGGCGTGCAAGACGTTGCGGGCCGCGAACTCCGAGCCGAGCAGTTCGAGCTCGACCGTGAGCGACCGAAGACGGTGAACGAGGTCCTCGTGAGCCACGAAAACACTGTACGACAGTCCCTCGACGCTCTAATATCTCGATCATCGAGCTAATCGGATCGGGAGGTCGGGACGATGACCCCACGGACGCCGCTGGAATTCGCCTCGACCCCCGAGGGCATCACGTTCTTCGAGGCCTACGACGCGCTGATCTTCCGGGCCGGCGCCCGACCGGTCGATGTCGAGACATCGCACGGTTCGACCCGGGTGAACAGCCTCGGCACGGCCCCGGACACACCGGTGGTGCTGCTTCCGGGGGCCGGGGCGACGTCGGCGTCGTTCGTCGACGTCCTGCGCCCCCTCGCGTCGAGGCGACACGTCCACGCGGTCGACATCCTCGGCGACACCGGGCGTTCCATACCGGGACCGGGGCGACCGCGCACCGTCACAGAACTCCTCGGCTGGCTCGATGAGGTACTCGATGCGCTCGGGGTCGACGAGGTGGATCTGGCGGGGCACTCGTACGGCGCCATGATCGCGCTGGCATATGCGACCGGAGGTCATCGCGACCGGGTCCGGCATCTCACGCTCCTCGAGCCGACCTCGTGTTTCGTCGGTTTCCGGGCCGGCTACCTGCTCCGCGCACTCCCCACACTCGTCGCACCGAACCCTGATCGACAGCGTCGATTCCTGGAGTGGGAGACCGCTCACGCCCGTCTCGACGACGGCTGGGTGCAGATGTACTGCGCCGGGGCACGCTTCCCCACCGGCAAGACGATCGTCCCCGGACGTCCTTCCGCAGAGGCGCTGTCGACACTCGACGGCGGCAAGGCGGTCACCATGATCTTCGCACCGCACAGCAGGGCACATGATCCCGTCCACGTCGCCACACGCATCCGAGCGGTGTTACCCGATTCGCGGATCATCATGTTGCGCAACGGCTCTCACCACACCGTACCGTTGTTCCCTGCCGACGAGATCACCGAGGCACTGATGGGCTCCGCAGCCTCTGGCGGGTGAGGGATGCAGCGATCCGGGGTTTCACCGCGATCCGGGGTTTCACCGCGACGCGAGCCCCTTCTGCGGCAGCGCGAACGCATCGGCCCACCGGACTCCCGGCACGACGGGCCGGGTGTCGCGCCGTACAGCGCCGAACCGGCGACGGTGTGCGCGATCTCCGTCGGTGACGACCAGTTCCACCCCTCGTCCGAGTCGACGACTCAGTCTGCGCGCCGTCCGGCCCGGGCGCCCGGACGAGGTGCCGACGACGACACCGGCACCGAGATCGCCGGCGGCGTCGTGCAGCACCGTCACCGGATCACCGAATTCCGACCGCGTGACCACCGACCGCGCGCCGAGCCAGAGGGCCAGTTCGCGGGCGGTGCGCAGGTGTTCGTCGACCGCGGCCGACCCGGTGAGCAGGTAGGCGTCGTCCTTCAGCGCGTCGTGGAGGCCGGTTGGCGCCTCGGTGCGGCGTCGAGCGGCCGCACACACCAGCACCAGTTCCCCACCGCCGGCCCGCACCACCGCCTTCAACGCACGGCGGGACGCCTCGCTCCCGGAGATGCCGACCACCACCGGCCGGCGGTCGGAGATGTCGCCGAGTCCCGCGCGGGCCGGCGACGCGACCCATCGTGCGCCGCGAAGGCCCGGTCCCGGGTGTCCTGGTATGAGCATCATCGTCTCGTCCTCTCGTGACTGCGCGGAAACGTGCTGCTCACAACGCTATGGAGAGGACGATGCCGAATCGCCATGCCGCGGGAGGAACCCTTCTCCACCCCTGGGTGGAGATCGGAATCCATCGGCGGGCGGAGGCCCGGGAGCCCGTTGCGGACCTATCCTGGAACGGTGACGCGCTTCACAGCCGACCTGCGCCGCCGGATCGAACGGGCCGGCGGGGACTACCCGCCGCAGTATCCGGCCGTCATCCTCTCGGCCAGCGCGCTGGTGACGGCGATCTCCGCGCTGCAGCGCATCTCTTCCGCCGGGACGATCGGATGGGTGATCGCGGGACTCGTGTTCGCGGTGATCACCCTCACCGTCGACCTGTCCCTGCCGCCGTCGTCGTACGCCTGCTTCACCGTCATCGCGAGCACCGTGTGCTTCCTGATGACGCCGGTACCCACCGATGCCGCCCCGCTGCAGCTGGTGCTGGTGGCCGCGATCGGCGCGGCCATGTACCCGCTGCGCACCGGCCTGGTGGTCACCGGCCTGTCCATCGCGGTGATCGCCGTCTTCGGACTGTTCGGCGATCTCGGCTCCCCCGCGCTGTATGCGCTCGGCGTCGCGATCGGTTGGCTGATCGGCTACATGGTGCTGATCCAGAAGCGCCTCGCCGACCACCGTGCCCGCGTGCTGCGCGCCCGGGCCGAACGGGCCGCCAGCGATGAACGTCGCCGCATCGCCCGCGAGATCCACGACGTCATCGCGCACTCGCTGTCGATCACGATGCTCAACGTGACCGGTGCCCGGCGTGCCCTCGAACAGGACCGTGACGTCGATGAGGCGATCGACGCCCTGTCCGACGCCGAACGCCAGGGACGGCAGGCGATGACCGAGATCCGCAACATCGTCCACGTCCTCGGCAGCGGCGAGAACCCGAGACCGACCGCCCCGACGCCCGACGCCTGCGACCTCGAGGCCCTCATCGACGACTACCGGAAGGCCGGGGTCCACATCACCGCGCGCATCGCCGGCGACCTCGACGCCCTGCCCGAGCCGGTGTCGGCCGCGCTGTACCGGATCGCCCAGGAATCACTGGCCAACGTCGTCAAGCACTCCACGGCGAACCGGGCATCGGTGGAGGTCGACGTCGCCGATTCCGTTGCGATCACCATCGCCAATCCGTTCACCGGCCCCCGCCCGCGTCACCAGGACGGGTCGGGCATCGACGGCATGACCCAGCGGGCGGCACTCCTCGGCGGGTCACTCGAGACCGGCCACGCCGACGGGATCTGGACCGTGCGGGCCGAGCTGCCGACCCGCCTCGGACCGGACGACACCGGCACGCCGGTCGAGGCTCGACGGGGCTGGGCCCGGTTATGACCGAGACCGGCCCCACCGACGTCCCCGCGGAACCGATCCGCGTGCTGCTCGTCGACGACCAGGAGCTCATCCGCACCGGACTTCGGCGCATCTTGCGGCCGCGCGACGGATTCGACATCGTCGGCGAATGCGCCGACGGCTCCGAGGTCCTCGCCGCCGTCGTCGAGCACCGCCCGGACATCGTGGTGATGGACCTGCGGATGCGCAACGTCGACGGCATCGCCGCCACGTCGATGGTCCGCAGTCTCCGCGAACCGCCTCCGGTGCTGGTGCTGACCACCTTCGACGACGATGACCTGCTGTCGGGCGCCCTGCGTGCCGGGGCTGCGGGCTTCATCCTGAAGGACTCCCCTGCCGAGTCCCTCATCTGGGCGGTGCGCGCAGTGGTCCGCGACGGGGCGTTCCTCGATCCTGCGGTGACCGGACGGGTGCTCAACGGTTTTCGACGCGCCGGTCGCGAGCAGGTGGCCGCCCCGCCCGAACTCACCGACCGCGAGGCCGATGTGCTGCGCCTCATCGCCCGCGGCCTGACGAACGCGGAGATCGGTACGGCACTGGGGATCTCGCAGGTGACGGTGAAGAGCCACGTCAACCACATCTTCACCAAGCTGGACCTGCGTGACCGCGCCGCCGCGATCGTCTACGCCTTCGATCACGGACTGGTGCTCGCCGCGCACGATTGAGTCCGGAACACCGGGGCCGGATACACCGGGATCCGAGTACCCCGGGTCCGGACCGCACTCGACTCAACCGAGCCGGACCTCGACCCCGTCGGCGAACCGGTACGGCCCGGTCATCAACAGACCACCGAATCGCTTGCGCAGGCGCGACATCTCGGCACGGACCGTGACCACCCGATCGTCGACCCCGAACAGGTGCGTGGACAACTGGGCCGCGGTGACGCCGCTCCGGTTGCGCGCGAGGCAGGACAGGATCTCGCCGTGGCGCGGCGAGCACTGATGCGTCCACCCGCCGCTCGGCCCTTCGACAGCCACCTCGAGGCATTCACCGCCGACGGCAGTGGTCACGGTGCGCAGGACGACACTGGTCGTCGAGGTGCCCGTCGCCTCCGCCACCCGCACCAACCAGCCACCGGGCAACGGTTCCACATCACACTCACCGAGAGCTCCGAAGAACCTGCGTCCCGGCCCCACTCCGCGCGGCAACAGCAGACGACTGCGCGGGGACACCGAATCGACCGCCGCCACCCAGCCGTCGACATCGACCGCGAGGGCGGGACCCGGCGAGCGCGCGAGGATGGGCGCAGCGACCGCCCGCAGGCAATCGAGGCGACGGTGATGCTGTTCGCGAAGCTGCGATTCGGCGAGCTTCGCCACCGCGTGCACGAGGGCGAGCGTCGTCGGATGGATCGTCGCCGCGGGACCCGACACGTCGACCACGCCGAGAACCTCCCCGGTGCGCGGGTCACGGATCGGTGCGCCCGTGCACGTCCAGGAGTGGTGACTGCGGACGAAGTGTTCGGCCGAGAAGACCTGGATCGACCTGCCCGACATGAGCGCCGTGCCGATCGCGTTGGTGCCGACCGAGTTCTCGGCCCAGTCCGCGCCTTCCACGAAGCCGAGGTGATCGGCCCGGGTGAGCACCCGCGGGGATCCGCTGCGCCACAGGACGCGACCCGCCGCGTCGGCGATGACCAGGATGTTGTCCCCGCCGTCGATGAGCGAGTCGAGATTGCGGGCCAGGTCGTCCACGACCTCGGCGAGTCCGGAGCCCCGGCGCCGATCCTCGAGCTCGTCGAGGTCCAGGAGACGGTCGATGCCGGAGTCGGCGTCGGGATCGAGCCCGGCGGCCTGCAGTCGCCTCCAGGAATCGTCGATGACGGGGCGGGGACGAGCGGGCATCCGGCCGCCGGACATCGCCGCGTCGTGGACGGCGGACAGCACGTGGGCGAACTCCCGGGGATCGTCGCCGGCCTGGACGGCGGGCTCCAGGTCGGGGGTCCGGTCGGAAATCGTCATCACCACGATTGTGCGTCACATCACATTCGCGGGGCAATCCTGCCCTCGGTCGCAACGGGTTGCAACCCTTGCGACCACTTGTCCTGGAGGCGTCTGCTGTCCCCAACGGGATTGTGGTGCGCATCACTTTCGGTTTCCGGCCGACACCGCGCCCATCGAGATGAGGAGAGTCAATGACCCAGACGCTGGAGCCGGTGGTCGTCACCGGTCGCACCCCACAGCAACGGATCGATGCCTGGCTGGAGGAGTTCGAGTCCGCACTTGCCGCCCTCGACATCGGACGCGCCACGGGCGCATTCCTCACCGACAGCTATTGGCGAGATCTGACCGCGTTCACCTGGAACATCAAGACGGTCGAGGGCCACGAGCAGATCGCCGACATGCTCACCGCACGCCTCGCCGACACCCGCCCGGCGGGCTTCGCCACCACCGAGCCGGCCACCGACGACGGGGACGGGGTCGCCTCGGCCTTCATCTCGTTCGAGACGGCCGTCGGACATTGTGAGGGACATGTGCGCATCCGTCCCGACGCCGACGGAGTGGACAGGGCCTGGACGCTGCTGACCACGATGCAGGAACTCAAGGGATTCGAGGAGAGGCGGGGCGCCACACGTCCGCTGGGCGCCGTCCACGGTTCTGATCCCGACCCCAGGTCGTGGGCGGAGAAGCAGGCCGACGAGGAGCGCCAACTCGGACGCGACGTGCAACCGTACGTTCTCGTCATCGGCGGCGGTCAGGGCGGTATCGCGCTCGGCGCGCGGCTCCGGCAGCTCGGTGTGCCGTCGATCGTGGTCGACCGTCACGAACGGCCCGGCGACCAGTGGCGCAAGCGGTACAAGTCGCTGTGCCTGCACGACCCGGTCTGGTACGACCACCTCCCCTACCTGCCGTTCCCGGAGAACTGGCCGGTGTTCGCGCCGAAGGACAAGATCGGTGACTGGCTCGAGTTCTACACGAAGGTCATGGAGGTGCCCTACTGGTCGAAGACCACGTGTCTGTCGGCGTCCTACGACGAGGCCGAGGGCCGGTGGACCGTCGAGATCGACCGTGACGGTGAACGGATGACCCTGTACCCGACACAACTGGTGCTGGCGACGGGTATGTCGGGCAAGCCGAATGTGCCGGCCGTTCCGGGACAGGACATCTTCGCCGGCGAGCAGCATCACTCGAGTCGGCACCCGGGGCCCGACGACTACGTCGGCAAGAAGGTCGTCGTCATCGGCTCCAACAACTCCGCGCACGACATCTGCAAGGCGCTGGTGGAGAACGGCATCGACACCACGATGGTCCAGCGGTCGTCCACGCACATCGTGAAGTCGGATTCGTTGCGGGAGATCGCACTCGGCGGCCTCTACAGCGAGGAAGCCGTCCAGGCCGGGATGACCACGAAGAAGGCGGATCTCACGTTCGCCTCCCTGCCCTACCGGATCATGCACGAGTTCCAGATCCCGATCTACGACAAGATCCGGGAAAAGGACAAGGAGTTCTACGACCGTCTGGAGAAGGCCGGCTTCAAACTCGATTTCGGCGACGACGGTTCAGGTCTGTTCATGAAATACCTGCGACGCGGCTCGGGTTACTACATCGACGTCGGTGCCAGCGAACTGATCGCCAATGGGACGATCAAGCTCGTCCAGGGCCAGCTCGACCACCTGACGGAGAACTCGGTGGTCCTCGCCGACGGCACCGAACTCGAGGCCGATGTGGTGGTCTATGCAACGGGATTCGGTTCGATGAACGGGTGGGCCGCAGATCTGATGGGCCAGGAGGTGGCCGACCGGGTCGGCAAGGTGTGGGGACTCGGTTCCGACACCACCAAGGACCCCGGTCCGTGGGAGGGCGAACAGCGAAACATGTGGAAGCCCACGCAGCAACCGGGACTATGGTTCCACGGCGGCAATCTCCATCAGTCACGCCACTATTCGCTGTACCTGGCGCTGCAGTTGAAGGCTCGCTACGAAGGCCTGGACACCCCGGTCTACGGTCTCGGCGAGGTACATCACCTCAGCTGAGCACCGACGACCGAGCACCGAGCACCGAGCACCGACCACAGAGCACCGACGGCGAGTGCCCCGTGACCGTGATGGTCGCGGGGCACTCTCGTAACTGGTCGGCACAGTTCTCCTGGGCGCTGCGGCGGGGGGTGGTCGGCGGCCTCTTGCGGAGTCGCTTCCAGGAGTCGAGACACCGCGCCGGGACGTTCGCCGGCCATGAGAGGATGCCGGCCGCAACCGTCCTGTCGGTTGCGGCCGAAATATGAGAAAGGCCCCGTATTCGACGATCTGGTCATCGAATACGGGGCATTTCTGAAATTGTGTTCGGCGGTGTCCTACTCTCCCACACTGGTTAAGGTGCAGTACCATCGGCGCTGGAGGGC
>NZ_JBDUUF010000013.1:0-93599 GCF_039939235.1 Gordonia aurantiaca | reverse complement strand
AAACAGGCCGCCGCTGAACCCGTGGCCAAACAACATCAAATCGCCTAGCATTCACCATGACTCGTTGATCACCACGCGTGAACCCACGCCGACCCAAAGTCCACCACCCCACGGGACACTGTCCGGTCTCTCCAGATCGGGACCGGAGGCGATGTTTCACGTGAAACACGTGTGTAGGTCGACTGCAGACGAGTGTTCGTGCACTCGCCAAGAACACAGAACCACGGCTGGAGCCGATGAGCGATCGAAGACAGGTAGCCGAGTACATCCTCAGCCCGTCGACCCGAGACCACGGAGCCGCCGAGCCCAACTCGTCGACACCGGGCGCGAGCGGGACCGGTCACCTCCACCGGTCGTCAACCGAGCGTCCCCGGACCCGGCCAGTCGGAACCATCTCCTGGCCATCGGGGCTCGACGGTTCGCATCACGCCGGAAGACGACACAGCGCCTTCACGCGACCCCCCGGACGACACCGCGCTGGACCGGACCTCGATTCGCAAACCGCTCATTGGAGGGGAGTCGAAGCCGGAGCACGTCCGCAGAACCCGGACCCACGGCACGCCGCATCCATGGACTGTCGAGCACTAATCCGCCGACAGTCGGAGCAGCGGGGGAAATCGATCCGCCGTCATGTCATCTCGTGCAATGGCAACGGAGGTTCGCACACGGACATCTGAGGGCCGGCACCCGAACTTCCGGAGAGCGTAGGCACTGCAGCACACGGGGGCGGTGCATCTCCTCACGATCCCGCCACCGTGGGGAACCGGTATCGCTCGTCGCCGGTCGGTCCGTACACGCCCATCCTTCGACTCGTCGCCTGCTCGATCACGTTGTCGTGCGTTCGGCAGATTCGCGCGCCTGCTGCACGAGTTCGGAACGAGGCGCGCTCGTCAGCTGGAGTCAGATCGACTCCATACCCGATACCGGCAACCTCCGGAACCGCATCGAACAGACGGGCCCATCCCATCACCCACCCCAGGTCTGCTTCGCACACAGGTTCCGGATATTGCACCGCCGAGGAGCCGCCCGGTGACGCTCCGGCAGGTGCGCTCGCAACGCCTCTGCTCCGGTCCATCCCACACCCGTCGTGTCGGTCGGAACGGTTGCCGTCCGAGCTTCAGCCATCCGGGCCCACATCCGTGCCGTTTCACGTGAAACAGCGCAGTCGCACGAGCGAGCGGTGATGATGATGACCGTGCCGGCGCGCCGAGTAGGAAGCTTCGTCCCGGCAACACCCCCGACCGACCAGGACGCCTGAGGTGAGCCCATAGATCAGAGCCACATCCGACGGATGCCGGTTCACCAGGGTTACCGATTCCGGTGATGGTGGCGACCAACGCTCGTTCAACCGGCCTCCCATCATGGGGGCGCAACGTCCAAGGTCGGACGCGCGGCCCACTCCGACGCCCGACAGGAGGGGAGGGGAGTGGCAAATCAAGCGACTCGACCGAAGACAAGACAGCACCCACTCCGCCGAGGTCTCCAATCCCAGGGCTAGTCGCCCCGCCGAACTCGTCGATGTCCCGCTGCGGATACCGACCGTTCCTCTTTGCTGTCGTGGCCGGTGGTTGCGAGGTCCACACATCGGCACCACGACCGCAGGCTGGATCATCAAAGAGGTTCCAGAACCGAGATGCGGGATTCGCGTACCGCCCTCGACGACATCTCGGCCGGAGACTGCACGAGCGGCCGCCCATTGCCCGGTGCCATCGCAAGCGGTTGGACTTTACTGGCGCCCGCTCCGACGGGGCTGGGTCCACATCGAACGGTGACCCCAACTCTGCGGCAGCATGTCCGTAGGCACCACCGACGACGAGCCGCAACCGGGCTACGACCCACCAGAGCAACGCCACCGACAGGAGCAACGCCACCGGCAAGATCGCGACCTCGGAAGAACTGCCGAGGTATGCAAGCGCCTCCTCGGCGGTGGGTCAGCGGACGCCTTCCGTACGTCGTGCCGCTACCCCAGGAGTGGTACCAGATCGGACCACATCTCACCCCCCCGGCTGGGCAAGCGCGTGAACAAGGCAGGGCGGCCCGACTCAGAGCTGGGCTGCATCCCGCCGCGGTCGGCGCCGGTTCGGCCTTCGAGGTCGTCGGTCGGGTCAGAGCTTGGGTCCGCGATCGGGCCGGGTCCGACATCCCATGGATGCGAAGAATCGAATTCGTCACGTGATGAATCGAGACCTAGGTGTCGGGTACGGCCACAACGAGCCGACTTTGCCCGAATTCTCGACGGTCCAGCACCGGGGAACCGCTCAGTCGGGTCGCCACCGATACCAAGAACCGGCCATACCCTCCCTGCGTTCCGGGGGAGGGAAGGCTAGGAGAAGGTGTGGTTTCACGTGAAACAACAGACCTGTCATTCTCCCGTGGCGAGGATCCGACAACAGATCGGGATCCGCTTTATCCACAAGAGAACTACACATGTGTAATTCATTGTGGATAGCCTCCCTCGCCACCGGCCGTAGAAATGCTTCAGGCCCCGACCTTTCGGTCAGGGCCTGAAGCAGGATCCGGGTCAGCGACCGGGTGTCACTCCGGGAGGACGACCACCCGGCGCTTGGGCTCGGCACCCTCGCTCTCGCTGATGACTCCTTCGACAGCGGCGACGGCGTCGTGAACGATCTTCCGCTCGAACGGGGTCATCGGATCGAGGGCCTCGCGCTCGCCCGAATCGCGAACACGCTCGGCGACCTCGCGCCCCAGACGCGCCAGGCGCTCGCGACGATCGGCCCGCCAACGCGAGATATCGAGCATCAGCCGACTGCGTTCACCGGTCACCTGCTGGACGGCGAGACGGGTCAGCTCCTGGAGAGCGTCCAGCACCTCACCCTTACGGCCGACGAGCTTGGTCAGGTCATCGCCTCCATCGATGCTCACGACAGCACGGTCACCGTCGACGTCGAGGTCGATGTCTCCGTCGAAGTCGAGGATGTCGAGCAGCTGCTCGAGATAGTCGCCGGCGATCTCGCCCTCTTCGACGAGCCGATCCTCGTCATCGTCGTACTCGTCATCGGCCACGGCGTCGACGCCGGTATCGGTCGTCTCGTCGATATCGGTCTGGTTCTCGGCGTCTTGCGCCTGTGGCTCCGAACCGGTCTGAGTTGCAGTCTCTGCTGTCATCTCATTCACCTAACTGTGTGCTTCTTCGAACAAGTCCTGTGCGGTCGCGTCACCGCTTGCGTTTCCCGCCGCGCTTCGCATTGGGCTTTCCACCCTTGTTGGCGGATTGCTTCTTGGAACCCGGGCCGGCCCCCGCGCCCGAGCGGGTCGGCTTCTGACCGGGCTTAGGCTTGTTGCCGGGCGCGTCGCCGGCGGGGGAGGAGTCCTCGGGCTTCGACGACGCGTCGTCGGCGTCGGCCTTGGTCATCGAAACGGCGCCACCGGACTGCTTCGGCTGGGCCGTACCGCGCTTCTTCTGCGGATCGGGACGCGCACCCGGCTTCGGGGCATTGGCCTTCAGCTTCTCCTGCTTGAGGCGCCGGGCCTCTTCCTCTTCCTTGGCGATCTTGCCGAAGACGAGATGCTGCTGACCGTAGGTCCAGATGTTGTTGCTCATCCAGTACAGGAGGATGGCGACCGGGAAGAACGGACCGGTGACGAGGATGCCGATGGGGAAGATGTACAGCGCGAGGTTGTTCATCATCCGGGTCTGCGGGTTCTCGAGCGCGGCCTCCGGCTGGCGGGCCACCGAGGCGCGGGAGTTCATGTGCGTCGCGATCGACGCGATGATCATCATCGGCACGACGACGTACGCGATGTTCCAGCGTGTGAAGTCGACCTCGGCCCCTGGCGTCACGAATGCCTGGAACTCGGTGACCGGCTCGGTCAGGTAGGCCGACAGCGGAACGCCGAACAGGCGCGCGTCGAGGAAGTTCTGCACCTGGTCGGCGCTGAAGACGTAGTTGCCGGTGGAGCGGGTCTCGGCGGCGCTCATGCCGAGCTGGCCCATACCCGTGCCCATGCGGTTGAACGAGCGCAGGACGTGGAACAAGCCGATGAACACCGGGATCTGGAGGAGCATCGGGAGGCAGCCGAGGAGCGGGTTGAACCCGTGCTCACGCTGGAGCTTCTGCATCTCCTCGGTCATCTTTACCCGGTCCTTGGCGTACTTCTTCCGGATCGCCTGGAGCTGCGGGTTGATCTCCTGCATCTTCTTCGTGGTGCGGATCTGCTTCACGAAGGGCTTGTAGAGGATCGCGCGCAGGGTGAAGACGAGGAACACCACCGACAGTGCCCAGGCGATGCCGTTGCCTCCGGGCGTATCGGGCGTGACATGGCTGAACAGCCAATGCCAGACCCACATGATCCCGGACACCGGGTAGTAGATGAAGTCGAGCACGGGTCAGATACCCCTCACTTGTTGTTCTCTAGGTGGAATCATCCCGTCGGGACGGGTGCTTTGGGTCGCGGCTGCGTCCACCCGCTGAGCGGAGACGGCCCACCAGATCGCTCCACAGTTCGCGGGGACCCCGCTCGGGGACCGGGTCGTATCCGGGCTTGTGCCACGGACCGCACTTCAGCAGGCGGATCATCGCGAGCATCGAGCCGTGGACGAAGCCGTGTCGCTCGAGGGCTTCCACGGCGTAGCCCGAGCAGGTCGGCTCGAAACGGCAGGTCGGCAACCGCATCGGCGAGATCCAGGTCCGGTAGAGCTCGATGAGGAAGATGACCGTCCGGCGGGGCAGGAGGTGCATTCCTCTGCGCAACCGCGCGGTGAAGATGAACCGGTCGGCGGGCGACTCGTCGGGATCCGGGATCTCCGACGGGGTGGGGGAGTGGTCTACCCGGTCATCCAGCTCGGCCTCGGTCATCGTGCGACACCCGACCCAAGCGGTGAACCGGCTGCGCGCGTCGCCTCGGCGAAGCGTCGGCCGGTGAACGCCGAACGGAGTTGCTCGGCCAGTTCGTCGCTGCTCACCTCGGCCGCACTACGACGAGCCCGGAGAACCACGAAGGTCTCCGGGCTCGGGCAGAGGTGTCGGGTCGCTGCGAACGCGGCGCGCAGGCGTCGGGCCACCGTGTGACGGATCACGGCGTTTCCCACGGACTTGCTCACCACCAGGCCGAGCCACGGACCACCGGTCATGGCCACGTCCCGGCGCAGGCCACTCGGATCCGGCCAGTGGGGGGCCACCGGTGCGAAGTGCACGACGAAGTCACGAGCATTCACCCGCGCACCGGACTTCAGGGTGCGTGAGAAGTCGGATCCACGAGTGATCCGATGAGAAGACGCAGTCATCGATCAGCTGACCGGATCCGGGGATCCGGTGGGAAGCCGACGATCAGGCGGTGAGCTTCGCGCGGCCCTTGTTGCGACGAGCGCTGACGATGGCGCGGCCGGCGCGGGTCCGCATGCGAAGACGGAAGCCGTGCTTGCGAGCGCGACGACGGTTGTTCGGCTGGAAAGTACGCTTGCCCTTGGCCACGGTGACTCCTTGGTGCTCCCTGTGAGCACGGCGGTTGCCCGCGCGTGACCCACATGTTGTCGTTGGTCGGTTGATCCAGGACGGTGCCGAACTGGTGTCGGTGATGAACTCGGCGAACTGACAAACGCCGCGCAAATCCGCAACCTGGATGACCAGTCGAGACTACTGAGAGCGAGCGCTCAAATCAAACGCGGTCCCCCCACCCGGGGAACCATCCCTCACCAGGTGTGTTCTGCGCCACCCAAGAGACATCTTCCGGTCATCGCGGATCAATTGTCTCGATCGCTTTGTGGGCCCCGAGAACCTCTGTTAGTTTCTCTCACAGCGTCGGCCCGCGGTGGGCCATGGGCAACTCCAGGGAAAGATGCCCGGGAACCGAGGTGACCGACCGAAGTCCCTAGCTCGTCATCCCAGTTGTGCACAGGTGTGGATAACCCTGTGGAGAGACGGGTTTGATGGCGTCGGTGCCACCGCCCTCGTCAACGCTGGTAGTTTTCCGGGTCAGGAGGCCAGCCCCGTGACTTCAGACCGCGACACTTTCGGCGAGGTGTGGCAACGAGTCGTCGCCGAACTCAACGACGACGAGGCCGCACGCGACCATGAACCACTGACCCGCCAGCAAAAGGCCTGGCTGTCACTGGTTCGACCCCTCACGCTCACCGAGGGTTTTGCCCTGCTGACGGTTCCGACCGCACTCGTGCAGGAGCAGATCGAGCGCAACCTGCGCGAGACCATCCGATCGGTGCTGAGCCGGCATCTCAACGAGCCCGTCGACCTCGGTGTACGGGTCGCGACCCCGCCCGCCGACGAGCCGCCGCGGGATCCCGCACCGGCCCCGGCCGCCACGCCGGACCCCCGTGCGGTGAACGGCGTGCCCACCGGACTCGATCATTCGGCGGCACCGCCCGGAACGACGTTCGGTGCGGGCTTCGGCGCCGCCGGCGCCTCGACCGGCCCGACCGCACCGGGAACCGACACGCACCGTCCCTCGGGCGACTGGGCGTCGTACTTCGCCGAGCGGCCGACCAGCTCGCAGTCGACGTCGGGGGCGAACCTCAACCCCAAGTACACCTTCGACACCTTCGTCATCGGTGCGTCGAACCGCTTCGCCCACGCCTCGGCGGTCGCGGTCGCGGAGGCCCCGGCACGGGCGTACAACCCGCTGTTCATCTGGGGTGAGTCCGGTCTGGGCAAGACCCACCTGCTCCACGCCGCCGGCCACTATGCCCAGCGACTGTTCCCCGGCATGCGGGTCAAGTACGTCTCGACCGAGGAATTCACCAACGACTTCATCAACTCGCTGCGTGACGACCGTCGCGTCGCGTTCAAGCGCCGCTACCGCGACGTCGACGTGCTGCTGGTCGACGACATCCAGTTCCTGGTGGGCAAGGAAGGTATCCAGGAGGAGTTCTTCCATACCTTCAACACCCTCCACAACGCGAGCAAACAGATCGTCATCTCGTCCGACCGTCCGCCGAAACAGCTTGCGACACTTGAGGACCGACTCCGCACGCGGTTCGAGTGGGGTCTGATCACCGACGTCCAGCCGCCGGATCTGGAGACGCGCATCGCGATCCTCCGCAAGAAGGCACAGATGGACAACATCGCGGTGCCCGACGACGTGCTCGAGCTGATCGCGTCGAAGATCGAGCGCAACATCCGCGAGCTCGAGGGCGCCCTCATCCGTGTCACCGCGTTCGCGTCCCTCAACGACGCCGCGCTCGACAAGTCGCTCGCCGACGTCGTGCTGCAGGCGCTGCTGCCCAACTCGGGAACGCTCGAGGTGAGCGCCGCGAGCATCCTGGCGATCACCGCCGAGTACTTCGACGTCTCGGTGGAGGAGTTGCGCGGGCCCGGCAAGACCCGCTCGATCGCGCAGGCCCGTCAGATCTCGATGTACCTGTGTCGTGAGCTCACCGACCTGTCACTGCCGAAGATCGGTGAGACGTTCGACCGAGACCACACGACGGTCATGTACGCCGAGCGCAAGATCCGCAAGGAGATGGCCGAGCGGCGCAAGGTCTACGACCACGTCCAGGAACTCACCGCGCGCATCAAGCAGCGCGCCATCGGCTGACCCGGCGCCCGACGTCCTCCGTGCCCATCACCCTGCGGGGTGGTGGGCACGGTGCGTTTGCGGGGAATGAACACGCGGGTCGGCCCACGAGAGCTCGAATCCATCACCGAGACGAGGGCCCTGCGGCCTTCTGTACGCCTGTACCGGACGCACCCGCAGGGACGGGACACCCGGCTGGGTTGCCGTCCGATCGGTGCTCCCGATCCCGCTGCATCCGCTTACCGGATCCCTCCTCCCGCATCACAACCCTCGCCTTCGGCTCGAGAGTCTCGTCACACGGATCCGCTCGGATCCGGTCATGAATTGCCCTTCTCCGACTCTCCAGCGGCGTCACACGACCTGGTGAATTACATCTTTCACAGTTGTGGACAAACCTTGGGATAACCGTGGATGACCTGTGTAGTGACAGTGGACGCCTGAGGACGGATCGGATCTGTCCACAGGGTCTCCGGATCCGACTCGACGACAGTCCACGGATCATGCACACCGACGGATCCGCTCTGACGTGGCGGATCCGTGCGTTGTCCACAGAATCCACACTCCCTATTACTGCGATGGATCCCTCTCTAGAGAGAACTCTTTTTGTAAGAAGGTGTGTGTACACATCCACCGACGCCCGGCATCCGGACCGATGGTCCGACGCCGGATGACAGAACCGGTCGGACTTGCCCCCAACCATCCCGGCATCGGTGCGGGCGTTCTACAGTGGGATTCCCGGAAGTGGGACGTGATCGACGAAGCATGGATCCGAGGCGACTTGTCGAGGCCGTGCCTCGACGCCGTCTCGCGCGCCGGCCGGCAGCGATCCGCACGAGAGAGAAGGGCAACCACCCAGCATGAAGTTCCGTGTCGCACGTGACGAGTTCGCTGATTCCGTCGCCTGGGTCGCCCGTAGCCTGCCGTCTCGTCCGCCCGTGCCGGTCCTCGGATGCGTGGTGCTCAACCTGGGTGAGACCGGGCTGACCGTCTCCGGCTTCGACTACGAGGTCTCCGCCCAGGAGAACCTGGGTGCCGAGGTGGCCGAACCGGGTCAGGTGCTCGTCTCCGGTCGCCTCCTGGCCGACATCACCAAGGCGCTGCCCAACAAGCCGGTCGACGTCACCCTCGACGGTGCGCGCGTCGCGATCACCTGCGGATCCGCCAAGTTCTCCCTGCCGACCATGCCGGTCGAGGACTATCCGCAGCTCCCCGACATCCCGGCCATCACCGGCACCATCCCGTCCCAGCTGTTCGCCGAGGCGATCTCACAGGTCGCCGTCGCCGCAGGCAAGGACGACACCCTGCCGATGCTCACCGGCATCCGCGTCGAGATCGAGGGCAACTCGGTGGTTCTCGCGGCCACCGACCGGTTCCGCCTGGCAGTGCGTGAACTCCAGTGGGAACCGACGGATCCAGACACCAAGGGCGCCGTGCTCGTCCCGGCCAAGACCCTCGCCGAGAGCGCCAAGACCGCGGGATCCGAGGGCACCGGCATCGTGTCCCTCGCCTTCGGCAGCGGTGCGAACATCGGCTCCGACGGCATCCTGGGCATCCTCGGCGAGACCAAGAAGACCACCACTCGTCTGCTCGACGCGGAGTTCCCCAAGTTCCGCCAGCTGCTCCCGGCGAGCCACACCTCGGTCGCGACGATCGACAGCGCCCCGCTCATGGAGGCGATCCGGCGCGTCGCCCTCGTCGCCGAGCGCGGCGCCCAGGTCCGGATGGAGTTCACCGAGGGATCCGTGCTGCTGACCGCCGGTGGTGACGAGGCGGGCAAGGCGGAGGAGGAGCTGCCCGTGCAGTTCCACGGCGAGCCGCTGACCATCGCGTTCAACCCGGGTTACCTGCAGGACGGCCTCTCGGCCATCAACGCCGACTCCGTCGACTTCGGCTTCACCACCCCGAGCCGGCCCGCGGTCCTGCGCCCGGCCAGCGGTGAGGATCCGGTGGCCGACGAGTCGGGCGCCTTCGTGGCCCCCGAGAGCGCGTTCAGCTACCTGCTGATGCCGGTCCGCCTGCCGGGCTGATCCGCACCGGACCCGTCGTCGACCACCGCACCCACCCGTGTTCGTTCGTGAACTGCATCTGAGGGACTTCCGTTCGTGGCGGGCCGTCGATCTCGACCTGCGGCCCGGTCCGACGGTCTTCACCGGACGCAACGGCTTCGGCAAGACGAACCTGCTGGAGTCGCTGTTCTACCTGGCGACGCTGCGCAGCCACCGGGTGAGCTCCGACGGTCCGCTCGTACACGCCGGAGCCACGTCCGCGCTGGTCACCGCCACGGTCGAGAACGACGGCCGGGAGCTGACCGCGGAGCTGCGGATCAATGCCGAAGGTGCCAACAAGGCGTCCGTCAACCGCAGTCCCGCACGCCGACCGCGTGATCTCCTCGGGATCCTGCGGACCGTGCTGTTCGCGCCGGAGGACCTCTCACTGGTCCGAGGGGACCCGGCCGACCGCCGGCGGTTCATCGACGAGCTCGTCGCGCAGCGCGGTCCGCGCTGGGTGGCCGCCCGCTCCGACTACGACCGCGTGCTGCGGCAGCGGTCGGCGCTGCTGAAGACGGCGGCGGCGGCACTCCGGCGCGGTGGTGAGCAGGCCGCATCGGTGATCAGCACGCTCGACGTCTGGGACGCGCAGCTGGCCGAACTCGGGGGACAGGTCACTGCGGCCCGGCTGCAGGTGCTGGGCGAGCTCGAACCGCATTTCGCCCGGTCATACGCCTCGATTGCGCCGCACTCGCGCCCGGCGACGCTGCGCTACCGGCCCGCGGGCGGCGTCGACACCGGGTCGGCGACCGCGGAGGACATCCGCGACGTCCTGGCCGCCCGCCTCGTGGAACTGCGCGACAAGGAGATCGAGCGCGGCATGTGCCTGGTGGGCCCGCACCGCGACGACATCGACATCGTGCTCGGCGCCGATGTCGCGAAAGGCTTTGCCTCACATGGCGAATCATGGTCGCTGGCGCTCGCGCTGCGGCTCGGATCCGTCGAGTTGACGCGTGCGGAGGGCATCGAACCGGTGATCATGCTCGACGACGTCTTCGCCGAACTCGACGCCAAACGTCGGGAGAAGCTCGTGGCCTTCACCGCAGGCGCGGAACAGTTGCTCATCACCGCGGCGGTGGCCGAGGACATCCCGGCCGAGATCGGCGGGCGACGGATCCACGTCGATGTCATCGAGGACTCCGAAGGGCGTCGGTCGAGGGTTGCCGCAGACGAGACCGTGGGGGTCGGGGATGAGTGACGACCGCATGGGTGAGCAAGGACACGTCCCATCGGGCGGCGGCGACACGCCCGAGCCGTCCAACCGTCCGCTCGAGCCCGGTGAACTGGGCGGATACGAACGGGCTCGTCGAGCGCTCGAGGAAGCGCGGGCCGCCGCCCGCGCCGCCGGCAAGTCGGTGGGCCGCGGTCGCGCGTCGCCGGTGCGTCGGTCGACGAGGGGAGCGGGCACCCGGAAACGCTGGTCGGGAGCGGGTCCCGACGGCCGGGATCCGCAGCCGTTCGGTCGCCTCGTGAGCAACATCGCCAAGGAGCGGGGCTGGCAGGAGAAGATCGGCGAGGGCACCGTCTTCGGCATGTGGGAGCAGATCGTGGGCGCCGACATCGCCGCCCACGCCAAGCCGATCGCGTTGCGGGACAATATTCTTCATGTTCAGGCCGAGTCCACGGCGTGGGCCACCCAGCTGCGCTACGTGCAGTCGCAGATCATCGCGAAGATCGCCCGTGCCGTCGGCGACGGCACGGTGAAGCAGCTGAGGATCACCGGCCCGAAGGGTCCGTCCTGGCGGAAGGGTGAGCGGCACATCCGCGGTCGGGGGCCGCGCGACACGTACGGCTGATCACCGCTCGCGGGGGCCGGCGTGCGCCGGGCGGGAGACCTGCGCCGGCCGCCTAGCAGACTTCGGCGCACATTACTAGTCGACGGGGCCTGTGAGCCGATTTTCATCGGCAGGCCACGATCGAACAGGGGCCAACTCGAAAAAATCGGTCTGAGGGCCTGTTAGCGGCCCCGGATGCACGTTCCAGGGCGGGTCAGGCAGTACACTGGTGGGAGTTGTCCCGACAGGGGCGCACAACGGCAGAACGAACCGTCGCCTCCAAGCTACCCGGGCGGACACCCGGGTGGTGGTGCGTGCGCGAGCCCGCAGTGCCCCGGTCGAGTAGATCGACGGCGGATTCCGGGGTCTTCCCGTTCCGCCGGTGAGCAGAACAGGAGCGGACGCACCTCGTGGCCGACACCAACGACACCGGACCCAAGCAGAAGAAGGCATCCGATTACGGTGCCGACTCCATCAACATCCTCGAAGGTCTGGAGGCCGTCCGCAAACGGCCCGGCATGTACATCGGTTCCACCGGTGAACGAGGCCTGCACCACCTGATCTGGGAGGTCGTCGACAACTCCGTCGACGAGGCGATGGCCGGCTTCGCCACCCGCGTGGACGTCACCCTCCTCGAGGACGGCGGTGTGCAGGTCGTCGACGATGGTCGTGGCATCCCCGTCGAGATGCACCGCACCGGTGTCCCCACCGTCGAGGTCGTCCTCACCCAGCTGCACGCCGGCGGCAAGTTCGACTCCGATTCGTATGCGGTCTCCGGTGGCCTGCACGGCGTCGGCATCTCGGTGGTCAACGCGCTGTCGACCAAGGTCGAACTCGAGATCGAGCGCGATGGCCACCACTGGGAGCAGACCTACACCAACGCCAAGCCCGGCGAGCTCATCCAGGGCGAGCCCACCAAGAAGACCGGCACCGTCGTCCGGTTCTGGCCGGACCCGGAGATCTTCACCGAGACCACCCGGTTCAACGCCGAGACCGTGGCCCGGCGCCTGCAGGAGATGGCCTTCCTCAACAAGGGCCTGACCATCACGCTGACCGACCAGCGTCCACAGGCCGTCGAGGCGCCCGGCGACGCCAACGGCGACGCCGAGGCCGGCACCACCGAGGTCGCCGAGGCGGTGAAGACCGAGACCGAGAAGGCGGAGGCCGCGACCAAGCCGAAGACCCGGACCTACTACTACCCGGACGGCCTCGTCGACTACATCAAGCACCTCAACCGGACCAAGCAGCCGATCCACAACACGGTGATCGGCTTCTCCGCCAAGGGTGAGGGCCATGAGGTCGAGATCGCGATGCAGTGGAACGCCGGCTACTCCGAGTCGGTCCACACCTTCGCCAACACCATCAACACCCACGAGGGCGGCACCCACGAGGAGGGCTTCCGCGCGGCGCTGACCAGCACGGTCAACAAGTACGCGCTGGAGAAGAAGCTCATCAAGGAGAAGGACGGGAAGCTCACCGGCGACGACATCCGCGAGGGTCTCGCCGCGGTCATCTCGGTGAAGGTGTCCGACCCGCAGTTCGAGGGCCAGACCAAGACCAAGCTGGGCAACACCGAGATCAAGGGCTTCGTCCAGCGCACCTGCAACGAGCACCTGGGCCACTGGTTCGAGGCGAACCCGGCCGAGGCGAAGATCATCGTGAAGAAGGCCGCCGACTCCGCGCAGGCCCGCATGGCCGCGCGTCGCGCGCGAGAGATGGTGCGGCGCAAGACCGCAACCGACATCGGCGGTCTCCCCGGCAAGCTGGCCGACTGCCGCAGCAACGATCCGACCAAGTGCGAGATCTACATCGTGGAGGGCGACTCGGCCGGCGGCTCGGCCAAGTCGGGCCGCGACTCGATGTACCAGGCGATCCTCCCGCTGCGTGGCAAGATCATCAACGTCGAGAAGGCCCGCATCGACCGCGTTCTCAAGAACGCCGAGGTGCAGTCGATCATCACCGCGTTCGGCACCGGTATCCACGACGAGTTCGACATCTCCAAGCTGCGGTACCACAAGATCGTGCTGATGGCCGACGCCGACGTCGACGGCCAGCACATCTCGACGCTGCTGCTGACGCTGCTGTTCCGCTTCATGCGGCCGCTCATCGAGCACGGTCACGTGTTCCTGGCGCAGCCCCCGCTGTACAAGCTGAAGTGGCAGAAGTCCGAGCCGGAGTTCGCCTACTCCGACCGTGAGCGTGACGGCCTCCTCGAGGCCGGGCGCGCCGCCGGCAAGAAGATCAACCCCGACGACGGCATCCAGCGCTACAAGGGTCTCGGCGAGATGAACGCCAAGGAGCTGTGGGAGACCACCATGGATCCGGCGGTCCGCGTGCTGCGCCAGGTGACGCTCGACGATGCGGCCGCGGCCGACGAGCTGTTCTCCATCCTCATGGGCGAGGACGTCGCCGCCCGCCGAAGCTTCATCGCCCGCAACGCGAAAGACGTTCGCTTCCTTGACGTCTGATCATCACGGGCCTCGTGGCTTCGCAGTGATCGGAGAAAGAACACATCATGACTGACACCACCCTGCCGCCCGCCGGCGGTGAAGGCGACCGCATCGAGCCCGTCGATCTCGGGCAGGAGATGCAGAAGAGCTACATCGATTACGCGATGAGCGTGATCGTGGGCCGCGCGCTGCCCGAGGTGCGCGACGGCCTCAAGCCGGTGCACCGTCGCCTGCTCTACGCATCCTTCGACGCCGGGTTCCGCCCCGACCGCTCCTACGTGAAGTCGGCGAAACCCGTTGCGGAGACGATGGGTAACTACCACCCGCACGGCGACTCGGCGATCTACGACGCCCTCGTGCGTCTCGCCCAGCCGTGGTCGATGCGCTACCCGCTCATCGACGGCCAGGGCAACTTCGGTTCGCGAGGCAACGACGGCCCGGCCGCCATGCGTTACACCGAGGCCCGCCTCACGCCGCTGGCGATGGAGATGCTCCGCGACATCGGCGAGGAGACCGTCGATTTCATCCCGAACTACGACGGCAAGACCCAGGAGCCGACGGTGCTGCCGTCGCGCATCCCGAACCTGCTGATCAACGGTTCGGGCGGTATCGCCGTCGGTATGGCGACGAACATCCCGCCGCACAACCTCAACGAGGTCGCCGAGGCGGTGTTCTGGGCCCTCGAGAACCCCGAGGCCGATGACGAGACCACCCTCGCGGCGTGCATGGAACGGGTCAAGGGCCCCGATTTCCCCACGGCGGCACTGATCGTCGGCAGCCAGGGCATCCGGGACGCCTACACCACCGGCCGCGGCAGCATCAAGATGCGCGGCGTGGTGGACATCGAGGAGCACAAGGGCACCACGACCCTGGTCATCACCGAGCTGCCCTACCAGGTCAACCCGGACAACCTGATCCAGTCGATCGCCGAGCAGGTCAACGAGGGAAAGCTCAAGGGCATCAGCCGGATCGAGGACCAGTCCTCGGACCGTGTCGGCATGCGCATCGTCGTCACGCTCCGTCGTGACGCGGTCGCCAAGGTCGTGCTGAACAACCTGTACAAGCACAGCCAGCTGCAGACCAGCTTCGGCGCCAACATGCTGTCCATCGTCGACGGCGTGCCGCGCACCCTGCGCCTCGATCAGATGATCCGCCTGTACGTGGCGCACCAGATCGACGTCATCGTGCGCCGCACCCGGTACCGTCTGCGCAAGGCCGAGGAACGCGCACACATCCTGCGCGGTCTGGTGAAAGCCCTTGACGCACTTGACGAAGTGATCGCGTTGATCCGTCGCTCGGCCAACACCGAGACCGCACGGACCGGCCTCATCGAGCTCCTCGACATCGACGAGATCCAGGCCGACGCCATCCTGGCCATGCAGCTGCGGCGCCTGTCCGCCCTCGAGCGCCAGAAGATCGTCGACGAGCTCGCCGAGATCGAGCGCGAGATCGCCGACTACAAGGACATCCTCGACAAGCCGGAGCGTCAGCGCGCCATCGTGCGTGACGAGCTCAAGGAGGTCGTGGAGAAGTACGGCGACGAGCGTCGGACCAAGATCATCGCCGCCGACGGCGATGTCACCGACGAGGACCTCATCGCCCGCGAGGACGTCGTCGTCACCATCACCGAGACCGGCTACGCCAAGCGCACCAAGACGGACCTGTACCGCAGCCAGCGACGCGGCGGAAAGGGCGTGAAGGGAGCCGATCTCAAGCAGGACGACATCGTCAAGCACTTCTTCGTCTGCTCTACCCACGACTGGATCCTGTTCTTCACCACCAAGGGCCGCGTGTACCGCGCCAAGGCCTACGAACTGCCGGAGGCCAACCGCACCGCGCGCGGTCAGCACGTCGCGAACCTGCTGGCCTTCCAGCCGGAGGAGCGGATCGCCGAGATCATGCACCTCAAGTCCTACGAGGACGCGCCGTACCTGGTGCTCGCCACCCGCAACGGCCTGGTGAAGAAGTCGCGCCTGGCCGACTTCGACTCCAACCGCTCCGGCGGCATCGCGGCGATCAACCTCCGCGGTGAGGACGAGCTCGTCGGAGCCGCTCTCTGCAGCGCCGACGACGACCTGCTGCTGGTGTCGCAGAAGGGGCAGTCGATCCGCTTCCACGCCGACGACGAGACGCTGCGCCCGATGGGCCGGCAGACCTCGGGCGTCCAGGGCATGCGGTTCAACGCCGACGACACCCTGCTGTCGCTCAATGTGGTCCGCGAGAACACCTACCTGCTGGTGGCCACCTCGGGCGGCTACGCCAAGCGCACCGGCATGGACGACTACCCGGTCCAGGGCCGTGGCGGCAAGGGCGTGCTCACCATCGCCCACGACCGCCGGCGCGGTGAACTCATCGGCGCGCTCATCGTCGACGACGACTCCGAGCTCTACGCGATCACGTCGAACGGCGGCGTCATCCGCACCGCGGCCAAGCAGGTCCGCAAGGCGGGGCGCCAGACCAAGGGCGTGCGCCTGATGAACCTCGACGAGGGCACCACGCTCATCGCGATCGCCCGCAACGCCGACGAGCCGGATGAGCAGGAGCAGCAGGCCTCGTCCTAGGTAGGGTGAACAACACGTGCAGCCGGCGCGTCGGTCACGATCGGAACGTGACCGACGCGTCGCTGGTGAGTGACGACGAAACCCGCCCAGGGGTGACGCCAGAGTGAGGGATTGCCAGTGAGCACACCGAACGAGCCGAACCAGGACAAGAACGGACGCCCGGTCGAGGGCCAGTCCGGTCCCGGGACGGGCACCCCGACCGGTGGGCTGGTGCCGCCCTGGCAGCGGGGACCGGTCGACGACTCGTCCGGGTCTGCTCCCACCGAGGCATTCGACCAGCGGCCGAACGGTCCGCAGGAGCACCGTGGCGGCCCGCCGCAGGAGCACCGTGGCGGCCCGCCGCAGGAGCACCGTGGCGGCCCGCCGCCGCGTGGCATCGTCACCGCCAACAGCGGCACCGCCGCGGCCAGCATGAGCGGCCAGCAGGCACCGGTCACCAAGCTCGACAGTCCGCGGCAGTCCGGGCCGTCGGCCGACACCGAGGACACCAAGTTCGTCGAGTCGCCGACGTCCACCATCGACCGGGACGATCTGCCGGAGCACGACCTGCCCGACCTCGATCGGATCCATCACACCGCCGAGCCGGCCCGTCCGGCGGGGGGAGCGGCCGCCGGCAAGTCGCTGCCGCGGTCCGCGCCGCGTCAGGTCGGCGCGGGCACCGCGCTGCGCGCCACGGTGCAGCTGCGCCGGATCGATCCGTGGGCGACGTTCAAGATCTCCGCGGTCCTGTCGGTGGTCGGGTTCTTCATCTGGATGATCGCCGTCGCGGTGTTGTATCTCGTCTTCGACGGCATGGGCATCTGGGATCAGGTCAACAACAGCTTCGGAACGCTCGTGGCCGAGGACTCGGCGACGTCCGGGGATGTCATCGGGGCCGGCACCGTTTTCGGCCTGGCGGCGCTTCTGGGGGCCGTCAACGCCATCCTCGTGACGGCGCTCGCGACGGTCGGCAGCTACATCTACAACATCTGCGCCGACATGGTCGGCGGGGCCGAGGTGACTCTTGCGGATCTCGACTGAATCGAGCCTCTGACCAGCCGTTTTGGATGGTTGGGGATCCGTCGGGTAATCTCACTGCTCGGTTCAAGGGCCTATAGCTCAGGCGGTTAGAGCGCTTCGCTGATAACGAAGAGGTCGGAGGTTCAAGTCCTCCTAGGCCCACTGCGACGGAATGTTTTCCGACTCCGATTCGCACCCGCCGACCGGTCTCGGTCGGCACGGGGCCTTAGCTCAGTTGGTAGAGCGCCGCCTTTGCAAGGCGGATGTCAGGAGTTCGAATCTCCTAGGCTCCACCACTGACCACGAACCCGCCGACGCACCACCTCATCGAGGTGGTGCGTTCTGCTTTCCTCGGGCCCGGACGTACTCGGTCACCGACACCCCGGATCCGAATCGGCAGTCGCTCACCCGACGGAACAGTTCCGGCCGGTACGTCCCCGGCGCGAAGAGCGGGATGCCGGCGCCGAAGAGCAGGGGCTGTCGTTTGAGGACGAGCCGGTCGATCTCACCGCTCAGCGTCGAAGCCAGCGCCCCGCCGCCGCACAGCCAGATGTCCTTGCCGTCCATCGCCTTCAGTTCGCGCACCAGCTCCACCGGGTCGCGGTCGGTGAAGGTGACGCCCTCGGCCGGCGGGTAGGACCGGTGGGTGAGCACGAACTGCTCCAGGTGCCGGTAGGGGCTCGTCATGTCCGGCAGGCCGACCTCGTAGGTGTTGGCGCCCATGAGGACGGTGTCGAACGGCCCGGTGCCCTGGTCGATCTCGAGCGCCTCGGCGATCCGGGTGGGGATGGCGTCCGGGAACCGGTCGATGCCGGCGTCCATGTGGTCGCCCTCGACGAGAAAGGCGTCGAACTGTCCCTCGGGTCCCGCGATGAAGCCGTCGAGACTCACCGCCACGTAGTACACGAGTTCACGCATCATGGCCTCCGATCACATCAGGTGTAGTGGTTGCGAAACTACAGCAGATGTAGTGATTCGGCTATCGTTTTTTCCGTGGCCAGAAACGACGAGCGTCGGCGCGCCCTCGCCGACGCAGGGATCGCGGTCCTCGCCGCAGAGGGCGCACGGGGTCTCACACACCGAGCAGTGGACCGCGTTGCCGGCGTGCCGCCGGGAACGACCACGAACTACTTCCGGACGCGCGCCGCGCTCCTGAAGGGCCTGGTCGAACGCATCGGGGAGCGTCTGGCACCGAGCGAGGAGTTCGTCGCCGCGCGTGCGGGACGAGAACCGAGCCGGGAACTCTTCGCCGAGTACCTCCGGAACATCGTCCACCGGTTGCTGACCCATCGCGAGGTGACGGTCGCGCTCATCGAGTTGCGACTCGAGGGCATGCGGCGACCCGAGGTGGCCTCGATCATCACCGAGTGGCGCCGCGACGCCTTCGCCGGGGACGTGGCGTTCAACGAGCAGGCGGGACTACCCGGAACCGCGCGGGAGATTGCGCTCTTCCACTACGCGATCGACGGGCTGATCCTGGATCAGCTGACGGGACCGCTCCTCGAGGAGGAACCGCTCGAGCGCGTCGTCGACGCCCTCGTCGCCGGGTTGTTGCCCCGGTGACCGCTCGACCGCCTTCGGTGTTCTCAGGGACCCGTGCTGTTCCCAGCGGTCGAGGAACGTCCGCAGTTGCACACCGCCGAGCCATACCGACCCGGCGATGAAGAGGACGCCCGCGACCACCGCAGCAGGGCCATACCAGCGGTTGTGACCGATCTGGTCGTCGTAGGTGCGCCCAGACGCCTTCGGCAGGAGCTCGGGGTTCACCCGCAGGCTCTGTGGCCTTGCCACCGCACCGCTGGGGATGAGTCGCTCCGCGCCCCTCGTGCCGTGTACGCACAGGTCGGCCTTGCCCATCGGCTGGTTGTCGCAGCTCGCCGGGTTGACGATGAGCGCGATGCCGAGTCCGAGGGCGAAGATGCCCAGGATCAGGCAGGCGGGCACGGCGAAGTACATGCGCGGGTTCATCACCTGCGGCTGGTCGATCCGGATCCGCCGATCGGCGGCGGCGCGATGCCCGCCTGTACGTCGCCTGCTCTTCGCGAATCCGTGCGTCCTCATCGACCACGAGGCTATCGACCGCACCGGCCGACCGGCCGCGGCACTCCCAGGGGTTGCGATTCCCCAGGGTCGAGATTGCGGAGGTCGCGCAGAATCTCGGTGCTCATGCCCTCGTCGTCGTCAACGACGACGACATCCTGCCGGACGCCTGGCGTCCTTCCGGGTGGGAGCTCGACACCGCTTGTCGCCGTCGGTCGTTCGGAGGGGACAGGCCATCTCGCCGAGACGCAGTCGGACCGCGCGGTCCGACTGCGCTTGCTGGTGTGACGACCGCCGAGGCGTCATCTCATGACATCGCGGACACCGCGGCATCGTACGCAGTGCCATTTCGCGCCTCGCGCAGGAGAGAACGGCTTGTCGGAGGTCGGGTTTGCCTCGTCAACAGAGGACTCGGAGGTCGTTCGCCTCGAAGCGGCCGCGGCCGCGGTTGCCCGATGCCTCGCGGCCGGCGAGCCCTAGATCGCGACCGCCACCTGCTTCCTCAGCCGCTGCAGGACCTCCCGGGCCAGCGTCTCCGACGACGCGGGGTTCTGTCCGGTCAGGAGGTTGCCGTCGGCCTCGGTGTGGACGGTCCAGGGCAGGCCGAGGGTGACCCTGAAGCCCTCGTGGGTGAGCCGGTCCTCGAGGAGCCACGGGGCCTTGTCGGCGAGGCCGGCCTGCTGCTCCTCGGCATTGCCGAAGCAGGTGACCTTCCGGCCGGAGAAGGTGTTGACGCCGTCGTCGTCCTTCGCGGCCAGCAGGATCGCCGGGCCGTGGCAGACGATGCCGATGGTCTTCCTCGCGCGGTCGGCGGCGATGAGCAGTCGGCCGGCGTCGTCGTCGCTCGCCAGGTCCTCCATCGGGCCATGGCCACCGGGGACGAACACGGCGTCGTAGTCGGTCACATCGACATCAGCGAGGGCGACGGGATCCCGCAACTCGGCCGCGGTCTCGACGATGGTGCGGATCCGCTCGGCGCGCACGGCGGAGCCGACGGCGTCCGGGGCGAGGCTGGCCTCGTCGACCGGCGGACGCACGCCACCGGGTGTCGCGACGGTCACGGTGTACCCGGCCTCGCGGAAGACCTCGAGGGGTGCGGCGGCCTCCTCCGCCCAGAAACCGGTCTTGTGTTTCGACCCGTCGTTGAGCGTCCACTCGTCGGCGCCGGTCATGACGAACAGGATCTTCTTGGTTTCCTTGCCCTCTGTCATCTTGGCCTCTGTCATCTTGCCTTCTGTCATCTTGCCCTCCTTCGGTTGGGATGACCCCCTTCGGGAGAAGGGGGAGGCTTGCGGATCGGGTTCTGGGAGTTGGGGTCTGCGTCAGGACAGTCCGGTGAGCCGGGCAGAACGCTGCCAGAGCCCATCGATCAGCGCCTGGTCGCGGGCCTGGGGATTCTCCCGGCCACCGGGCTTGTGCCGACTGAAGTACACGCCGTTCACCGACGGGTCGGCGCCGCGTTCGGCCAGGGCGATGAGCGGTGCGGCGCCCTGCTCCGCAGTGATCGTCACCAGGCGCGCGAGAGGGGAGCGGTAGGCCAGCCCGACGAGTCGCGAGTCGCGTCCGAAACTGGTGGCCGCAGGTCCGGGATGCACTGCGGCGGAATAGATCCGCTCGTCGGACCAGCGTTGCGCGATGCCGCGGGTGAACATGATGTTCTCCAGTTTCGACGTCCCGTAGTGGCGTCCGCCGAGCGTCGGGCGCCGTTCGAAGTCGAGGTCGTCGAGGTCCACACTGCCGAACAGGTTGCCGACGCTCGAGGTGTTGAGCACCAGCGACGAACCGGCGGCGGCGAGCCGGTCCCGCAGCAGGTTCGTGAGGAGGAACGGTGCGAGGTGGTTGATCTGGAAGCAGGGTTCGTGGCCGTCGGCGGTGCGCTGTGACGCGGCGAAGGTCCCGCCTGCGTTGTTCATCAGCACGTCGATCTTCTCGACGCGCTCGGCGATCCTCGCCGCGAGGTCGCGCACCTCGGACAGGCGGGAGAAGTCGGCGGTGAACCCCGTCGCGCCGGTCTCGGCGACGATCGGATCGAGCTTGTGCGGCGACCGGCCGACCAGGATCAGCTCGGTCGACGGCCCGGCGAGGGCGCGTGCCGCGACGGCACCGATGCCGTCGCTGGCGCCGGTGAGGACGATCGTCCGTCTGTCCCTGCCCATCGGTCTGTCCCTGCCGATCGGTCTGTCACTGCCCATCGGCGGTCCCCTCCGATCCGCCCACCGCGTGACCCGGATCCGACTCGTCGTCGGGCAACGCGGCGTCGTAGACGTCCTTCTCCTCCGCAATGCGCTCGGTCTCGCCGATCGGGGTGTCCTCGGCGGAGGGGAACACCGACTCCGGTCCCTCCGCTGCGTCGGGCTCGTGGGGCATGTCGGGGTCGGTCCTCGGGCCGGCTTCGGTGGTCGGGTGGTCGGGCCGTTCGTTGTCCGCCATGTATCCACCATGCCCGAGGATCGGCGCGGAGTCACCGCTCCGAACGCGGATACCGCCGCCGGAACCTCTCGACCCGGCCTGCGACGTCCGGGATCGTCTGAACCCCGGTGTAGACCGGGTGTGAGTCACTGGTGACGTCGACGACGATGAGCGGATATCTGTTTCCGTCGGTCCACCGCGCCGTCGTCGCCGAGGTGGCGGTCGACCGCGTCACGAATCGTGTTCCGGTGGACGCATCCTGGATGGTCACGGGGTGGTGGTCGGGGTGGATGCCCTTCTTCATGGAGTCGCCTCTCGTTCGTCGGCGATCAGGGACGGTCGCCGGGACCGTGCGCCACGGACCCCGGTGACTCGGGGCCGTCGGTGGCCGAGGGGTGCTCGGCCAAGGGATACCCGGTCTCGACCTCCTCGCACGGGTCGGTGTGGAACCGACCGAACGGATCGTCGTAACGATCCCAAACATTCTGTCCCGCAGAGAATTCCACATCTGTGAGCAAAGCTGTTTGTAACTCGTCGACGAGGTCCTCGGGGTGGGCGCGGTGGACCAATGCGACGAGCGAGGTGTGCCGGTCCCCGTGCGCCTGGTCCCAGCGGAGGGCGCCCAACGCGCGTCGTTCCGGCGAGACACGGTCCAATTCGTGCTCGTCCATCGCGGCCAGCCATCGTCCGCCGGGCGCGATCCGCAGGCCGCCGCCGGCGGACTCCAGCCACAGGGCCTCGTCGGGCCGGGTCGCCAGCCACAGGCGTCCCCGTGCGCACACGACGCCGTCGAGCAGCGCGTCGATGGCATCGTGCAGACGGCCCGGGTGCATCGGTCGGTCGGCGTGGAACTCCAGCCAGGTGACGCCGCAGTCGGCGTCGAGGGGAGGCTGGTCGGCGAGCAGCGGGTCGTGCGGCCCGTCGATCCGGCCGCGGCGGGAGGTGCGGGGGATCGCGGCGAGGAGCTGGGCGGCCAGGGTCGGGTCGATGCGGCGCCCGGGTATCTCGAAGATCATCGGGGCCCGTGGGGCGAGCCGCTCGAGCACGGCCATCAGACGTGCCGACTCCCAGGCCTGTCGCAGTGCCGGATCGCAACCGGTGATGACGAGGGCGTCGGCGAACGCGACCTGGCCCACGGCGAGTTGGGCCATCGTCCGCTCATCGTCTACCGGGGCGGCGAGCACCTCGGTGACCTCACGGTCGCCGGTCGCGTGGAGCAGCCAATCCTGTTCTGCCACAACGGTGATGGTGGCCTCGATGCGAACGTCGGAGGACGCCGGCGCGGCGGGGGCGTCGGGCACGGTGCCGACGACGACGTTCTCGATCGACCAGGCGATGCGCTCGGGTTCGAGCAGTGGGTCGAGCGCGAGGACGATGCGATCCACCGATGGCCGCCGATGGAGCCTGCGCAGCAGCGGCAACAGGTCTTCGCGGAGGGTGCAGGACACGCAACCGTGCGCGAGGTCGATCACGAGGACGTCCTCACGGCGTCGGCCGTCGGGTTCGCGCCAACCCGGTCTTCGGATGACACGGCCGTCGCTCACCCGGCTCAGGTCGTGGTGAACCCGAATGGTGCCCGCCTCGGCCTCCAGGGCGTCACCGATACGCCTCACGGCCGCGGGGTCCAGGCCGCTGACCAGGACGATCGGTGTCCGGGCGTCCGCGGGGTCAAAGTGCATCCGCCCGTCTGCGGTGTGCTGATCGACCACGTCCCGCCTCCTGCCTATTGGTAATCATTTCCATTTAGATGCGGTCGACGGTACCGTGGCCGCGGAATTGATGCCAATCATTGTCAACAAGGAGGAGCGAATGTCCCGCCGCTGCCAGGTCACCGGCCGACAACCACGGTTCGGCAAGCAGGTCTCGCACTCCCACCGGCGAACGTCGCGCCGCTGGGACCCGAACATCCAGCGGAAGCGGTACTTCCTGCCGAGCGAGGGGCGATATGTCACGCTCCGCGTGAGTGCGAAGGGGATCGCGACGATCGACGCGCACGGCATCGAATCGGTCGTACGGAAGATGCGCACACGAGGGGAGAAGATCTGATGGGCCGCAACGAGATCCGACCCATCGTCAAGCTGCGGTCGACGGCCGGCACCGGGTACACGTACGTCACGCGTAAGAACCGCCGCACCGACCTCGACCGCATGGTGCTCCGCAAGTACGACCCGATCGCGCGGGCCCATGTCGAATTCACGGAGGACCGCTGATGGCGAAGAAGTCCAAGATCGTCCGCAACGAGCAGCGCCGGCAGGTGGTGGCCCGTCATGCACACGTCCGCGCCGAGCTGAAGCGGATCATCGCCGCACCGTCGTCGACCGGAGAGGAGCGGGCCGAGGCCAGGCGTCGTCTTCACGCCCTTCCGCGGGACGCGAGCCCGACCCGCCTGCGCAACCGCGACGCCGTCGACGGCCGCCCGCGTGGATACATCGGCAAGGCCGGTCTGTCGCGCGTGCGGTTCCGCGAACTCGCGCATCCCGGTGAACTGCCCGGCATCCACAAGTCCAGTTGGTGACGACAGGAGAGGCCTCATGACCCGAAGGACACGACGCGACGGCGAGCGTCCCGCTCCACGCAAGAACCAACTGACCGCGCTCGGCGTGCACGCCGACGGACGCAACCCGGTCGACTACAAGGACGTCGCTCTGCTCCGGCAGTTCCTGTCCGACAAGGGACGCATCCGCAGCCGGCGGCTCACCGGCCTGACCCCGCAACAGCAGCGGCAGGTCGCCACCGCCATCCGCAACGCCCGGGAGATGGCGTTGCTCCCGTACGGTTCCCGCTGACGTCGGCGGCCACGGCCGGAAACGACGATCGCCACCTCCGACCAGGTCGGAGGTGGCGATCGTGCTTGTGAGAACTACGAGCTCACGGCATGCGACCGGGAACCCCAGGCGGGGGAGGTCTCGATCGCGCCGATGATCCGCGGACGCAGCTCGTCGGCGCGGATCACCGCGTCGACCGAACCGACCTCGACGGCGCGCTGGATGCTGTGCACCTTGTCGAACTCGGCGGCGATCTCACTGATCTTCTCCGCGCGCACCGACTGCCGGATGTCGGCCAGCTCGGCGTTCAGGCTGGAGCGGTCGGTGCCGGTGGACTCGGCGACACGCGCCTCGAGCTCGCGGACCCGCGGATCGGCGGCGACGCGCTTGGCGACCTCACCGGCGAACACGACCGCCGCGGCCGGCGCACCACCGAGGACCGAGGCGAACGAGCCCTCGATCGCCAGCACCGTCATGTTCGGGTTCAGCGCCTTGGAGAACACCACGAACGCACCGCCGTGGTAGCGAGAGATCACGCAGAACACGATCGGGCCGCGGAAATTGACGATCGCGCGGCCGATCTCGGCGCCGTACTCCAGCTGCAGCTTGCGCATCGACTCCGGCGAGCCGTCGAAGCCCGACAGGTTCGCCAGCACGACGAGCGGACGGTTGCCGCTGGCGACGTTGATCGCGCGGGCCGCCTTCTTCGACGACTGCGGGAACAGCGTGCCCGCGGTGTAGGTGTCCGGACCGTCCGTCGGCTTGTAGCCGCGACGCGTCACCTCACGCGACTCGATGCCCAGCATGCACACCGGGATGCCGCCGAGGTGGACGTCGCACACCACGGCGGTCTCCGCGTCGGCCATGCCCGCCCAGCGCTCGAGCACCGGGTGGTCCTGGTCGGCGACGGCGCGCATCACCGTGCGGATGTCGAAGGGCTTCTTGCGATCCGGGTTGTGCTCGGCCGAGAAGATCTGGCCCACCGTGGTGAAGTCGCTGCCGGCGAGCACGTGCGGATAGTCCGAGATGTCCCGGTCCGACGGGTCGGTGGTGACGGCGCGACGCGGCGTCGTCTCGCCCGGGGCGACGTAGGTGTGCTCGTAGTGCGACATCAGGACGTCGCGGGCGGCGCCGAGGTTCGGGGCCCAGTACTGCGCCTGACCGTTCGGACCCATGACGCGGTCGTAGCCGCCGATGCCGAAGTTGTCCTCGGCCGACACGCCACCGGAGAAGTCCAGCGACTGCTTGCCGGTGAGGACCATCGCCGAATCCGGGGTCATCACCAGGATGCCCTTGGTGTGCATGAGCATCGTCGCCTCGGCGTTCCAGTACGGCTGCGCACCGACGTTGATGCCCGCGACGACGATGTTGATCTCGCCGCCGGCCTGCGTGTACTCGACGACGCGCTTGAGCGCGCGGGCCACCCAGTCCATGTTCTCGGTGCCGGAGTCCATCGAGATCCGGGCGCCGGACGACAGCGCGTACCACTCGAGCGGGACCTGCATCTGCTCGGCGAGGTCGAGGGCCGCGATGACCCGGCTGCATTCCGGTTCCGACAGCGCGCCCAGCGACTTCGTCGGATCGCCGAGCAGCACGACGCGGGTGATGCCCTCGGGGAACTTCTCGGTCGGGGTGGTGACCACGCCGGCGACGATGCCCGCGGTGTTGTGGCCCTTGGGCCGGTCGACCGGGACCAGGCGGTGTTCGGCGTCGAGGTCGTATTCGGTGAAGTCACCGATGATCTCGGCCAGTTCGTACGGGTACACGTTGCCGCGGGCGGCTGCGCGCTTGACCTTCTGGCGGTATTCGTCGATCGGCTCGATCGGGTCGTTGGTCGGCTCGCCGACCCTGACGTCGAACTCGCCGGTGGCGTTGAGCGAGAAGTGGATCGACACCTTCGACAGCTCGCCGGTCGCCCGGTTGCGGCGACGAGCGATCACCTGCACCTCCTCGAGGCCGATGCCGCGGGTGACGCCCTGGATGTGATCGGAGATCATGTCCAGGATCGCCGGGTCGTCGTCGATCGGCGGCCACACGTACAGGACGATCCGGTTGGCGCTCGACGGGCGGGCCGCGCCGCGCTGTGCGCGCCGGATCGAGTCCGCGCACGAGGCGAGCGCGGTCTCGGCCGTGGGCAGGGTCAGCAGGCGGCCGCCCTGCTCGCGGACCGCGGTGAGGTCGCGCACCTGGGCGAAGGCGATGAGTCGCACGTCGGACGGGTTCTCCCGGGCGACGCAACGGAACAGGTACACCTCTTCGTCGTCCGCGGACGGCAGGCGGGTGAGGTCGAACTTCCGCAGGCGCTCCATGCGCATGCGCTGCGCGATGTGCGGGTGCAGGCCGCGGATGAGGCGTTCCTCGACCATGCCGGTCGACGACGGCCGGAACGTGACGTGATGGTGCATCCGGGCGTCGCCACGTCCCGCGACCGTGATGGTCACACGATGGACCTGCGGGGGAAGCGCAGCGTTGGAGACGATCTCGTGCAGCGTGCCGGCGAGCTCGTCGAAGTCGGCGGGCTGCTGCTCCCAGCTCAGGTAGATGTCGGAGTCGACGGCCGGGGTGCCCTGGGCCAGCTCGCCGAGCCCGCTCAGCGCCGCGGGCAACCCCTCGAATCCGACCGCCGCCGACGCGAGGCTGCTGCCGTCGCGGTCGGCCACGACGAAGGTCGTGGCGCCGGCGTCGACGTTGCGGATGCCCGACAGGCCCTTGTTGCCGTAGTAGCGGCGGGTGAGCACCTCGAGCATGACGCGGTTGTCGGCGATGCCGCGCTCGATGCGCTGACCGAGCAGCCGGACCAGCGGCTCGGTGCTGCGCACGAGGTTGTCGATGCGTTCGCCACGATCGGCCGCGTCGGGGTTCTCGTCGAGGTAGCGCAGCTGCTTGCGGACGTTGCTGTAGACGCGCGCACGGTCGCGCAGGAGCGTCGGCTGGCCGTACCAGGCGTACACGACGCCGCGGGCGAGGTCGGCGATCGCGGGGTAGCGCATCTGGGTGGCCGCGATGAGGCGGTCCAGAGCCGGGCCCACGTCGTCGCGCAGTTCGTCGCGCGGGGTCGGTTCCTGCAGCCACTCGCGCAGCAGCGTGGTGATGACGGTGACCGCGCCCGATGGGTTCTGCAGGGCCAGGAAGATGCGGAAGACCGCGGCCTCGAGTTCGGGCGTGCGCTCGAGGTCGGTGACCCCGTAGTGGCGCAACGCCCGTAGCAGCTGGTCGTGGAACGACTCCGGCAGGCCGTCGCGCTCCACGTCGAGGCTCTGCAGGTAGGTGTGGAAGTTCTCGCGCGCACTGTGGACGTGCTCGACGCCGAGCTCGTCGCTCGACGGCCGGTTCTGGCTGAGCTCGGCGATGTCGGCGAAGACGGTGATCAGCTCGAGCTCGTCGGCGAGGGGACGCCGGCCGCTGGCGATGGCCTCGCGGCGGACGGCGAGGTACTCGTCGAGCAGGCGGGTGCCCTCGTTCGGGTCGACGTCGTAGCCGAGGAGCTGGCTGCGCAGATCCTCCTGGCTCCGGGTGGTGCGGTCGTGGGTCTCGACCTCGGGCTCGGCGGGCAGCTCGAGTTCGACGCCGGCGATCTCCTCGGTCGCCTCGTCGGCGTCGTCGTCGGCCAGCGGCTCGAGGCGCAGCAGCGTCGCGCCGGTCTCGACCTGGGTGCCGACCGACACCGCGCACTCCTTGAGGCGCGAACGCACCGGGGCGCGCAGCACGGTCTCCATCTTCATCGACTCGAGCACCAGGACCGGGGCGCCGGCCTCGACCTCGTCGCCGACCTGCAGCGGTGTGGCGACGACCAGCGCGGGCGCGGGCGAGCGGACCACGCCGCCCTCGTCACGGCTGACGCGGTGGGTGATGCCGTCGACGTCGACGAGATGGACCGGGCCGTGGGTGTCGGTGACCAGACGGAACCGCTCGCGATTGACGACCAGCTGCGCGGCGTGGTCGTCGAAACGCTCCAACTCGACGTCGGCGGTCAGGGTGTCGGCGCCGGCCTCGATGGCGACGCGGAAGCGGTGGGCGCCGATGCGGGCGACCCGCACGCGGTAGGACGCGCCGCGCAGCTTCAGGTCGAGCGGGCGGCCGCTCTCGTGCTGGACCTGCGGGCGGCCGCCGGACGCGGTCGACATCAGCCGCTGCTGCTCGACCTGCTCCTGCTCCTCGTAGGCGTCGATCGCCGCCGCGGTCAGCGCGATGGCCGAGTGCTGGTTGGTGACCAGGCCGCCCTCGGCGCGGACGCGGTCGATCCAGCCGGTGTCGGCGCTGCCGTCGATGACCTCGGGCTGGTCGAGCAGTTCGAGGACGAAGCTCTTGTTGGTGGCGCCGCCGGCGATGATGACGCGGGTCTCGCGCATCGCGCGACGCAGCCGGCCGAGTGCCTCGTCGCGGTTGCGGCCGTAGGCGATGATCTTGGCGATCATCGAGTCGAAGTCGGCGGGGATCGTGTCGCCCTCGCTGACGCCGGTGTCGACCCGGATGCCCGGGCCGGCGGGCAGCTCGAGCAGGTTGATGCGTCCGGGCGCGGGCGCGAAGTCGCGGTCGGGATCCTCGGCGTTGAGGCGGGCCTCGATGGCGTGCCCGCGCTCGACGGGCGGCTCGCCCTCGAGCCTGTTGCCCGCGGCGACGTGCAGCTGGGCGCGTACCAGGTCGAAGCCGGTGGTCACCTCGGTGATCGGGTGCTCCACCTGCAGTCGGGTGTTGACCTCCAGGAAGGCGAACAGCTTCTCGCCCGGGTGGTAGAGGAACTCGACGGTCGCGGCGCCGCGGTAGCCCACGGCCACGGCGAGCCGCTCGGCCGAGGCCTTGAGGTCGGCGACCTGGTCGGGTGCGAGGACCGGCGACGCCGACTCCTCGACGACCTTCTGGTTGCGGCGCTGCACCGAGCAGTCGCGGACGCCGAGGGCCCAGGCGGTGCCCTGGCCGTCGGCGATGACCTGGACCTCGACGTGGCGGGCACCGGTGACCAGGCGCTCGAGGAAGACCACGCCGCTGCCGAAGGCGCGGGCGGCCTCGTCGCGGGTGCGGTCGAAGGCGTCGCGCAGCTCGTCGTCGCTGGTGATGACGCGGATGCCGCGACCACCGCCGCCGGCGGTCGCCTTCAGCATCAGCGGGTAGCCGATCTGCTCGGCGGCCGCCAGCGCGTCGTCGATGGTCTCCACCTCGCCGCGGCTCCACGGGGCGACGGGCACGCCGACCTCCTCGGCGATCAGCTTGGCGCCGATCTTGTCGCCGAGCTTGCGCATCGCTTCCGGCGACGGGCCGACGAAGGTGACGCCGATGCGCTCGCAGAGCTCGGCGAACGCCGGATCCTCGGCGACGAAGCCCCAGCCGACCCACGCCGCGTCGGCGCCGGTCTCCAGGAGGGCACGCTCGAGCGCCTTCAGGTTCAGGTACGGACGCGACGCCGCGGGTCCCAGGTCGTAGGCGACGTCGGCCTCGCGCACGAAGGTGGCGGCGGCGTCGACATCGGTGTGCAGGGCGATGACCTCGATCTGCTGCCCCGTCTCGGCGGACAGGCCCCTGACGGCGTGGATGAGGCGCATGGCGGCCTCGCCACGATTGACGATGGCGATTCGGGAGAACATCACCGGCTCCTTCGGTTCGTCGTGCCGACGGTGTTTTCGGCACACGCGAGGTGGTTCAACAGATCGATAGTTGCGGACCGACGCCATTACGCGCGAGTACGGTCGCGACACGACGACCTGGGGCCGCCAGGTCCCCGGGGACCGGTCCGGTACCGAACCCGCAGGAAGACGACCCTTTTCCGTGTTGCAGATCTTCCTACCGAATCGGCGCGGATTCGGTGGGCGATTCGGGGTCGTTTCGGTGCGGATCGATGATTCGCGGGTGGTTGCGCACCCTCGATGGCGGGCATCGACCTGTCGGATTTGCGCAGATCAGGCGATGAACAGGATCCAGCCGTAGACCAGCAACCCGAAGACCAGGACGATCAGATAGAACCAGCCGAGCCAGATCGCGACGTCGGCGAAGGGCCTCCCGCTCTCACGGTTCCGACGGATCTCGGTGCGTGCCCGGTATCCCAAAAACAAGCCGATGAAGAAGGTGATGCCCAGCGCGGAGAGCACGAGCGCCCACACCGCGGTGCGATTGAGGCGCGGAACGCCTCGACGCTGGGAAGCCACGTTGTCCTCCGGTTCGTCCTCGGTGGTCGGATCGATCGCAGAGTACGCCTGCGAGACGGGAGCGAAGACCGTACGGTCCTCGGATGATCCGGGCGTGTCGTCGTGCGGCGGCTGCACCGGCTTCTCGACGAGCACGGTGCTCGCCGCGTCCGGTCGCTGCGGGGTGTCGGTCGCGCCGGCGTCGTTCTCGGGAGTGCCGGGGCGCTGGTCGAGGCGCGTCGGCTCGTCGCCGAGGGCATCGGGACGCGATTTCGCCGGCGGGACGCCCGGTCGTCCGCCCGGCGGGCCGGGACGCGGCGGGCCGCCCACCCGCATCGCCGGCCCGCCGGGCGGAGGGCCACCCGTGCCCGGTCGGCCCTGCGGCGCACCGGATGGCCCCGGTTGCTGTGGATTGCCCTGTGGTGGAAAGCTTTTCGGTTCCTGTGGACGCATGCCGGGCGGTGGGGGACGATGTCCGGCCGGAGGACGGCCGGAGGGTCCGGGACCCTGTGGTCCGGGACCGGGCCGAGGGGGTCCTGCAGGACCCGGAGGTGTACCCGGCACGCCGGGGCCCGGGCGCGGACGCGGACCGCTGGAGTGCGCGCCGGGCGGCCGGGGTGAGCCAGACGCGGGGCCCGGGCCGGGCGCGGGTCGGGGGCCGGACTGTGCGGGGCCCTGCCGAGGAGGCCGGGGAACACCGGACGGGGGACCGGGCGGGACGTTCCCGCCTGGTCCCTGACGCCCGGCGTCGGACGGACCGTGGCCCGTGGGTGCGGTGATGGGTGCGCTCGGAATCCGCTCCCACGGTGCCGTGCTTCCCGAACTCGGGCCGGCGGATCTGCTCGTCTCCCGGGAGGTCGGGTCGGGTCTGCTCGACGCCGGGCCGTCGGATCCCCGGATGGCGTCCGGGCCCGACGAGGGCGGCATCGACCATGACTCGTGCGCCCGGTCCGTGCCACCACCGGATCCGGTGGGCGGTGTCGTCGGGCGCTCGTCGTCTGAGGTCACGTGTCCAAATTACCCGCGCGGTCCGCGGGTGCCGGGATCGACCGTCGCCGGTTGCGTCACGAGGCCTGTGTCTCGGCGCGCTCGGCGAGGGCCTTGCTCACCTCTTCGACACGGGGAACGGTCGGGGAGACCGGCGGCGGCTCCGTGCGCGTCCGGCGCAGGACCAGGACGCCCACACCGGCGGCGACCGACGCTGCGAGCAGCGACAGCGCGGCGATCAGGTACTTCTTCGGCATGGCGTCAAGAGTGCCAGCCCGCCGATGGCGATGCCACCTCGCCCCCGCGTCGTCGGGAGCCCTGCACCCGACGCGTTTGCGCACCTGAGAACGACGTCCGGGTCAGCGGGAGGGCCACAAGTGGTTGGATGGAGGGGTGACCACACAGAAATCTTCCGCAGTCATCCGCACCAACCGCGGCGACATCAAGGTCGAGCTGTTCCCGAACCATGCCCCGAAGACCGTCGACAACTTCGTCGGCCTCGCCGAGGGCACCAAGGAGTACAGCCGTCCGAACGCCTCCGGCGGCAACTCCGGCCCGTTCTACGACGGCTCGGTGTTCCACCGCGTCATCGCCGGCTTCATGATCCAGGGCGGCGATCCCACCGGCACCGGCATGGGCGGCCCCGGCTACCAGTTCGCCGACGAGTTCCACCCGGAACTGCAGTTCGACCGTCCGTACCTGCTGGCCATGGCCAACGCGGGACCGGGCACCAACGGCTCGCAGTTCTTCATCACCGTCGGACCGACCCCGCACCTCAACCGTCGCCACACGATCTTCGGTGAGGTCACGGATCCGGCGTCGCAGCAGGTCGTCGACGCGATCGCGAACACCGCGACCGACCGTCAGGACCGTCCGCTCGACGCGGTCGTGATCGAGAAGATCGAGGTCAACTGAACCTCCCGGAACACACCGCCGGTCACCCGGCGGTGTGCTACCGGCATCCCGATCGCCCCACCGGACTGGCATGCAGCCGGTGCGGGCGACCGGCATGTCCGGAGTGTCTGCGACCGGCGTCCGTCGGCCAGCACTGTCTCGACTGCCTGGGTCGGGACAGTGCCCGACGGATGCCGGATTTCGGCGATCGCGGGATCCGGCGCATGGCCACCACGCGGCTGGCGCCGACCAAGCCGTACGTCACCTACGGCCTCATCGCGGTCAACGTGCTCATCTTCCTGCTGTGCGCCGCCCAGAGCGGTTTCGGTGACCCCGGCGCCGCGGCGATCTTCAGCGAGGGTGATCTCCTCAAGAGCGATGTGGCGCAGGGCGAGTACTGGCGTCTGCTGACGGCCGGATTCCTGCACTTCTCCGTGATGCACGTCGCGGTGAACATGCTCTCGCTCTACATCCTCGGCCGCGATCTCGAACTGGCGCTCGGGATGTTCCGCTACCTCGCGATCTATCTCATCGCGCTGCTCGGCGGGAGTGCCGCGGTCATGCTCTTCGAGAACGACCGCGCCGTCACCGCCGGAGCCTCCGGCGCCATCTACGGCCTGATGGGCGCGATGCTCGTCATCATCCTCAAGGCGCGGGTCTCGCCCGTGCCGGTCCTGACGATCATCGCGTTCAACGTGGTGCTGTCGTTCTCGCTGCCGGGCATCTCGGTCCTGGGCCATCTCGGCGGACTGGCCTTCGGCGCGGCGGCAACCGCCGCCGTGGTCTATCTCCCCGGCATCGTCCTGCCGCAGGGCGGCCGAACGCCCGAGTCCGTGAGCCGGGTCGGATGGATCGCGCTGGCCGCCCTGTTCTTCCTCGCGATCGCGCTCGGTGTGGCCGGCGGCGTCGCGTACGACGGGCCCATCTACATCCGCTGAGGCCCCGCCTCCGCCCAGGTGGCCCTTCGGCCGTCCCGCCGCCCACAACGGCGGCGGGTTCCCGGCGCCCCTCGTCTGTCGGTGCCGTTCTTGTCGGTGCCGTTCTTGTCGGTGCCGTCTGACACCCTGCGGGCATGAGCCCGGAGCTATCGGTCGTCGTCGACGCGGAACCCGGCCGCGCGGAGGTCGTCGACCACCGAGAGCAGGTCGGTTCCCAGATCCCATCGACTGAAGACCAGCAGGCGCGCGTCATCACGCGCGGCGCCCTCGTCGAGCACGTCGATCTCCAACTGGCCCGTGCGGCGGCCGATGCGCCGCATCGTCAGCAACCGGATGCGCTCCACATGGTCGGGCGTGTAGGTCCGGCGTCCCGTGAGGGTGCGGACGGTGAGGGTGGGTGGAGTGCCTGCGGTCACCGCCAACCGGGGACGGACCGCGAGCGTGTGGACGCCGAGCGCGAGCAACAGGACACCGGCGATGCCCATGAGAACCGAGCCCGCCGGATCGTTGGCCACGAGGACCGCGGCGCCGGCCAGGACCACGCCGCCGATGCAGCCGGCGACCCCCGCCGGCACGGGGGTCGCCCACTCGTGTGTGGAGGAATTCCCAAAGTTATCCACAGAAGTTACTCACAGTGGGGACAACTTACACACATGTTATTTCCACAGTGTGGATAACTTACACACATGTGTTTTCCCTGGTCAAGGCTTCCTGTGGATAAATCTGGGGGTAAAGGATCTCAACGCCACCGCATGGTCATCAACAGGCCGGCGACCATCAGCGCGAAGCCGATGAGGAAATTCCACGAGTTGAGTTCGGCCATCCAGTGCAGGACCTGACCCTCGCCGCCGTAGGTGGTCGGAGTGGCCGCGAGGTAGTAGACGACGAGCCATGCGAGCCCGAGCAGCATGAGGCCGAGCATCACGCCCACGTAGATGGAGCTCGACGGGCCGGTGCTGACCTTGACCGGGGTCCGGCTCGCCGGGTTGATCGTGTAGTCGGTCTTCTTCCGGACTTTTGACTTCGGCATGACATCCTCTGTTGTGCTGTACCGCCGTGGGCGGTCGTGCGTTCCGGGTGCTGTGACATGGGATGTCGACGAGCGGCCCGGGTGTGGAAAACACTCGACTTCTACGGTATCTCACCAGGTCGCCGACGGGCGTACCCGCTTTCGGCGGTAGCCTTGCGTGCGTGAGCCGCATTCTCGTCATCGACAACTACGACAGCTTCGTCTACAACCTGGTCCAGTACCTGGGCCAGCTCGGTGTCGAGGCCGTCGTGTGGCGCAATGACGATTCCCGTCTGCAGCCCTTCGACTCCGGGCATCTGCGCGAGGCCGTCGCCGGTTTCGACGGCGTGCTGCTCAGCCCCGGACCGGGCACCCCGCAGCGGGCCGGCGCCACGATGCCGATGGTCGAGGTGGCCGCTTCCGAAAAGCTGCCGTTGCTCGGCGTCTGCCTGGGACATCAGGCGATCGGCGCGGCGTTCGGCGGGACCGTCGACCGCGCCCCGGAACTCCTGCACGGCAAGACCTCGCTGGTCTTCCACGAGGACAAGGGCGTGCTGGCCGGTCTCCCGGATCCGTTCGTGGCGACGCGCTACCACTCGTTGACCGTGTTGCCCGAGACCATCCCCGACGAACTCGTCGTCACCGGCCGCACCGAGTCGGGCATCGTCATGGCGATGATGCACCGCGAGCTGCCGATCCACGGTGTGCAGTTCCACCCCGAGAGCGTGCTGACCCAGGGCGGTCACCGCATGCTGGCGAACTGGCTCGAGGTGTGCGGCATCGGGGTCGACGAGGCGCGGGTGGCCGCCCTCGAGGCGGAGATGGCCAGCGCGGTCGGCTAGTACTCAGTTCGGCAGCAGGCTCGCCTGGCCGACGATGATCGTGATCGCGCCGCTCTTGCGCGCCTTGGCCCCCGCCGGCGGTTCCTGACCCACGACCTTGCCGTTGTCCGGGCTGTTGAGCGGGACGTTGCGGCTCTGACGGGTCAGCGTCGACCGTTCCCAGCCGGCCGCCTCGAGCGCGGCCTGCGCCTCGGCGGGCGTCTTGCCGCGCAGGTTCGGCACGGTGAACATGTTGCCGCGCGACACCGAGATCTGGACCGGGCTGCCCTGCTCGGCCGTCGACCCCGGTCCCGGCGAGGTCGAGATGACCTCACCGGCCGGCCGGTCGGAGTCGACCGCGACCACGTCGACGACGAGCCCCAATTCCTCGAGGATCGTGCGGGCCCGGTCCTCGGTCATGCCGACGACGTCGCGGACCGTGACCTCCTTCGGCCCGTTGCCCACGTTCAGCACCACGGCGCCGTTGACCGGGACCTCGGTGCCGATCTTCGGTGCCGTCGACACGACCTTGTCCTTCATGTCGGCGGTGGAGTCCACCCGTGCGGTCTTGACGTTGGTGAAACCGAGCACCTTGAGCTGGTCGAGCGCCTCCGACGGCGTCTTGCCGACGAGGTCACTGGGCAGGCGTTGCCGGGGTGGCCCGGTGGAGATGTAGAGCGCCACCTCGGATCCCTCGGCGGCCAGCACGCCCTCGCCGGGCGTCGATCTGGTGGCGAGACCCGGTTTCATGTCGAGGCTGGGTTCCTCCAGGACGCGTACCTCGAACCCGGCGCGCTCCAGTGCGGCCTGCGCGTCCTCGGAGGTGAGACCCGCGACCGCGGGCACGGTCACCTGGGAGTCGGTCCCCCCGCCCCACGGCGACCACACCAGCAGCGCGGCCACGAGCAGCAGGACCGCGGCGACCGCCCCGACCATCAGCTTGCGGGAGCGTCGCCGGATGGGCAGATCGTCACCGTCGGCGTCGTAGGTGTCGTCGCGGCGGTGGTTTCCGCCGGTCCGCAGCGGGATGGCGCGGCGGGGTCCGGTGATCTCCGACAGCGACGGGCGGCGCGGCCCGGTGTCGATGAGCTCGGTACGTTCCTCGTCGGTGAGCAGCATCGGCGCAGACGGCTTGCCGCCGGCGAGCACCTTGATCAGATCGGCCCGCAGGTCGGCGGCCGACTGATACCGGTTGTCCTTGTTCTTGCTCATCGCCTTGAGCACGATCGAGTCGAGCTCGCGCGGGACGTCGGGGTTGACGTGCGACGGCCACGGCGGGTCCTCGTGCACGTGCTGGTGGGCGACGGCCACCGGCGAGTCACCGGTGAACGGCGGTTCGCCCGTGAGCAACTCGAACAACACGCAGCCCATCGAGTAGATGTCGCTGCGCGGATCGACCTTGATGCCGCGCGCCTGCTCCGGCGACAGGTATTGCGCGGTGCCCATGACCGCCGAGGTCTGGGTCATCGTCGACGTCGAGTCACTCATCGCGCGCGCGATGCCGAAGTCCATCACCTTCACCGCGCCGGACTTGTCGATCATGACGTTCGCCGGCTTCATGTCGCGGTGGACGATGCCGTTGCGGTGGGAGAAGTCCATCGCGGCCGCGACGTCGGCCATCCAGGTCATCGCCTGGCGGGTCGCGATCGGACCGTTGGAGCGCAGGATGTCGCGCAGCGTGTCGCCGTCGACGTACTCCATGACGATGAACGGCAGCGGGCCGTCGTCGGTCTCCGCCTCACCGGTGTCGAAGACCTGCACGATCGTCGGGTGGTTCAGCTTCGCCGCGTTCTGCGCCTCCCGGCGGAACCGGAGATAGAACGACGGGTCGCGGGCCAGGTCGGCACGGAGCACCTTGATCGCCACATCGCGGTGCAGCAGGAGATCCCGGGCGTAGTGCACCTCGGACATGCCACCGAAACCCAGCGTTTCACCGAGTTCGTAGCGGTCGGAGAGGAGGTGTGGTGTGGTCATCTGCCTCGGGGGTCAGCCTGTCACATCGACAGGAACGCTGCTCGCTGATGCGGGATCGGCATGGGTCTGATCTAACACAACGGGAACGGCACCCCGGGGAAACACGGCGTTCCGGTCGCGGCGCCGGTGTCCGTGGTCTCCTCGGTGGTCGTCTGTGTCGGCGGTTCGGTCGTGGTGCTCGTCGTCTCCTCGGAGGTGGTCGTCGTCCTCTCGGTCGTGGTCCGGGTGGGACGACGCGTCGTGGTGGTCTCGTCCGGCTCCTCGGTCGGCGCCACCGTCGTGGTGAACGTCTGGGTGATCGTCGACGAGGTCGACGGCGCGGGCGGCGCGGGGTCGCCGCCACCGCTGTCGAGCAGGTAGAAGCCGATGAGGCCGATCGCTCCGACGAGCAGTGCGGCGGCGACACCGGCGAGCACCTTCTGACCCGTCGTCCAGCTGTCGTCGGGCGGTGGCGGGAGCGGGGTGCGGCCGGTCGGGCGCGGGGTGACCGGCCGGGAGGCGCTCGCGGGCGCGGTCGCCGGACGTGTGGCGACACCCGCGCCGAGCGCAGCCCCGCCCGCGGCGCCCGCGACGGCGGCACCGGCCGCGCCGGGACGCGGCGGACGGCGTCCGGCACGGACCGCGGCCACGGCGTCGGCGAACTCGCCGCCGTTGGCGTACCGGTGCCGCGGGTCCTTTGCCATCGTGATCTCGATGAGCTCACGCACGTTGGCCGGCAGATTCGACGGCAGCGGCGGCGGGGCCTCGCGGATGTGTTTCATCGCCACGGTGATCGCGCCGTCGCCGAGGAACGGGCGGCGCCCGGTGAGCGCCTCGTAGCCGACGACGCCGAGCGAGTACACGTCCGACGCGGCGGTCGCCTCGTCGCCGGTGGCCTGCTCGGGCGAGATGTACTGGGCGGTGCCCATCACCATGCCGGTCTTGGTGACCGGTGCCGAGTCGACCGCCTTGGCGATGCCGAAGTCGGTGATCTTCACCTGGCCGGTCGGTGTGATCAGGATGTTGCCCGGCTTGACGTCGCGGTGGACCAGGCCCTGGCTGTGGGCGGCCTGCAGCGCGCGACCGGTCTGCTCGAGCATGTCGAGCGTGTTGGTCAGCGAGAGGCGGCCGAGGCGGGCGATCACCGAGTTCAGCGGCTCGCCGTCGACCAACTCCATCACCAGGTAGGCGAGCGGGTCGCCGCCGTTGTAGTCCGGGGTCTCGCCGTAGTCGAAGACATTGGCGATGCCGGGGTTGTTCAGCTTCGCGGTGGTCTGCGCCTCGGCGCGGAACCGCGCGATGAACTCCGGGTCGTTGGTGTATTCGGCCTTGAGCACCTTGACCGCGACCCGGCGGTTCAGCCGGGTGTCGAGCGCCTCCCACACCTGACCCATGCCGCCGGTCGCGATCAGGCGGATGAGCCGGTACCGATCACCGATGGTGGTGCCGTTCTGCAGGGTCATCGACTGCCACCTCCCACCAGTGAGTTGATCACTTCACGCCCGATCGGGGCGGCCACGGTGCCGCCGACGGAATCCGCACCGAACTGCCCATTCTCCACCACCACGGCGACCGCGATCTGCGCGTTCGACGACGGACCGAACGCGATGTACCAGGCGTACGGGGTATCCGTGCTCGAACCGCTCTCGGCGGTGCCGGTCTTCGACGCGATGGACACGGGTCCGCCGGCGCCGGCGGTGGCGCGTTCGGACTCGATCATCATCTGGGTCAGCTCGGCCGCCTGTTCCGGGGTGATCGGTTTGTTGGCCGTGGTCGGCGGGGTGGTCTGCAACGTGCGCAGATCCGCCGACTGAAGCTTATCCACCAGGTACGGCTGCATACGCACACCTCCGTTGGCGACCGTCGCCGCGATCATCGCGTTCTGCAACGGGGTGACGCGCACGTCACGCTGTCCGATCGACGCCTGCGCCAGGACATCGAGCGACGGGATGGGACCCACGGTCGAGTCGGCGACGGGTATCGGGATGTCGGGACCGGGCTGGTCGAGTCCGAACAGGCTCGCGGTCTCGGTGAACTTGGCGATCGAGTCGGACATCTTCTCGGTCACCAGCTCGGCGAAGGCGGTGTTGCACGAGTACTTGAACGCGGTCTCGAGCGACACGGTTCCGCCGGACGATCCAGGGCAGGTCTCGCCGCCGTAGTTCGGCAGCGACACGTTGGTGCCGGGAAGCGGGAACGACGGCGCGGCGGTGAGCCGGATGCCGGGGGTGATGTTGTCGCGCAGCGCCGCCGCCGAGGTGACCACCTTGAACGTCGATCCCGGGGGGTACAGCTGGTTGATGGCGCGGTTGAGCATCGGCTGGGCGGTGTCACCCGGTCGGTTCCACGCCTCCCAGGCGTTCTCCCGGACCTCCTGGTCGTGGCTGGCCAGCTTGTTCGGGTCGTAGCTCGGCGTCGACACCATTGCCAGGATCTTGCCGGTGTTGGGCTGCAGGGCGACGACGGCGCCACGGCAGGGTCCGTCGCACGGACCGTTCATCATCGCCCGGTAGGCGGCCATCTGCACCTTCGGGTTGATCGTGGTGACGACGTTGCCGCCGCGCGGGTCGCGGCCGGAGAACATGTCCATGAACCGCTGACCGAACAGCCGGTCGTCGGATCCGTTGAGGATGGCGTTCTCGTAGTGCTCGAGCTGGCTCGCCAGGTACTGGAACGAGTAGAAGCCGGTCACCGGCGCGAAGGCCTCGGCACCCTCGGCCGGGTACTGCCGCAGGAATTTCAGCCGGGTGTCGGTCGGCACCGACAGCGCGATCACCGTGCCGTCGGAGGTGGTGATCAGGCCGCGCTGGCGCGAGTACTCGTCGAGCAGCACCCTGTTGTTGCGCGGGTCGGTCTTGAGTGCGTCGGCCTTGAAGACCTGCACGTAGGTGGCGTTGGCCAGCAGCGCGACGATCATGATGATCACCGCCACCGACACGTTGCGGATCGGCTTGTTCATCGGCGCCTCACCACCTGGGTGGGCATCGCGTCGACCGGTTTGGCGGCCGGACGCTTCTTCACCGCATCGGGCTCGCGCGCGGCGTTGGAGATCCGGATCAGCAGTGCGACGAGGATGTAGTTCGCCAGCAGGGACGAACCGCCGTACGACAGGAACGGCGTGGTCAGGCCGGTCAGCGGGATCAGCTTGGTGACACCGCCGACGACGACGAAGACCTGCATCGCGATGGTGAACGCCAGCCCGGTGGCCAGCAGCTTGCCGAAGCTGTCACGGACCGCGATGCCGGTGCGCAGGCCGCGGTGGATGAACACCAGGTAGAGCAGCAGGATCGCGGTCAGCCCGGCGAGGCCGAGCTCCTCACCGATGGTCGAGATGATGAAGTCGGTGTTGGCGAACGGCACGATGTTGGGCCGGCCCGAACCGAGTCCGGTGCCGAACAGGCCGCCCGTGGCCAGCCCGAACAGGCTCTGCCCGATCTGGTAGCCCGAGCCGTCGAAGTCCTTGAACGGGTCGACCCACACCGACACGCGGGTCTGCAGGTGGGAGAAGATCGACCACGCGAGGACCGCGCCGATCGCGAACAGGCCGATGCCGAGCACCAGCCACTCCACGCGCGAGGTCGCGACGTACAGCATCGTCAGGATGGTCGCGAAGATCAGCAGCGAGGTGCCGAGGTCCTTCTGCACGATCATCACCAGGATCGCGATGCCCCACGCGGCCAGCAGCGGGCCGAGGTCGCGGGCGCGCGGCAGGTCGACACCCAGTACGTGCGGACCGGCGGTGATGAACAGGTCGCGCTTCGACACCAGGATCGCCGCGGCGAAGATGATGATCAGGATCTTCGAGAACTCGCTCGGCTGGATCGAGAAGATCGGCGTGATGATCCAGTTCTTCGAGCCGTTGATCTCCGAGAACCGGCCCGGCAGGATCGCCGGGATCGCGAGGAAGACCAGGCCGCCCAGGCCGAGGGTGTAGGCGTAGCGCGACAGGGTGCGGTGGTCGCGGATGAGGATCAGCACCGCAGAGAACGCGAAGATTCCGAGCGCCGCCCACAGCAGTTGCTGGTCGGCGTTGCGCGTGGCGTCGGTGGGCGTGATCGACTCACCGGTGTTGCCCGAGCCGAGGTCGAGGCGGTGGATCAGCACCAGGCCGAGTCCGTTGAGGACCGCCACGACGGGGAGCAGGATCGGGTCGGCGTGCGGCGCGTAGCGGCGGACCACCACATGGGCGACGCCGAACAGCGCGGAGTACGCGACCACGTACTTGAGGATGTCCCAGGACACGCTCTGATCCTGGGCGGCCTGCACGACGAGTAGCGCGACGGTGACCAGCCCGATGGCGAAACCCAGCAGGAGCAGCTCGGCGTTGCGGCCGGTACTCGTGGGCTGGCGTGGCTGGGCGTGTGGGGTGGGCGCTGCTTGGGTCATCTCACCTGCTGCCGGCAGCTGGTGCCGGAGTCCTCTGGCGGAGCGGGCTTGGCGGTGGGTCCGGCGCCAGGCGGGGCCACCGACTCGGAAGCGCCGCGCTGCGGGATGCCGGACGGGGAGGCGGGTGCCCGCGGGGCGGGCGTGGGGCTCGGGGCCGGGGGCGTCGGGCTCGCGGTGGCCGTCGGGGCGGGCGGTGTCGACGACGGGGAGTTGTCGCACTTGAAGGTGAGCTCCCGGGTGACGACACCCTCGATCTCCTCCGCGCTGCGGTCGCGGATCATCACGTCCTTCACCGACTGCGCCGGACCCGACACCAGGTCGTCGAGGTTGAGCGGGAACTCGCATTCCTCGCCGTATGGGATGAACGTGTAGGTCGGCTTCTCCTTGTCGAGATTCTCGACGCAGACCCGGGTGACGGGTTCGGACAGCGACAGCGAGAGCACCTCGGCCGGGGAGCCGCGGTAGATCAGGACGTCCCCGCCGGAGTCGGCGGCGACGTAGTAGTTGCTGCGCACGATCGCGCGCACCACGAACACGCCCGCGACGAGCGCGGCGATGACGGCCACGACCACGCCGGCGATCAGCCAGGGGCGCACCGGCGAACGGTGCTGCGGCACCGCCTCGGCGTCGCCGAGCACGGTCGGGTGTTGCGGCTCGACCGGTGGCGGACGCAGGGCGGCGGCCCGGCCGGCCGCGGTCGCGGGATCGGGGGTGTAGTGCTCCTCGTTGCCCCCGGCGGCTCCGCCGACGATCGGACGGGAGTCGCCGAACTCGGTGTCGACGACGTCGGCGAGCACGACGGTCACGTTGTCGGGGCCGCCGCCGCGGAGCGCGAGTTCGATGAGGCGGTCGGCGCATTCCTTCGGATCCGCGATCGATCCGAGGGTCTCGGCGATGGTCTCCTCGCTCACCACGTCGGACAGGCCGTCGCTGCACAGCAGGTATCGGTCGCCGGCGCGGGCCTCGCGCATGGTGAGGGTCGGCTCGACCTCGGTGCCGGTCAGGGCCCGCATGATCAACGACCGCTGTGGGTGCGTGTGTGCCTGTTCGGGGGTGATGCGTCCCTCGTCGACGAGGGTCTGGACGAAGGTGTCGTCGCGGGTGATCTGCGTGAGGACGCCGTCGCGGTACAGATATCCGCGTGAATCGCCGATGTGGCACAAGCCGATTCGGCTGCCGGCGAAGAGGATGGCGGTGAGCGTCGTGCCCATGCCGTCGAGCTCCGGCGATTCGGCCACCTGCGCGGCGATGGCCTCGTTGCCCGCGCGGGTGGCGCGGTCGAGTTGGCTGAGCAGGTCGCCACCCGGCTCGTCCTCGTCGAGTTCGGAGAGCGCGCGGATGACGAGCTGACTGGCGACCTCGCCCGCGGCGTGGCCACCCATCCCGTCGGCGAGCGCGAGCAGGCGCGGACCGGCGTAGAAGGAGTCCTCGTTGTTGGACCGGACGAGACCGCGGTCGCTGCGCGCGATATAGCGCAACACAAGTGTCACGGGCGCAACTCGATCACGGTCTTGCCGATTCGGATCGGCGTGTTCAACGGGACCTTGACCGCGGTCGTCACCTTGGACCTGTCGAGGTAGGTGCCGTTGGTGGAACCGAGGTCTTCGACGTACCAATCGTCACCGCGGCGCGACAGCCGCGCGTGCCGTTCGGAGGCGTAGTCGTCGGTGAGGACCAGGGTCGAGTCGTCGGCGCGCCCGATGAGGACGGGCTGTTGTCCGAGACTGATCCGGGTGTTGGCCAGTGCGCCGTGCGTGACCACCAGATACCGGGCCGTGCCGCGACCGGAGCCGCGGCGACGCTTGTCCGAACCTCCCGGGTACCGCGGTATGCGCAGCCCGCCGGCTGTCGCGATGTCGGCGCGCAACGTCCGGATGACGGCGAAGACGAACAGCCACAGCAACAGCAGGAACCCGATGCGGGTCAGTTGCAGAACCAAGCCCTGCATGTCGTGCGTTCACCTCCAGCTCCGTCACATCTCGGTCCGGTCCTCGGCCATCCGCCGGGCACCACGGCCGGTGCCGATCGAACCGGCGGACCCGAGTGCATCTTATGGGCAGTTCCGCCGAAGCCGGTCATTCACATATGACAGTTCAGTATCAACCGTCCGCCGACCCGACATCCGGACCAAGCGGACGGCGACCCGGCATCCGGGATGTTCTCGGCCACCGCCCGCGCCGGGGGAGCGGGCGTCACCTCGGTGGGGGTGGAGCCTACGAGAACCGGACGGTGATGTCCGAGTGACCGATGCGGATCCGGTCGCCGTCGGCGAGCTCCCAGGTGTTGACCTGGAGGTCGTTGACGGTGGTGCCGTTGGTCGAGTTCAGGTCGGTGAGCAGGGCGGTGGTGCCGTCCCAGCGGATCTCGACGTGGCGGCGCGAGACACCGGTGTCGGGCAGGCGGAACTGCGCGTCCTGGCCGCGGCCGATCACGTTCGACCCCTCGTGCAGCTGGAATGTGCGGTTGCTGCCGTCCTCGAGGTACAGGGTGATGGTCGTCGGCGCGTAGCCGGCGGCCGGGCGTCCGGCGCCGTAGCCCTGGTCGTAGCCGCCCTGGTAGTCGTAGCCGGCCGGCTGCTGACCGTAGCCCTGCTGGCCGTAGCCCTGGTCGTACCCGGGCTGGGGTGCGTAACCCTGGTCATAGCCCTGCTGGCCGTAACCCTGCTGGTAGTCGTAGCCCTGGTCGTAGCCGGGCTGCTGGCCGTAGCCCTGCTGCTCGTAGCCGGGCTGGGGTGCGTATCCCTGGCCGTAGCCCTGCTGGCCGTAGCCGGGCTGCTGGCCGTAGCCCTGGTCGTAGCCGCCCTGGTCGTAGCCGGGCTGCTGACCGTACTGGTCGTACCCCTGCTGGCCATAGCCCTGACCGTACTGGTCATATCCCTGCTGGTCATAGGCCTGCTGGTCGTAAGCCTGCTGATCGTAAGCCTGCTGATCGTAAGCGGGATCGGCGCCCCTGCGCTGGTCGTATCCGGGGTTCTGAGTCATGTTCGGGGCTCCTTGGTCTGGGTTGGCCTGGAGAGGTCTCGGGGCCGGTGGTCCGGCTGGATGGTGCGGGGCCTTCGGAGGCGGCGCGCCGTGTCCCGACGGCGCCGGCACCGGTCGGGGCCGCGCATCGGGGTTGACCGCGCCGCGGACGCGGAAGATCCCGGTGTGCAGGGATGGCGATTGTTCGAACTCTACGACCACCTGGCCGTAGGTCTGCCACCCGTTGTCCTTGATGAAGTGTTCCAGATGCTTGGAAAAGGTCTTGCGGTTCAGTTCGTATTCCGCGGCGATGTGCTCGTGATCGGTCGGACTCAACAGCAGGGTGTAGCTGTTGGCCGCGAGGATCGCGCCGTCGCCGAGGTTCTCCAGCGACTCCTCCGCCTCACGCTGCAGTCCTTGTTCGATCTCCTGTGGGGCGACCTGACCACCGAAGACTCGCGCGAAACCGTCGTCGACGGCTCCTTCGAGCTTGCGTTCGATCCGTTGCAGTATCCCCACCGAGACCTCCTTTCGCGGGCTGTTCGAGCGTGTCGCCGTGCATCTGGCCTTGTTTGATGATAGCGACAAGAACGGACAACTGTGCCACCGCGACAACTGGTTCACCGTGTGTAACACCTGCCCCAGGGTCGTGGCCAGTCACCGGCCGATCGACGGCACGGTTCGCGGTGGCCGAACCCCAGGTGGGGACCCTGGTTTTGAAGTCGTGGGGGAGTGCTGTTATCGTCGTCCAGGCGTTGGAGGAAAGCCTCCGACGAGATGCCCGCCGGGCGACCGGTGGCCACGGGCGAGTGGCGGAATGGCAGACGCGCTGGCTTCAGGTGCCAGTGTCCTTCGGGACGTGGGGGTTCAAGTCCCCCTTCGCCCACAGTCGAGCGCAAGCTCACAGAAGACCGGATCGCAGTCGCGATCCGGTTTTCTGCGTTCGATCCGGTCTGCGCTCGGCCGGTTCCGGCCGGGTGTGCGCTGTCATGGCATTCGGACACCAGCACGGGACCCGGTTGCTCGCACGCCCGCTCCCGGGCGCAAGCAACCGGATCGCGGCCGTCGCTACCGATCCAGCACCCGCCGCGCGAACCCGTCGAGGTGCAGTTGCAGTGACCGGATCCGTTGCTGCCGAACGGCCTCGGGGTCCGATCCGGCCATCTGGGCGGGCGGCTTCATCCGCACATTCGCCGAGCACGCGAAGTCCGAGCACACGAGGGTGCCCACGGTGTCGCCCTTGCGTCCGGCGGGCCCGGCGAGCTTGGCGCTGAAGAACGCGACGTCACTCGGCAGGAGCACGTCCTCGCAGAAGGAACACAGCTGGCGGTTGCGCGGCTGGCGACCGCCGAGCCGCAGCATGATGCCGACGAGGTCGTCGTCGACGGGGATCACCAGGTGGCCCGTCCGGGGCTGCTTGGGGTCGCGCCATCCGAGGAAATCGAGACGCTCCCAGTTCAATTCGTCGAAACCGACGGGGAGGGTCAGCGACTTGCGTTCGCGGAGTGTGGCGTTGACGAAGGACGCACGGATCTGCGCATCGGTCAGGGCATGCATGGGTGAGTACACCTCTGGTGTCGTAGGGGAGGAAGAGAGGGTGCGCGTCGACCGGCGCGGTCCGCGATGCGGTCACCCGCGCCTGTCGGGGCAGGGCACTCAAGCGTCGGCGCGCACGGCGCCGGCGACCTCCTCACGCCCGGTGGGCGACGACATATCCAGCGGCACGTCGACGATGGTCACCGAAGGCGTTGCGTCTGTCAACGACATATCTGCGTAGCATCGGCGAGGTGCTCCATATCGGCACCTCCGGCTGGCAGTACAAGGACTGGCGCGGCGCGTTCTATCCCGAGAAGCTGCCGCAGAAACAGTGGCTGCCCTTCTACGCCCGCCACTTCACCACGGCCGAGGTGAACAGCACCTTCTACCGCCTGCCCGACAAGTCGGTGTTCGAGACCTGGGCGGAGACCGTGCCGGCCGGCTTCCGGATGGCGGTGAAGATGAGCCGCCACCTCACCCACGTCAAGCGCCTGCGCGACCCGGCGGAACCGGTCGAGCGATTCCTGACCCGCGCCACCGGCCTGGGTGATCGTCTCGGCCCGGTCCTGATCCAGCTCCCGCCCGATCTGCCTGCGCGGACCGAGGACCTCGACGCGACACTCGGACTCTTCCCACCCCACGTTCGCGTCGCCGTCGAGCCCCGTCACGAGTCCTGGTGGACCGACGAGGTTCGGGAGGTCATGGCCCGGCACGACGCCGCGCTGTGCTGGGCCGACCGCCGCAGCCGCATCCTCACCCCGCTGTGGCGGACCGCCGACTTCGGCTACCTCCGCCTCCACGAGGGCACCGCGCGGCGACCGATGAGCTATGGCGCGCGCCCTCGAAACCTGGCTCGAACGGCTCACGGAGACCTTCGACGAGGACGCCGACGTCTACGTCTACTTCAACAACGATCCCGGGTGCGCCGCGGTCGACAACGCGACGACGATGATCGCCCGTGCCCGGGCCACCGGTATCACAGTGAGCCAGAACACGTCTCATTAATTGGTATCAGCGGTACCAATTTGTGTTTTACTTGCGGCATGCAGCTGACGCGCTTCACCGACATCGGCCTCCGCGTCGTGATGCGGCTCGCCGTGGCTGCCGAACAGACCTCTGCCCCGGTCGCTCTCACCACCAAGGACCTCGCGGCCGAACTGTCCGTCCCGTACACGCATGTCGCCAAGGTCGTCGGCAGGCTGTCGGAGATGGGCGTCGTGCACGCGCGTCGAGGACGGGCGGGCGGGCTCACGATCACCGACCTCGGACGCGAGGCGCGCGTGGGCTGGCTCGCCCGTTCCCTCGAAGGTGACGGCGAGGTCGTCGACTGTGAGGGACCACAACCGTGTCCGCTCCGGGCCGGGTGCCGGCTGCGCAGAGCGCTCGCCCGCGCGGTCCGGGCGTTCTACGACAGTCTCGACGGCCTCACGGTGGCCGAACTGGCGAAGGAGCCGACCTCGGCGGTGTTGCTGTCGCTGTCACCGAGGGTTCCCGACCCGTCGGCCGGGGGCCCCGTGGCCGACGTGGTGCCGGCAGCCGACTCGTAGCCACCCAAAGACCACCGGCAACCGCCGGTTCATCACCCATGAGCAGTGAACAAAGGAGTTCTCATGCTGTCCGACACCCAACGCGCCACCATCGCGGCCACCCTGCCCGCCGTCGAGGGCGCACTCGGCGAGATCACGCCCCGCTTCTACCGGGGGCTGTTCACCGCGCATCCGGACCTGCTCGACAACCTCTTCAACCGTAGCCACCAGAAGTCGGGTGAGCAGCCGCAGGCCCTGGCCGGATCGATCGCCGCATTCGCCCGCCTGCAGCTCGAACCCGACGTGAGGCGGCAGCGGTTCATCCTCGACCGCATCGCCCACAAGCACGCCTCCCTGGGCGTCACCGCGGCCCAGTACGACGTCGTGCACGAGCACCTGTTCGCCGCCATCGTCGACGTCCTCGGTGAGGCCGTCACCCCGGAGGTCGCCGATGCCTGGGACCAGTTGTACTGGGACATGGCCGATCTGCTGATCACGAAGGAATCCCGGCTCTACGACGACGCGGGTGTCCCGGGCGGGAACGTCTGGCGGCGGGCGCGGGTCGTCGAGCGCACCCAGGTCTCGCCGGACACCATCGCCCTCACCCTCGCCGCGGTCGACGGCGAGCTACCGGGTTTCCGTCCCGGACAGTACATCTCGGTCCAGGTCCCGCTGTCCGACGGCGCCCGCCAGATCCGGCAGTACAGCCTCACCGGTTCGCCGGCCGAACCCACCTGGCGCTTCAGCGTGAAGCTCGCCGGCGAGGTGTCGGAGCACTTGCACGAGCACGTCTTCGAGGGTGATGTACTCGACGTCAGCACCCCGTTCGGCGACCTGGTCCTGCCCGACGACGACGCGCCGCTGCTGCTGGCCTCGGCCGGGATCGGCTGCACCCCGGTCATCGGCCTGCTGACCGCGCTGTCGGAGAAGCGCGACGACCGCCCGGTCACCGTGCTGCACGCCGACCGGTCGCGCAACCGGCAGCCGCACCGCGGAATGCTTGCCGCACTGGTGGACTCGCTGCCCTCGGGCACGTTGATCCAGTGGTACGAGAACACCTCGCCCCATGTCGTGTCGGACACCGTCCGCGTCGGCCAGATGTCGCTCGACAACGTGGAGATCCATCCCGACTCCCACGTCATGCTCTGCGGCCCCGGCGGATTCCTGTCGTCGATGCGGGACGCCTTCCTCGACCGTGACATCGACGAGAGCCGCATCCATTACGAGACCTTCGGTCCCGAACTGCTGCGGACGGGTGCGCGATGAGCACCGCCGGAGCGGTCGTCACCGCGGCCACGTTCGTCTGGCTCGGTATGGTTCTCGCCATCTCGTTCCTGGAGGCGCCGCTGAAGTTCCGGGCTCCCGGCATCACCTTGCCGCTCGGCCTGGGCATCGGCCGGATCGTCTTCCGCGCGCTGAACGCGGCCGAATCCGTATGGGCAGTGGTCATCCTGGTCGCGGTCATCCTCGGAAGCCGGGCCGGGGTGGCCGTGCCCATCGCCGCCGGGATCGCCATCGGGACGCTCGTCGTCCAGCTCGTCGCGGTCCGGCCCGTGCTCACCAAACGGTCCGACGCGGTGCTCGCCGGTCACGACGGCCCGCGCAGCTCGGCACATCTCGTCTACGTGGCGATCGAGGTGATCAAGGTGGCCGTCCTGATCTGGCTCGGCGTCGCGGTGCTGGTCAGCGCGACCTGACCCGGACCCGAGCACGCGACGGAGCGGAGTCCCTCACCGGCGCACGGCGTCGAGGAGGGACTTCGCCACGTCGCGCGCCTGCTCCCGGATCTCCGGGATCGCGGTGGTCTCCCACAGCTCGCCGCGCCGGAGCGAGCCCAACGCCCAGATCGGACCCGGCCGACCGTCGGCGTCGAGCACGCGGCCGTCGTCGGTGAGCAGTCCGAGCCCGAGCGAGTCGGTGCGGGCCAGCCCGCCGGCGAAGAGCGAGTCCAGCACGGGATTGCCCAAGCGCCGCAGATCCGTCCGGGGCCCGGTGCAATTGACGACGTAGGCGTAAGTGCGTTCGTAGGTGCGTTCGTCGTCTCCGATGCGCACGGTGATCGCGTCGGTCGTGGCGTCGACGTCGGTGACCCGTCCGGACCGCACCGCCAGGCGCCCGGCCGCGCGGGCCTCGTCGACGAACACACCGCTCGACGGCGGCATCCGGTGCCGGTGAACACCCCAGTGTCCGGCCAGTTCCCGCGCGAACGTCGCGCGGTCGTCGTCGTTCAGACGGCGCCACAGCTCGGCCACCCGATAGCGCACACCGTCGACGCCGGGCCGCCAGTTGCCGAGGAGCCGTTCGGCTCTCGCGACATGCGTGGCGACCGCGGCCCGGATCTCGTCGAGACTGTCACCCCAGGTCGAGATGTCCGGGACGACCTCACCGAGGTAGCGGTCCGCGTGGCGACGCGGGAGCCGGCCGCCCCGCGAGATCGCCTCGACCCGACGATCCGCGCCGGAGCCCAGCAGGCTGATCGCCACGTCGATCATGGTCAGCCCGGTGCCGACGACCAACACGTCACCGTCGTCGGCGAGGACCTCATCCAGTGCGCCCGGCTGCCACGGATCCCCGATGTAGCGGCGGACGCCGGTCAGGTCGCAGGGCGCCCAGTCGTCCCCGACGCCGGACAGCCCGGTCGCCAGCACCAACCGATCCGCGTCGACCGCGGATCCGTCCGCGGTGTCCACCCGCACTCCGTCGCGGGCCGCCTCGACGCCGGTCGCGGTGGACCGTATCCGCGAAAGCCGGAGGCGGTCACCGGCGTCGGCGAGTGCCGCGTCGAGCCGGGCCCGCAGGTACCGCGCCCACTGCATGCGCGGCGCGAAGAAGTAGGTGGCGCCGTCGCGCGGCGTCAGGCCCTCGGCGACGCACCATTCCACGAAGTCGAACCGCTCCTCCGGGACCACCGACATCCCCGACGCCGGCACGTTCAGCAGGTGCGCCTCGTCCGTCGTCCCGAACGCCGGACCGGTCACCGCGTCGAGCGGATCCACCACGACGATGTCGAGCGGCTCCGAGGCAGGTCGGTCCGCGGCGAGTCGAGCGAGGTGTAAGACAACGAGCGAGCCGGCAGCGCCCGCCCCGATCACGGCGACGCGCATCAGATCCACCCCCGGACAACGTGGCGAGGTGCGTCGGCGGCGATTCGTTCGGACACCGGTACTTCATATCGGAAACACCGGCCCGGTCCGCGGATCAGGGAGCCACCGATGTGGCAGCGGCGACACCCCACTCGGACGACCGGCACGACCGTCGCGCAGCCCCACCGCCAATTCCGGGCCGTCGACCCCAAGGCGCATGCCATGTCCCCACCGGACGGCGGGGATTGCACCTTTTGTCGGTTAATGTTTTGCAATGCGAATCGGGAAGCGGTGTACTCGCAGGTCAGCACGTCTTTCTGCGATCGGTCTCGCACTGGCCGCGACGGCAACGCTCACCGTCGGCGGAACGGAGCGGGCCGCGGCGGTCCCCCTCGTCGACCCGACCGACGGCAAGGTCGTCGCACATTCCGCGTTCGACGTGAAGCGCGACGGCTTCTCCTTCGAGAACTGGGGTCCGGATGACGGTCTCCACCGTCGCGGCGTCACCGTCGAAGGTCTTCGCGCGGTCTTCGGAGACGAGGTGTGCGCCCGCATCGTGGCCGGCATCTGCTCGCCGACGACCGTTGCCGAACTCATGCAGGAGGAGTTCAACGCCTCGATGAGCGGCGGGCACTGCTTCGGCATGGCGGCCCTGGCCGGTCTGTACTCCACCCGCCGACTCGAGAAGTTCCCGCTGGCCATGCCGTGGCAGACCGTCTACGACATGCAACCGTCGGGTCCGCTGGACGAGCTGATCTCCCGCCTCTTCATCACGCAGGCCTTCGCGCCTACGACCGCGGCCATGTCGGAATCCTCGGTGGCCGAGACGGTGTCGAGATTGCGTGCGGCGTGGGCGCGCGGGGACAACCACATTCTCGCGATCTTCACCGACGACGCGCAGGAGGAGGGCCACGCGGTCACCCCGATCGCGCTCCGCGACCTCGGTGACGGCAAGTACGGCATCGTCATCTACGACAACAACTTCCCGGGTGTGGAGAAGATGATCGTCGCCGACGCCGAGGCCGACACCTGGTACTACTCGACGGCCACCAAGCCGTCCGACCCGATCATGCTGTTCCAGGGATCTCCGAAGAACAGGATGGTCCTGGTACCGCTGTCGACGATCCTGAAGCGTCACGTCGACCCCGATCTCGGGTCCGAGGACACCTTCGTCGTCGTCTCCGACACCAACGGCGGCGCGCGGGGCCGCGGCGACGTCGACTGGAAGGTCCGCGTCACCGACCTGTCCGGCAACCCCATCCCCGGCGTCGACCGGGACGTCCTGTTCAACAACGACAACACCGCACGATTCGCCGTCCCCGCCGGCAAGCGTTTCCGCATCGTGATCGACGGTGTCTCCGCCGGGCAGACCGCCGACATCCGCGCTGCGGCGTTCAGCGCCGGCGGCGCCGTGGGCGTCAACGATCTCGAGGTCCCGTCCGGGGCCGCCGCAACGATCGACGTCGACCCCGTGCGCCACGCGATGGGCGTGACCTCGTCGGCGCCGACGACCACCGGTTTCCAGATCGTGACCGAGGATTCGCTGCGGTCGGTGAGCGTCGAGACGTCCCAGCTTGCGGTCGGTCCCGACTCATCCGCGTCGGTCGGCGCGACCTCGGCGGCGGGGGTGTCCGTGCAGACCACCGGCCGCGCGCAGAAGGTCCGGCTCGCGGTCGAGCGCAGCGACACCTTCGCCGACCGCTACGCGGCCACCGGCACGCCGGTCACCCTTCGGCCGGGTGCGAGCGTCGATGTGCCGGTTAACATCTGGACCGGATGGACGCCGCTCGAAGCGACCGTCCACGCGGGTGCGGCCACCACGCGCGTACCGCTGACCGTCAAGTGAGGGGGCACAGGGTGATTGCGTCATCGACGGTGAATCGACCCCGACGATCGGGTGCGGTCGTCGGGCTGCGGCTGCTCGGCGTCGTGTCCGTGGCGGTCCTCGGGCTGACCGCGTGCGGCGGATCGGGTTCCGACCCGGCGTCACAGGGTGGTGCGAATCAGGCTGCTGCACAACAGCCGACGCCGTCGGAACCGGTCGAGGTCCTCGACGAGATCACGGTCCACCGCCTGCAGTACCCGACCGAGAACGCCGACCCGAAGCAGAATTGGGCCGAGCTCTACCTGCCGGCCGGCGAGCAGCGCGTCGACTCGATCCCGCTCGTGGTCCTGATCCACGGCGGCGCGTGGCAGAGCCGGCTCGGCGCCGACGTGTTCGAGCCGCTCGCCCGGGATCTCGCCGAACGCGGCATGGCCGTCTACAACATCGAGTACCGCCGCGTCGGTTCCGGCGGAGGGTGGCCGACGACCTTCCGTGACGTCGCCAACGCCCTCGACCACGTCACCGTGGTCGACCGGCGGTTCCCGCAGCTGACCACCGACGACGAGCTCGTGGTCGGGCACAGCGCGGGCGCCCAGCTCGCGGTGTGGGGCGGTACCCGCCACAAGCTCGACGACGACGAGGTCGGCTCGCGGCCCGAGTTCCGGCCGACCCGCGTGGTGTCCCTCGCCGGTCCGCTCGACATGGTCTACGCCGCCACCCACGGCGACGACCGCATCGTCAAGGTCCTCGGCGGCAGCCCGAGCCAGGTGCCCGACCGCTACACGTCGGTGGATCCGATCCAGAACATCGACCCGGACACCCCGGTCGTCGCGATCCACGGCACCGCCGACCGGATGGTGTCGCCGGAGAACTCACGACGCTACGTCGACGCCGTGTTGAAGCAGGGCGGTGAGGCGAAGGCCGTGCTCATCCCGAACGGCAACCACGGGTCGATCGTCACGGCCACCGCCCCCGAGTACCCGAAGGTCCTCGACATCATCACCGACGCGTCGGCGGCGGACATCGACGACGTCGACGACGTGAAGTAGTAGAACCCGCCGGGAGTTCCCTCGTCGGCCGGATCTGCGACCGAATTGCGACACGGTTGGTTCGCGATCGGTGACAAGATCGTGCCGTGGTGGTGATCGGCCCGCCTAGCGTGGCGGCGGCTCATGATCTGCGAACGGAGGGAACCCGGTGGCCACTCTACTGCTCATCGAGGACGACGAGAGGATCGTGGAGGGGTTGTCCCTCGCGCTCGAACTGCTCGGCCACTCGGTGTCGCACCTCCCCGGTGCCTGCGCCGATCTCGAGGATCGCGTCGCGGCAGCCGATGCGGTGCTGCTCGACCTGGGCCTCCCCGGCGACGACGGCTTCGCGATCTGCCGCCGGATCCGCACCACGAGTCCGGTGCCCGTCATCATCCTCACGGCCCGTTCCGACGACGTGGACACGGTCGCGGGCCTCGAGGCGGGCGCCGACGACTACGTGGTCAAGCCGGTGAGTCCCCGGGTACTCGATGCCCGCATCAAGGCCGCGATGCGGCGCGTGGTCCACGCCGAGACGCCGGGAGCGACCGTCGTCGAGGCGCCCTCGCGTGACACCGGCATCGTCGTCGACCCGGTCGTCGCGGAGGTCTTCCGGGACGGGGAGCCCCTGCCGCTCACCCCGATCGAGAAGCGACTGATGTTCGCCTTCGACGATCACGTCGGCCAGGTCCTCAGTCGTGAGCAGCTGCTGGCCATGGTGTGGAACCAGGACTTCCTCGGTGATTCACGTCTGGTGGACAACGCCATCCTCCGGCTGCGCGGAAAGCTCGACCGTCCCGGCGAGGAGACCCGCATCGAGACCGTCCGGGGGTTCGGCTACCGGTACCGGGGAGATCGGTGAGCCTCCGCCTGCGGGTCATCCTCGGGACGATTCTGAGTGTCTGCGCGGCGGTGCTGGTCACCGGTGGTGCATCGGCACTCCTGGTGCGGGACTGGGTGTATCAGGATGCGCAGGAGTCGGCGCTGGCGGTGTTCCGGCAGGAGATGTCGGCCTTCGACGACGATCGGCCCCTGAACGAACTGAACCCCGACTGGGCGCTGCTCGTCGACGGCCGGGTGGTCCGGTCCGGCGACGGGGTGGCCGCCGCGGTGTCGGCCGAGATGGACGAATCGCTGCGGGACGTGCACATCGGCTACCGGTTCACCAGGCTCCCCGGGCGCAGGGTGCTGATCGGTCACTCGTTGCCGGCGAGGGTGCTGCCCGAGGGCGTCGACGCGGCCACGGTGTACACGATCTCGCCACTCGCCGACGTCTCGGACCGGTTGCAGAAACTGGGACTGCTCATCGCGCTGTTCTCGGTGGGCGGCATCGTCTTCGGCGGCATCGTCGGTCTCGTCCTCGCACGTCTGCTCACGCGGCCGCTGGCGCGATTGCGGGAGTCCGCCGCCGCGGTCGTCGCCGGCGCCGACGACGCGCGTCTGCCCTCGACGTCGGTGTCCGAGCTGCGGGACGTGACCGACACGTTCAACGCGATGCTCGACCGCAAGGCCGAGGTGATCGCCATGTTGAGCCGCGAGGAGGAGCGGTCCCGCCGGTTCGTCAGCGACGTCTCCCACGAACTGCGCAGCCCGCTCGCGGCGCTCGTCCCGGCGGCGGAGGTACTGCGCGAGCACGGTCCGCACGACGGCGCGACCGGGCGCGCTGCCCGCCTGGTGGGCCAGGAGATCGACGCACTGGCCGCGCTCGTCGAGGATCTCCTCGAGATGACGCGCCGCGACGCCGGGATCGCCGAGATCCGGCCCGAGACGGTCGACCTGACCGCGCTGGTCCGCCAGGCGCTCGATCGTCGCGGGTGGTCGTCGGTCGTCGTCGACGGCCCGCAGGTGTCGCTCCGGACCGATCCACGACGTGTGGTCGCGGTGGTGACGAACCTCGTGGGAAATGCGTTGCGCCACGGCGAGGGACCGGTCACGGTGTCGGTCGGGACGGTGTCGGCCGGGACCCCCGGGCGCGGCGCCGAGGTGCGGGTGACCGATCACGGCCCGGGGGTTCCGCCCGGCCACGAGGAGCCGATCTTCCGGCGGCTCCACAAGGTTGCCGAGGCGCGTACCCGCAGTGGCGGCGTGGGTCTCGGGCTGGCGATCGCGCGGGAGAACGCCCAGCTGCTCGGCGGGGACGTGCGGTACTCCCGCGAGGGCGATCTGACGGTCTTCACCGCGCACTTCGCCGAACTCCCCGAGGAGGCCTGAGCACCGGCGCGGGGTCACGTGCGCAGACCCCGCGCCGGTGAGTGGCGCGCCGGGGTCACTCGGGGTACTTGGCCTTCAGGTCCGCGACGATCGCGTCGTACCGCGGCGATTCCGGGTTCACGAACGCGATCCGTTGCGCGAGCGTGAGCCCCGGCGCGTAGATGTCGACCGGCGCGCACGCCTCCACACCGGGCGGCATCGGCTTGCTCGTGCCGTCGGGGTTGACGAACTCGAGGCAGCTGGGCACGTTGTCGGGGCCGTTCGCCGGCTGGCCGGATGCGGTGCCGGCGGCCACGAACACCCCCGTCAGTGCGCCGGCGGCGACCGCCGTGCCGGCGAGGGCGGACAGGATCTGCTTGGTGTACGGGACAGTCATCTGCATGGTTGTCTCCTTGTTGGTCGGCCGCCCGGTGTTGAGCGGCACCGACGAGGGTGGTCGGACCATGTCTCCGCCCTGTCCCGACGAGGGAGCAAATCGCCACCGACTCCGTACCGGCGAGATGCCGACCATGCCCGGCGTGCCGGCGACGTTTGGTCGCCACCGGTTCGTTGTCCGTTGTGCCGCCTGTCCGTTGTGCCCTCCTACCGGTTCCGCCGGCGCACGATCAGCGGATCGATCGGGGTGAACGGGAACGCGGGCAGTTCGCTCTCCGGGATGTCGAACGTGGCGGCGAGCACCTCCCGCGAGAACGCACTCGCGGTGGCGCGGTAGCCGATGTCGTCGGGCGTCGGCTGGTCGAAGAAGATGACGAAGTGAAAACCCTCGTCGCCGAGGACCTCGATGTGATGCGGGTAGGCGCGCGGGACGAAATACAAGTCGCCGGTGCGCAACTCGTACTCGTCGCAGGTCAGGTCGGGGTCGAGGACCCGCATCCGGGCGGCACCGCTGACGACGTATCCCATCTCGGCGGTGACCGGGTGCCAGTGGGGTTCGCGCATCCCGTCGTCGGCGACACGCAACGAGTACATCGAGATGTCGTCGAGCGCCGCCCAGAACTGTCTGCGCGCGAGGTGCGCCGAGCCGTAGGCGTAGGAGAGGGGGGCGACCTGACCCTCGACGTCGAAGAGGTGGGCGTTGGGGAGCCGGTCGGTCACCGTGGGTGTGGTCCCGTTGCGCCGAGACACGATCTGCTCCGCCGGCGGACGACGGAATCCCGCGAAGGCCGACGCGGCGAGGTCGTAGGTATTGCCGAGCACTTCGTCGGTCATCGCGGACATGCTGTCGCGCAGCGAGAAGTGCCGCGGCCGTGCGCTTCGCAGGGCGAGGACGATCTCCGCGGTGTCGTCGCCGACGTTCTCGATGTGGTAGACCGCGCCCGACGGCACGTGGTACATCTGGCCGGCGTCGACGACGAACGAGCTGAACTCGTCGGCGTTCCCGAGCATCGCGACGAGGACCTGCCCTCGCACCACGTACGCCAACTGGTTGGCGTCGACGTTCCACTGCGGTTCCCGCATCGCGCCGGGGTGCAACACGATCCGCTTCGCCGAGAGACGGTGGAGGATCGGCAGTGCGTCGGCATCGACCGCCTGCACGCTGCCCAGGTCGTTCTCGAAGACCGGGCCCGCGCCGCCCAGCGACGTCATGTGCGGTGAGGTCGGTGCGGGACCCGTCATCGGCCCAGTGTGACACCGCGCGTGCGGTCCGGGGAGGCAACGGCGGAATGCCGTCTGATCAGGGGAAAGGAGTCGAGGACCCGGTGACCGGGCGTTGTCGTGCGAACCGGCCGACCACCAGACAGAATGTCCATCATCGATGCTGACGGCCGAGCAATCTGTATGTGTCGCCGGGTGGCAGCGACCGACCACGATGAGTGTTCAGCGCACCGGCGCGCGAGCACGTATCAACCATGACCCGAACTTCGGGCCAACAGACCCCTGGACGGATCCCATGACCGCACTCGACGCCGCGACCTCTTCGGCTTCCGGCCCGAACCCGCTCGAGCGGTTCGAATCCGAGCTCGAACCCATCCCCGAGTCCGCCAAGACCCACGATCTGCGCGGACAGTTCTGGATCTGGGCGGGCGCCAACATCGCCCCGATCAACTGGGTGCTCGGCGCCCTCGGCGTGCAGATGGGTCTCGGCCTGTGGGAGACGGTCGCGGTGCTCGTCGTGGGCAACCTCATCGGCATGTCGATCTTCGGGACCTTCGTCATCATCGGCCAGAAGACCGGCGTCACCGGGATGGTGCTGTCGCGCGCGGTGTTCGGACGCCGCGGCGCCTACGTGCCGGCCGCGGTGCAGGCGCTGGTCTGCATGGGGTGGTGCGCGGTCAACACCTGGATCGTGCTCGATCTGGTGATGGCCCTGCTCGGCGAACTCGGCGTCGTCGACCCCGATCTGGACAACAACGCCGCCAAGATCCTCGTCGCGGCGATCATCATGGTCGTCCAGGTGACGATCGCGTGGTTCGGCTACCGGGCCATCTCCGCTTTCGAACGCTGGACCGTACCGCCGACCGTCGCGATCCTGTTGCTGATGACCCTGGTCGCCTCGATCGGCCTGGACGTCAACTGGGGTCAGGGCACCGCACCCGATCTGACCGGCTCCGCCCACTTCGGCGCGATCACCGCGGTGATGACCGCGATCGGGATCGGCTGGGGGCTCACCTGGCTGGGCTACGCCGGTGACTACTCCCGTTTCGTGTCACGAGAAGTGCCGTCCCGCAGGCTGTTCCTGGCCAGCGCCCTCGGCCAGTTCATCCCGGTCATCTGGCTCGGCGTCCTCGGTGCCTCCTTGGCCACGCTGAGCGACTCGACCGACCCGGGACGGATCATCGTCGACGCGTACGGTGCTCTCGCGCTGCCGGTCCTGCTCCTCGTGGTGCACGGTCCGCTGGCGACCAACATCCTCAACGTCTACACCTGCGCAGTGTCGACGCAAGCGCTCGACATCCACGTCCACCGTCGCGTCCTCAACGCGATCATCGGCGTCGTGTCCATGGCGATCGTCGTCTACTTCGTGCTCAACAGCGACTTCGCGACCACCATCGACAGCTGGCTCGTCGGCATCGTCGGGTGGCTTTCCCCCTGGGGCGCCGTCGTTCTCGTGCACTGGTTCGCCGTCGCGCGTCGAGAGATCGACGCCCCGTCGTTGTTCGCGAAGCCGGCGGACAGCCCGTTGCCGATGGTCCGGCCGACCGCGCTCGTCGCACTCGCGCTCGGCATCGTCATGACCTGGATGTTCATGTACGGCATGCTCGAGGTCATGCAGGGACCCGCGGCGGTCGCCCTGGGCGGCGTCGACCTGTCGTGGCTGGCCGGTGGCCTCACCGCGGGCCTCGGCTACTGGCTGATGGAGACGGCTCGGGCGAAAAAGACCGGCGACCAGGCGATTTCGTTGTGACCTCGCGGCCGACCCGCTGAGACCTGCCCCACACCGCTCTGGTAGGACTCTTAGCGAAGGTGAACGATCGAAGGAGATCGAATGGACGTCGCGGGCAAGGTTGCCATCGTCACCGGTGGTGGAGGCGGGATCGGCGGTGCGCTCGCGCACGCCCTGGTCGAGGCGGGGGCCAAGGTCGTCGTCACCGACCTCGACGACGCGTCGGCGCAGCAGGTCGCGGCCGCACTCGGTGACTCCGCGGTCGCCATCGCAGGTGACGCGTCGGACGAGGGCCACATCGACGCGACGGTCCGCCTCGCGGTGAAGGAGTTCGGACCCGTCGATCTCTACTTCGCGAACGCCGGCATCGGCCGCGGCGGAGGGCTCGACACCGAGGAGTCGATGTGGGATCTGGCCCTCGACGTCAACCTGCGCGCGCACATCCGGGCGGCGCGGCGAATGGTCCCCGAGTGGATCGAGCGCGGCGGCGGTTACTTCGTCAGCACCGCGTCGGCGGCGGGGTTGCTCACCCAGATCGGCAACGCCCCGTACTCGGTCTCCAAGCACGCCGCGGTCGGGTTCGCCGAATGGCTCAACATCACCCACGGCGACGACGGGGTGCGGGTCAGCTGCCTGTGCCCGATGGGCGTCGACACCAAACTGCTGCGCCCCGAGGATGATTCGGTCACCGCCGATCAGCAGCTGATGCGCAAGGCCGTCGAGACCGCCGGTGCGGTGCTCACCCCCGGCGAGGTGGCCGCGATGGTGCTGGGCGCCGTCGCCGAAGAACGGTTCCTCATCCTGCCGCACCCCGAGGTGCTCGACATGTACCGGCAGAAGGGCGCCGACTACGACCGCTGGCTGCGCGGCATGCGGCGCTACCAGCGGTCGCTGAAGGGCTGAGAACCCGTCCGACCTACTCGAAGTACCGTCGGGGAACGTCGACGAGCATCGTGGTGATGTCGTCCTCGCTCACCCCGCGCTCGCGCAGCGCGGGCAGTACGTCCTCGCTGATGTGGCGGTAGTTCCACTTCGGCAGGGTCTGGACCTTGGCGTCGTGGTCGAACCAGTCGATGAAGCACGACGCGTCGTGGGAGAGCGCCATCCGGTCGGCGTAGCCGCGCCTGCAGAGTTCGGCGACGGTGTCGACGCGATTCTCGAAGGGCAACAACAGATCCAGGCCGAAACGATCCATGCCCAGGATCGACCCGGCGTCGGCGAGCTGCATCAGGTAGTCGAGGTCGACGCTGTCGCCGGAGTGCCCGATGACCACCTTGGTGAGATCGGCACCCTCTTCGGCGAGGATCTTCTGCGCGACGAGCCCGGACTGCGTGTGCGGGTTGGTGTGGACGGTGATCGGGGCGCCGGTCTCGGCACTGGTGCGCCCGACCGCCCGCATCACCCGCTCGACCCCGGGTGTCAGGCCCGGCTCCTCGATGGCGCACTTGAGGAACGCCGCGCGCACTCCGGTGTCGGCGATGCCCTCGGTCAGGTCCTTGGTGAACAGCGTGACCAGCGGCTCCGGGACGTCGAACAACAGTCCGGGGCCGGCGTAGTGGAACTGGAACGGGATGTCGTTGTACGTGTACAACCCGGTCGCGACGACGATGTTGAGGCCGACCTGTTCGGCGATCCGCCTGATCCGCGGGATGTAGCGGCCCAGGCCCAGCACCGTCGGGTCCAGGATGGTGTCGATCCCCAGCTGCTTCAGCTCGGTCAGTGCGGCGACGGCCTCGGCGACCTTGGCGTCCTCGTCCCAGTCGTCCTGGTAGTTCTGCCGGTACTCCTCACCGACGATGAAGATGTGCTCGTGGACGAGCACTCTGCCGAGATCCCCGGAGTCGACGGAACCGTTGACGGTGTGGACGGTGGCCATGACGAACCTCCTGAACCGGGTCGCTGCGCTGCGCCTGTTGCGCCGAACGATAACCGAACGGCCCCGTGGCGCGGGCTGTTTCGGCGCAGACGGTGCATCGCTCCGATGAGTTCCGGCGTTGTGTCGGGTCTGTCACCGTGAGCCACGATCAATAATGCGAGCGTGAGGAGACCACTCATGGGCAAGATCCACGTCCACGAATTCATCACCGTCGACGGAAGCTACGAGGATCCCGGGTTCACGATGCCGTACGGATTCACCGAGCGGATGGGTGAGGTCGTGGGCGGGATCACCGACGCGTGCGACGCAATCCTGCTCGGCCGCAACACCTTCGACATGTTCGCTCCGGCCTGGTCCGCGCGCACCGTCGACGACGACCCCGGTGCGCCGTTCTTCAACGACACCCCGAAGTATGTGGTCTCCTCGACACTCACCCGGGCCGAGGGCTGGCAGAACTCGGAGGTCCTCGGTCCGTATGACGCGGCCCGGATCGCCGAGCTCAAGAACTCACACGACCTCTACGTCAGCGGTAGCGGCACGCTCGTCCGGGCGTTGCTGCGGGACGAGCTCGTCGACGAGCTGCACCTGCTCGTCTACCCGGTGGTCCTCGGGACAGGTGCTCGCCTCTTCGACGGGCTCGCCGGCGTCCCGCTGACGCTGGTCGGTTCCGAGGCCTTCGACAACGGGGTGGTCCACCTCTCCTACGCGTCCACCACGTGAGCCCCCGGGTGCGGCACGCGATCAGGTGAGTTCCATCGCGCTGAGGAGCAGCTGCGCGATCTCGGCGTAGGCGCGGTGCTCGGCCATGCAGAACGCGATCTCCTCCTCGCCCAGCTCGGCCTTGCGGGCGGACTCCAGGTTGTTCATCCACTCGCGCATCTCGGTGGCGCAGATGTCGAAGTACTCGTGTACCCGTGCCGGATCGCGCTGGCAGGCGACCAGCACCGTGTTCGGCGACAGCGTCGACCCCGGACGCTTCTGCTTGGCCCGCACCAGCGCCCGCAGCACCGCGGGCAGGCGCTCCCCGCGACACCGCAGCGGCGAATGCCGGCCCTCGAGCCGGGCGATCATCTCGCCGCGCGCGGTGCGGGTGAACTCGTCCCAACGGCGTAGTGCGACCTCGAGATTCGCGGGGCTGAACACCGCGACGTCGATTCGGCGCTGCGCATAGACGAGCCCGTTCTTCACCACCACAGAGATCTCCGGCCAGCGCGGCGAGAACTCGGTGACGAGGAGTCCGAGCACCGACGGTGGCGGCACCGTCGAACTCAGGATCGTCACGATCTCCAGCGCCTTCGCGTCGCGCGCCGGGCGCATCAGCGTCGTGACCGAGGAGCGCAGGAAGATCGCGTTGCGGGGACTGATCACGATCGGCCGGCCCGCCGCGGCCATCGCCGCCCGGACCAGCTCGACGAGATGCTCCACCGACCGCGGCGCCACCCCGTCGTCGACCGGTGCATCGAGCGGCCTCGGCAGGGGAGCGAAGCGGATCGTGTCGGCATTGGTCTGCGCGTCGGGGTCGGTCCGGGGGTCGAGAGCGTGTGCGCCCGGCGAGCCCTCGTGCGCGACGGCACCGGTGTCGAGGGGGCCCGTCGTCTCCAGGTCGGCGTTCGGGATCAGCTGATGTCGGGCGTAGGACGGGTCGCCGATGCTCACGAACGACGGGTGGATGACACCCCACACCTCGCGCAGCGCCCGCACCGCCGCCCGCGCGAGGTCGACGTGCACGCGCGCATCGACCTCGTAACAGAACGAACTGCGTCCCTCCAGGCGGCACCAGCCGCGGTCGATGATGTGCGTCGCCTGACGCATCCAGCGGTCCTTGTCGGTCCACGTCAGGTCGCCCGCGGAGATGGTGCAGCGCAGTCGCCCGGGGCCGGCCACCGCGAACGTCATCCGGCGGCGCCAGCCGCCAGCCGCGGCCTCCATCACGGTGAGTGTCTGTCCCGGGGCGAGACGGAGTGCCCGCGCCGCCAGGGTGTCGGTGAAGTCCCGCCATGCCGCTTCGACGACGGCATCGAAATCGGGGGACATCCGTGCTCCTCGCTGTGTGCGGTCTGGACGATCTCGGGGGTTCCGGCGGGGTCGGACGCCGGTCGGCGCACCCGCGGGATCCGAATACTACGACGCCGTCAGGACACCTGCGTGAGATCTCACCGAGGGCGCCGGTCGCCCCTACAGGGGCGACGAGTGCACCGGGTTCTCACTGTAGGTCGGATACCACGGCAGCCGACGGTGGATGTAGTCCACCGAGGTCAACGGGCGTCGCCGGAGCGGGCCGCCGGTCAACGCCCGCCACATCACGGAGTTCACGATCCGCACCGCCCCCGACCGCGAGAGGGTGGGATGCCACGTGTCGGCCGATTCGAGCGGGCCGAGCACCCGCGTCGGCGCGGACCGCGGCGTCGCCCGCGCCCGTTCGGCCCGCGAGATGTCGCACAGCACGCAGTCCTGCGGACCCGAGGTGTGACGACGGCGTCGCGCCCAGGCGTCGGCGCGCATCGGGACGACGGTGAACTCCAGGAGCCGGCCGCGAGGGTCGGCGCGCGCGCAGGCGCGGGTCGACGGTGCGACGAACTGCCGATGGCCGCCGCTCGGTGTCCGGTACCAGGCGAGCGCCGGCTGCGTCGGCACCTCGATGTAGTCGTCGGCGGCGAAGTCGGGCCGCCCGGTGAACGTCGCGCCGGTGATCGCGTTGATCCCGTCGATCGCGACCATCACCAGGAACGGGTGCTGGTGCGGGGAGCTGAAGTCGATCCACAGCGCCTCCGACTGCCACATCGGGATGACGGCGTCGGCGTCGCCCGTAGGGGAGCCCTGCGCCAGGTCCAGCATCGTGTCGGAGGTCAGTTTCGGCAGGTCGCGGGCACCGGAGATGCGCGGGGCGCGCCGGAACGTCACGTGGAGTCGGGCGTCGGAACCGAGATCGGGGAATGCGAAGGTCAGCGTGCGACGGTCGGTGATGAGCGTCATCGGATGCTCCGATCGGTGTCGGGCCTGATCACCCGGGGATCCCCTACCGATATAGCGCACCTGCCGGGTCCTGACCCCCGAGACGGGACCAAATCGTCCGCGTGGACTACCTCACGACGCAGGCGTCACTTGGCGGTGGGACGCCGATCCGGGACGTCGTCGGAGAGCACCACGACGCGTAACGCCGCGCGCAGGTTGTGCGTGGTGGCCCGCCATGCGTCGGCCTCGTGGCGGCACGCATCGGCCTCCGCCGAGTCGGCGGCCGCGGCGGCGTCGACCGCGGAACGGCGCCAGGAGAGGTACTGCTCCTCGCAGGTGTGGATGTACGACAGGATGTCGGCCTGGCTGTAGCGGCAGATCTTGGCGACCTCGCGGGCGCTGAGGGACCGGCCGTCGGGGTCGAGTTCGAGCAGGGTCTGCAGCGCGTCGGGCAGGCGGTCGTCGGTCTCGGCGCGCACCGGCTCGCACTGCGTGATCTGGTCGATGACCTTGGGGGCGCAGTCGGCGAGGAAGCCGAACCACTCGGCGAGCGCGGCACTCAGGTTGTGCGGGTGGTAGACGGCGCACTCCAGGGTGAGGGTCGCGAACACCTCGTCCTGCAGCAGGTGCAGCCGCACCGCCGAACCCATGGTCGGTTGCGCGGCGACGACGTCGGCGGCGTGTCGCCGGTCGGCGATGTCGCCGGCGAGTCGGGCGAAGAACTCCAGTCGCGGCGAGTCGGTGCGAGGGCTCAGCCATGACGACACCGGTTTGGTCGGGAGCGCGATGTCGCCGTCGGCGTCGGTCTGGATCTCGCAGCCGGTGAGGTCCTCGAGCGAGCTGACCAGCAGCGCACGCAGGTGATCGGCGTCATGCGGCTGGACCGCGACCTCGATCTGCGGCTCGGTCCGCGGGGCCGGCGTGTGGTCGAGGAACGCGGGGTGCACGACCTCCCACACCGTCCGCAGGGTCGCCACGGCGGCCTGGGCGAGTTCGTCGACCCGACGGCGGCCGACCTCGTAGATGTGGGTGCCGTTGCGCAGCCGCCGCCAGCCGATCGCCCGGAGCATCTCGAGATGCTCCAGGAAGTACTCCTCGGTGGGATGCAGGTCGGAGTCGTCCAGCGTGCAGCGCAGGCGGTTGGCGCCGGTGACGGTGAAGACCAGCTTGCCGTGCGGTCCCTCGGGGATCTCGGGGTCCTGCTGGATGGTCAGTGTCGATCCGGGCCGGAGACCGGCGAGGCGGTCGCCGACGTGATGCTGGAAGCGGCGCCAGGAGTCGTCGATGTTCGAGTCCACGGTGAAGTCGGTCGTCATTCGACTTCCTTTCTCCTGCGCCGTACTTGCTGCGCACAGTGGTGCGGGGTGTGAGCGGGTGCCGCGGGGGAGGCGGCGGGGTTCGCCGCGCGGAGCGGCTGGTTGCCGGTCACGTCGATGCGTGTCCTGGGGTGGGGCGTACGCGTGGCGGACGGGCGAATCTGCCTCGGGTTCAGGTTATGTGACCGACACGACATTGTTGGTCGGTTGATCAGACCGATCCCACGATCGTCTGATCGAACGGTACCCCGAGAGGAGGGTTACGTCCGAGTCAGAAAACGGTTTTCCCACGGAGCCGGGGGCTCGGTGCGGCTCGAGTGCGGTCGCATCGCTCACCCTGCGGGCCCGGCCGGGGGTGTTTCCCCAGGATTCTGCGGCTCCGGTGGCGGCTCGTCCGTCGGTTCGGTGTACTCGGTCGTCTCACTGGTCTGCGGCGGCGTCTCCGAGTGGGTTTCCACCGGGGGCGGCGGACCCGGACTCGCCCGCGCCCGCCGGGTCCGACGAATCCGACGACCCGGCCGCCGGGGTGTGGCGGCGGGTGCGCCGATCGGCAGCCCGTTGTCGGGCCACCCGGTCGTCTCGGGACCGGCAGCCGGGTCACGAGGTCCAGGATCTGCAGAACCGGCGCGTTCTGATCGCCGGCGACCGGGACGCCGGCCGGGGTCCCGGTCGGCGGCGGTGACGTGCTGGTCGGCGTAGGCGAGCGGGCCATCGATCGGATCCGGTAGCCGGGCCACGGTTGTCCTACGAGCTCGTATCCGCCGAGGGGCGCGGCCGGGGGCGCGCGAGTGGGTTGCCGCACGAGCACATCGCCCGCGGCACGCCGTCCTCGTCGACGTACACCGCGGTCGCGCGTTGCAGGACCGATTGGAACGGCTCGGCGCGCCCCGTCGGGTAGCTGTGCTTGGTCACCCGGGTGTCGCGGTGAGCACCACCGGGGTGAGCGTGTCGAGGTGTTGCGGGATCGCCGCGGTGCCGACGCCGAACACGCTCGCCCACGCGGTCGCCGTGGCCGGATCCGGCCTCGACATCAGCTCTCGGGGCCGCCCCGGACGCGGCCGAAGACCAGTGAGTCCTCGATCTTCCCGATGCGGTGATCGAGGGCGTCGCGGTAGTAGTTGTGCCGCACCCTCCAGTGCCCGCGCGTCCCCGATTTGGGCAGCGCCTCCGGTGACCGTTCGACATATCCGGCCTTCAGATCCCACAGCGGTCGGGCTCGCATCGGTTCCGGCCCGAGGTGGGGGTAGGCGTGGGTGTGGCCATGGTCGCGCATGTACTTCACCAGGCTCGCCACCGATCGCGCGGTCATGTCCGCCCGCAGCGTCCACGACGCGTTCGTGTAGCCCACCGACCACGCCAGGTTGGGGACGTCCTCGAGCAGGTGGCTCTTGAACACGAACCGGTCGTGCGGCTTCACCTCGTCACCGTCGACACGCAGGCGCGTGCCGCCGAACCCGAGCAGCTGCAGGCCGGTGGCGGTGACGATGACGTCGGCGTCGAGGTGCCGGCCCGACACCAGCCTCACCCCGGTCTCGTCGAACCGGTCGATGTGGTCGGTGACCATCTCGATCCGGCCCTCGGTGATCCCGTTGAAGAGATCGGCGTCGGGCACCAGGCACATCCGCTGATCCCACGGGTTGTAGGTGGGGTTGAAGTGGATGTCGATCGGATAGTCGTCGGGGAGGTTGGCCGAGACATTCGCGCGCAACATCTTTCGGCCCAGCTTGGGGAACCTGTGGGTCAGGTGCACGATCGCGGCGGTCTGCGTGGCGTAGCGGAAGCGGATCGCCTGGTGGGCGGCCTTCGGGGGTAGTACGCGTTTCAGGAACGGTGCGAGGTACTGCTTCTGCTTCGACGAGAAGATGTACGAGGGTGACCGTTGCAGCATCGTCACGTGCGCAGCCTTCTCGGCGAGGCTGGGGATGAGGCTGACGGCGGTCGCGCCGCTGCCGATCACGACGATCCGCTTGCCGCGGTAGTCGAGGTCCTCCGGCCAGTGCTGCGGGTGCACGATCCGGCCGGTGAACTCGTCGGCACCGGTGAAACGCGGTGTGTAGGGTTTGTCGTAGTCGTAGTAGCCGGTCGCGAAGACGACGAAGCGGCTGCGGTGTGTCTCGTGGCGCGTGGTCTGACCGTCGGTCACCTCGACGTCGAACGTCCAGGTGTCGGTCGTCGAGTCCCAGTCCGCGGTCAGGACGTGCCGGGAGAACCGGATGTGGTCGGCGATGTCGTACTTCTGCGCGGTGTGCTCGATGTAGTCGCGGATGTCGGCGCCCTCGGCGAGCGCGGCCGTCTTCGGCCAGGGCTCGAAAGGGTAACTCAGCGAGTAGATGTCGCTGTCGGAGCGGACGCCCGGATAGCGGAAGAGGTCCCAGGTGCCGCCGATCCGTTCGCGGCGTTCCAGGATCAGGTAGTCGACGTCGGGATTCTGCTCGCGGAGCCGGTAGGCGCAGTCGATGCCGGACAGTCCGGCGCCGATGATGATGACGTCCCGCAACCCGGCGGCGGGTCGATCGTCGGATCGGGCGTCGTCGATGGCGTCGATCTCGGTCACACGGACCTCCTCGGTGGGGTGCCTCGATGCTTGCCATCATGCAACAAACGTTGCCGGGTGTGAACGGAATCACTGCGAAAGGTCTCGGCCATGGCGTCGGCCGGACGAGGTCAAGCCGGCCCCCCGAACCCGCGTCGTTGCGGGGTCGGGGAGCCGGCAAGTCTCGCCGATCAGGTGTACCGGCGGGGGTGCGTCGAAGGATCGTCCCGCCCTCGGAGATCGTGCTCGTCCGCTTTCGGGGCCTGCTCTGACGCCGCCGGTGGGTACCCGTCGGATCGCGGTTCAAACCCGTGTCGGACCACCCGTGTGGTGGGTCACTCCGCCGGCGGGGTGAGCACGGCGTCGATCAGGTACACCTGCGCGTTCTGGGTGGTGACGCCGCCGCAGACGATGCCGGCGTCGTTGGCCTTCAGGTCGTCGCCCGCGCCGCTGACGGTGACCTTCTGCCCCTCGAGGGTGGTGTGCTCGCCGATCGCCTTGTCCGGGGTCGTCTGGCCGTCGACCACGTGGTACGTGAGGATCTCGGTGAGCAGCTCCCTGTCGGTCTTCAGCCGCTCGACCGTCTCCGGCGGCAGCTTCGCGAACGCGTCGTCGGTGGGTGCGAAGACGGTGTACTCACCGGAGTTCAGCGTCTCGACCAGGTTCACGTCCGGGTTGAGCTTCCCGGACAGCGCCGCCGTCAGGGTGGTGAGCTCGGGGTTGTTCGACGCCGCGGTGGCGACCGGCACGGCCGCCATGCCGGCGATCGACGCCGGGGCGGAGGGATTCGCCTCGGCGTAGGCGGCGCATCCGGGCCCGACGAGGTTCGCGGCCGGGTCGACGGCGGCGCTCGAGCTGGTCATTCCGGTTGTGGCGGTGGTGGTCTGGTTCGCGGATTCGGAATCGTCACTCGAACATCCGGCGATCACGCCGACGGCGAGGACCAGTCCGGTCACCGCCCCGGCCACACGGGGAGCACGCTTGATCATCGTTGATCCTGTTCTCTTCGAGAGGGTTTCGGCCGGAGGAGGATCCCGGCCTCACAAGCGCATTCGGGACCGTGTGGGAAGCGGATGGGTGACCGAGGACCGGCAGGTCAGTTCTGCTCCCACCATTCGTCCTCGGCCCACGCCCGGCCCTCGGAGATCGCGGCCATCGTGGTCTGCCCGTCGAGTGCCTCGCGGATGATGTCGGCGTGCCCGCAGTGGTGCGAGGTCTCGCGCAGCAGGTGCAGGATCATGGTGCGGATGCTCACCCACTCGCGCTCCGGCTGCCACGGCGCGGTGGGTTGCGGGATCAGTTCGTCGAGGCTCGCCGCCCCGGCGATCACCCGGTCGAACCCGGCGGCCTGACGGTCGTAGGCCTCCAGCCATCCGGCGAGGGTCTCGCCGTCGGTGAGCCGGTACTCGTCCGCCGCCCGGCTCAGGTCGAATTCCGCGTTCTCGTCGCGCTCGACGATGACCTTCGCGGCGTTCTCCTCGCCGCGCGCGAGGTGCTTGATCAACGACCCGATGGTCAGGGTGCTCACGGTGGTCTGCTTGCGCGCCTGCTCGTCGGTCAGGTTTCGCGCGGTGATCTTCAGCATGTTGCGCTGGTCCTGCAGAAGGGTGAGGAGTTCGCGCTTCTCGCCGGTGACGTCGACGCTCGGTTCCGGGGTGGTGTACGTGCCCATGGTGTGCTCCCTGACTGGTTGCTGATGTGTTGTCGCTGGTGAAGCCCACGCTACGGACGATTGCGGTCAACTGCGGTCCTCGTTCGCGGGGCATCTTCGACGAAGGCGAACGGAGTGATCACGGGTGGCGGATCACCCGGGCCGGCCGCCGCGATCGCCGGGGCCGCAGATCAGTGGGCCGCAGATCAGTGGGCAGCAGCCCAGTGGGCAGCCGACCAGCGGGCATCAGACCGGGCGGCCGGGTCTTCGGACCGCATGGAAGGCCGGGACCTGTCGTGGGCGAGGTCGGCGCGATGACCCGAGCGGCGACCATTGGAGCCTGAAATGGGCGTGGATCCTGACGGAATTCCGTTTGCGCAACAAGTTTTTCGCGCCGATCATGAGTCCCATGACCTCAGTGCTGGACTCCCTGACCCGTAAACCAGATCGTGCCGGCGACCGCGCCATGTTGGACGAGTTGCTCGACGAGGTGATGGTCGGGACGTTGAGCACGGTCGTCGACGGTCTGCCCTGGTCGGTGCCTATGCTGTTCGGTCGCGACGGCGACGACATCCTGCTGCACGGGTCCACCGGCGCCGGTGCGCTGCGGCACGTCGCGGACGGGGCCCCGGTCACCTTCACGGTGTACTCGATGGACGGAATCGTGGTGGCGGACAACCTGTTCGACCACTCCGCCAACTACCGGTCGGCGGTGGTGCGGGGTGTGCCGGACCGGGTCGACGATGCCCGGTCAGTACTGGAACTGTTGTCGGACAAGCTGATTCCGGGCCGGGTTGCCGAGGTGCGGGACATGACGGCCAAGGAGGTGGCGGCCACCCTCGCGATGCGACTGCCGATCGTCGATGGGCAGTGGATCGTCAAGGCGCGCCGGGGTGGGCCGAGTTCGCCGTCGGACGCGTGGACAGGCGTGGTGCCGGTGCGGACCGTCTACGGCGCGCCGGTCACGTATACCGGTGAGACGCCGCCGGAATCGGTGCAGGCGCTGGCAGAATCGGGCGGCACACCGCTGGTGGGGTGAATCGGGGCCGGTAGGGGCCACCGGTCCGGCGGCACATGACCGCACATCGGGGGTCCCGGCCGGCGGGACCTCAGGGGGGCAGGGGCCCCGCCGGCCGAGAGGGTTCGCGTCGTCGCGAACCTCGATCGAGGTGCCCCGGCGAGCTGGTTTGCGACACGCCCGCCCGGGGTCTCGACGGTGACGCGGCCCGGGGGTGGGAGCTCACCCCGGGTCGCGCGCCGGTGCGCCGTGCCGTCGGGATCGCCGCGGCACGACGGGTCTCATCCCTTGCGCAACAGGAATCGCTGGATCTTGCCGCTGGGGGTCTTGGGCAGGGCGTCGACGAAGTGCACCGTCCGCGGGTAGGCGTGGGCGGCGAACTCGGTCTTCACCAGCTGCTGCAGCTCCTTCTCGAGTTCGTCGGTGCCCTCGACCCCCGGGGCGAGGACGACGAACGCCTCGATGACCTCCCCGCGCAGCTCGTCGGGACGTCCGACGACCGCGACGTCGATCACCGACGGGTGCGTGATCAGCACGCTCTCCACGTCGAACGGCCCGATGCGGTACCCGGCCATGATGATCACGTCGTCGTCGCGGGCGCTGAAGTAGTAGCGGCCCTCCTCGTCGGCGCGGCCGGTGTCACCGGTGAGGTACCAGCGGCCGTCCTCGGTGAAGCGGGCGGCGGTCTTGTCCGGGGCGTCGAGATAGCCGGTGAACCACATGAGCGGGCTGGCCGGCACGTCGATGGCGATCTGGCCGTCGACGATGCCGGTGGCGAATCCCGGCATCGGCTTGCCCATCGACCCCGGGACGAGCTCCTCGCGGATGTCGTCGTGCCAGTGGTTGTTGATGAACATGCCGTGTTCGGTCTGGCCGTAGTGGTCGCGCACCTCGGTGCCGAGGGCCTGCTTGGCCCAGCCGATCACGTCCGGGGTGAGCGGCTCGCCGGCCGACGACGCGCGCCGCAGCGTGAAGCCGGAGATGCGCGGGTCCTTGCTCAGCGAGCGGTAGACGGTGGGCGCCGCGGCGAAGTTGGTGACACCGAGATCGGTGAGCACCTGCGCGGTGAGCTCGGGGGAGAAGCCCGCGTGCAGCAGCAGGTTGCGCCGGCCGGTGGCCAGCGGTCCGATGATGCCGTAGTACAGGCCGTAGGCCCAGCCCGGGTCGGCGGCGTTCCAGAAGACGTCGTCCTCGCGCACGTCGAGGCCGTAGTGCATGTAGGCCGAGAAGGACGCGAGGGCCTTGAGTGGGACCGGGACACCCTTGGGGGCGCCGGTGGTGCCGCTGGTGAACAGCAGGATCAGCGCGCCGTCACCGCCGACGGCGACCGACTCGGTGATCGGCTCGTGCGACCGCACGAGGTCCTCGAACCGCAGTGCCGGATCAGGCCCGCTCGCCTCGCTCCCGTCGCCGGAACCGGCGACGATCTTCTCGATGCCGTCGATCCCGTCGAGCTTGGCCGCCTGGCTCGGCTCGGTGATGACGACCTTCGCGTCGCCCGAGCGCAGGCGCATCTCGATGGCCGGGGTGGCGAAGGCGGTGAAGAGCGGGATGTAGACCGCGCCGAGACGGGCGATCGCCAGGAGCGAGACGACCAGCTCCTCGCGCTTGCCCATCAGGACGCCGACGGTGTCGCCGCGACCCACGCCCAGCCCGGCCAGCGCGGCCGCGAAGCGCTTGGACCGCTCGGCGAGCTCGCCGTAGGTGATGTCGGTGGTGATCGGCTTCGGGGCCGAATCCGCGTCGGCGGAGCCCTCGACCTCGATCACCGTGAACGCGACCGCGTCGGGATCGTGGCGGTCGACGAGGAGTGCTGCGGCGTCGGCATCGGCCGCGCCGTAGATCCCCAACCAGCGCTCGATCATGTCGGTCGGGGACAGGGTGGCCTGTGTCATCGTGAACCTCGCTGTGTACTGGGTAAGCTGTGTCACAGTGTGATCAGGCCTGTGAGGCCGTACCACCCTCCGAAGAGGGGGGCGAGTGGAGGTGAGATGCCCGAGAAGGTGAACGGCATCGTCGCCGACGCCATTCGACGCGTCCGGACATCCAGCGGCGTCCCGCTGGCGTTCGCGGGAGTGGTGACCGGACCGACCACCCTTCGGCTGCAGCACTTCGTGGGCAACCACGTGGGCGCGCTGAACGGGCTGTCGGTCGACGTCGGGCATGGTCTCGGCGGCAAGGTCGTGGCCCTCAACAGGCTGCTCGCCGTGGACGACTACCTACGCACCCCGCAGATCACCCATCGCTACAACACCCTCATCGAGCGGGAGGGCCTCCGCGCGGTGATGGCCGCGCCCGTGATCGTCGACCGCACGCCGGTCGCGGTGATCTACGGGGCGATGCACACCCCCACGCCGATCGGCGGACGCATGCTCGACACCCTCGCCGCCGAGGCGCGGGCCGTCGAACAGGAGATCGTCGCCACCCGCGCCCGGCTGGAACACGCCGCCGAGGGCGAGAACGAGATGCGCGACCGGCTGACCGCGGCGTACGCCCGGCTGCGGGACCTGGCCGGCACCGTCGAGGACGCCCGACTCGCCCGGCAGCTCGAGGAGATCACGAACGTGCTGGTCTCGGGGGCCGGCGACGAGGCACCCGCGGTCGAGTTGACCGGTCGGGAGCAGGACGTGCTGTCGCTGGCGGCGCTCGGCTATCCGAACGCGCGCATCGCCGAGGCGCTCGGACTCACCGTCTACACCGTCAAGGGCTACATGAAGGACGCCATGCGCAAGCTCGGGGCATCGTCGAGGCTCGAGGCGGTGGTCACCGCACGCCGCGTGGGCCTGCTGCCCTGACGCCGGGGGATCATCCGTGGAGACATTGGGGGATCGCACCGGTCTTCGCCGTCTGGCGTGACCAGCGTCACGGCGGACGTTCCGGAATAGATCCGGGGTGGAACGCAGTTGAGGTGGCCGACGGTGGCGGATTCAAGCCCCGGGCCTCACCCCTTCGCCGCTTCGAGCGGCCACTCGCCGAGAGGCGCATTGACCGGCATCGTCCACACGTACCGAAGCCGCCGACCCCACAAGGGTCGGCGGCTTCGGGCGTTTTCGGGTGTCTGCGACGGGCAGCGGATGCGGGTCGGTGTTCCGACGTCAGTGGTTGCGCAGCTCCTCGATCAGCTCGTCCTTCTTCAGGTCCGAGTACCCGGTGATGCCGAGCTCCTTGGCCCGGTCCCTCAGCTCGTCGACGGTCCAGTCCTCGTACGAGCCGGACTTCCCGCCGCTGTGGCCCACGTCCGAACGGGAGCTGTTGGCAGCGGCGTTGGCGATGCGGGCGGACTTCTCCTTGGAGTTCCCCTCGTCGCGCAGCTTCTCGTAGAGCTCGTCGTCCTTGACCGAGGGTCCCGGGTCGCGCCTCTTCTCCGCCATGGCCGCCTCCTTGTGTGTTCGACGTCAACGGTTCACCGGGTGGGTGCCCGGTGATCGATGCTCCGAAACCCGCTCGCGCGCGGTCGACTCGTGCCTACGGTTGGCTCGGGTCCGTCGTGCCGGGTTACGCCGTGACCCTTGCTCGGCCGGGCTACGACCACCTGTGGTTGACATTGTTGACTACGAGTGGACCGCGGGTGGGACCAGAGATAAGGTTGTGGCGATGTGTCCGGCCCGACCGAATCGCCATGGGAGGGAGCGGCACCGGATCGGCCCACGCGAACAACGTGTCGCTACAACGCAGTTGCGGAAGGAACAACGCATGTCTCAGACGGTCAAGGGAGTCATCTCGCGCAGTAAGAAGGCGCCGACGGAGGTTGTCGACATCGTCATCCCCGACCCCGGACCCCGCGACGTGATCGTGGCGATCAAGGCCTGCGGCGTCTGCCACACCGACCTCGCCTACCGCGAGGGCGGCATCAACGACGAGTACCCCTTCCTGCTCGGTCACGAGGCCGCGGGCATCGTCGAGGCGGTCGGTTCCGATGTCACCCACGTGGAGGTCGGCGACTTCGTCATCCTCAACTGGCGCGCCGTCTGCGGCGAATGCCGCGCCTGTAAGCGTGGTCGTCCGTGGTACTGCTTCAACACCTTCAACGCGAGCGTCCCGATGACCCTCACCGACGGCACCGAGTTGACCCCGGCGCTGGGCATCGGCGCCTTCGCCGAGAAGACCCTCATCCACGAATTGCAGTGCACCAAGGTCAATCCCGAGACCGACCCGGCCGTCGCCGGCCTGCTCGGCTGTGGCGTGATGGCCGGTCTCGGCGCCGCCGTGAACACCGGCAACGTGAGCCGCGGTGACTCGGTCGCCGTCATCGGCTGCGGCGGCGTCGGCGACGCCGCGATCGCCGGTGCGAACCTGGCCGGCGCGACCAAGATCATCGCGATCGACCGTGACCCGGGCAAGCTCGAGTGGGCCAAGGACCTCGGCGCCACCCACACCATCAATGCCTCCGAGGTCGAGGACGTCGTCACCGCCGTCCAGGACCTCACCGACGGCAACGGCGCCGACGTCGTCATCGACGCGGTCGGTCGCCCGGAGACCTACAAGCAGGCCTTCTACGCCCGCGACCTCGCCGGCGTCGTCGTCCTCGTCGGTGTCCCGACCCCGGAGATGACCCTGGAGATGCCGCTCGTCGACTTCTTCTCGCGCGGCGGTGCCCTCAAGTCGTCCTGGTACGGCGACTGCCTGCCCGAACGCGACTTCCCGATGCTCATCGACCTCTACGAGCAGGGTCGCCTACCGCTCGACAAGTTCGTCACCGAACGCATCGGCATCAACGACGTGGAGGCCGCGTTCAAGGCGATGGAGGCCGGCAAGGTCCTGCGCTCGGTGGTGGTCCTCTGATGGCGGTACGCATCGACAACGTCGTCACCTCGGGCACCTTCAGCCTCGACGGCGGCACGTGGGACGTCGACAACAACGTCTGGCTGGTCGGTGACGACGACGAGGTCGTCATCATCGACGCCGCGCACTCGGCGAAGCCGATCCTCGAGGGCGTCGGCGACCGCACGGTGAAGGCGATCGTGCTGACCCACGGCCACAACGACCACGTCACCGTCGCGCCGGAGTTGTCGAAGGAGACCGGTGCGCCGATCTACCTGCACCCCGGCGACGACATGCTGTGGAACGACACCCACCCCGGCGTCGCGCACGAGGATCTCGAGGACGGACAGAAGATCGCCGTCGCCGGCACCGAACTGATTGTCATCAACACGCCCGGTCACTCGCCCGGGTCGTCGGTGATCCACCTGCCGGAGGCGGGCGTGCTGTTCTCCGGCGACACCCTGTTCCAGGGCGGCCCGGGTGCCACGGGACGCTCGTACTCGAGCTTCCCGACGATCATCGCCTCGATCAAGGAGAAGATCTTCACCCTCGATCCCGAGACCAAGGTCTACACCGGGCACGGCGACGGCACGACCATCGCGGCCGAGGCACCTCATCTCGAGGAGTGGATCAAGCGTGGCCACTGACCTTACGCGCTGACACCTCGGACAACCCGGCGCGGGCCGCCTCGGAGCGTCCGCGCCGGGTGGTCGGTTCCCCCGGGGCCGGCGGTGTCTCGCCTCTTCGGCGCGCGCGCCTGTCACGTTGTCCCGCAGATCATTTCCGGCACCGCGGGCACCGCCGTGCGTCGCGGTTCAATTCGCTTTGCGAACAAGCGTTTTCACAATCCGGTGACTTTCCTCGGGAATCGCTGTGATGTGACCTGCGACTCTGGCGTAACCTCGCACGAATGAGCGAGTCCGCGGTCCGCAACATCGACCACCCCGAGCAGCCACCGGTGCCCCGCAGCCGAATCGTCATCGCGTCGATGGTCGGTACGAGTATCGAGTTCTTCGATTTCTACATCTACGCGACCGCCGCTGTCCTGGTCTTCCCGACGCTGTTCTTCCCCAAGGGCGACGACACCGCCGCGCTGCTGTCGTCGTTCGCGACCTTCGGTCTCGCCTTCGTCGCTCGCCCGATCGGCTCGGTTCTGTTCGGGCACTTCGGAGATCGCATCGGACGCAAGGCGACGCTCGTCGGCTCACTGCTCACGATGGGTATCGCGACCTTCGTGATCGGCCTGCTCCCGACCTTCGACCAGGTCGGCTACCTGGCGCCCGCGCTGCTCGCGCTGATGCGGTTCTGCCAGGGCCTCGGACTCGGTGGAGAGTGGTCCGGCGCAGCACTTCTCGCGACCGAGACGGCCGAGAAGGGCAAACGCGCGTGGGCGGCGATGTGGCCGCAGCTCGGCGCCCCGATCGGATTCTTCTTCGCCAACGGCATGTTCCTGGCGCTGATCTACGCCCTGGACTTCGATGCCAAGACCTCGCCCGCCGATCACGCCTTCATGACCTGGGGATGGCGAATCCCGTTCCTGGCCAGCGCGATCATGGTCATCGTCGGTCTCTACGTGCGCCTGAAGCTCACCGAGACGCCGGTCTTCGCCAAGGCCGTGGAAGAGGGCAAGAAGGTCAAGGCCCCGCTCGCCGAGGTCGTCAGGTCCAGCTGGCGCATGCTGATCGCGGGCACGTTCATCATGGTCGCGACCTACACGCTCTTCTACATCGTGACCACCTGGATCGTCTCCTACGGCACCGGCAAGGTCACCGACGCGTCGGGTGAGAAGCTGTCGTTCAGCTACTCCGAGTTCCTGAAGCTGCAGATCGTCGCGGTTCTGTTCTTCGCGGTGTTCGTGGCGTTCTCGGGCCGCATGGCCGATCGCTACGGCCGCCGTTCGTTCCTCCTGGTGGTCACCGCGCTGATCATCGTCTTCGGCCTGTGTTTCTCGTGGATCCTCGCCCCGTCGTCGATGAACGACGGCGTCATGCTGCTCTTCCTGATCCTCGGCATGACCCTGATGGGCCTGACCTTCGGGCCGATGAGCGCGATCCTGCCCGAGCTGTTCCCGACCAACGTCCGTTACACCGGCTCGGGCATCGCCTACAACGTCTCGTCCATCATCGGTGCGGCGGTCGCCCCGTTCATCGCCACCTGGATCGTCGCCGACTACGGCGTCGGCTGGGTCGGTGTCTACCTCGCGATCGCCGCGTGCACGACGTTCATCGCACTGTTGAGCGTCCGCGAGACCAAGACGGTGGACCTCACCCGGATCTGACCGCCGACCCGTTCCCCGTGCGGCCCCCCGACACCACGCCGGTGTCGGGTCGGGGGCTGCTCGGTGTCGGGACCTGCGCGTACCGTCGGGTGCGTGAGACTGATCGACGTGGTCGCAACCTCGGCGGACGTGGCCCGCGACCGGTCGCGCACGCGCAAGACCGAGCTGCTCGCCGGTCTGCTGGCCGCGGCGGCCGACGACGAGCTCCCGATCATCGTCGCGTGGCTCTCGGGCGAGATCCCGCAGGGCCGGCTCGGCGTCGGATGGCGGTCGCTGTCGAAGCCGGTGTCACAACCGGCCGAGGCGCCCTCTCTGGAGGTGGCGGAGGTCGATGCCTCGTTCGGCGAGCTCGCCGCGGCGAGCGGACCCGGATCGACGAGGCGTCGCGCCGAGATCCTCGCCGCGACATTCGCCGCCGCCACCGAGCCAGAACAGCGGTTCCTGGTCGGTCTGCTCACCGGTGAGCTGCGGCAGGGCGCGCTGGCCGGGGTGATGGCCGACGCCATCGCGAAGGCCGCCAGGCAGCCGCTCACCGCCGTGCGGCGGGCGCACATGCTCACCGGATCGCTGCCCGTGACCGCCGCACTGGCCCGAGCGGGGGCCGACGCGCTCGGCGGAGTGGGACTCGAGGTCGGTCGCGCCGTCGAGCCGATGCTCGCGACACCCGCCGACAACCTCGACGCCGCGCTCGACCTCCTCGGCCCCGACCTCATCGTCGACTACAAACTCGACGGCGCCCGCATCCAGGTGCATCGCAATGGCGACGACATCGCGGTCTTCACCCGCACCTTGCGCGACGTCACCGCGAACGTGCCCGACCTCGTCGAGATCGTGGCGGGGCTTCCGTGCGATTCGGTCATCCTCGACGGCGAGACGCTCATGCTCGCCGACGACGGGCGGCCGCGTTCGTTCCAGGACACGATGAGCCGCTTCGGGTCCGGGCCCACCGCCGCCGGCGACGCCGAACGCCTGCTCAAACCGTTCTTCTTCGACTGCCTCCATCTCGACGGCGACGACCTCATCGACCGTCCGCTGAGCGACCGGCTCGCCGCGATCGACTCCATCGCCCCGCATCTTCGGATCCCCGCGATCACCCGGCCCACATCGGAGGAGGCGCGCCGGCACTTCGACGCCGCGCTCGCCGACGGCCACGAGGGCGTGATGGTCAAGTCGCTCGACGGCCACTACATCGCGGGTCGTCGTGGCAGGGCCTGGCAGAAGGTCAAACCGACGCACACCTTCGACCTCGTGGTGCTGGCCGCGGAGTGGGGGTCGGGCCGGCGTACCGGGTGGCTGTCGAATCTCCATCTGGGAGCACGGGATCCGCAGACCGGTGCGCCGATCATGGTCGGCAAGACGTTCAAGGGCCTCACCGACGAACTCCTGCAGTGGCAGACCGACGAGTTCCCGAAGCACGAGACCCATCGGGACCGCCACACCGTGTACCTCCGGCCCGAGATCGTCGTGGAGATCGAACTCGATGGCGCCCAACGCAGTTCGCGGTATCCCGGCGGTGTCGCGCTGCGGTTCGCCCGGGTGGTCCGGTACCGCCCCGACAAGACACCGGACCAGGCCGACACCATCGACGCGGTCCGCGCGCTACTGAAGTGACGCGTTGAGCCGGTAACCGTACCCGCGCACCGTCTCGATCAGGGACGGTCGCGACGGGTTGTTCTCGACCTTGTGCCTGAGCCGCTGGATCGTCGTGTCGACGACACGGGAGTCACACACGAAGTCCAAATTCCAGACGCGGCACAGCAGGTCTCTCCGTGAGATCGCCTGCCCCGGGCACGCGGCGAGCTCGAGGACGAGGCGCATCTCGGTGGGCGACAACGGCAGGACCCTGGCCCCCTTGCTGACCCGGTGCGCGGCACGGTCGATGACCAGGTCGCCGATGACCTGCACGAGGTCGGGCCCCGGCGACGTGTCGTCGCCGCGGCACCGCCGCACGACTGCCCGGATCCGGGCGTCGAGGATCTCCAGTGAGACGGGTTTGATGATGTAGTCGTCCGCGCCGGCCTCGAACCCGGCCACGACGGCGGCGTCGTCCACGCAACCGTTCACGATCATTATCGGGATCCCGCTGTGCCTGCGGATCGACCGACACATCGCCAAACCTTCTGGCGGGCACATCGGTTCGGCGTCGAGTAGCACCAGGTCGACTGCGGTCACCGCGGATCGCGGGTCATCGGAGACCTCGGTCTCGTGCCGGACGCGATGCCCCAGCTGTTCCAGCCCGTGTCGCAGAGTGTCGGCGGCCTCTCGGTCGCGGTTGATCGTCAGAATTCTTGCCACGCTGCATCACCCCATCCGAGGCGGCCTCCCCCCGAGACCGCCCAGACATGGTGGATGATCATATACGACCCTGCAGATCCTGCAGATCGGTGAACCGGAAGTGTGGGCAGCGACACGCGGCCGCGGCGCCGGAGGGCCCCGTATTCTGCGACAAACTTGTGACATTACGGCCCACACGGTCGCGTAGGGGCGTGAAACGTGCTGTTCGGCAAGGGTTTACGGGCTTGGCGGGGAACCGGACCCGGGCGGCGGAAGCTCCGCGGCGGGGTGGAAGCGAGCTGCTCGTTGTGGCACGCTCGGCGCGAACTCGAGTTCAGCTGACTGGATGCCGAATTCGTTGGGGGGAAATTTGAAGAAATCTGTTCGTGTCCGAACCGGTGCCGTGGTCACCGGTCTGACGGCCGCTGCCCTGATGGGTGTGACCGACGCATCGGCGCAGGTCACGCCACAGAATCCGGATGGCCCGGTGCGCGAGGTGCTGGGCACGTTGACCACGCCGGAGGGGGTGACGGCCACCGTCGGGTACTCGCGGGGCTGGGCCAAGCTGCAACCCTCACGTGCGGTCACGCCGTTCTCGAACCGGTTCACCGTGACCGGAAGCGGGTGGGCGCGCATCGCCGCGCTCGGTGCGGGTTCCGTGGACCGGGCGGAGGTGGAGACCGGGTACATCGTCGCGTGCCAGGTCGGCGTCGACGGTGCGAGCGTCGGGGCGGGAGCCCAGCTCGGTGCCATCGCCCTGGGCGCCTTCGGCGGACTCATCCCGGCGGGTGCCGCCGGACCCTTCGCCGTCGTCGGTGGTGACGTGTCGGTTCAGTTGTCGCCGGGCACGGCCAAGCGAATCCCGTTCGGCGTCAAGAGGATCGACAAGCCCAAGGTGGGGGAGACGTTCGGGGTGCGCTACCAGGGCGTGCAGATCGACGTCGACAAGTGCGGAGGGAACATCGACGCGGTCGCCTACACCCAGCTCACCACGGCCGACCGCAAGTTCGACGCGAGCAAGGCCATCTACGGGCAGGTCGTCCGGGTTCGCTGACCCGCCCGGCCCGCGGTGGCCGGTGCGTCGGGCGCCTCCCGGGTCCTCGTGTGAAGCCAGAGGATTCCGGGGGATCCGGGAGGGGCCTGCCGCACCCGCAGAATCGCGGGTCGAGACCGGATTCGCGAGTTACACGCATCCTGTCGGGCTTTGCGGGTGAACCCGCGACCCTGGAAGGGCCGGGGCTGAGGCTCAGCTGAGTGCCAGCTGGGCGACGGGTGCGCCGGTCGGCCGAGCCGAACCGCCCGGCGGCTCGACAGTGAACGCAAGGGCGTCAACGGAGTTGATCCCCGACAGCACGGCCGTGGTCACCGGTTCGACGTCCTCGGTCGACATCGTGCCCGCCGACCGTGCGCCACCGGGGCCGACGAGCCACATCTGGTACACCGTTCCGGGCTGGGGCGGCGGCACCGAGTTCATGACCAGCACAGCGGTGTCGGCCGACGCCGCGAGGTAGATCGTGGCGTTGCCGGTGGCGACGGGCACGCTCGTGGAGCGCAGGTCGTCGGCGGAGAAGACCCGCTCCGCCGGGGAGACCCTCGCGGTGGCCGCCGGGGGACCGGGCGCGTCGTCGGAGGCGGACAGTCCCGCCACCCACCCGAGGGAGCCGACCGCGAGCGCGGCGACCGCAGCTGCCGTGGCAAGCGCCATCCGCCGCGGCCGCGGTGCGCGCCGCACGGGACGAACCGGTGGATCGGCCGGCGTCGTCACCGATGTCGGCCGTGTGGGCTCGCCGGTCGACGCTCCGGCGTCCTGCCCGGCAACATCGGGGCGGGGGCCGCCGGGATCGGTGTCGTCCTGCCCTGCGTCCGCAGCGGCTGCCGCGAGCACCCGATCCCGCAGCGACGGCGGTGGCGATGTCGAGATCACCCCGCTGACCGCGGCCATCGCCTCCCGCGTGGCACGAACCTGTTCGGCGAACAGGTCGCGCACGTCCTCGTCGGCCGCCGCGACCCGGGTCCCGATGTCGCGGAGCTCGTCGGCCGACGCCGCGTCGAGTCCCACGATGGGGGCGAGTGCGAGCAGTTCGGCTGTTTCGGGATCGAGATGCTCAGCCATCACGTCCCTTCCGCCGTCGTCGTGCCGCGTTCACCTGGTGCCGCTGTCCTTCCTGCGGACAACCCGCGGCCGTGCCGGACGATGCCGGTGCTCTCACGCGCTGTCTCGATGCCGGTACTTCGGACCCGCGGCCCCGGTGGATGGCTCCCGGCGGGAACGCCGGGCCGACACGTCAGTACCGGACAGGAGCCGCGGCCGTCGCCGCCTGGTCGGTCGGCACGATCTCGGCGCCGAGGGGCAGCAACGAGATCGGGACCATCTTGAAGCTGGCGATGCCCAGCGGGATTCCGATGATCGTGATGCACAGGGCGATGCCCGTGGTGATGTGGCCGATCGCGAGCCACAGCCCGGCGACGACGATCCAGACGATGTTGCCGATCAGCGACGGCGTCCCGGCCGTCGGCCTGCGGACCACCGTGCGGCCGAACGGCCACAGCGCGTAGTTGGCCATCCGGAACGACGCGATGCCGAACGGGATGGTGATGATCAGGATGCAACAGATGATGCCCGCGACGACGTAACCGATCGCCATCCAGAGCCCGCACAGCAGCAGCCAGATGACGTTGAGGATGGTTTTCATCGATCCATTGTCGCGCGCCGGGACCGTGCTTGAGGGTGTGTGCGCAGTTACAGTGTGCGCACCTTTGTGACCAGCATCGACCTGGGAAACGTCCTGCTCACGCGCCTACGATGGTGTTGTGACGATTCAGTCGGAACGGACGCGAGAAGCAGTGTGGTCGGTGCTCACCACGCTGGTCCTCGTCGTGCGCGTGGTGGCGACGATCGCCCTCGTGCTCCTGGTCCTCGGATGGGCCGCCGCGGCCGTCCGCGACTCGATCTTCAACGACTACTTCTGGCCCGCCGTGGGCACCGGCGCGGGCCTGCTCGCGAGCACCTACGTCTACAGCCTGCTGCGCGTGCGATACCCACGGCGGAATGGGTGGATTCCCTGACTCGCGGTCAGGTGCGGCGCCCCAGCCGGGCCAGCACCGTCGTCTGCCGGTCGGCCCCCTCGGGGACCTCGATCCTCGTGCAGACCCCCTCGGCGTACAGCGCATCGCCGAATCCGTCTGCGCCGGCCGAGAGCTCGTCGAGCTCCTCGTCGCTGAAGCGGTGGACGACACCGGCCGCGGCCGCCACGTCCCAGCGGTGGGCGATCATGTCGAATCCGTAGAAGCGCACCAGCGTTTCGCCGATCGTCGTCGGACCGAAGTGTCCGTCGAAACGTCGTTCCCCGACCCCGGGATCGGCCAAGAGTGCGGCGACGGCCTCGCGGTGTGCCCGCCACGCGGCGACCGGATCGTCGCTCGACGGCGCGAGGCCGAGGTCGAGGTCATGGTGCGCGAAGAACTCGCGCTGGCTCTCGATGACATGGGTGACGACGTCGCGCGCGGTCCAGCCCTCGCACGGCGACGCGTTGTCCCAGGCATCGGCGGGGAAGGTCTCGAGCACCGCGGAGAAGCCGTCGGCGTAGGAGTCGTACCGGTCGAGCAGTGGTGTGTTGTCGGTTCTGGTGGTCATGATGAGAAGTCAACCGCCGCAACACGGGATGGGGATTGATGAAACCCGACAATCCGGGACACACGCGCGTCGACGACGTCGAACGCGCCCATCTCGTCGACCCGCGCGACGCCACCTACCGCATCGGCCGGTGGGGGCCGTCCCCCGACCTCGCAGAGCTGATCCGCCGGTTCTGGGTACCGGTCTGGTCGGTCCCGCCGGGCGCGGAGGCCCCGCAGCGGGTGCTGCAGTACCCGGTCTGCCTGATCGTCGTCACCGACGCCTACGCCCGCTTCTACGGTGTGGCCACCGGCCTGTCGGAGACCGTGCTCACCGGAGACGGATGGGGCGTCGGGGTCATGCTCACGCCGGGCACGGGCGGATTGCTGGTCGGTGACGTCAGTCGCTTCACGGACCGGTACGACGAGCTGTCGGACGTGTTCGGCGAGTCCGGCGCCGACGTCGTCGAGCGGGTCCGCGCGGAGATGGCGCGCAACCCCCATGAAGATCCGGCGCAGCGCGCGGCCACCGACGTCGTGGAGGACTGGCTGCGCGGTTACCTGCCGATGGACGACGAGGGACGTCTCGTCAACGACATCGTCGAGTGGGTCGAACACGAGTCGTCGGTCACTGCGGTCGCGCAGATCTGCGAGCGGTTCCACCTCACCGAACGCAGCCTGCAACGGCTCACCCGGCGTCGGCTCGGCCTGACCCCGAAATGGCTGATCCAGCGGCGCCGGCTCCATGAGGCGGCCGAACGGCTCCGGGAGCCCGGGGAAACGCTCGCGGTCCTCGCCGCGGAACTCGGCTACGCCGACGAGGCGCACTTCGTCCGCGACTTCAAAGCGGTCACCGGGATGACCCCGAGGGAGTTCTCCGCCCGCTTCGTCTAGGGACCTCGCTATCCTTCCCGCATCACCCTGATCCGGCGAATGTTGCCCGGATCACATCATGGCGGGCAGAATCGTCCCCATATGAAGAGCGACGGAGGGCGCATGACGGACGCGACGGCGGTGGCGACGCGCATCCGTCGTGCGTATGAGGAGTTCTTGTCGGGGAACATGCCTCCCGCCGACGCCGTCCGGTCGATCGTCCGCGAATCCTGGGCGAGGTCGCTCAAGCGCGGGGTGGACCCCACCGACGTGCACCAGGTCGACGAACTGCCGTCCGGCCTCACCGTCCCCGCGATGTCGGCCGAGGAGTTCGCCGAGTACCGGGCGGCGCATCCGATCACCGCGGTCCGGCCGCTGGTGCAGTCGCTGATGGTCGACGCGATCGCCGACACCGGCGTGGTCGTCGCCCTCACCGACCAGGTCGGGCGGCTGCTGTGGGTGGAGGGCGACTCCGCCGCGCGCGACAAGGCCGGCAACATCAACTTCGTCGAGGGCTCGGTCTGGGCCGAGGAGGTCGTCGGCACCAACGCGCCGGGCCTCGCGCTCGCCGTCGACCGCGGGGTGCAGGTCGTCGGACCCGAACACTTCGCCGGACCCGTGCAGGAGTGGTCGTGCGCGGCGGCCCCGGTGCACGACCCGTTCACCGGCCACGTCATCGGGGTCATCGACGTGACCGGCGGCCGTGAGGTGGCCGCGCCGTTCGCGCTCGCCGCCGTGCGATCTGTCGTCGCCGCCGTTGAACGTGAATTGCATTCGGGTGCGGTCGATCTCGCCGACCCGTCGGTCTTTGCGCCCGGTGGTTCGCGGACGAGCGCCGCGCATGTCACGGTTCTCGGCGACGGCCCGCACCGGTGGCGCCGCACCGCCGACCCGACGAGTGCACGCACACTCTCCCCGCGTCACGCCGAGATCCTGGTCCTGCTGCAGGCGTTCCCGGAGGGACTCAACACCGAACAGCTCGCGCTCAAGCTGGCCGAGGACGGGCTCGACCCGGTGAGCGTGCGGGCCGAGATCTCGCGGCTGCGGCGCGACCTCGGCGCCGACGTCCTCGCCAGCCGGCCCTATCGCCTCACCCTCGACGTGTCGTCGGACCTGGAGGACCTGCGGACACGCATCGAATCCGGCACCGACCTGGCGAGCGTGGTCGACGACCTGGGCCGCGGCGGGCTCCTGGCCGAGTCGACCGCCCCGGGCATCGTGGAGATCTTCGAGGAGCTGCGCGAGGACCTGCGGTCGCGGCTGATCGCCTCCGGTGATGTGGCGGCATTACGGAAGTGGACGTCGTCGGTGCATGGTCGCGACGACCTCGTCGCCTGGCGCCGGCTGGAGCATCGCCTCCCGGTCGGACACCCCGACCGCCCCCTCGCCGGAGGTCGCATCAGGTTGCTCGACAAGCGCTACGGGCTCTGAAAGGCCCAGGTCATCGCGCGTTGCATTCGTTGCAACCCTTGTGCAACGAATGCACTCCTACTGTGTGCAGCAGATCACATCGGAACGCCAGGGTGTCCGGTGTGACATGTACAGGCGGCCCCCGAGGCCCCACAGAGGAGTGACCATGACCGTCTACGCAAAGCCGGGTGCCGATGGCTCGGTGATGAGCTACGAGTCGCGCTACGACAACTGGATCGGCGGCCAGTGGACCCCGCCGGTGAAGGGTCAGTACTTCGAGAACACCTCGCCGGTCGACGGCAAGGTCTTCTGCGAGGTCGCGCGATCGACCGCAGAGGACATCGACCTCGCCCTCGACGCCGCCCACAAGGCCGCACCCGCCTGGGGCAAGACCTCCGTCGCCGAGCGCTCCCTCGCGCTGCTGCGCATCGCCGACCGCATGGAGGAGAACCTCGAGAAGCTCGCCGTCGCCGAGACCTGGGACAACGGCAAGGCCGTCCGCGAGACCCTCGCCGCCGACATCCCCCTCGCGATCGACCACTTCCGCTACTTCGCGGGTGCGCTGCGTGCGCAGGAGGGCTCGATCTCCGAGATCGACGAGGACACCGTCGCCTACCACTTCCACGAGCCGCTCGGCGTCGTCGGCCAGATCATCCCGTGGAACTTCCCGATCCTGATGGCCGTCTGGAAGCTGGCCCCGGCCCTCGCCGCCGGCAACGCGGTGGTCCTCAAGCCGGCCGAGCAGACCCCGGCGTCGATCCTCTACCTGGTCAGCCTGATCAGCGACCTGCTGCCCGCGGGTGTCCTCAACGTCGTCAACGGCTTCGGCGTCGAGGCGGGCAAGCCGCTCGCCTCGAGCAACCGCATCCGCAAGATCGCGTTCACCGGTGAGACCACCACCGGCCGCCTGATCATGCAGTACGCGTCGGAGAACCTCATCCCGGTCACCCTCGAGCTCGGCGGCAAGAGCCCGAACATCTTCTTCAACGACGTCATGGCGGCCGACGACGGCTTCCTCGACCGTGCGCTGGAGGGCTTCTCGATGTTCGCGCTCAACCAGGGCGAGGTGTGCACCTGTCCGAGCCGCGCGCTGATCCAGCAGGACATCTACGACGAGTTCATCGCCAAGGCCGTCGACCGCGTCTCGAAAATCAAGCAGGGCAACCCGCTCGACACCGACACCATGATGGGTGCCCAGGCGTCGAACGACCAGTTCGAGAAGATCTCGTCCTACCTGGCCATCGGGAAGGAGGAGGGCGCCGAGGTCCTCATCGGCGGCGAACCGGCCGATCTCGGCGGCGACCTGTCCGGCGGCTACTACATCAAGCCGACGGTGTTCCAGGGCAGCAACAAGATGCGCATCTTCCAGGAGGAGATCTTCGGCCCGGTCCTCGCGGTCACCACCTTCAAGGACTTCGCCGACGCGATGCACATCGCCAACGACACCCTATACGGCCTCGGTGCCGGCGTGTGGAGCCGCGACGGCTCGACCGCCTACCGCGCCGGTCGTGAGATCCAGGCCGGTCGTGTGTGGACCAACACCTACCACGACTACCCGGCTCACGCGGCCTTCGGCGGCTACAAGCAGTCCGGCATCGGCCGCGAGACCCACCTGATGATGCTCGAGCACTACCAGCAGACCAAGAACCTCCTGGTCGGCTACGCTCAGAACGCGAAGGGCTTCTTCTGAGCCACTCATCAAGTCACAGAAGGTGATTGAGAATGACCACCGAACGCAACGCCGTTGATCGGGTGGTCGCCACAGACGCCGCCGTGCAGCTCCTGACCAAATTGTCGGAGCTGCACGGCGGACTCATGATCCACCAGTCCGGTGGATGCTGTGACGGCTCGGCCCCCATGTGTTACCCCGTGGGGGACTACCGGGTCGGCCAACGCGACGTCCTCGTCGGCGAGATCGAGCTGCCGGAACCACTTCCGGCGGTCCGCGTCTGGATCAACGGCGACCAGTTCGAGCTGTGGAAGCACACGCAGTTGATCCTCGACGTCGTGAAGGGCCGGGGTGCCGGGTTCAGCCTCGAAGCGCCCGAGGGCGTGCGGTTCCTGTCCCGGTCCCGCGTGTTCGACGAGCAGGAAAATGCCTGGTTGGACGCTTGTCCGCCACGGCGGGGTGCGGATATAGAGTGATTAACCCCCCATTTCTGGGGACAGATCCATCACTTTACGAAGTGATGGATCTGTCCCTTTTTTGATGTGTTATTGCAGATAGTGCACGGTTGCTACTTGCGGCACGCGCGGGTGATACGAAGCTATTTCCTCTGTTACGTTCGCTGAAGCCCGACGAATTGAATACCAGACGACACCATCAGCCGAAATGAATGTGGAGGCAGGACTTCGTATGAATCGAAATACCATTCGCGTGACCACCGTTGGAGCCGCGCTGGGAGTGGCAGCGATCTTCGCACCGGCGGCCGCCTCTGCGGCACCGGGGGACTGGGTGTCGCCGACGAACTGCGCCAAGGTGGCGACCCCTTCGAACCCTGCCGGCTGGGGAAGTACCTTCCCGGATGAGGCGGGTCGGGCCGGCGAGATCGTCACGACCACTGTCGTGGACGACGACGGCTCGCTCGATTTCAACACGACCGAAGAGTTGAAGAGGAAGGCGTCTTATCACGAGGCAGGCGGACTCCCGCTCGCCGAACTGGTCGACAAGAAGGGGGCGACCGTCGGCTCACCTTCCAGAAGTCTGAAGGCCAGGCCAGGGATCTCGGTGGGCCAGTTCACGATTGCCGAGACGATCGCCTTGGCGGCGAGTTCGGGCTGTAGCTCGACGTTCGTGGAGTCGATGGGGTCGGTGGTGGCAAGGCTTTCGCGCATCGCCTCACGCGACTGGGCGACGGGCTGCCCGGTCAGTATCCGGTTGGCGCTGACGGGGCTCTCGCGGTAGTCGCCGCTGGTTCCGGTGTCGCCGGTGATGAGGTCACGGTAGGGGGCGGGCTGGTCGCAGAGTCTCCCCAGTTGGCCCAGTCGAAGTCGCGGTTGGTGTCGGGGTAGTCGGCGATGGTGACGTGGATGGCGAGGTCGACGGCGGCGAAGTAGATGGTGGTGGTGATGCGGCCGGCCTTGAGTGCGCCGTCGCCGATGCGGGAGAGCGGGTCGACCGGGGTTTCGGGTTCGCTGGCGAGGTAGTCGGCGGCTTCCCAGAGCAGGGCGGCGACGGTGCCGTCGATCAGGGCGCTGTGGGAGTGGGGGGTGTACTGCATGAGCGGGTCCTTTCGTCTGTGTCCGCTGGTTGCGGACGTCGAAGGACGTGGGGGACCGGTCGGGGTGGGCTGTCAACCCCGAAGAGTCCAGGCGCGCGCCGGACACCAATTTCGGTGCGAGCGAAGCGAGTACGGGTATCGAAATTGGTGGGAGCGCACGGGCGTAGCGCAGCGGAGAACGTGCGGTAGCCGCCTGGCGTGGGTTGACAGGTCGGGTCCCGGGCCGGTCAGGCTTGGTCGACGTGCGCGCGTATTAGGTGACCACCCACCCAACTGGGAACCTCCCGGTCCGGCGGCGTAGCGCAGCGGAGCCGACGGACCGGACAACAGAGCACGGCCCGCACCGGGCCGTTCCGATGCCCTGCCCGATACCGCCCGGCCTCCCTGGTACCGCCCGGCCTCCCTGGCGGGTGACCGGGCGGCCATCCTGAGGTGACCGGCGGGACCTGGTCCCAGCTCTCCTTCTCAACACCGGGGGCCACTCTTGCTGTCTGCGGGGCGACGATCAGGGCGGCGACCTACGGCTCGCCTCGTGCGGGTCTGTTGCGGCTATCGGGGGGGGGCGTTGGCTAGCTGATCTGCTGGCAGGTGCGGCATTCCCATCGGCCGGCGATCTTGGTGCAGGTGCGACGTTCTTCGCACAGCCAGCACATCTGGTTCGGCTTCGGTATCTCGCCCGCTTCTGAGGCTTGGTTGCGAGCGTAGCGGCGGCGCTCTGGGTCGGGATCGACCAGGAGTCGGGCTTTGTAGGCGGCGAGCGTGTCGGCGTCGCGCTCGTGCTGTTGGTGCGCGGTCAGGGGAGTTCCGCCAGGGCGGTGGTGCAGCATGTCGCCGAAGATGGTGCGGCATTCGCTGCAGGGATGGCCTTGGGTGGCGACGAGATTGATGCATCCAGGTAGAACGCAGCGGGGGAACAGTTCGAGAGTCATGGTTTGTCCGTCATGCAGGTGGTGGTCGGGTGAGTGGGGCAGTGGGAGGGGCCCCCGGGGTGGCCTCCCACACCGGGCTGGTCAGTCGAGCGGCAGGTCCTCGGCGTTCTTGTCGCCGGTGATGACTTCCTCGACGTCGGAGAGCGTGTAGTTCAGAACGTCGGCGAGGAAACGCAGGTAGTCGGCGCGGGCGCGGACGTAGCTGCCGTCGTAGTCGCGGTCCTGGGCATGTCGCCAGGCGTCCTTCCACATGTGCGCTTCGCGGGCTGCAAGCGCGATCCCGAGGCCGATGATCTGTGCCCGGTCGGCGGTGGCGGCCTGGTCGAGCAGTTCGGCGGGATCGCCGCCGAGGATGGTGGTCGCGATCCGCTTGGCGTCACCCTGCATGCTCATTGCTCCGAACATCTCGTGGTGGGCGTGCATCGACGTTGCGATGAACTTGGCGACCTTCGGGCCGCTGCCCTTGGGGAGGGTCTTGCGGGCGAGCCAGGCGGTCAGCTTCTCGATGCGGACCTCGCGGGCGGCAACACTGGCAGCGTTGAGGATTCGGACGCGGCGGCGTTCCTGCTTCTGCGCCTCCTTCTCGGCCTCGCTGACCTCGTCACTGCTCGCCGGGGTGCCAGGAGCGACACCGTAGACACCGTAAGGGCGCGGCTTGTATCCCAGTTCCTCGTAATCGGTCACCCACCACTGGGTTTCGACGGTGCGGGTGACGCGGTGGATGAGGGTGCGGGGGTCGAGGTATCCCTCTGCGGGCTGCACATCGGCGGGGCTGTCGTCGCCGTCCTCTATGAGTTCGAGGATCTCGAAGTCGATGAGGTTTTCGTCGACCTCGTTGCCGTCGGCGTCGACCCACGATTCGCCCTCGACGTCAGCGGAGACGTAGGCGATGCGATGGTCGACCGGGACGGCCGCGATGTCGACGGGATCACCGGATTCGGTCACCAGCAGCTCGAGGCGAGCCTGGCCGTTCTGGGCGGCGGGCCAGCGGGTGACGGCCTTGATGCCTTCGGCTTTGTAGGCGGCGACCTGGGCCAGCAGCTCAGCGCGCTCGTCGGCGCTGCGCTCTAGCTGCTTGGCCTGGTGGTCGAACCGACCCCGGTAGGCGGCTTCCAGCAGCCACCGCTGTGCTTCGGGGTCATGGTCGTAGGCGGCGATCACTGCCGACTGTTCCAGGGTCAGTTCGGCTCCCCGCTCGATCAGATTGAGAGTGGTGGCCGACTTCGCGACGGCAAGGGTCTGGTCTACCTCCTTCTTGCTGCTGCGGGTGGCCTTGGCGATCCGGGTCGCTGACATGCCGGCCAGCGCGAGCTGTTCGATCGCTGCAACCCGGTCGCGCTCACGCAGCTCTTCTCGCTGGAAGCTGGTCAGCTGGTCGAGGATTCGGTCGATGGTCATGGCCTTGTCGTCGGCGTCGGTGGCGACAGGAACGACGTAGACCGGGACGCTGGGCAGCTCGGTCTGTCGGGCGGCGAGAGTGCGGCGCTGGCCGTCGCGGACGCGAACCTCTCCGTCGATCTCGACCGCGAGGATCGGCTGGCGGACTCCGTCTCGAACTGACTCGAGGAACTCAGGCGTGAGGGTGGCTTCGGCCTCGGTGCGAATGTTGGCGTCGATGACCAGGCTTGCCGGGTCGAGGTGGCGCAACTCCCCGGCGACAATCGTGCGCTGCATGGTGGGTGCCTTCCTGGGTGGTCGGCCCTGGCGGGCCGGTGCTTTGCTTGACACCTGCCATCTCTTTGCCGGCGGGAGGTCGGTGCAAGGGTGTTTACAGCGAAAAAGTCATCCGGGCCGTAGGCCTGAAACCCGTAGGGCGGATTAGTTTTTCGCGGCCCTTGCGGCGTGCCGACCAGAGGTAAGAGAATGGAAGGGGTCAGCAAAGCAGGCCCTTGAATGCAGCGCGGGCGTAGCCCGCTTCCGATTAGGTGACAGCGCAGCTGGCAGTCGATGCCGGCGGCCGCCGGCACCGATCCGGTCGGCGCCTGTTCTCAGAGTGGTTCGTCGAGCGGAAGTGGAACCGGGAACCAGGGCCGATGAAGGAAGACGGTGCACCTGACGACCTGCAGATGGGCGTGGTCACCGGGTACTGCAAGACTGGCTCGGAAGCAGGCGAGGGTAAATGCGAGGACTGGACAACGGGTTGCCGTGAACGCTGGGAGTGGATGAGGTGGATCAACAGACTGGTGAGTCGAATGAGGCTGTGCTTGAGCTGGAGCGTTTCCTTCTCGCTGCCACCTCCGCACCGCCCGCGGTGCCTTCATCTGCCCCACCTGGCAAGCCAGGGTGGTATTCCGCGCCGCCTGGCGCGGGACACCCCTGGAGCAATATGCACGATGTCACCGTTACTGCGGTCCCGGGTGGAGTAGTCGTCACAACTCGATGGGATCAGGAATCGGAACTATTCGTGATCCCCCTGGGAAGCTCAAACATGATCGCCCAGTATGAACTCGACCGCTGGATCACGATGCTCGAACTCCATCTCGACCGCCCCAGTTGGCGTGACCGGGCCATTCGCATCGGCACAGACACGCGTCTTGTAGTCATCCCTAGCGGCTCCTCTTAGCCTCGATCCACTTCCGATTAGGTGACAGCGCAGCTGGCAGTCGATGCCGGCGGCCGCCGGCACCTCACACCCGGATCGACTGTCACTGTCCAGCGTGACCCGGCCACACCGGACGCAACCCAGCAGACCGGGGTGACTGTGCCGGGAACAAAGGGGGCCGTTTTCCCTTGGTTGCTGTCGGTCTAGTTGTCTACGGTCGATACAAGACCCGTTGCGATGGATCTTTTCTCAGCTGTTGCGACGAAGACTCGGCACCGATCCGGTCGGCGCCTGTTCTCAGAGTGGTTCGTCGAGCGGAAGTGGGGGAGTTGATGATTGAACCGAATCAGGCGATGCGGACTCTGGCGGCGCCAAAGTCGCTGTGCCCGCGGACGTTGCTGCGCAGGATGGTGCAGCGCCTGTTAGACGCTTCGCGCCTCGAGGGGCTGTCGCCGGAGACGGCCTTCGAGCTCGCTGAGGCGGCGCGGGTGGTTAATCTGGCTGACCCCCGGTTCCACGGAGGGACAGAGGGAATGGCGCCTGCAGAGGTTGCAGCGGACATCGCTGCAGCCCTGGGCGTCAGTTGCTACACGATCGGCACCGCTCAGATCAGAGCGTATGTGGAGTCGGTGCAGTCGGTGATGCAGCGACGGGCTGCTGTACTGCGGACGGTGGCTCGGACGGCCGACGTCAGGGGTGCGTAGCTATGAGCTCACGACTGCCGACCGCCCGGCGAGCACTACTGCTGATGTGACAATCGCTGTGTCCGACGATTGGCGTCGGACACAGCGATTGCAGTGGTCAGATACAGTCAGCGGCCCTTGGGCTGCTCTTTGAGAAGCATGGTGCCGATCGGCACACCGAAGTTGTACGTCGTGCCGACATAGCCGTTCTTGGTCCGGTGATACTCCGTCCGGTAGTACCACTCAACGGCCGGATGCGACGAGTAGCTGGCTACGCCACCGTCTTTCGTCGGCCGGATCGAATACTGGTAAACGTTCTTCGGCCCGATGCCGTAGTAGTCCTGCTGGTAGGTGTTTCCGATGACCCGAGCGTTGGACTCGGGTGTCGGCACGACGCCGTACATGAGGAGCTGGTGGGCGTGAGGAACGAACTGGTGACAGGTTCGGTTTAGGCCGCGAGTGTGAGCGGCTCGGCTAGCTTGGCTTCGAACTCGATGGGCGTCAAGCCGCCGAGGGTGTCCTGGGCGCGCTGGCGGT